>NZ_SSBI01000079.1 GCF_004795015.1 Streptomyces sp. A1277 | reverse complement strand
CCCCGCCCTCCGCGTCGACGTCGTCGCCCCCGTCGGCGCCGGCGACGCCTTCGCCGCCGGTTTCCTGTCCGCCACCCTGCGCGGACTCCCCGTCCGCACCCGCGCCCGCCACGGCCACCTGATGGCCGCCGCCGTGCTCACCGTCCCCGGCGACCTCACCGACCCGCCCGCACGCGACCGGGCCGACCACCTCGCGGCACTGGACGACGACGCCTGGGGGAGACTGCGTCTCGGCCCCGGCTGGACGGGGGAGAACACGGAGGTACGTACGACATGAGTCAGACCGTCGACCGGGCGCTCAGCATCCTGCCGCTCCTCGCCCAGGGGCCCGCCGACCTCGGACAGGTCGCCGAGCGGCTCGGCGTCCACAAGTCCACCGCGCTGCGCCTGCTCCGTACGCTCCACGAACACGGCCTCGTCTACCGCCAGCAGGACCAGCGCTACCGCCTCGGCGCCCGCCTGTTCGCGCTCGCCCAGGAGGCCGTCGAGAACCTCGACGTGCGCGAGATCGCCCACCCGCACCTGGTCGAGCTCAACGAGCACTGCGGGCACACCGTCCACCTCGCCGTGTACGAGGAGAACGAGGTCCTCTACATCGACAAGGTCGAGAGCCGCTACCCGGTCCGCATGTACTCGCGGATCGGCAAGCCCGTCGCGATCACCGTCGCCGCCGTGGCCAAGCTGCTGCTCGCCGACCTGAGCGAGGCGGAGCGGCGCGCCATCGCCGACAAGCTCGACTACCCCCTGTACACGTCCCGTTCGACGCCCGGCGCCGCCGCGTTCCTCAAGGAGCTCGCCACCGTACGCGAACAGGGCTGGGCCACCGACCTCGGTGGCCACGAGGAGTCCATCAACTGCGTCGGCGCCCCCATCCGCGGCGCCGACGGGCGCGTCGTCGCCGCGATGTCGGTCTCCGCGCCGAACGTGGTCGTCACGGCCGAGGAACTCCTCACCCTGCTCCCCCTGGTCCGTCGCACCGCCGACACCATCAGCCGGGAGTACTCCGGCAGCAACCGACCCAAGAAAGCCTGATCAGCGATGACCGACAAGACCGCCAAGACCGCCCTCACCCCGAGCACCCACACCACCCCGCCGGCGAAGTTCTCGCACGGCGTGCGCAAGGGCGACATCCTCCAGGTCGCCGGCCAGGTCGGCTTCCTGCCCGCCGTCGAGGGCCAGGCCCCCACCCCCGCCGGGCCCACCCTGCGCGAGCAGACCCTCCAGACCTTCGCCAACGTCAAGGCGATCCTGGAGGAGGGCGGCGCGAGCTGGGACGACGTGATGATGATGCGCGTCTACCTCACGGACGTGGACCACTTCGCCGAGATGAACGAGATCTACAACGCGTACTTCGCGGAGCAGGACCTCAAGGAGGCGCCCGCCGCGCGCACCACGGTCTACGTCGGCCTGCCCAAGGGCCTGCTCATCGAGATCGACGCCCTCGCCGTCCTGGGCTGAGCCATCCCCGTAACCCCTTGAACCACCCCCGCACCACCCCGCCCGGCACGGCGCCGCGCAAGACACAGGCGCCGTGCCGCGGTCCCCCCTGCCCAAGTACATGGAAGAACAACGGAGTCACCCATGCAGCTCGCCGCAGGCGCCACCCCCGCCGAGACGCCACCCCACACCGGTGGACTTCTCCTCCTGGTCGACGGCACGCCCGGTCTGCTGACCGTCGCCGCGCTCGGGATCGCGCTCCTCCTCTTCCTGATCATCAAGGTCAGGCTCCAGCCGTTCGTCGCGCTCCTCGCGGTGTCCATAGCCGTCGGCCTGGGCGCGGGGCTCTCCGTCACCGAACTCTTCGGCACGGTGCAGAAGTCCGCCGCCGTCTCCGTCATCGAGTCCGGCATGGGCGGCATCCTCGGCCATGTCGCGATCATCATCGGCCTCGGTACGATGCTCGGCGCGATCCTGGAGGTCTCCGGCGGCGCCGAGGTGCTCAGCGCCCGGCTGCTGCGGCTCTTCGGCGAGAAGCGCGCCCCGCTCGCGATGGGCCTGACCGGTCTGATCTTCGGCATCCCGGTCTTCTTCGACGTCGGCATCTTCGTCCTGGCCCCGATCGTCTACGCCGCCGCCAAGCGGTCCGGAAAATCGATTCTGCTGTACTCGATGCCGCTCCTCGCCGGCCTGTCGATGACCCACGCGTTCCTGCCGCCGCACCCGGGTCCGGTCGCCGCCGCCGGTCTCTTCCACGTCTCGCTGGGCTGGGTCATCCTGATGGGCGCCCTCGTCGGCATCCCGTCCGTCCTGGCCGCCTGGGGCTACGCCGCCTGGATCGGGAAGCGGATCTTCGTGGACGTCCCGCAGGACATGGTCGAGGCCGCCGAGGAGGCGAAGGCCGCGGTCGTCGCCGAGCAGCGGGCCGCCGGGGCCACCCCGCACGAGGCACCGGTCGCGCTCTCCACCGTGCTGGCCATCATCGGCACCCCGCTGGTGCTGATCCTCGCCGCGACGTTCTCCTCCATCGCGCTCGACCCCTCGACACCGCGCTCGGTCGTCGAGTTCTTCGGCAACCCGTTCGTCGCCCTGACGATCGCCCTGCTGCTCGCGTACTACCTGCTGGGCATCCGGCGCGGCTGGTCCCGCAAGTCCCTGGAGTCGGTCTCCACCTCGTCCCTGAAGCCGGTCGGCAACATCCTGCTGGTCGTCGGCGCGGGCGGCATCTTCGGCGCCGTCCTCAAGGGCAGCGGCATCGCGGACGCGCTCGCCGACACCTTCAACGACGTCGGCCTGCCCGTCATCCTGCTCGCCTGGCTGATCTCGGCCGTGCTGCGCATCGCCCAGGGCTCGGCGACCGTCGCCATCGTGACGACCGCCGGCATCGTGGTCCCGCTCGTGGAGAACCAGGACTTCTCGCAGCCGCACCTCGCGCTGATCATCATGGCGATCTCGGCGGGCTCGATCATCGCCTCGCACGTCAACGACGGCGGCTTCTGGATGGTGTCGAAGTACTTCGGCATCTCCGAGCGCGACACCCTGAAGTCCTGGACCGTCCTGGAGACCGTCCTGTCGGTCGCCGGATTCGCGGTCGCGGCGCTGCTCAGCCTGGTGATCTAGCCGTACGGGTACGGGTACGGGTACGCGTACGGGTCAGGCGGCCGAGGCGCAGATGATGCTGCGGCCCTGGTTCACCTGCCAGTACCAGAAGCGTTCGCCGGGCCCCGCCGGGCAGGTCCAGTTCTGGCCCGCCTTCGGGGCCCGGTAGAAGCCGGTGATCCGCAGGATCGACTGGCCCGCCTTGGGCACCGTGGACGCGTTGCAGCTCCACACCACCGTCAGGTCGGCGTTGGTGGCCCCCTTGACCTTGGCCGGGAAGCACTGGCCCGCCCGGTACACCCGGTCCAGGCACAGGGTCCGTACGACCCCGTCGTCGCCCGTCCTGCTCCACCAGGTGAAGCCCGCCCCGGTGTCGCAGGAGCTGGACGCGCCCGAGCGGGTGCTGACCCGGTTGACGTGCATGTACGCGTTCGAGGCGGTGCAGCTCACCCGGACCGGGCGGTTCGCGCTCATGTGGTCGTACCCGTCGTTGTACACGTTGAGGCAGTCCCCGGCGTGCACGGCCGCGAAGGCCCGGTCGGTGGCGTCCATGGTGGGCGTCGGGGTGGGCGTGGGGGTCGGCGTCGGCTCCTCCGCGGTGTCGCTGCCGCTGTCGCTGTCGCTGTCGCTGTTTCTGCCGCTGTCGGTTTCGCTGTCGCCGGAGCCCGTGTCCGAGCCGGTGTCGGAGCCCGTATCCGTATCCGCATCCGTGTCCGCGTCGGCGCCGGCCCGGTCGTCCCCGTGGGTGTCGAGGTCGCTGCCGGAGGTGACCGAGCCGGACGCGGTGGTGTCCGAGGCCGAACCGCCGTCGTCACCGCCCGCCTTCGCCCAGGGCTGCCACGCCAGCAGCGCGATCGCGGCGGCCCGTTCCCGCTCGGCCCGCTGCCTGGCCGCCCGCTCCTGCTCGGCCCGCTGCCTGGCCGCCCGCTCCTGCTCGGCCCGCTCGCGTTCGGCCCGCTCCGCCTGCTGGCGGGCGAGGAGTTCGGCCTGCTCGCGCTCCGCCTGTTCGCGTTCGGCCTGCTCGGCGCGTTGGCGCGCGGCCAGCTCGGCGAGGGCCGCCATCTCGCGCCGGGTGCGGTCGCGGTCGGCCCTCGCCTGCCGCTCCGGGGAGTAGACCAGCGTCGGGGGCGGCTGCGGGACCGGTCGGGTGCGCTGGACGAGGGTCGGGGCGGCGCCGGCCGGGTCCGCGGAGCGGTCGTCGGCCAACTCGATGCCCTGGGTGGCGTACGCGCCGATCAGTGCCGTCCAGCGCGGCGGCAGCCAGCGGGTGCCGCTCGACGTCGTCGGCAGCCCGGCCTGCTGCGCACGGAAGCGGGCCAGCAGGTCGGCGGGGGTCGGCCGGTGGCGCGGCTGGACGGCCAGGCACGGCCGGATCGTCGAGACGAGATCCTTCGGCAGGCCGGCGAGATCGAGTTGGCCGCGCTGCACGCGGGCCAGCAGGCGCAGGGTGTCGCCGTCGGAGCGGTAGGGCGGCCGGCCGGTGGCGAGCAGGAACAGCGTCGCCCCCAGCGAGTACACGTCGGAGGCGGCCGTCGACTCCTCGCCGCGGGCCTGCTCGGGCGAGGTGAAGGCGATCGTGCCGAGCGTGAGGCCGGTGAGGGTGAGGTCGCCGGCGTGCGAGATGCCGAAGTCGATGACGCGCGGCCCGTCCAGCGGCAGCAGCACGTTCTGCGGTTTCACGTCGCGGTGGACGATCCCCGCCTCGTGCAGCGCGACCAGGGCCTGGGCGGTGCCGGCCGCGATCCACCGTACGGCCGACGCGGGCAGCACCCCGCAGGAGCGCACCAGTTCGGAGAGCGGGGGCGCCGCGATGTAGTCGGTGGCCATCCAGGGCCACCGGGCGTCCGGGTCGGCGTCCCGTACGCGAGCCGTGAACGCGCTGTCCACGCGTTGCGCGAGCGCCACCTCGCGGGCGAAGCGCCGCCGGTCGGTCTCGCCGGCCCGGCCCTCGGCCGGCAGCGTCTTCACGGCGACGAGACCGCGGCCGCCGCTGCGGGAAAGATAGATCCGGCCCATGCCCCCGGAGGCCAGCCGCCCGAGCAGACGGTACGGCCCGAGGGCCGCCGGGTCGTCCCCGCCCAGCGCATCGATCCGCGCCCCGGCCATGTCATTCCCCCTGTCGCCCCAGCACCGCGCCTGTCAACGGTGACATGGGCGGGCGCGGACATCCATGCGGTCGGGCAACTCCCGTACAGGACTGTTGCGTCACCGGTATCGAAGCCGTGCACGCCCGTACAGGGCCCCGCACGCAGCAGCGCCGCCGGGGGAGCGGCGGCGCTGCTGGTCGGTGCTGCCGGCGGAGAGGACGGCAGATGGTGGTTTACGGCAGGCCGTGGACGTGCGGGGCGACCGCGTTCGACCAGGCGTTGCCCGACTTGGCGTCCCAGTTGGTCGACCAGGTCATCGCGCCGCGCACACCGGGGTACGTCTTCGACGGCTTGAAGGTGCCGCAGCCGGTGCCCTTGGCCAGGCAGTCCAGGGCCGCGTTCACGACCGACGGGGAGACGTAGCCGCTGCCCGCGCCGCTGGTGGAGGCGGGGACGCCGAGGCCGACCTGCGAGGGGTCGAGGCCGCCCTCCAGCTGGATGCAGGCGAGCGCGGTGAGGAAGTCCACCGAGCCCTGCGAGTAGACCTTGCCGTCGCAGCCCAGCATCGAACCGCTGTTGTAGTACTGCATGTTGACGACGGTCAGGATGTCCTTGATGTTGAGCGCCGTCTTGAAGTACTCGCCCGCGGTGGACTGCATGTCGATGGTCTGCGGGGCCATCGTGATGACGAGGCCGGAGCCCGCCTTCTGCGACAGCGAACGCAGCGCCTTCGTCATGTACGTGGAGTTGAGGCCGTTCTCCAGGTCGATGTCGACGCCGTTGAAGCCGTACTCCTGGATGAGCGAGTAGAGCGAGTTGGCGAAGTTGGTCGCGGACGCGTCGCTGTTGACCGAGACCGAGCCCTTCTCGCCGCCGACCGAGATGATGACGTTCTTGCCGGCCGCCTGCTTCGCCTTGATGTCGGCCTTGAACTGGTCGACGGTGTAGCCGTTCAGGCCCGCCGAGTCCAGGTTGAAGGTGACGGCACCGGGCGTGGACGTGGCGTCGGCGAAGGAGACCGCGATGATGTCGTAGTTCGCGGGCACGTCGCTGAGCTTCTGGACGGTCGCGCCGTTGTTGAAGTTCTGCCAGTAGCCGGTGACCGCGTGCTTGGGCACGGAGGTGCCGGGGTTCGGGTTGCCCGTCCCGGACTTGGCCGTACGGCCGCTCACGGCGGCGGACTTGACGGACTCACCGGCCGCGTTGGTGGCGGTCACCGCGAACTGGTACGCCGTGTCGGCGGAGAGCCCGGTGACGGTCGCCGAGGTGCCGGTGGAGGTGGTCGCCTTCACGCCGTCCTTGTAGACGGTGTAGCCGGTCGCGCCGGACACCGCGTTCCAGGACAGGGCGATGGAGGAGGGCGTGGTCGAGCCGACCGCGAGCCCGGCGGGGGCGCCGGGGATCGACGGGCCGGGCTGGTCGGTGCCGCCGCCGCCGTCCGGGCCGCTGACCGAGACGTCGTCGACGAGGTAGGCGGCCTGCCCGTACCAGCCGTGCGTGTACACGGTGACGGACGTGGTGTTCGGGCCGGTCGTGAAGCTGGTGCTGAGCTTGGTCCAGCTGCTGGAGCCCGGGGTCCACGTCGACACGTCGGTGGTGCCGGTGCCGCTGGCGCCCAGGTAGGCGTAACCACCCTGGACCCAGGAGCTGAGCGCGTACGTCGAGTTGGGCTTGACGGCCACGGTCTGCGAGCACTTGGCGTTGTCCTGGCCGGCCGGGGTCGCCTGGAGGGCCGAGGTGCCGCCGTGCACGGGGGAGGAGACGGTGGTGCCGGAGTTGCCGGTACACGTCCAGTTGGCGAGGCCCGACTCGAAGCCGGCGTTCTTGGCGACGTTGACGTCGGCGGCCTCGGCGCTGGTGACGAGCCCGGTCAGGGTGAGCGCGCCGGCGGCGACGACCGCCATGGCGGAGCCGAGGACCGGACGGGTGCGGCGTCTCCTGCGGCTCGGTGCGGGGGAACGATCCACTTGCTGCCTCCGGGGGAGTTCGGGGATGGCGGGGGAGCGACACGGGGGTGTCGGGGGTGTGGAATCGAGGAACGGTGGCCACCGCTGGGCGATAAACTGGTCCAGACCAATCAAGTTGTCAAGACCTCTGGCAGCGACCGGTTGCGACGGAGCGGCCCGAAGGGCACACGGAAGGCCCGGCGGAGGCCGCCGAACCGTACGAAAATCAACAACCGGTCACCTGGGACGGTTTGCCGCACCAACACCCAGAGAAGACTTCATCAGCCGTGCCCCACCGACTTCTTGAAGGTGTTCTCTGCCCTGCCGTACGTGGATAAAGTGCTCAGGCGGGAGCATCCGAGCGGAAGCACCCGGCGGGAACGATTACGGCCGGCGGTACGCGGCGGCCCGAGGTGAACGGGGAACGGCGTGCCGACAGCAATAGCAGTGACCAGTCCCGGCCTCGTGCTGCCCCCGCAGGACCAGCAGACGCCCCCCGCCGTCGTCCTGCGCGCCCCCGGCGAGCAGCCCCTCGACCAGGCGATCGGCGACATGCAACTCCTCCTGGAGCAGCACGGATACGTCATCGCCGTCTACCCCGCCGGCATTCCGGCCGCCCACGAGCGGCGCCTGCACACGATTCGCTCCGTCCTGGAGAGCGACCGGATCGCGCTGCTCAAATCACCGCTGCCCCCGCTCGGGGTCGCCGTGCTCGTGCGCCAGTTACGGCAGCTGTCCATCTGCGATTTCAGCGCGGGCGTGATCGCGTCGGCCGCCCGGCTCCTCTCCCACTACATCCACGCCGGGGCGCTGCTCAACTCGGTGACCAAACTGGACCGGGTCCCGGTCACCCTCAAGACGCACGCCAAGTCCTGGGTCCCCGGCTCGCAGTTCGGCGTGCTGGCCAACCCGGAACCGCAGCTCATCAGGGTCGGTACGGGCGAACTCGCCGGGCCCCGGTTCGCCACGCACCTCCTCGTCGCGCGGGGGCAGTCGCAGTCGGAGTGGGTGACCGGCACCCTCGCCGCCGGCTGGCAGGTGCAGGCGGTGCACGAGGCCGCACTCCCCGAGGAATCGGCCGGCTGGTGGGGCACGTCGAAACTGATCGAATTCGCCGCCTTCCTGCCCGATATCTCGCTGATTTACCAATTGGTTTCCTCAGTGCGCAGAGAGGTCTGTACCTGGTGCGGAAACGAACTCATCGGCGACCGCTGCGGCCTGTGCAACGCCCCGCTGAACCCCCCCGAGAACCGGTCGAACGGTGCCGTTGCCCTCAGGCCCTGAGGACCGGCGGCAGCCCCTCCCCGTACCGCCACCCAGCTCCCCGACCGCCGGCCCACATCCCCCAGCGAGGTTGCTCCGCCCATGAACTCACGGCAACGCCGCGGCGTCATCCTGCTCCTCCTCTCGGTCCTGTGCGCCTTCGCGGCCTTCGCCGGTGTGCTCTCGGTGATCAGTGACGTGAACTCGAAGGTCGGCCCCGAGGTGACCGCGTACCGGGTCAGGACCACGATCGAGCCCTACCGGCCTCTGGAGGCACGCCAGTTCGAGAAGATCTCGATACCCAGGCGTTGGCTCTCCAAGAACGCCGTCACCGACCTCTCCGCCCTCCGCGGCAAGATCGCGGTCACCGAACTCCACCAGGGCTCGCTGCTCCAGGACGACATGCTGGTCGACCGCCCGAAGCTCAAGGACGGGCAGCAGGAGATCGCCATCATGATCGACGCGGCGACCGGGGTCGCCGGCAAGATCCGGCCGGGCAACCTGGTCAACATCTACGCCACCTTCGCCGGCCGCACCGACAAGGACCGGCCGACCTCACGCGTCATCGTCGCCAACGCCAAGGTCATCGACGTCGGCCGGCTGACCTCCCTGGAACCCAAGCAGGAGAACCGCGCCGAGGGCCCCACCGAGGCCGTCCCGATCACCTTCGCCCTGGACACCACCGACGCCCAGCGCGTCGCCTACGCGGAGTCCTTCGCCGAGCACGTCCGCCTCGCCCTGCTGCCCGACGACAGCCCCACCACCCTGCGCCCGGGCGAGGGCAGCTACAACCTCGACGAAGACAAGAACAAGTGAGGACCGGATGAGCACACGCATCCTCCCGGCCGTCGGCGACGCCGAAGCCGCCCGAGCCGTCACCACGCTGCTCGGCCAGCTCCCCGACGCGGAGCCGGCCGCGCCGCTCGGCGACTCGACCTCACTGCTCGACACCCTGGCCCAGCTCGCCGCCGAGTCCCTGGACGAGCTGCCGGAGGTGGTCCTCGTCCACGAACGGATCGGCCCGGTCCCGGCCCTGGAGCTGATCCGGGAGGTGGCCCTGCGCTTCCCGGCGGTCGGGGTCGTCCTCGTCACCACCGACGCGAGCCCCGGGCTCTACTCGGCCGCCATGGACGCCGGCGCCCGCGGCCTGATCGGCCTCCCTCTCTCGTACGAGGAGCTGGCCCAGCGCGTCCAGGGTGCCGCCGGCTGGTCCACCGGGGTCCGCCGCCACCTCGGGGCGGGCGCCGAGGTCTTCACCGGCCCCGGCGGCACGGTCGTCACGGTCAGCGGCGCCAAGGGCGGCGTCGGCACCACCGTCACCGCAGTGCAACTGGCCCTCGCCGCCGCCGCCTCCGGGCACACGGTCGCCCTCGCCGACCTGGACCTCCAGTCGGGGGACGTCGCCTCCTACCTCGACGTGCAGTTCCGCCGCTCCATCGTCGACCTCTCCACCATCCAGGACATCTCCCCGCGCGTCCTCCAGGACGCCCTGTACAACCACGACACCGGCCTCGCCCTGCTGCTCGCCCCCGGCGAGGGGGAGCGAGGCGAGGACGTCAGCGACCGCGTCGTACGCCAGACCGTCAGCGCACTGCGCCACCGCTACGAGGTCGTCGTCATCGACTGCGGCACGCACATGAACTCGGCCAACGCGGCGGCCATCGAGATGGCGGACCACACCCTGCTGGTCACCACACCGGACGTGATCACCGTCCGCGCCGCCAAACGCATGGTCCGCCTCTGGGACCGGCTCCAGGTCCGCAAGGCCGAGGAGACCGTCACACTCGTCAACCGCCACACCCGCAGCACCGAGATCCAGCCCGCCCTGATCGAGAAGATCACGGCCACCAGGGTCGCCCGGATCACGGTCCCCGCCCACTTCAAGGAGCTCCAGGCGGTGGTGGACGCGGGCCGCCTCCAGGACCTGGAGGCCAAATCCACCGTGAAGCAGGCCCTGTGGGCGCTCGCCGGAGATCTCGGTCTGGTCAAGAACGCGGAAGGCGCCCCCCGAGGGGGCAGATTGAAGGGCGACCGCGCCGCGTCGGGCGGCCGGCGGGGACGTGTGAAGTGAACGCGCGACGACCGAGGCGATCGAGGAGGACCGTTGCGTCATGAACCTCTTACGAGCGGGCCGGCGGCGACACCCGGGGCCGGGCAGCCCCCACCCCGGGGGCCTTCGCCACGGCCGGTCCGACCGGGGCCAGACCGCGATCGAGTTCGTCGGCACCCTGCCGCTGATCCTGATCACCCTGGCGCTGCTCTGGCAGGCCGCGATGGTCTGCTACACGTACATCCTCGCCGGGAACGCCGCCGACAAGGCGGTCAGGGCGGCCGCGGTCGCGGAGGGCGGCCGGCAGGCGGCCTGCGAGCGGGCCGTGCGCGAGGACGTGTCCGGCGCCTGGAAGGCCCGGGTGGTCTGCCCCGAGCCCGGGTCCGGCGAGATGGTCACCGCGACGGTGCGGCTCGACGTGCCGCTCCTGTTCCCCGGGGCGTTCGGCCTGCCGTGGCACGCGACGGGCGAGGCCAAGGCCAGGAACGAGGGGCGTGACGCATGGTGAGGCGCGGGCGCGCGGCACCCCGCGGCCAGCGGGGCCAGGCCGCCATCGAGTACGTGGGGGTCCTCACCCTCCTCCTCGTCGTCGCGCTGGCCGTGGTCCAGCTGGGCATCGCCGTGTACGCGGCCCAGCAGGCGGGTACGGCGGCCCGGTCGGCGGCCCGGGTGGCCTCGACCGACCACCAGACGTACCGGGCGCGGGCGGTGGCCCTGGAGTCCATGAGCGGCTGGCTGGCGGACGGGGCCTCGGTCGATGCGCAGGACGGCGGCGAATCGGTGACCGTGACGGTGCGGGTGCCCATCCCCGCTCTCCTGCCGATGTTCTCCTTCGGCTCCGTCGAGAAGAGCGCCACCATGCCGAGCGACTGACCCGGAACCG
Source organism: Streptomyces sp. A1277 (assembly GCF_004795015.1). Taxonomy (GTDB): domain Bacteria; phylum Actinomycetota; class Actinomycetes; order Streptomycetales; family Streptomycetaceae; genus Streptomyces. Next base: position 5,632 of record NZ_SSBI01000079.1, on the reverse strand, counting down.
ACCCAGCGGCGACAGGAATCGAGGGAGTTGAGCACATGAGCCTGCGAGCGCGTATCACCAGTCCCGAACCGGCGAACGGGATGAGCGAGGAGAGCCGGCTGGTCGGGGTCTACCGCGCCAAACTCCTGGAGGAGATCGACCTCGCGGAGATGTCCGCCCTCGCGGCCGCCGAGCGCCGGGCGCGGCTCGAACGCGTCCTCGGCCACATCATCAGCCGCGAGGGCCCCGTCCTGTCCTCCGTGGAACGCTCGCAGCTCATCCGCCGCGTCGTCGACGAGGCGCTCGGCCTCGGCATCCTCGAACCCCTCCTGGAGGACGCCTCCATCAGCGAGATCATGGTCAACGGCCCCGAACAGGTCTACGTGGAGCGCGGCGGACGCCTCGAACTGCTCCCGATGCGCTTCTCGTCCACCGAGCAGCTGATGCAGACCATCGAACGCATCGTCTCCACGGTCAACCGCCGCGTGGACGAGGCGAACCCGATGGTCGACGCCCGGCTCCCCTCCGGCGAGCGCGTCAACGTGATCATCCCGCCGCTCTCCCTGTCCGGGCCCATCCTCACCATCCGCCGCTTCCCGAGGGCCTTCACGCTCCAGGAGATGATCTCCCTCGGCTCGCTGGACGAGCCCATGCTGATCCTGCTCGCCGGCTTCGTCCGCGCCAAGTTCAACGTGATCGTCTCCGGGGCCACCGGCACCGGCAAGACCACCCTGCTCAACGCCCTGTCCGGGCTGATCCCGGACGGCGAGCGCATCGTGACCATCGAGGACTCCGCCGAACTCCAGCTCCAGCAGTCCCACGTGATCACGCTGGAGAGCCGCCCCTCCAACGTGGAGGGCAAGGGCCGCATCACCATCCGCGACCTCGTCCGCAACTCCCTGCGCATGCGGCCCGACCGCATCATCGTCGGCGAGGTCCGGGGCGGCGAGACGCTCGACATGCTCCAGGCCATGTCCACCGGCCACGACGGCTCGCTCGCCACCGTCCACGCCAACAGCGCCGAGGACGCGCTGATGCGGCTGCAGACCCTCAGCTCCATGTCCGAGGTCGAGATCCCGTTCGCCGCGATCCACGACCAGATCAACAGCGCCGTCGACGTGATCGTCCAGCTGACCCGGCACGGCGACGGCTCCCGCCGCATCGCCGAGATCGCCGTGGTCGACTCGCACGGCCGGGAGGACTACCGCATCGTCTCCGTCTGCCGCTTCAACGCCCTCCCGATGGCGGCGGACGGGCGCGTGTACGGGCGCTTCGAGTACTTCCCGGTGCCGCGCCGGGTCGCCGAACGCTTCTACATGACGAACGAGGCCGTCCCGCCGGCCTTCGGCGTCGCCCACGCCGACGGACAACTCCTCGTACGCACCTCCACCGCCTGAACCCCGCCCGCGCCCCGGCCCAAGCCCCGCCCCCGCCCGCCGCTCACCCAGAAGGCCCCCGACATGGACAACCTCCCGCTCCTGACGGTCGGCGTGACCCTGCTCGCCTGCCTGCTCGCCGTCCTCGGCCTGCACAGCTACTCCTCGGGCAGGGAACAACGCCGGGCGCTGATCGACCGCATGTCCCAGACCGGGCAGCTCACCGTCGAGGGCCGCGTCCGGCGCTTCCGGGGCATCGACCGGCGGCTGCGCAGAACGGGCCTGGGCAAGCGCATCGAGCGCAAGATCGCGGTGACCGGCCTCGACCTCACCCCTGGCGAGTACTTCGTCTACGTCGTGGGCGCCCTGCTCGGGATCTACTTCGTGATGGCCGCCGTATTCGCGTCGTTCTTCGGGCTCCTCGCCGTACTCATCGGCCTGTGGGGCGGCAACGCCTTCCTCAACTGGCAGCGTGCCAAACGCACCGAGGCGTTCATCAACCAGCTCCCCGAACTGACCCGCGTCCTCGCCAACGCCACCCAGGCCGGCCTGGCCCTGCGCACGGCCATCGGCATGGCCGTCGAGGAACTGGACGACCCCGCCCACGCCGAGCTGCGCCGGGTGGCCGACCGCCTGGCCATCGGCCACTCCCTGGACGACGCCCTCAACGAACTCGTGGAACGGCTGCCCTCGCGCGAACTGACCGTCCTGGTCTCCACGCTCATCCTCTCCAACCGGACGGGCGGCTCGATCGTCTCCTCGCTGCGCAACCTGACCGGCACGCTGGAGGAGCGCAAGGAGACCCGGCGCGAGGTCACCACCCTGCTGTCACAGGTGAAGGTGACCGCCGTGGCCGTTCCCGTCCTCGGCATGGCCTTCCTGCTCATCGTGAACGGAATGCGCGCGGGCGCCCTCGACGACATGGCCGCCGCCACCCCGGGCCGGATCGCCATCGTCATCGCCGCGGGCCTGTACGCTCTCGGCTTCTTCCTGATCAACCGCCTGACCCGCGTCCGTATGTGACGGCCGGAAGAGACGAGGAGTACAGAGATGGAACTTCTGCTCGCGGCCGTCACCGGGCTCGCCGTCCTCGGCGTCTTCCAGGGCATCCGCATGTACCGCGCCGAGGCCAAGCTCCCCGGAGACCTGGCCATCGCCCTGGAGGTCGGCGCCACCCGCACCAGCGCGGCCGGCTCGGCGATCGACCGGCTGGGCATGCCGTACGCCCCCCGGGTCCTGTCGATGATGGGCCCCAAGCGCGTCGACAGGATCCGGCGCAAGCTGGACATGGCGGGCAACCCGCGCGGCCTCACCGTCGACCGCTACGCGGCCCGGCGCGCGGTCTACGGCGGCCTCGGCGTCCTGGCGGCCCTGGCGATGCTGATGAACGGGCAGGTCTTCCTGGCCATCGTCCTGCTCGTCTACGGCTTCCTCTGGACGGACGTGATCATCCGGGCCGCCATCAGCCGGCGCAAGGACGACATCGACCGGACCCTCCCCGACTTCCTCGACGTCCTCGCCGTCGTCGTCTCCGCGGGTCTCGGCTTCCGCCAGGCCCTGGAGCGGGTGGCGGACAAGTACGCGGGGCCGTGGTCCGACGAGCTGCGGATCACCCTGCGCCAGATGGACATGGGCGTCAGCAGGCGCGACGCCTTCGACCAGCTCCGCAGGCGCAACGAGTCCGAACAGGTCTCCATGTTCGTCTCCGCCCTCCAGCAGGGCGAGGAACTCGGCGCCCCCATCGTCGACACGCTCATCCAGATCGCCAACGACATGCGCCGCACCGACGCCCAGAACGCCCGCCGCAAGGCATCCAAGGCCGTCCCCAAGGCGACGCTCATCGTCACCGGCTTCATGCTCCCGGGGACCATGATCCTGATCGCCGTGGGCTTCTACTACGCGGCCGACGTCGACATCAACGGCATCTTCGGCAGCTGAGCCCGCGAAGTGGCCTCCCCCGGGGGGCCATTTGTGGGACATTCGAAGCTGAGTGTGCGGGAGGGGGAGGTGATGGACCGCAAGACGGCGAAGACGAAACGGTACGGCTTGATGAGGGGCGTCGCACCGACGCACGTTGCCGATGCCAGGCGGACTCACGGATCAACGTCGACCGATTCCCGGTCGGTCGCACTCGGAGGGGGACATCCTCATGAAGAACATCGCGCTCAAAGCGGCGGCGAACACGCAGACTTATGTGACCCACTGGGCGAACACGACTGTGGCTTATATGAAGCGCCGGAAGGACAGCGGCCAGGGGGCGATCGAGTACGTCGGCATCACGATTCTGGTGGTGGCGATCGTGATCGCGTTGCTCAATACCAATCTCGGTGTGACCATCGGCAACAAGTTCAGGGAAAAGATCGCTTCGGTTCTGGGAGACTGAGCTGGAGTGTTACGGACTCCGGGCAGGCCACGCCGCTCTATGTTGCAGCGGTGGTGGGTCTGCTCTTCGTTGCGTTGGTCCTCTTCGCGTTCGGTGAAGCAGGTGTCCGGCGCAATGGCGCTCAGAGCGCGGCCGACGCCGCCGCGTTGGCCGCGGCAAAGGAATCACGCAGTCTGCTCGAACCGGACCTGTTGTCGCACCTTGCGGACCCTGACTACTTCGCGTCAGTGTTCAGTCCGTCGTTCCTCGGGGGACCGGACAACGCGTGCTGGAAGGCATCCGCGTTTGCCGCCCTGAACAAGGCGAGTGTTGTCCGGTGCCGTCCTCTCACCGACGGGCGATGGGGCTACGAGGTCAGTCTGAAGTCGGACAAGGGGATGAGCACGGGCATCGTGCCTGGCACCGGAGGCAAGAAGGCGGAAGCCGAGGCTGTGGCTGTGGTCGAACCCCGCTGCTCGTTTGCCCCGGAGCCGGAGAGCACTCCTGACCCCGAGAGCACCCCGGACCCGGGAAGCTCTCCGGACACGGACGAAGATCCGGACTCCGAGGCGACGGTCGCGCCGGTCGGCAAGGTGCGCTGTGACGGCGGCAAGGAGTGGACCGTGAACCCCGAGGACGTGACGCTCATGCCTGACATGGCCGACCTTTTTTCCGTGCACTTGGTCGAGAATTGATCGCGAATGAAACCAAAGGATGTCGAATGAATCTCCGGCACGTGAGGAAAGTGCGCCGGGCTGGGGCTGTCGTTCTCCTGGCTTCGGCACTGCTGTTTTCCGTGGCAGCGTGCGGCGGCGACGACAAAGGGCCGAACAAGGCGCCTGCGGCTTCGTCCGACGCGGGCAAGGGGCAAGGCAAGCAGACCCCCGAAGACGACGAGACGCTGCCCGACCGCAGCAAGACGCTCGCCACCCTCAAGGGCGACGGAGGCGTAGAGATGGTCGTCCACTCAGCCAGGCGGGACAGCGGCGGCTTTCTGACGATCAGTGGGGAGATCAAGAACACCAGCGGGCAGAGCTTCGTCACACCTCTCCAGTGGAATGGGCAAGAGGAAGCCGTGGCCCGTGCAGGATCTTCATTCGCCGGTATGACGTTGGTGGACTCGGTCGGGAAGAAGCGCTACTACGTGCTCCGGGACACGGACAATCGACCGCTCACCACCAGCAACTACGAGCTGACCATCGGGGCGGGCAAGAGCCTGACCTTCTTCGCTCAGTTTCCGTCCCCCCCGAGCACCACGACCAAGGTCGACCTCCAGTTCCCCGGCTTCCCCAACGCCACGATCGAGATCTCCGGATGACCCCCCGCAGCATGGCGACAACCGTCCTCGCCGGGGTGGTCGCGCTGGGAGTCCTCGGGGCCCCGCCTGCCTTCGCCGACGACAGCCCCTACCCCTCCGCCTCCGCCGAACCCCCCGTCGAGATCGACCCGAACGACACCGACCTCAAGCTCCCCGAAGGCGCCACTCTCGCCCAGCCCAAAGTCCTCGACATCAAATCGGTCATCGAGGACCTGGGCGGCGAGGAGCGGCGGGAGGACACCAACGCGGACATCAAGTTCGCCCTCCAGGCCGAAGTGCTCTTCGGCAAGGACAGCGCCAAGCTGAGCGCCGAGGCCGAGGGGCGGATCAACGCCATCGCGGAGGAGATCAAGAAGCAGGACGCCTCGAAGGTGCGGGTGTTCGGGTTCACCGACAACCTGGGCTCGTCCGAGCACGGTGACATGCTCTCCAAGAAGCGCGCCGAAGCCGTGCACAACGTGCTGGACGAAGCGCTGAGCGGCAGCGGGATCACGTTCGAGATCCGGGGCTACGGCGAGGACTACCCGATCGCCAGCAATGACGACGAGCAGGGCCGCAGGAAGAACCGGCGCGTGGAGGTCTCCTTCCAGCGCGGGG
>NZ_SSBI01000078.1 GCF_004795015.1 Streptomyces sp. A1277 | reverse complement strand
GTCACCCGAAAGAGAAACGACGCCCCACCCCCGGCCCCGACTGCCACACTGAACTCGGCCAGCCGTGTCACCCCCGTCGCGGCTGGCCACTCCACACGAAAGCGGGCCACCATCCCCCAGGACAGTAGCCCGCTCGACAGGGCGGCACCCTCGCCGTATTGAGTCAGTACTCCGCAACCGGCGGACACTCCGGGCACGACCACAGATAAGCGTGCGGGGCAAGCCGCAAGGGACGCTCCTCCGGATCACCCTTGCCACGCCACCCAGCCTCGTACAGCCGCCTCCAACCCTCCGTGTACTCCACGCCTGTCGGCCGGGCAGTCGAAGCACCGCACCCGTCACAGGTCAGGGTCGGGTCCTTGAAGTGAGTCGGCATACGGGTCCTTTCTGGCGGCGTAAGGCGGCCAGTATCTCAGCGACCCTCGCCGTACGGGGAAAGCACCGCATCGACCCGCCTGGCCAACGCGGCCGCGCGATGCGAATCAGGCAACGTGCGCACCGCGCCGACCAGCCGCGGCACGACCAGCTCGGTGCCCAGCACCCACACCCGACCGCCCTGCACCACCGCTTCGAACCCGCCGCCGGCCACCGGGGAGCCGTGGACTATCAGCAGCGGCACCACCAACACCCCCGGCAGGTTCAACTCCTGGCCGACGAGACGGGCGTACTCGGCGACCTTCGCGACCTGCTCGTGCCGGTCCTCAGGCCCGCACCGCACCCGCCCCTGAACCACCCCGGTCGCCCACGACCGGCGCCACGCCTTCGTGTCCGCGACGACGACCGCGGTCCCGCATGGCGACACCAGGACGTGGTCGAGGTTGAAGCGCCGGCCGGGCAGCCGCAGGTCGTGCCGCACATGCCAGCCCTGCCGGGTGAGCGGGGCCAGTAACCGGGCCGTGGCATCCTCCCCCGCAGCCCCGTGCGCCCACCTGGCCGCCTCAGCGTCCGCCCGGCGCACCCTCGCCCCACCCAGGCCCAGAAAGGCCAGGAGACGCCGCCACGGACCCCGCCGCGCGCCAGCACGAAGGGCTACCGCACGGGCCGCAGCCGAGTTCTGGGCGGTCACCGTCCACCCCCGGCGACGACTGCGGCGACGGCGATCCAGCCCTTGTGCCACGCCTGATCCAATAACGGCCCCGCACCCGGATCGCGCTCCAGCCACCCCGCATGCCCCGTCGCCCGCGCGAACCTGACCAGCCGGGTCGACGGCCCTTCCTCACGCCACCTGCCGCCGGACCGGTCCGCGGCGTAGTGCGTCACCGCGGACACGGCCAGGCCGGCCGCGGCACGCCGCCAGTCCAAGCCGAGGCGCAGCACCCGGTTCGCGGCGAGTAGCGCCAGGGCCTGCGTCGCCGTGTACGAAGCGACATGCCGCGCACACGCAGCCCTTCCCTCCGCGCCGTGGCCGCCCTTCGCGACCGCTTCGGCGTCCCGCTGCACCCAGAAGTCGGCAACCTCGTGAGAGGCCGTCAAAGCCGCATACGCGGCCGTTGCCCGTACCGCCTTGGTCGTCATGCCGTCTTCTCCTTCGTGAGGGCGTTCAGGGCTTCCTCGGCCAGGGCGCGACGCCGTGCCGGGACGCCGGAATCGCAGCACGCCTCCCGCCACGACCCATGCGGATGCGTCTCGTCGTGGTACATGCACTTCGCAGGCAGCGTCTCCACCGCCCGGCGCAGCACCGGTAGGCGCTCCCGCAGAGCCTCCACCGTGGCCTCCGCCTCCCGCCCGCGGGCGAGCTCAGCATCGATGGCCCGCGCCAGCGGCCGGCCGAACTGCTTCTCCGGCGTGGCGTGCCTGCCCATCGCCTCCCAGAACGTCCGGGCAGCCTTGTCCGGGTCGTACCCGGGCCCGTACTCCAGGCGCCCGTCCGGGTGGATGGTGACCAGCGGCCCGCTCTCGCCGGGAATCGTGATGGTCGCCGCAGTGACGTTCGTGGCCGTGATCTGTGTGAGCTGGTCGGCACGGACCATGAAGGGGTTGGTCTGCTCGGTCATGCCGTGGCCTCCGTGTCGTTGAGAGCGTCGATGGTCGGGCAGGGGTGCGGGATGAAAGCCACCCACTCCTCCGTGCCTGCCGGGCCCGTGCTACGCCGTACGGAGCACTCACCGCACCAGGTTCGCCCCATGTGCTGAACAGGCACGTGAAGGGCCGCGACGCGCTCCCTGATGCCCACGTCCGCGTACTCGGGGGCGCGCTCCGTGGGCCGGTCGTAGGCGCTGATCGTGACCCGCGGCGGCTTCCCCGCCAGGCCCTCCTCCCGACCCCACCGGAACAGGGTCTCGGCCTGCTCGTACAGGTCCGTCCAGTCCGGGGTGCCGCACAGGGTGCAGATCCGTACCGACAGGGGGTGCCCGCCGAGCATGCGGACTTCGTAGGCGTGGTCGCACACGAACTGTGCGACCCGGGTCTCGGTCATGCTGTGGCCTCCTCGTTGAGGTGCTGGTTGATGGCGTCCCGGAGTTCCCGGAGCGTGTCCGTGCTGACGCCGACGTCCGCGGACCACGGCTGTGTGTCCATGTAGTCGACCTCGGGGAAGTGAATGGTCACGCCCTCGCCGACGCCGGGCCGGTTCGGGACGATGCGCACACCCTGCGGTCCGCAGTCCGGGGCCGGGCAGGCATGCCGCTCCCCGCGGTGCGTCTCCAAGCCCCCGTACACGCCAGGGCCCTGATGGGTGGTCTCCTGCTCGATCATGCTGCGTTCTCCTGTGGTTGGTAGGTGTCGGGTCCGGGGATGGTGGCGACTCGGCGTCCGCGGTGCCAGGCCGGCCAGTACCGGCGGGGCCGGTCGTGGTCTTCGGGGAACCGTCCCGACCCCTCGCACCGGTCGTACACGGGTCCGTGGGTCCAGAGGCGGCCTTCGGTGGTGACGGCTATGCGCTGCGGGCAGTACCGGCAATCCGTGCGACGGGCGGTCACGGCGCACCGCCCGGGTCGATCAGGTCCGCGCACGAACCCGGGATCTCTGCCGCGTCCCACCAGTTCCAGTCGGCGCCCTCGTCGTTGCTGCTGAGGTTCCGGAGGCGTTCGCCGAGCTGGTGGGCGTGCTCCTGGAGGAGCTTGTCGATGTGGTCGTTCGCCCGGGGCGTGCTCAGCCCGGCCTGTACGAGGTAGGCGAGGATCGCGTCACGTGCGGGCATGAGGGATCTCCTTGGAGACGTGGCGGGGGTTGTGGGAGGACGGACTGCGCCCCACTCCCGGGCACCGGTTGGTAATGGGGCGCTCTCCGTCTGCGTTGGGAAGCCAGTGAGCGCGCATCGTGCCGTCCCGGTTCACCGCGCCATGCTTCTTGCAGTGCGGGCACCGGGCCCGCTGGCGGGGGGTCACTCGGAGACATCCAGATCGGTGCCGCCGAGAACGAGACGCAGCCGGGCGCGGGGCGGTACCGGGTCCTGGCCGGGCACCGGCCAGTCATCCGCGCACAGGCTGTACGCCTTCGGCGGCTCCCACGACCGGTCCCGCTTCCACACGGCGGCCTCCTTGTACAGGCGGGCCCACGCCGCCGGGTCGGCGTTCTCGAAGTACGACAGGATCAGCCCGCCCGCGTTCGGGATCGGCTCCGGCCCGGGGTCCTGGACACGGCGCTGGTGCAGCTGGCGGCCCCACGGTTCGTGGCGTCGGCAGAAGTACACCGGGGTCTTCCATCCCGTCTCGTGGTCGACTTCGTAGTCGTGCTCGTTGGCGGGCTGCCCGCACAGTCCGTCGCGGCGGATCATCGGGGCGGCGCACGGCTGGTCGTACGACAGGGGCGGGAAGTCGTAGCGGGGGCGGTCGGCGTACAACAGGTCAGCGAGCCGGGATTCCCTGCGCCCGCCGGGCCGGCCGTACTCGCCGAGGATCTCCGAGGCCCTCGGTCGCCACTTCCTTGGGTGGCCGTGCTCGTCGAACCGGTTCGGGTCCCGGTCCGTCAGCCAGGCGAGGAGCAGGATGAGCTCCCGCGACTGGGGGGTCATCCGCTTGTCCTGGTAGACGCGGGTGACGAACTGGTCGTACCCGTCCCCGCCACCACCACCCCCTTTGCGCTTGCGGGCGCGGGCGGGGAGTTCGGTGACGTGGGCGAGGTGGAGCGCTGCTCCCATGACGTTCTCCTGCGATGTGACAGTGGGTTACGGGGCGGTAAGGCGTGAAGAAGGGGTTGGATGGGTGGCTCGGGTCTCCGCCCGGTGAGCGTGTCTAAGATGTCCGATTCGAATCGGGGTGAGTGTCGGAATCAAGGCCCAGCGATCCGGACCCCGACACCACTCCGGTCACGCTGCGTCGATGTCCTGCGGCCGGACAAGACCAGCCGCCATGCCCAACACCGCCGCATGCGACCTGTCCCGCGCCCCCAACCGCTGCCGAAGCCGCTTCACCTGATCCGAAACCGTGTACACCGGCCGGTCCAGCACCTGGGCGATCCGCGAATCGGGCATGCCGGCCGCGACCAGGCGCAGCACCTCCACCAGCTCCGGGGACAGACCCCGCCGCACGCTTCGGGGGAGGTCGTTCAGCATCCCGAGCTGGTGGGCGAGGTGCACGGCGTGCGCGATGGTCTCGGCACCGAGGGCCCCTTGGAGGCGTTGGGAGTACCCGCGGACGGTGACCTCGGAGACGCCGAGCTCACGGGCTATCTGACGGCACGTATGGCCTTCGGCGAACCTGTGGAGGACCAGGGTCTGTGTGTCGGTCAGGTACGGGGCGGGCCCGCCACCGTGAGGCGACGGGCCCGGCAGGGCGGGGGCGGTCATGCGACGCTCCTGACAGGCTCCGGAACCATCACGACCCGGTGCTGGCGGTACTGCTTGTCGAACTTGGCCTCCGGCATCCACCAGCACTCAAAGCCCCATACCGTGCCCCCGCCGTCCAGGTCGAGGCGCGGGTTCAGGTCCATACCCGTGAGAAGTTCCGTGACCTGCTCGTCCACGCTCATGGCAGCCCGCTCGGCTTCGCGTTCGAGGCGCAGCCGCCGGTAGTCGGCCAGGTTCTGGTCGGCTTCCTCCCGCGTCTGCTTCCCCGCCGCCACAGCCTCATCGAGCCTGCCGACCATGAACGCATCGTCCGCAGCACGCATCGCGTCCACGTCCTCGGCCAGGGACTCCTCGACCACCCGGCGCGCCATGGCGACCGTGTCCGGCGACCAGTTCCCCGACCCGGGCCGGGGGTGGTCACCGGCGTACACGCCACGCCCGAACAGGAACACGGTGTCCTCGGTGGCGTTGCGAATCGCGGCGATACGGGTCCCGACGGGCCAGCCGCTCATGCGATACCACCGAACGGGTTGACCTCGGGGTGCGTGTACCGGATGGGCTTGCCGAGCGAGGCAGCGTACCGGATCTCGGCGGTGGTGGACGTGCCGATGTAGTCCCCCACGACCAGCACTTCGTCGGCGAGCCGGATCTTCGCCCGGTGGAGGGCGTCGAGGCGGGCCTTGAGCGGCTCCGCGAGCTCGTCGCTGGCCCACAGCTTGTGCGGCTCCTTCATGTTGCAGCCGGGGGCGACGACGATGTGGCCGGCGGTGGTCTCGCGCAGGTTCGCTTCGGCCATGTCGGCCATGAACCGGGTGGATCCGCAGATCACGACGATGTGCGGGATGTTCAGGCCCTCCTTGGCGGCGGCGAGCTTCTCTTCCGGGGTGAGCAGCTGGGGGTACATGGTCAGTTCTCCTTCAGGGCGAGGTTGCGGCGCATGCGGGTGAGGCGTTCTCCGAGCGGGAGGCGCCCGGATGGGGTCACCACGGCGGGGTGTCGGGGTGGGGCCGGTACGGGGCGGGGAACCCGCTGTGCGGGCCGTGAACGGCCTGGGGGCGGGGTGGGGGTGTTCGGGTGCCACACCTCCACCCACACGCCGCTCACACGCCAAACACACGCTGTGCGGCCCGGGACGCTGACGTCGAGGGTGGGCGGCTGGTCCCCGGCGGCCGGGTCGACACTGTGCCCCAGGCGTTCCTCCTGCCGGACACCGAACTCCTCCAACGCCGTGCCCGGGTCCGGGCCCACGACACGGGCCGACACGAGCAGGGACCCGTCATCGAGGCGGATGGTGGCCCAGTCCGTCAGCTTCTCGACCCGGCGTGCACGACCGGGGTGCGTGTCGTACCAGTCCTTCACCGTCTGGGCCTTCGCGATGCCGGCGTCTACCGGTCGTGGGGTGGTGGTGGTCATGGCTGCTCCTTCAGGGTTAGTCGGGTGGTCACGGCGCGATGGCCAGCGCCGGGCACGGGGCGCCGCTGTACTCGCCGGTGTTGTCTCGCTGGCAGGAGCACGCCTGCTCCACGCGGATGTGGGAGCAGCGCTCCATGCCGGGGTTCTCGTCGCCGTCGTCGTTGAAGTACTCCTCGCACTCCCGCTCCAGGCAGTCGGTCGTGCCGACCCAGACGGTCACCTGCTGGTGCTCGGCGTCCGGGTTGGGGACGATCCCGTGCTTGGGCCGGGCGTGCTCGCGGACCCGGCAGGCAGACCACGGGACCATCTCGCCGTCGTCGGCCGAGCACGCCAGGCAGGCGTCTCCGGCGGGGGCGTCGAGGCAGATGTGCCCGTCGTCGCTGACGGGGTGCCGGTCGGACCAGAGGTCCCACGCCTCACCGTCGGTGTGCATGTCGGGCTCGGCCCCGTGCTTGCAGTACGGGCTGTCGGCGTTCCAGTAGTAGGCGCCGGGCTCGTGCGGGTTCTCGGTCATGGTCAGGTCTCCTTGCGGGTTCGGGCTGCGCGGCGGGCACGCATGCGGGTTTTGATCTGGTCCTGGGTGGGCGGCATCCACTTGTGCCAGCCGACGTTGGGCTTCCACCGCTGCATGTGCTCGTAGACGTCGAGCCCGCAGTGACGGCAGCCGTTCGGGTTCGCGGTCACTGGGCTCCCCTGGCCTCTCGCTCCCGCTTGGCCTGCTGCCGCTGGGTGCAGCCGTGCTCCGGCAGGGACTCCAACGTCTTCGTGCGAACCGTGAACCCGCAGTCCTGGCAGGGGATGCGCCCGGTGCGGTACCAGTCGCGCTCCTCGTTCTCGATCAGGGCCTCGGCGTGAAGCCGGTCGAGGATGCGGGTCGGCGTGTCGGGCATCAGGTGTTCTTCCTTACGGGTGTCGCGGATGAGGGCGAGGGCGTTGCGTCGGGTGCTGGCGGTGAACCGGGCCTGCCCGTACAGGCGGGCCCGGCGCTCGGCGAGCAGGGCGCGCGCCGCGGCCCGCTGCTCCTCCAGGGTGGGGGCGGTCATCGCTGGTCCAGCCCGCGACTACCGCCGAAGAGGTGGCCGTGCAGGGCGGTACGAAGGCTGTCTCCCGAAAGGGGCGGCTCCTCGTCCGGGCAGGTGCAGTCGGGGCTGTCGGGGACGCGGCACGGGGCGGGGTGGTCCGCACGCATCGCGTCCAACTGGGCCTGACCCTCGGCGAGATCGGCTGCCTGCCACGGCCGCCGAGCCGCCGCGTGCTCGGCACCATTCGCCGCCTTGTACAGCGAGGCGGCGGCCTCGGGGTAGTCGTCCTCTACCTGCGCGGCGGCCTGACGCAGAACATGCGCCTCAATGGGACGGCCCTCCAGTTCGGCGACGCGGGCACGCAGCCGGTTCATCTCCGCAAGGGCACCGGGCAGGGCCTTCTCGCCGAACGTCGCGCGCCACTGCTGCACCTCGGTGGCCAGCGTCAGCGCGATCTCGTGCAGGGCCTTCTCGGTGCCGTCGTTGTACGTGGCGGTCGACCAGGTCGACGTGAGCTCCCCGTACTGGCGGAGACGGGTCAGGGCGGCGTCCGGGGTCATCGGGGTGTCGGTCATTGGTTCTCTCCTTCGGCGGGGTTGGTGACGGTGACGCCGCCCCGGGTGCGGGACAGAACCCGGTCGTACTCGCGCTTTGGGTCGTCCCAGCCGCCCCCGCCACCGTCCAGCGTCAGGGTCTTCTTGTTGACCCTCTTGACTAGGTAGGTGTCCTGGCCGGTCTGGAAGGTCCGCACCATGACGATGTCGCCGGGGAGGAAATCGGCCGGTCCCCAGGGGCGTTCCCGGGTGGACGTGACGGCGGTAATGGCGTCCTGTGCATCAGCCCTGACCTGGGCCCACCTCGCGTCCCCCGCGGCCTTCTCGGCTTCCTTATACACGTCGATGGTTCGGTCGAAGTGGGCGTCAGCCCTGGCCCTGTCGCGGAGCGCGGATCGTCGGGAGTGTCCGGGCACGATGGGCTGCCCTCCGGCGAAGCGTCCGTAGAGGTCCGCGTTGTGGGCGGCACGCGCCTCGAAATCTGCCTTGAGTCGGTCGGCCCGCTGCTGGAGCCGTTTCGCCTTCCGCTGTGCGTCGGATTCGTCGGTCATGGTGGGCTCCAAGCTGTGGGCGGGTGGTGGGGCCGCAGCCCCGGGGAAGGGGTGCGGCCCGGTGCCTGGGGTCAGGTGTGGTAGTCGTCGGACGGGTCGGCGGGTTCGGCCTGCTGGGTGGTGCAGTTGCGGGCGTGGGGGCCGCAGGCGGTGCAGCAGAAGTCGCAGTCGCAGTGCATGAATGCCTCTTCGGTCGGGTTGTCGTCGGCTACGCCAGACTACCCGAATAGGCATGGTAGACGCAATGGGTATTCAGGTAGCCATGACTCCCGGGGGCACAGCAAAGGGCCCAACCCCCACAGGAGCCAGGCCCTCGCCGCGCAACCGCGCCGCTCTAGAACGGAACCTCGTCCGAGTACCCCGGCCCTGACTGCCCCCACCCCCCAGACGCGGGCCGGCCAGTCCCCGGCACACCCGACGCCCACGGATCATCCGCCGACACCGCACCCTGCGACCGCGCCGCCGCCCGCACCTCCGGCCGCTGCCCCTGACCGCCGGCCGCCTTCGTCACCGCAGCCGTCGCCCGCAACAGGCTGGGGCCCACTTCCTCGACGTCGATCTCATAGACGGTCCGCTTCACGCCCTGACCATCCTCGTAGGACCGCTGCTTCAGCCGGCCCTGCACAATCACCCGCATCCCCTTAGACAGGGATTCCGCGGCGTGTTCTGCCTGCTGCCGCCACACCGAGCACGTCAGGAACAGCGACCCGTCCTTGTCGTCCTCCCACGCGTTCGCGTCTCGGTTGAACTTCCGCGGCGTGGATGCCACCCGGAACTTCGCGACCGCTGCCCCGTTCGGGGTGAATCGCAGCGCCACGTCGTCGACCAGGTTCCCGATGGTCGTGATTACGGTCTCGCCTGCCATGTCTGCTCTCTTCTCTCTCGTCAGCTTGCTTGTTCCATATCGGCGGTCGGGGCCGGTCCTGTGTGCCCGGCGAACTCCTCACGGGATGCCGCGCCCGACTTCGGACCGTGCGGGGTCCGGATCGGACCGCCCACGTGCCGGTAACTCACCCCGGACAACAACCGGCCGATCGCCTGCCGGGTCCGCCCGGATTGGACCGCCAACTCCAGATCCGTGATCCCGCCCGCCGCCGCCCGCTTCCGGATCTGGACAACTTCGGCGTCCGTGAACTCGGGCTGCGCCTGCCCCTTCCCCGTCGCCAGGCCGGGCGGGAGTTCGAGGCCAGCACGCTGGTACCGCTTCCGCAGCCGGTTCACCCGGTCCGCGTGGGTTTTCCGTCCCACGCCGCGTCGCCGGTCCAGCTCGTTCATCGTGATGCCCTGCGCCTCCGCGTGCTCCAGAACGAGAAGGAACTCGGCGTCGGACACGACGACGCCGGGAATGCCCTGGAGATACAGGCGAACCGCGACCGGGTCCACCAAGCCCTCGTCGGGGCTTTCGTCGTCGGGGGCCAAGTCCCGGCACCGGGTCCGGTCCTCCCACGCGGGGACGGTCAGGTTGCCGTGCTCGTCCCGGTCCAGCCACCCCAGCAGCCGGTCCATGGTCTGGTCCGGGTCGACGAGGCCGGCGAGGACAACGATGAGTGCGGTCCGCTGCTCCACCGTCAGGGCGCCGAGTACGTCCTGAACGTCCTCCGGGCCGCCATCCCCGTGCACCAGGGCCGCCATGTGGGCGGCCACCGGCAGCATCGCCTCGGCCAGGTCCCCGCGCTGCTCTACGGTCAGGTAGCTCATGCCGCCAGCTCCATTCCGGCAGCCGCCGACGCCGCCCTGACGATTTCCCCGACAGCTTTCTTCCCGTTCGACATGCTGATCCCCAGGTAGGCGGCGATGTCGGTGTTCCGGGCCCCCCGCTCGTGCAACGCCATGATCACGTCCGTGTAGTCGTCGCGGAGCTGCGCACGCCACGACCGGGTGTCACACGGCGACATGCGGGCCACACGCGGCCCCGCACCACCCGACCACCACACCGCGACCCGCACCGTCACCGCGTCCACGACAAGCCCGTCCCGACGCAACACCGCGGCAATACCCTCCAGGGACCGGCAGCCGGCCCGCAACTGACGCAGCCGCCACAACCACCGCGGCGACACCAACAGGCACGCCGCCGCCAGGTCCGGGACATACCCCAGCAGCTCCTCCAACTCCAGGGCCCGACGCTGATCCGGGTCAAGGCCACCGCCCACACCCCACCGGTAGACCGCGTCATCGGACGCCCGCTGACTGGTCAGGCACTCGACGATGACGGGGCAGCCGGCGCACAGGGCGCGCGCCTTCGCCTTGTCCGCCGGGGCGGTACTGAAGAACTCGTTGGCGAGCTTGCCGCTGCGGCAGACGCTGCGGGTCTTCCAGTCGGGGGCGGGGGGTACGGCCAACGTTGTGGAACGGCGCGTTTCGGCGTTGAGGATGGTCATGACGGGTCTCCGGGAGGGGTGAGGGCGGCGAGCTGGGTGGGGGCCATCTGGTCGAGGTCGGTGATCCAGAGGATGAGGCGACCTCCCTTGATGGGGGCGCCGATGCGGGGGTCGGGGCCGAGGAGGTGGGCTTCGTTGTCGTCGGGGAGGATCCCGGCGTCCACGAGGCCGTCGACGGCGGCTTTGGCGCTGGGGGACCAGTTGCCGGGGTCGCGGCGTCGGGTCTTGGTGTCGGGGTGGAGGACGTAGAAGACGTGGGCGCGTTGGAGGGCGGGGATTTTGTGGTGTCTGGCGAGGGCCCAGGCGGCTTGGCGGATGACTTTGATGTAGGGGGCTCGCTTGACGGGGTGCATGCGGTCGTTGGCGTTGATGAGGGTGGTGTTGGCGGGGAGTTCGAGGCGCCAGACGTGTTCGAGGGCGGGGGCGGTGGTCACTGGGCGGCCTCCGTCTGCTGGGCGAGGACGGCGTCCAGGACGTCGGCGGGAGGGGTCCAGAAGCCGAGGTCGCCCTTCGCGGGGATCGGCTCGGGGAGGGCGATGACGTTGGCGAGGGTCCAGTGGAAGTAGCCCTGCATCCCCCATGGGGTGCAGCAGTCCGGGCCTTGGCCGAAGTGGCATTCGGTCAGGGTCGCGACGGCGAGGATGGCGGAGCGGTCGTCGGGCCAGATGCCAATGTTGTCGGTGAGTACGCGCGGGCACTCGTGGCTCGGACGGCGGGTGCGGTCTTTGTCGGCGGCGGCGTGGATGAGGATGCGGGCGCCGAGGTGCTTGGAGGGGACGGGCCAGCTGCAGTTCTCGGTGCGCTTCGTCCCGTGGGCAATGGCTGCGGCCCAGGGCTGGCGGATGGTGAGGGCTTTCACTGGGTGAGCTCCTGTATGTGGATGGGTCCGTTGGGTGTCATGCGGATGTAGGTGGCGTGGCCGGGTCGGTGGCCGAGGTGCCAGAGGCCGCAGTAGTTGGTGCAGTGGTAGGCGCGGAAGGCGGGGCCTCCGGTG
Organism: Streptomyces sp. A1277; assembly: GCF_004795015.1. Lineage (GTDB taxonomy): Bacteria > Actinomycetota > Actinomycetes > Streptomycetales > Streptomycetaceae > Streptomyces. The sequence goes on along the minus strand of NZ_SSBI01000078.1, from coordinate 5,808 downwards.
CGGCGTATGGCGTTTGCGCGGTGCTTGGCGGCGCGTCGGGTGAGGAAGCGGGTTTTGCCGAGGCAGGAGATCTCGTACTCGGTCACTGGCGGGTTTGGGTGATGGCGATGGTGATGGGGACGGCTCCGTCGGCTCCGGGTGCGCAGTGGACCCAGTCGCGGGTGGCGGGGTCGTTGTCGTAGCCGGGTGGGGGCGCGAGGTGCCGCAGGTGGACGTGTTCGTGGTGCGCGTGGTCGACGTACATGTGGGCGGGTAGCGCTGCGTTGACCTGTGCGAGGAAGGCGGCCGGGTCGATGTGGCCGAGTTGGCAGGTGTTGCCGTTCCAGATGCGGAGTCCGGGGTGCGGGGTCCAGGGCCGGCCGAGTTGCTGGTTGCCGTGTTCGGCGAGGATGCGGGCGTTGTGGCTGGCCTGGAGGACGCCGGCGCCGATGATGGCGAGGTACGTCTGGTCGACGGCGGTCACTTGGGGGTCTCCTTCTTGCGGCGGCGGGTTTCGCAGGTGATGGGGTTCCGGCATTGGGGTTGCCTGTTCCACCAGGTGGGTTCGCCCTTGATGGGCTGGTGGCACCACTGGCAGATGTGGGCGGGCTTCTCGCTGCGGGCGGTCACAGCGTCGGTTCCTCGCACTCGTGCGGGGCGGGCTCGGCGGTGCTCGTGGTGACTACGCGGACGATGCGGTACTGGCGGCTCGGATCGTGGGTGATGGACCGTTCGTGATCCTGTTCGGCCTCGTCGCGGGTCGTGCGGGCGGGACAGTGCCTGCGCCACTCGCCGTTGGTGCGCCACAGGGTCTCCAGCACCCACTCCGTCTCGGTCGGGTGCGCCTCGGTCTCGGGCTGCTGCGCCTCATGCGTGGCGGCCGTGAGGACTGCGCGGACGGCGTTCTCCAGGCCCTGGTTCTCGTCAGCGAAGTGGGGTTCGGCGAAGGGGGTGATGGCGTAGAGCGCGTCGTAGAGGGTGTCGGCGAGCGCGGTGATCTGTTCGGCGGTGAACTGGGCGGGTGCGGGCTGGGTGGTCACGGCTGGGGGTGCTCCTTCGGCTGTTCGGTGTCGGTGGCGCGGTGGGTGAGGCCGGTGGCGATGTCGTTGCCGTTGAGCTGCTGGGTGTCGGCGGCCGTGGTGGCGGCTTGGGCGAGGGTGAGGGTGCGGGGCTGGCCGTGGAGGCGGGTGCACTGGTTGGCGGCCTGGACGGCGTTGTCGTACTGGGTGCGGGTGGCGACGGGGGTGCCGTGGGTGGCGCCGTTGGGGCAGGGGGTGAGGGCTGTGAAGGGGATGTCGGTGCCGGGGAGGTGCTGGATGCGGGTGCCGTTGGGGTGGGTGTGGTGGGCGCCGCCGCCGGGGGCGGGGGTCCAGTCCTGTATTCGGGTCTGGGGGAGGTCGGCGAGGAGTGCGGCGTGATAGGCGGCGGTCTGGGCTTCAGTGAGGAAGTCGGGGTGGGTGGGCTGGACGCGGCGGACGGGGAGGGCGGGTGTGGGGGCTGGCTTCGGGGTGCGGGTTTTGGTGCGGCTCACGGGTGTTCTCCGTCCGGGGGGTCGTGCGGGTCTGTCGGGGTGGTGCCGTGGCCGTGCTGGGAGGCGCAGATCATGGCGAGTGCGATGAGTCCCAGCACGGCGGCGATGACGGCGGGTGCGGTAGGCGGCCAGGTCACGTGGAGGCGGTTTCCGTCCACTTGCTGTGGCGGACCGTGCGCTGAACGAGGTGCGCGTCCGGGTTGCCGGTACGGTGGCGAGTCAGCCTGTCCTCGATGTCCGAACGGCTGTCCCCGGGGTACCTGAGCACCTCCGAGTCGGGGCCGTTGGAAGTCACGCGGATCCCGTACTCGATGGCGTCGGGCCCCGTGGAGAGCGGCGGCCGGACGGCGCCCCGGCTGAGCTTGTCGGCCATGCGGGCGATGGCGTCCGCGCGGGTGCGACGCTCCTTGTTGGAGGTGCCCTCCTCGCGGGCCTTCTTCTCCAGCCACGCGATGATCTGCGCGTCGCGGTCGGCGATGACCTCCAGGCGGTAGGCGTCGACCAGTTCCTCGGGCGTGCTGCCCGCGTTCGCGGCGTCGTTGAAGCTGACCGCGGCAAGCAGGTTGTAGCGGGCGCTCTCGCTCATCGGGTGGTCTCCCATGCGTTGTGGGTGATGGCGACGCGCTGGGCGTGGTCGTAGGTGGTCCAGTCGCGAAGCTGGGCGCGGTACCCGGACAGGTACGCGGCGGTGTAGGTGGTGCCGGAGACGGTGGGGTCGTCCATCCAGGCGAGGCGGTCGTCGAGGGTGGTGAGCGACGTGCCGTCGTGGAGGGCGTCGTAGGCGTCGGCGCGGCCTCGGATGTGGTCGGGGTCGTGCGGGTTGTCGAGGGCGTCGAGGGCGATGGTCAGGATGCTCATGGCGGGGCTCCGTTCAGGTTCGGGGCGGTGGTCAGGCGTTGGTGTGGGGTGCCCAGAAAGGGCAGTCGATGACGGGGCGTTCCAGCACGACGCCCTGGTCTGCGCCGCACTCCTCGGGCCACCCGGGGTGCTCCGGGTAAGGGCCGTTGGCGGCGGGCTCGAAGTGCTGGCAGGTCTTGCATCCGTGGGCGTCGGGGTTGTGCCAGCAGCGGCCGATGTGGGCCGCGGCGGCGGCCCGATGCGCGCGGGTGGTTCGGCAGTGCGGGCACTGGTGTCGGGTGACGACTACGGGCAGGGGCTGCGCGGTGGCGACCCGGGCGGTGTAGGCGGCGTGGCGTTCGGCGGCGGCAGCGTCCTCAGCCTGGGCGACGAGCCAGTCCGTGTACGCGGAGGCGGCGGCCAGTTGGGCGCGCATCAGGCGGCGCTCCGCTCGTGCTGCTGGGGGACGGCGCTGGTGGCGTCGGCGAGGTTCGCGGCGCGGAGGAGGGTGCCGATGACCTCGGCGGTGGTCGGCGGGCGGTCATCCCAGACGGGCTTGGTGGCGGCCCAGTTAGAGACGTGCTCGATGTAGTCGGGCACGTCGTGGCCGGGGGCGACCTCGGTGACGCACGGGCTGGTGTCGAGGGACGCGGACAGGGCACGGATCGCGGTCATGGCCGGGGCGCTGGCGCCGATGATGGCGAGTGAGGTGTTCTCGTCGGCGTAGAAGGCGTCCGGGATGCCGCCCTCGGCCACGATGTAGATCGCGGCGGCGATGTCGACGGCTCCCGTGGTCTGGTCGACGAACTGGTCACCGGTGTGGAGGCCGTCGGTGTGTATGAGGTCGGCTGCTCGGCGGAGGGCTTCGGCGGTGGTTTGCGGCATGGCGGTCTCCCGGGTGGTCGGGTGGTGGTGAGGGAGGGGCTGTACACCCGGCCCCGGGAGCTACTGCGCACCCTGTGGGTGTGGTGCTCGACTCGGGGCCGGGGGGTCTCGGGGGTGTTACTCGTCGCCGGTGAGGCGGTGTTCGTCGGCGCAGGTCTCGCACTGGACGAACTCGATGGGGCCGTCCATGTAGCAGCGGGCCTTGTTGGCGTCGAAGACGGCGGTGCAGTAGCAGCTCTGGCAGGTGCAGCGGGCGAGTTCGCCGGAGGCCGGGGGGCGGATGCCGATGAGGCGGGTGGCCTGGTCGTGGAGGAGGGCGTAGGCGGTGAGGTCGCGGTGGTCGGCGGCCTGGTCTGCCTGGTCCATGAGGGCGTCGAAGGCGTCCTGGATGGTGTGGGGCAGGGCGTCGAGGTGGACTTCGCCGGGCTGGTTTTGGGTGTGCGTCATCACGGCGTGGCCCATGGCGTGGCTCCTGACGGTGGGTACTCCGGGAAGCTGTGTGCTCCCGTTGTCGGCTACGCCAGACTACCTGAATAGGCATGGTGAATGCAATGGGTATTCAGGTAGTCATGAAGAAGCCCCCCACCGCCGGGCAAGGGAGCCGGCAATGAGGGGCTGTCAGCAGGGGCCGGTCAGATACGGCCGGCGAGCACAGCATCCCGATGCGCCAGGAGGATGTCGGAGTACGACACGTGCGGCACCCCCCGGTACCGGACGACGTCCAGGCCGTCCTTCCTGATCCACGCCTTCAGGTCGCGGTTGGAGACGGGGTGTCCGGTCTCCTTCAGGAGGTCGTAGATCTCACGGAGGGGCAGGAGGTCACTCGGGGTGCTGTACGGGGTGATCGTCTGGATGGCCACGGGCTGCTCCCGGTTTCGGCTGGCCGTCGTTCGCAGCTCCGGCGGCCGATACGCAGGGGTCGGACTGGGTGAGTCCGTTTGAGGGTTTTGTGTGATGAAGGTGTGGTGATGCTTCGTAGACCACTGATGGGGCGGTCAGGTTGCGGTCGCGGCCGATGATTTTTTTCCCGCGATGTACTGGGTGGCGAGGCGTGCCAGCGTCCAGGTACTGGTGAGCCCATCGTCGGTGCAGTAGTGGTTCACGCATGCCGCCCGGTTCGCGGCGGGCCACCAGTGCAGCCCCCAGCACCCGCACCGCGGACAGGGGTGCTTACGGACGACGCTGTCATCCCCCATGGCCAGCGCGTGCTCGAGGCCCTGGCGGTAGATGATCGCCTCTCGGACCTGCTGGCGCTCCGGGTCGAGGTGGGCTGTGTGGTCGCGGGCCCAGTCGATGACGTCGGCGGGGGCGGTGGGTACGGGGCCGGCCTGGGTGTCGGGGTCGGCGGCCCGGGTGTGGGTGACGAGTTCGTTCACGGCGGCGCGGATGTGGTCGATGACGCCGAGGTCGAGGGGTGCCGCGGCTTCGGTGCGGGTGGCTGTGCGCCCGGTACCGGGGCCGCGGTTCTGATGCTGGGTGAACTCCGCCTGGAGGAGACGGAGTCGCTGTTCGGTGGTGTTGTGGGTGTCGTCTCCCAGCATGATGTCCCCGTCCCGTCAGCCGGCCAGGGGGGCGCGGGCGGTGCGGTGTGGGGCCGGGGGCGCGCGCCGGTGGCCGGAGGTTGTCACTCCGGGTAGTTCCGGACGCCCCAGTGTGGCACGGGTTGGTCCTGTATTGAACAGTAAGTTCGTGTTGATCAACGGTGCGTGTATGACTGTTGCTGGCTCGTCACAGATCGCCCCGCATTGCCTCCCGGCATATTCACAGGTCGTCAGGTGCGCCACGCATCCCCGCGACCATCCCGGTCAAGTACTGGTGCTCCTCCCCGCCGAGCTTCCCGGTGGCTTGCGACCCGTCGAGTAGTAGCTGTAGCGCGTCGAGCGTTGTCCGGTAGATGTCCGCGGTGTCGTCGTCGGACAGGGTGTGGCCGTGCTGGAGGAAAAGGGCTTCGATGGTTTCGGCGAGGAGCTGCTCCGGCGAGGGTGCCGGGGGCTGCCCGGCGCTGCGCCGGCCGGGGCTTGGGGTGAGGCTTCGGTGGCCGCGGCGGCGGCTGATAGGGATGACTGTCCCTGGGGGTCCGGACGGCTCCCTGGGGTGGGTGGGTTCTGCGGATGGCGGCATGGCGGGTACTCCGCTCCTCCGGCATCGGGAAGGGCGGCGTGCCGTGGCGGGTCGGGACGCCTCCCCCGGTTTGGCTGCCGGTGGCCCACCGGGGGACTGCCACTGTGACACTGATTTGGTTACGTGGGTAAGTGCAGCCTGACTTTTGATGCTGTGCGTCACCGGTGGGGGTAGCGTCCCGGCCACCCTCGGTAAGGCCGGGTGGGGTATGAGGAAGCCCCCGACGGTGCGGGGGCCGGAGTTTGCCGACAACAGCCCATCGCCCTGTCGGGGGCTGAGACCTCACGGGCATACCCGCCAGATGACGGTGATTGTAGCCCGCGGGGTTGCCCTTCGGGGAGGGGTTGGGGTGGGTGTGTTGGTGGCGGGGGTTTTGGGGTGGGCGGTATTCGACCGGATTCGGTCGTGGTGCAGGCGTGCCGGCCGGAGGGGGCTCGGGGGCTCTTTTCCCTAGG
>NZ_SSBI01000077.1 GCF_004795015.1 Streptomyces sp. A1277 | reverse complement strand
GCCCGTACGGCTCAGAGCAGCTCCGTGACGGTGCCCGCGCCGACCGTGCGGCCGCCCTCGCGGATGGCGAAGCCGAGGCCCGGCTCCAGCGGGACGTCCCGGCCCAGCTCCACGGTCATCGTGACCGTCTCACCGGGCCGTGCGACCGCGGCCTCGCCGAGGTCCACGTCGCCGACCACGTCGGCCGTGCGGATGTAGAACTGCGGGCGGTACCCGGTGGCGACCGGGGTGGTACGGCCGCCTTCGCGCCCCGACAGGACGTACACCTGCGCGGTGAAGCGCCGGCTCGGTGTGACGCTGCCCGGCGCCGCGACGACGTGCCCGCGGCGCACCCGGTCGCGCTCGACGCCGCGCAGGAGCAGCGCGACGTTGTCGCCGGCCTCGGCGGACTCCATCGGCTTGCCGAAGGTCTCCAGGCCGGTGACGACCGTCTCGATGTCCGCGCCGAGCACCGAGACCCGGTCGCCGACGCGGACCGTGCCGCGCTCCACGGCGCCGGTGACGACGGTCCCCCGGCCGGTGATGGTCAGGACGTTCTCCACCGACAGCAGGAACGGCGCGTCGGTGTAGCGCACCGGCATCGGTACGTACGTGTCGACGGCGTCGAGCAGCGCCTCGACGGCCCCGGTCCAGCGCGGGTCGCCCTCCAGCGCCCGCAGGCCCGACACGCGCACGACGGGCACGGTGTCGCCTCCGTAGCCGTGCGCGGACAGCAGCTCGCGCACCTCCAGCTCGACGAGGTCGCTCAGCTCCGGGTCCCCGGCATCGGCCTTGTTGAGGGCGACGACGATGTGGTCGACGCCCACTTGGCGGGCGAGCAGCACGTGCTCCGCGGTCTGCGGCATGATCCCGTCGAGCGCGGAGACCACCAGGATCGCCCCGTCGAGCTGGGCCGCGCCGGTGACCATGTTCTTGATGTAGTCGGCGTGTCCCGGCATGTCGACGTGCGCGTAGTGGCGCGTGCCGGTCTCGTACTCGACGTGCGCGATGTTGATGGTGATCCCGCGCTGCGCCTCCTCCGGCGCCCGGTCGATGCGGTCGAAGGGGACGAAGGTGCCGGTGCCCCGGTCGCTGAGGACTTTGGTGATGGCGGCGGTCAGGGTCGTCTTGCCGTGGTCGACGTGACCCATGGTGCCGATGTTGAGGTGCGGCTTGGTGCGCACGTAGGCCGTCTTGGGCATGGCTCATTCCTTGGATGCGAAGCGTGACGTGAGGACCCCGGGGCCCGGCCGACCCTCCCCTCGCGGGGTCCGCCGGACAGTCGGGGGAGGGTCAGCTTCGGGCGCCGCCGAAGGGCGCTGCGGCAGCGGCGAGCGCTGCGGCGACTGCTGCTGCGGAGGTGTGCACGGCAGCCTTCGGCGTGTCCGCGACTGCGGACTGCGCTGCGAGGAAGGCGTACCGGAACATGGCCCGATCATCTCCGACGGCCCGTCGGCCCGTCGAGCGAATTACGGCGGGCCGTACGGGGATTGGGCACGGTCCGTCCGGCGGGTGCCCGGAGGACTCCGGGGGGACATTACGACGATCACACACCTTTGTCGGTTACTCTCCCCGAATGCTCGACCCCGTCCCCGTCACCCGCCCCGCCCCCGGTCTCGCCGTGCGCTGCACGCGGGTGCTGCTCTCGCCGTGGTCCCGGCTCTCCCTGCTCGTCGCGGTGCTGCTGGCCGCCGCGACGGCGATGCTGCTCCTGGAACCGCAACGGCTGCTGTCCTCCGGCCTGCCCGCGCAGCTGAGCGGCGGCGCCGCGGCGGTCCTGCTCTTCGCGCTCGCGTACGGCGTCTGCACGGTGGCCTTCGTGCCGCGGCCGCTCCTCAACCTCGCGGCGGGCGCGCTCTTCGGCTCGCAGGCGGGTCTCGCGGCAGCGCTCGCCGGCACGGTGCTGGGTGCGGGCGTCTCCTTCATGCTGGGCCGGGTGCTGGGCCAGGACGCGCTGCGCACCCTGGTGCGCGGGCGCTGGCTGCGGGCGGCGGACGGGCAGCTGAGCCGGCACGGCTTCCGCTCGATGCTGGCGCTGCGCCTGTTCCCCGGGGTGCCGTTCGCCGCCGCCAACTACTGTGCCGCCGTCTCCCGCATGGGCTATCCGCCGTTCCTGGTGGCCACCGGCCTGGGCTCGATCCCGAACACGGCCGCGTACGTCGTGGCGGGCAGCGAGGCATCCTCGCCCACCTCGCCCGCGTTCCTCGTGGCGATGGGCTTCATCGTGCTGACGGGGGCCGGCGCGGCGGTGGTCGCCTGGCGCCGCCGCCACCGCCTGGGCGTCTAGGGCTTCGCGGCGGCGTCCAGGGCTTCTCGCGGGCCACCGCGACGGGCCGGGGCGCGCGGGGGGTGTCGTCGGCTGTTCACCCGGGGGCGATACGCTGCCCGCGACCGACAGACGAAGCGGGGCCCGGCGCGGCCCTGTCCTCGCACGACCGCAATCCGCACGCCGCCGACGCCGTCGGCCGCAGCACGAGCACCCCGGGATGGCCGAAGCTTCATGAGCTGGTTCGAATCATTCGTCCTCGGCCTCGTTCAGGGACTGACCGAGTTCCTGCCGATCTCCTCCAGCGCGCATCTGCGGCTCACCGCGGCGTTCGCCGGCTGGCACGACCCGGGTGCGGCGTTCACCGCGATCACCCAGATCGGCACGGAGGCCGCGGTCCTGATCTACTTCCGCAAGGACATCGTCCGGATCGTCTCGGCGTGGTTCAGGTCGCTGACGAACCGTTCGATGCGCGGCGACCACGACGCCCAGATGGGCTGGCTGGTCATCGTGGGCTCCATCCCCATCGGTGTGCTCGGCGTGACGTTCAAGGACCAGATCGAGGGCCCGTTCCGCGACCTGCGGCTGATCGCCACCACGCTGATCGTGATGGGCATCGTCCTCGGCATCGCGGACCGGCTGGCCGCCCGGGACGAGACGGGCGGCAAGCACCGCGCCATCAAGGAACGCAAGACCCTGAAGGAACTGGGCATCAGGGACGGCCTGATCTACGGCTGCTGCCAGGCGATGGCCCTGGTCCCGGGCGTCTCCCGCTCCGGCGCCACGATCAGCGGCGGTCTGCTGATGGGCTACACGCGTGAGGCGGCGGCGCGTTACTCGTTCCTGCTCGCGGTCCCTGCGGTGCTCGCCTCGGGCGTCTTCGAGCTGAAGGACGCGGGCGAGGGCCACGTCTCGTGGGGGCCGACGATCTTCGCGACCTTCATCGCGTTCGGTGTGGGATACGCGGTCATCGCGTGGTTCATGAAGTTCATCACGACGAAGAGCTTCATGCCGTTCGTCATCTACCGGATCGTCCTGGGCGTGCTGCTCTTCGCCCTGGTCGGCGCGGGGGCGCTGAGCCCGCACGCGGGCGAGTCGGCCGGCTGACCGGGCCCTGCCGCGCCCGACGGGCGGGGGCGGCAGGGCGGGCCGCGCGGGTGTCAGTCGGTCTCGGCGAACGGCGGAAGGTCGGGCTCGACGAACAGGCCCTGGTAGCGCGGGGCCGGTACGGCCTCCGCTCCGGGCTGGGCGTCGGCCGCCGCGCTGTCGTCCGAGCGCCGTTGAACCTGGCGCGGCGGGGTTTCAGCCATCGAGTCTCCTGTTGCATCGCAGTCGGTGTGAAAGCCCCCTGGGCCGCCGGTCCGGGGACCGTGGCGGCGGCGGGGGCGTGGCGCCGTCCCGGTCCCACGGACACGCCGGGGCACCGGTTTTGACGGGGCCCGCAGAGACTATCCGCTGCGCCTGGTCCGGCCGTCGCCGCCGTCGCCGGTAGGCCACCGCATTCGCCTCCCCGGCGGATCAGCAGGTGACGGCCGCCCACACCAGCGCGGCCGCCACGGCCAGTGCGTAACCGCCCACGGCGGCGCGCACGATGCGCAGGCGGACGCGTGGGCCCCAGGAGGTGAGGTCCAGCGCGCGGGCCAGCGCGGGGAGCACCAGTACGGCGTGCAGGCTCACCCCGTGCAGGGGTTTGAGGGGCGCGGTGGAGGCGTATCCGGCCAACTGGTGCCCCGTGCGCGTCAGATACACGCCCCGCGCGATCATGGCGGCCCCCGAGAGCAGTCCGGCTCCGAGGACCGCGAAGCCGGCCCGCAGGGCAAGGGCCATGCCCGGCGGCCCGTCCGGGCGGCGGGTGAACGCGGCGGCCGTGAGCGCGGACAGGACGCCGACCAGCACCGCCCCGCCGGCGGCCAGCGTCATCGAGACCGCCGTGTCGAAGGGGGTCTCCATGTTGAAGTGGGACGGCACCCGGCGCCATGCCTGCACGGTGATTCCGGCGACCTCCAGCACGCAGTCGGCGGCGAACACGCCCAGCAGCACGGCCCGGAGGCGGGCGCCCATGCGCAGGTAGGAGGAAATCCAGGCGACCGCGAGGAGCGTCAGGCCGAAGGAGACGCCGAAGGTGATGGGTTTGCGCCAGGAGACCGGCCCCTCCCACGGTCCCCCGTCGACGGCGAGGACGACCACGTGCAGGAGGCCCGAGCCGATGAGCAGGGCCCCGGTGACGTAACAGAGTCGTGTGATCCGGGGCGTGACGTCGCGTCGGGTGCGGGGGCGGTCGCCGGCCAGGACGGGCGGGGCGGGTGCTGGTGCGGTCCGGTTGTCCATGGTGCGGAGCATCTCCCGGGGGCCGCCCGACCGTCGTCGTACGCCGGAAGGCGGCGGGGGTACACCGGGTGGAGTACCCCCGTGCCGGGCGTGCGCGGTCCGCCGGTGGTCAGATGTCCGTCTCGTCGGGGCCCTCGGCGCCGAACTGCTCGGCGCGCAGGGCGAGGTCCTGCAGCACGTCCGCCGACGTCACATCCGTCTGCCCCGCGTCATGCACCTGCGCCAGCATGGCGAACGCCAGTGTGAACGCGCCGACGAGCTGCTCCACGGCGCCGCCGACCTCGCGTCCGACCAGGACCACCACGTCCTCGACCGTGGCGTCCTCGGGGATGGCGATCCGCGGCATCGTCTCGTTGAGGAGGGCGGTCACCACGGTCGAATCGGTGCTGGGGTCGTCGCGGTCGGGGTTCTCCTCCAAGAGCCGGCGCATCTCGCCCGCTTCGGTGAGGATGCCGACCACACGCTTCACGACTTCGCTCTGCTCCATCCCGCGAGCATAGGCGCAGGCGGGCCCGGACGGCCGCTCCCGCCTCGGCATCCGGCCAAGGTCGGCCGTAACGTACGCAACAGGTCCGGACTGCGGAGAGGAACCCATGAGCGGCACCGAACTTCCCGTGATCGCGGCGGTCGACGGTTCCTCGCACAGCATGGACGCGCTGGACTGGGCGGCCCGCGAGGCGGTCGTACGGGGCCTGCCGCTGCTCGTCGTGCACGTCCGGCAGCTCGCCCGGCGCGTCGGGCAGGAGGCGCAGGAGCGGGAGGCGCGGGAACTGCTGGCGGCGGCCGTGCACCGGGTGGCCGGGACCGCCCCGGGGCTGCGGCCCTCGACGCTGGCACCGCTCGACTTCCCGTCGGCCGCGCTGGTCTCGCTGAGCCGGGACGCCTCGCTGGTGGTGCTCGGTTCGCGGGGGCTCGGCGGGTTCCGCTCCCTGATGCTGGGGTCCGACAGCCTGGCGACGGCCTCGATGGCGAAGTGCCCCGTGGTGATCGTGCACGGCGGCCGGGCCGAGGAGGACCCGCGGCAGGCGTCCGGCGAGGTGTTCCGGGACATCGTCGCCGGGGTGGCCGCCGACGAGAGCAGTGAAGAGGTGCTGGACTTCGCGTTCGAGACGGCGGCGGCGCACCCGGGCGCCCGGCTGCGGATCGTGCACGGCTGGACGATGTTCTCTTCGATGCTGTCCGGTGGTCCCGTCTTCGACCGGGGCGCGGCGTCCGACGCGGCCGAGCGTTCGCTCGCCGAGCTGACCGCCGGCCGGCGTGCGGCCTACCCGCAGGTCGAGGTCATGAAGGAACCGGTCAACGGTTCCGCGACACGCACCCTGGTCACCGCGTCCGCGACCGCCGCGCTGACCGTGATCGGACGGCGGCGCGGCGGCGAATCCCTCGGGCTCGGGCTTTCGCCGGTGGCGCACACGACGCTCACGCACGCCATGGGGCCGGTCGCCGTGGTCCCCTGCTGACACCCGGGCGTTCCGGACCGCTTCCGCTGCCCCACACTGGGGAAGAAGAGCGGGACCGGACGGGGAGCGACCTGCCGGAGGGCTGGGCGAGGAGGGCGGGGTATGGGGTCGTCGGCCGGGTGGCGCGAACGGGGCGCACGGATGCTCGACCGGGCCCCGGGGCGCGGAGCCGCCGCGCTGGTGGCCGGTGCGCTGCCGGCGCTCGCCTTCCCGGCGCCTTCGCTGTGGTGGTTCGCCTACGTCTGCCTGGTGCCCCTGCTGCTGCTGGTCCGGTCCGCCGGTACGGGCCGCAGGGCGGCGCTGGACGGGTGGCTGGGCGGGACCGGGTACATGATCGCCGTGCACCACTGGCTGATGCCGAGCCTGCACGCGTTCATCGTGGTCCTCGCGGCGCTGCTCGGTGCGCTGTGGGCGCCGTGGGGGCTGCTGGTGGGCCGGCTGCTGCGGGGGGCGATGACCGGGGTGTCGGTGGCCGCGGCGGTGGTGGTGGTCCCGTGCGGCTGGCTGATGATCGAAATGGTCCGCTCCTGGGAGGCGCTGGGCGGTCCCTGGGGGCTGCTCGGGGCGAGCCAGTGGCAGGTGGCGCCCGCGCTCCGGCTGGCCTCGGTGGGCGGGGTGTGGCTGGTGAGCCTGCTGGTGGTCGCGGTGAACACCGCGCTCACCGTGCTGCTCGTGAACTCCGCGGCCCGCGCCGCGGCCCTCGTCTCGCTCGTGGTGGGCGCCCTGGCCGTCGGCGCGGCCTGGATGTGGGCACCGCAGCCGGAACGGGCGGGGACGGCCCGGATCGCCGTCGTGCAGCCGGGAATCGTGGAGGGTCCGGGCAGCGTGCAGCGGCGGCTGGCCCGGAGCGAGGAGCTGACGCGCTCGCTGGCGGGGCGCGATCCGGATCTGGTGGTGTGGGGCGAGAGCAGCCTCGGCGTCGATCCGGCCCGGCGGCCCGACGTCGCGGCCCGGCTCGGCGCGCTGTCGCGGGAGGTGGGCGCCGATCTGCTGGTCAACGTGGACGCGCGGCAGACCGATGCGGCGGGGCGGACCGGGATCTTCAAGAGCGCGGTCCTGGTGGGACCGCAGGGGCTGACCGGGGACCGCTACGACAAGATGCGGCTCGTGCCGTTCGGCGAGTACGTCCCGGCCCGTTCGGCCCTCGGCTGGGCGACCTCGATGGGCCGGGCGGCGGGCGAGGACCGGCTGCGCGGCACCGGCCCGGTGACGATGCGGCTGCCCGGCGCGGACGGCCTGCGCATCGGTCCGCTGGTCTGCTTCGAGTCCGCGTTCCCCGACATGAGCCGTCGGCTGGCCCGGGACGGCGTCCAGGTCCTGGTCGCCCAGTCCTCCACGTCGTCGTTCCAGCACGGCTGGGCCCCGGACCAGCACGCCTCGCTCGGCGCGCTGCGGGCGGCGGAGAGCGGCCGCCCGATGGTGCACGCCACCCTCACGGGCGTCAGCGCCGTGTACGGCCCGCAGGGCGAGGCCGTCGGCACCCGGCTCGGCACGAACACCGTTGGTTCCGCCGTCTACGGGGTGCCACTGGCCCGGGGCACGACGCTGTACGTGCGCCTGGGCGACTGGCCGCTGTACGGGGCGCTGGGCGTGCTGGCCGCGTACTGCGCCTTCGAGGGCCTGCGGGCTCTGCGCGGGCGGAGGCGTACGCGCACGGTGGTCGCGGCGCCCTAGGCGACGTCGAGTTCGCGCAGGACGCGCTCGCACAGTTCGTGGGTCTCCAGGGCGTCCCTGGCGCTCAGCGGCCTGCCCTCGCGTACGGCGTCCAGGAACGCGAGCACGCTCTGCTCGATGCCGCGCTGGCGGGCCACCGGCACCCAGTCCCCGCGCCGCCGCAGGCTCGGCTGGCCCTTGTGGTCGATGATCTCCGCGAGGTTGAGAACCTCGCGCTTGGCGTCCTGGCCGGAGACCTCAAGGCGCTCCTCGGCCGAGCCGCTGAGGCGGTTCATCGCGCCGATGGCCGTGAAGCCGTCACCGGACAGGTGGAGCACGACGTGGTGCAGCAGACCGTCGACGAGCCCGCCGCTCACCACCGTGCGCTCGATGGGCCCGGGCACCAGGAAGCGCAGCGTGTCCACCACGTGGATGAAGTCGTCCAGCACCATGGCCCGGGGCTCCTCGGGGAGTTGGACCCGGTTCTTCTGCATGAGGATCAGCTCGCGCGGGTGCTCCGCGCACTGCGCGTAGCCCGGTGCCAGCCGCCGGTTGAAGCCGACCGCGAGGCCGACGCCGCGCGCCTCGGCGAGCTCCACCAGGCGGGTGGACTCCTCCAGCGTGTAGGCGAGCGGCTTGTCCACGTAGGTCGGGACGCCCGCTTCGAGCAGCCGTCCGGCGATCTCCGGGTGCACGGCGGTCGGAGCGTGCACGAACGCGGCGTCCAGCCCCTGGGCGAGCAGCGAGTCGAGGTCCGGGTGACACTGGCCGGCGGGGATGCGGTGGGCGGCGGCGACCGAGGCGAGGGTGGCGGGGGTGCGGGTCTGCAGATGCAGTTCGACCTCCGGCAGGGTGCCGAGTACCGGCAGGTACGCCTTCTGCGCGATGTCGCCGAGCCCGATGCAGCCGACCTTCACTGGGTCTTCCTCTCGCTGGTCAGCGCCGTGCACCGCGATCGTCCGGGTGGGCGGGTCGCGGCGCCGTGGGCGCGTGCGTCGTCCCGGCAGCATACGTGTGCCCCGGCGGCCGCCGGTCGGCGCTCCCGTCGAAGGCGCACCCGGCCGGGGCCCGGTGGCCGCCGGGGCACTGACGCGCCCGGGGTCACTCGTGCGGGGCAATTGGGGCGTACGGGCTCACCGGGCGGTCTCCGGCGCCGCAGAGTTGATCAGGTGCAGCGAACCAGAACCACCGTGAAGCTCCTGGCCGGGGTGGCGATCGCGGCCCTGTCCGGGTGTATGTCCGTCCAGCCGCAGCCGTCCGCACCGCCGCGCCCGGAGACGAGCCGGCCGGCCCATGACCTCTCCCCGCAGATCGCCCGGCCCCCGGTCCACGACACCCTGGAGGCGGTGCCGAAGGCGAAACCCTCCGCCGCCTCGCCCGCCGCCTCCCACCGCCCGGCGGCGCCCCCGGCCGCGCGACCCGACGAGCCCCGCCCCCCGCGCCGGCAGAGCGGACCCGCACCGGCCGGGCCGCAGCCGCGCCGGGCCGTCCCCGCCGTACCGGCGCCCGCCCTGCCCGCGCCCGTCACCGGGAACGGGGTGTGCGACCTCGGGCGGGGATACGGGCACTGGCCGGCGGGCAGCCCGCAGTCCCGGATCTGCGACCACACCTACGGCCGGTGACGTCAGGGAGGCGGCGGGCCTGGAGGGCGCGCATCACCACTCCCGCAGCCGCCGCTCCAGCCGGCCGATGGCAGCCCGGACGCCTCCCCCGTACCCGTCGTCCGCACCGTCGTCGGCCAGCACGGCCGAGGCCGCCCGGGCCCGGTCCAGATGGAGCCGGGCGGCCTCCGGGCGCCGGAGCTTCACGTAGTCCGCCGCGAGGTTGAGGTGCAGCGACGGGTAGAACGCCCGCACCGCCAGCGCGTCCCGGTGTCCGGCCGCGTGCCGGTCGGTCAGGGACCGGGCGGCGGTCAGCGCCCGCAGGTCCCAGGCCAGCTCGTCGGCCGGGTCGTCCTGCGTATCGGCCAGGTAGTGCGCCAGCGTGCAGCGGTGAAGGGCGTCACCGTCCTCGCCGATCTCCGACCAGAGCGCACCGAAGCGGTTGCGGGCCTCCTCCCGGTCGCCTCCGTGCAGCAGCATGACCGCCTGGCCGATCCTGGTCATGAAGACGTCCTCCGACATCTCCTGCTGCTCCGTCACCACGGCCTCCTTCGCACCTGCGCCCGCACCCGGCCGGTCCGGCCGGTCATCCGGTTTCGACGCTAGCCGCCGGGGCGGGCGATCGCGGTGAGGCTCGGCTCGTGGACGGCTCAGCCCAGGTCGGGGATGCGCCAGTCGATGGGCTGGTGGCCCTGCCGGGCGACGGCCTCGTTTATCTGGGTGAAGGGGCGGGAGCCGAAGAACTTCTTCGCCGACAGCGGCGAGGGGTGCGCCCCCTTCACCACCACGTGGCGCTCGGTGTCGATCAGCGGGAGCTTCTTCTGCGCGTAGTTGCCCCAGAGCACGAAGACCGCCGGGTCGGGGCGCGCGGCGACCGCGCGGATCACCGCGTCCGTGACCTTCTCCCAGCCCTTGCCCTTGTGGGAGTTGGCCTCGCCCGCGCGGACGGTCAGCACGGCGTTGAGCAGGAGGACGCCCTGCTCGGCCCACGGCATGAGGTACCCGTTGTCCGGGACGGGCAGGCCGAGCTCCTCCTTCATCTCCTTGTAGATGTTGCGCAGCGAGGGCGGCGTCTTCACACCCGGCCGCACGGAGAAGCACAGGCCGTGTCCCTGGCCCGCGCCGTGGTAGGGGTCCTGGCCGAGGACCAGGACCTTCACCTTGTCGTACGGGGTGGCGTCCAGCGCCGCGAACACCTGCTCCCGGGGCGGATAGACCGGTCCCGCGGACCGCTCCTCCTCGACGAATGCGGTGAGCTCCTTGAAGTACGGCTTCTGCAGCTCTTCGCCGAGGACGCCGCGCCAGGACTCGGGCAGCAGGTCGGTGTCGGTCACGTGAACAACCTCCGGTAGCAATCCGTTCTTGCTGCCAGAACCTACCGGGCACCACTGACAACGAGGTGCGTGAGCGGGCCCGGGGCCCGCTCACGCGGTGCTACCAGCTGGCCTTGCGGTACAGCTCCCACATCTGCATGACCGTCTGCGGGTCGAGCGCGCGCTCGCCGCCGCCGATGTCCTCGCCGGCCGCGACGTACAGTTTGCCCTGCCACAACGGCAGCAGCCGCACGTCGTCCACCAGGATCTTCTGGGCCCGCTCGAACTCCCGGCCGACCGCGCCGCGGTCGCTCTCCTTGCGGGACTGGGGCAGCAGCTGCTTGGTGATCTCGTCCTTCACGTACGGCATGCCCGTGACGCTGTCCTTGCCGACGAACGGGGCGATGAAGTTGTCCGGGTCCGGGAAGTCCGGGAACCAGCCTCGGCCGAAGACCGGGTACTCGCCCTTGGTGAAGCCCTCCTGGAAGGTCTTCCAGGGCCTGCTCTTCAGCGTGACGCGGAACAGCCCGGATGCCTCCAGCTGGCGCTTGAGCTCGTCGAACTCGGGGGCCGTGGACGAACCGTAGCGGTCGGTGGTGTACCAGAAGGTCATCGCGACGGGCGCGGTGATGTGCGCGTCGGCGAGGATCTGGCGGGCCTTGTCCTTGCTGGGGTTGCCGAAGGTGTCGAAGAAGCTGGTGGTGTGCCCGGCGATGCCCTTGGGGACCATCGAGTACAGGGGTTCGGCCGTGCCCCGGTAGACCTTGGCGACCAGCGCGTCGCGGTCCACCAGCTGGGCTATCGCCCGCCGGACGGCCGGGTTGCCGGCGGCCTTGTCCTTGGGGTTGAAGACGAGGAAGCGGATGTCGGCGCCGACGGACTCCACGATCTGGAGGTCGGTGTCCTTGTCCTTGTCGTCCTCGATGCTGACGACGTCCTCGGCGGACAGACCGCGGTAGGTGGCGTCGATCTCGTTCTTCTTGAGCGCCGCCACCATGGCGCCGGACTCCTTGAAGTACCGGATGGTCACGGCGTCGTTCTTGCGGTCGGCGAACCCCTTGTAGTGGGGGTTCTTCACCAGCTCCGAGCGCTCCCCCTGCTTGTAGGAGTCCAGCAGGTAGGGGCCGGAGCCGGTGACCTTGCCGTCGGTGCGGATCTTGTGCTTGGAGTAGGCGCTCGGCGCCACCAGCGACATGGCCGGGGTGGCCAGGACGAACGGGAACGTGGCGTCCGGTTTCTTCAGGTTGAAGATGACGACGTCGTCGCCCTTGGTCTCCACCCGGTCGAGCGAGCCCAGCATGCCGACCGGTCCGCCCTTGACGGCGATCTCCGAGATCCGGTCGATGGAGTACTTCACGGCCTCGGCGTCGAGCTTGTCCCCGTTGGAGAACTTCAGCCCCGCACGGAGCTTGCAGCGGTAGGCGGTGCTGGTGCGGTCGGTGAACCTGCACTCCTGCGCCGCGTCCGGCTCGGGCTTCGTACTGCCGGTGGGGAAGCTCACCAGGGTCTGGAAGACATTGCGCATCAGCTCCCAGGAGCCGTCCCACGCCGCCGCCGGATCGAGGGTCGAAGGCTCACTGGTCGTCCCGACGGCGAGCTTCTGATCCACGTCCGAGCCGCCGCCGGGCAGCAGCCCGCAGCCGGCCAGCAAGGACAGGGACGCAAGGGCTGCAGCGGCCTGCAGACTGGCCCGGTAGAACACGTGCACGCTCCTCGATCAGCCATGGGTCGGCAGACGATACCGCAGCGCCCCGCCGGGTCAATCCGCAGGCCCGGCGGGGCACTTGAGGCAATCAGGGCCATATCGGCCCAGGCCGATCTCAGCCCACGCCGGCATTCAGGAAAATGCCGCCGTCGACCACCAGGGTCTGTCCCGTGATCCAGTCGGACTGGCTGGAGGTGAGGAAGGCCGCGGCGCCGCCGATGTCCTCGGGCACCCCGAGCCGGCCGAGCGGGTAGGAGGCCGCCGCCTCCGCCTCGCGGCCCTCGTACAGCGCCTGCGCGAAACGGGTCTTGACGACCGCGGGCGCGATCGAGTTGACCCGGACCACCGGCGCGAACTCGTGCGCCAGCTGGAGGGTCAGGTTGACCATGGCCGCCTTGCTCATCCCGTACGCGCCGATGAAGGGCGAGGCGGAGACGCCGGCGACCGAGGCGATGTTGACGATCGAGCCGCCGTTCTCCTTCTGCCATGCCTTCCAGGTCTGCTGGGCGAAGCCGAGCGCCGAGATCACGTTGGTCTCGAAGACCTTGCGGGCGACGCCCAGGTCCAGCTCGGCGATCGGCCCGAAGACCGGGTTGGTGCCGGCGTTGTTGACCAGGAAGTCGACCCGGCCGAACGCCTCCATCGTGCGCTCGACCGCCACCGCCTGGTGCGCCTCGTCGTGCGCCTTGCCGGCGACCGCGATGACCCGGTCGGAGCCGAGCGCCTCGACGGCCTCCTTCAGTGCGTCCTCGCCCCGGCCGGTGATGCACACCCGGTCGCCGCGCGCGACGAGCGCCTGCGCGATGCCGTAGCCGATGCCCCGGCTGGCGCCGGTGATCATCGCGACCTTGCCGCTGTCCTGCACAGTCATGATGTCCGCAGCCCTTCGGGTCAGTTGAGCGGTCCGCCGGCGACGTACATGACCTGGCCGGAGACGAAGCCCGCGTCGTCACCCGTGAAGAAGGCGATGGCGTTAGCGATGTCCTCGGGGAAGCCGACGCGCTGCACCGGGATCTGGGTGGCGGCGGCCGCCTGGAACTCCTCGAAGCCCATGCCGACCCGGGCGGCGGTCTGCGCGGTCATCTCGGTGACGATGAACCCGGGCGCGACGGCGTTGGCGGTGACGCCGAACTTGCCGAGCTCCTTGGCGAGGGTCTTGGTGAAGCCCTGGAGACCCGCCTTGACCGCCGAGTAGTTGGCCTGGCCGCGGTTGCCGAGGGCCGAGGAGGAGGACAGCGACACGATCCGGCCGAACTTGGCGTCCACCATGTGCTTCTGGACGGCCTTGGCCATCAGGAACGCGCCCTTGAGGTGCACGTTCATCACGATGTCCCAGTCGGACTCGCTCATCTTGAAGAGCAGGTTGTCGCGGAGCACGCCCGCGTTGTTGACGAGGATGGTCGGGGCGCCGAGCTCGGCGGCGACCCGCGCGACGGCGGCTTCCACCTGCGCGCTGTCCGACACGTCACAGCCGACGGCCAGGGCCTTGCCCCCGGCGGCGGTGATCTTCTCGACGGTGTCCTTGCAGGCCGCCTCGTCGAGGTCGAGTACGGCGACGGCGCGGCCCTCGGCCGCCAGGCGTACCGCGGTGGCGGCACCGATGCCCCGGGCCGCTCCCGTCACGATGGCTACGCGCTGCTCGCTGGTGGACATGCTTGGCTCTCCTCGCCCTTGGATCGCGGCTCAGCGGACGTCGGGGCGTTCCCGGCGAGAACCGCCCCGATAACTGAGCAACCGCTTAGTACCTTCAGCAGACGAGACGCTAGAAGCCCTGGCACCCGGTGTCAACGGCCCACGGGCGCAGCGGCGCATGTCACACTCCGCCGGGCCGCCGTCACGCGGTGCGCGGACGGCGGCAGCGGGGCCGATCAGCGCACCAGCAGGTCGAGCAGCCGTTCCACCTCGGCCTCGGGGTCGGCGGTCAGGCCGCTGTGTACGGGGCCGGGCTGCACGACGGTCGAGCGCGGCGCGATCAGCCAGCGGAAGCGCCGCCCCGCGTCGTCGCCGGCCGCCTGGCCCGCGTCCGTGCCGCCGCGGCAGATCCCCTCCACTGCGTGCAGCGCGGCCCGGACCCCGGTCACGTCGGCGCCGGGGTCCAGCGCCCTCAGCTTCCCCTCGTCGAGCTCGGTGCGAGCGGCCACGAAGCCCTTCGCGCGGCAGTAGACCACCACCCCGGCGTTGAAGCACTCGCCGCGCTGGACGCGGGGCACCACGCGCAGCAGCGCGTACTCGAAGACATCGCGCTCGCTCATGCCCGGCCGCCCTCGTCGTTGTGCCGGTCGCCGCCCTCGTCGTGGCGCGGGGCGAGGCGTTCGGTGATCCAGCCCGGGGCCTGGGACGGCTTGTCGGGGGTGGGCGCGTCCATGACGATCCGCTCGTGGATGGTGGCCGCCCGCGCGAGCAGCGCGTCCACATAGGCCCGGCGCAGCTGGTCGGTCGAGTCGAAGCCCGGCTCGTCCACCAGCCACTCGTCGGGGACGTCGGCGGTCACTTCACCGAGGAGCTCGAGGGTGACCAGAGGGGCGAGCTCGGCGGCGGCCGCCGCGATGTCGGGCCGGAAGGGGGCGAGCGCGTGGTCGGAGGCGTTGTACGGCTTGGCGGCGGACGTCTGGGCGCCGGGCCAGTTGTGGTGCCAGATCATGGTGGCGCCGTGGTCGATGAGCCAGAGGTCGCCGTGCCAGACCAGCATGTTCGGGTTGCGCCAGGACCGGTCGACGTTGTTGATCAGCGCGTCGAACCAGACGACCCGCCCGGCCTCGCGCGGGTCCACCTCGTAGGCGAGCGCGTCGAAGCCGAGCGAGCCGGGCAGGAAGTCCATCCCCAGGTTGAGTCCGCCGCTGGCCTTGAGCAGCTCCTGCACCTCCTGGTCGGGCTCGGCCAGCCCGATGACCGGGTCCAGCTGGATCTGCACGAGTTCGGGCACGCGCAGCCCGAGCCGCCGCCCGAGCTGCCCGCAGATCACCTCCGCGACCAGGGTTTTGCGGCCCTGGCCCGCTCCGGTGAACTTCATGACGTACGTGCCGAGGTCGTCGGCCTCGACGATCCCGGGGAGCGAGCCGCCCTCACGCAGGGGCGTGACGTAGCGGGTCGCGGTGACTTCTGTGAGCATTTCCCCAGGCTATAGGGCGCCGGCGGGGCTCCCCGGCTCGCAGTCGCTACCGGAGGGCGGCTTCGAGCAGCAGGTCGCTCAGGGCCGCCGGCATGGTGATCATGCAGTCGTGTCCGGTCGGCAGTTCCCGTATCCGTGCCGGGGAGCCGTTGGGCTGTGTCGCGGGGACGGGCCGCCGCACGATGCCTTCCGGTTCCGCGCCGACGCAGTGGATGTGCGTACGCGGAACCGAGTCCGCGGCGGGGTCGTCCAACCGGACCGGTTGCTGAAGGCAGCGCACCGGCTGGTCGGAGAGCATCGCGCGCAGCCGGGCGACGTCCGCCGGGTCGGTGACCCCGAACAGTCCGAGGGGCGGAGGCATCTCGGGCAGCGGCGGGATGCGCCAGCCGGTGCCGGACCGGCCGGCCAGGTCGATCAGGTGCTGGGAGACGGGCTGCACGTCGACGGCGCGCTCGCCGTGCTCCGGGACCATGGCGTCCAGGTACACCAGGTGTGCGATCCGTTCCGGGACGTCGTTGGCCACGGAGGAGATGACCAGCCCCGCGTAGCTGTGGCCCACGAGCACCACCTCGGTCAGGTCCTCCTCGTGGATCAGTTTCACGATGTCCTCGACGTGCGTGTCGAGCCCCACCTCGGGTCCGAGCAGGTGTGCCTTGTCGCCGTATCCGGTCAGCGAGGGCGCGAGCACGCGGTGTGGTCACTCCTGGTCGTCCGCCACCTCAGCCAGGGGCCGCGCCGCTTCACCGAGCTCAAGCGGGCCGTCGACGGGATCAGCCAGCGCATGCTCACCGTCACCTTGCGCGGCCTGGAACGCGACGGAATCCTCACCCGGACCGTCCTCAACGTCATGCCGCCGCACGTCAGTTACGAGCTCACTCCGATGGGCAGGACCCTGCGCGAAGCCACCGCGCCCCTGCTGGAGTGGAGCATCACGCACCTGACGCACATCGACGCCGCCCGCGCCGCGTACGACGCCCGCCCCGGCACTCCGCCCACCTGACGGTCAGGCCGGTCCCGCGCGGAACGCCTCGATCACGTAGCCGGCGAAGCGGCGGGAGGCCGTCAGCCGGGCCGGCAGGGGCGCCTGCCCGAGGCCCTGGTGGGCGGTGAGCATGAGGACCAGGTCGTCGATGACGAAGCCGGAGCGGAGCTCGCCGGCCTCCTGGGCGCGGCGGGCCAGTCCGGCGACCGCGCGCACGGTCCGCTCGCGGTCGGCGGCGAAGTCCATGGCCTCGGGGAAGGCCGCCATGAACGCGTCGGCGAATCCGCCGCTGTGCGCGTGGAGTTCGCAGATCCGCTCGATCAGGCTACGGAATCCGTGCCACGGGTCCGCGTCCGTGAGGGCGTCGCGGACGGCGGCGTGACAGGCGCGGCGCTGCTCGGTGAAGGTCTGCGCGATCAGTGCCTGCTTGGTCGGGAAGTGCCGGTACAGGGTGGCGGGCCCCACCTCCGCGTGCCGGGCGACGTCGCGCATGGGGGCGCTCAGGCCCTCCTGGCCGAACACCGCGCGGGCGGCGCCCAGGATGCGGGCCCGGTTGTCGCGGGCGTCGGAACGCGCGGTCCGAGGCAACTGGCCGGTCATCGTCTCTCACTTCAGCCTGGCGGACGGGGGTGTCCGTTACGGTCCGATGGCGGTGGGGCCGCCCCGCCCCGGCCGCCCGGTGGCCCCGACAGCGGGGCCCGTTCGGCATCCACGGTCGCAGCAGTGATGCCCGTCCGTCCACCGACCCCAGGAGCAGAGATGAAAGCCGTTATCATCAGGTCATTCGGAAGTCCCGAGGGCCTGGAGGTCATCGACGTGCCCGTGCCGGTCCCCGCGCCGGGGCAGGTGCGGATCGCCACGGAGGCGATCGGAGTGGGCGGTGTGGACGCCGTGATCCGCCGGGGGACGCTCGCCGGCTACGGCTTCCGGGCGGGCCATCTCCTCGGCAGCGAGGTCGCCGGAAGCGTGACCGCGGTGGGCGAGGGAGTGGACGCCTCGTGGATCGGGCAGCGCGTATGGGCGTTCACCGGGCTGTCCGGCGGGTACGCCGAGCAGGCCGTCGCCTCGGTCGAGGATGTGCTGGCGCTCCCCCACGGCCTGTCCGGCGCGGACGCGGTTGCCCTCGGCGGCTCCGGCGTGGTCGCCCACTTCGCCCTGGAGCGGGTCCGTTTCGCTCCCGGCGAGACGGTGCTGGTGCGCGGGGCGGCGGGCAGCATCGGGATCACGGCCGTCCAGCTCGCGGCCCGGAACGGCGCGGGCTCGGTGGCGGTCACGACCTCGTCGGCCGCGCGTGGTGCCCGGCTGAAGGAGCTGGGCGCCACGGACGTCCTGGACCGCTCCGGCGAGGGCGGCCCGGGCGCACCGGCGGGCTTCGACGTGGTGATCGATGTCGTGGGCGGCCCCCAGCTCCCCCTTTTCCTCGACAGGCTGAACCCCAACGGGCGGTACATGGCCGTCGGTGTGGTCGGCGGGCAGCCGCCGGCGGACTTCGGCATGCGGCTGATGGACGCCTTCCGCAGATCGCTGTCGTTCGCCACCTTCAGCTCCGACTCCGTGCCCGGCCCCGACCGGCAGGCCGTGCGGTCGGCCCAGTTCGCCGATGCCGCGCTCGGGGAGCTCCGCACCCGGGTGCACGAGGTGCTGCCGCTGGACCAGGCGGCGCGGGCCCACCGCGCGATGGACGCGGGAGAGGTGTTCGGGAGGGTCGTACTGGTGCCCTGAGCGCGGCGGATGCGGCGTTCGCCGGCGGGATGCCCGACATGGGTTTCGCGCAGGCGCGCATCAACGGGGAACCCCGCTCCGCGCCCGCCCCGAGTCCGCACGGGATCTGGGTCTGCCCGTCACCGCCTTCGGGGCTCGGACACCGGACCACCTCCGGG
>NZ_SSBI01000076.1 GCF_004795015.1 Streptomyces sp. A1277 | reverse complement strand
CGGCGGTGCCCTCGGCGTCGCGGTGGGCGGCCGGGGCGGCGGTGCCCTCGGCGTCGCGGGGCGCGGCGGGGGCGGCCCCGGACGGAGCGCTCCCCGGATCGGCCGGATTCGGCCCCCCGTCCGGGACCCGCATCGGGGCCGGCAAGGTCGCGTCGGCCTCCTCCGGCCGGACGGTCAGCTCCGTGCCGGGCGGCAGACCGGTCAGGGCGGAGGGCAGGGTCTCCCCGGACCACACCACCAGCGTGGCGGGGAGCACCCGGGCGCGGGCCGCCGACTCGGCGGCGGCGAGCGCGTCCCGTACCGCCTCGGGGGTGGAGGCGTCGACGCCGAGCGCGCCGAGCACGGCGACGACCGTGCCCTCGGGGACGGGCTCCGTGACGCCGGCGGACGGGGAGAAGGAGGTGGCGACGCCGTGCAGTGCGGCGAGCCGGGACAAGCCCATTCAGACTCCTGGGGACTCCGTGCCCCACGCGGCCGGTTCGCTGGTCAGCGGGGCGAGGACGGCGAGCGGGGGCTCGCTGGTCAGGGGGGTGGCCTCGGCGAGCGGCGGCTCGCTGGTCAGGGGTATGGCGTCGGCGAGCGGCGCTTCGCTGGTGAGCGGGCCGGGCGCGGTGGCGGGGGACGCGCTGATCAGCGGGGCGGGACCGGGTGCCTGTTTGGGCAGGGCGGAGAGCAGGAGCTGCGCGGTGGCGGGCATGGTGGCCTCCTGGCCGTGGAGAACAGGATGGAGCAGACCTACCCGGCGGACACCGCCGCAGACCAGGCGTTACGACAACGAGTTCAACGTGTTCCGGGTCACAATCCGTTCCCGGAAGGCCGGTTGTCCGCAAGACGTTCGCCTTTTTCGGCCATTCGGCGCTGTCTTTCGCGTGCCGCGCCGTCGCGACCACCGCGCTCATCACACCGGCTATATCGGGGCGTTTCCGTACTGATCGCCCCACGCATTGACACCCTCGCGCACGGGGTGGTGGGCTCGGGGGCCGGTGGTGGGAACGAGGGGAGAACAGGGATGCGGCTCACGCGCAGGACGCGGGCGACGGCCGTCGCCGTGGCCGTGCTCGGCGGACTGCTCTCCGGCGGGGCCCCGGCCGCCCTCGCCGCCCCCGCGGGCCCCGGCGCCACCGTCGCGCCGGACCCCGGCCGTACGCAGGACGGCGCGCTGCCCGCCGTGTGGCCGCGCCCGCAGAGCATCGAGGCCGCGGGGCAGCCGGTCGCCCTCACCGGCGACGTCACCCTTCTCGCCGACGCGGCCGCCGACCCGTACGCCGTGGACGCCCTGCGCACGGTCCTGCGGGACGCGGGGGTGCGGACCGTCCACGAGGCGCTGCCGGGCGCCGGGCCCGTGCTCAGGATCGGCGGCGAGGGGGCGTCGGACGCGTTGCGCACCCTGGGCGCGGCGGACCGCGCCGACCTGCCGTCCGGCGGCTACCGGCTCGCGACGGGCCGGGTCGCCGGGCGCGCCACCATCGCACTGGACGGCGCCGGCGAGGACGGGCTGTTCCACGGGGTGCAGACGCTGCGCCAGTTGATCCGGGGCGGCAAGGTCGCCGGGGCCACCGTCCGGGACTGGCCGTCCACCGCGGTGCGCGGGCTGACCGAGGGGTTCTACGGGCAGCCGTGGAGCCAGGAGGAACGGCTCGCCCAGATCGACTTCCTGGCGCGTACCAAGCAGAACCGCTACCTCTACGCGGCGGGTGACGACCCGTACCGGCAGGCCCGCTGGCGCGACCCGTACCCGGAGGGCCGGCGGGCCGGGTTCCGGGCGCTGGCCGAGCGGGCCCGGACCGCGCACGTGGCGCTCGGCTGGGCGGTGGCCCCGGGGCAGTCCATGTGCCTGTCCTCGGACCGGGACCTGAAGGCGCTGACCCGGAAGATCGACGCGATGTGGGACCTGGGGGTGCGGGTCTTCCAGGTGCAGTTCCAGGACGTCAGCTACAGCGAGTGGCACTGCTCGGCCGACGCGGACGCCTTCGGCAGCGGCCCCGGGGCGGCGGCCCGGGCGCAGGCCCGCGTGGTGAACGGCGTGGCCCGCCATCTGGCGGAGCGCCATCCGGGCGCGGAACCGCTGTCGGTGATGCCGACGGAGTTCTACCAGGACGGGGCCACGGACTACCGCACGGCGCTCGCCGCGCGACTGGCACCGGACGTGTAGGTCGCCTGGACCGGCGTCGGGGTCGTGCCGAGGACCATCACCGGCGGCGAACTGGCCGGGGCGCGTGCCGCGTTCCGCCATCCGCTGGTGACCATGGACAACTACCCGGTCAACGACTACGCGCAGGACCGGATCTTCCTCGGCCCGTACACCGGGCGGGACCCGGCGGTCGCGGCCGGGTCGGCGGCGCTGCTGGCCAACGCGATGGAGCAGCCGTCCGCGTCCCGCATCCCGCTGTTCACGTCCGCCGACTTCGCGTGGAACCCGAGGGCGTACCGGCCCCAGGAGTCCTGGGAGGCCGCCATCGACGACCTCGCGGGCGGGGACACCGGCAGCGGGGAGGCGTTGCGCGCCCTGGCGGGCAACAGTGCGGGTTCGGTGCTGGGCGGCGCCGAGTCGGCGTATCTGCGGCCACTGATCAGCGCGTTCTGGAAGGCGTACGCGGGCGACGACGCGAAGGCCCTCGACCGGGCGGCGAGCCGGCTGCGGGCCGCGTTCACCGACATGCGCGAGGCCCCGGGGAAGCTGGCCGGTCCGGCCGGCGGTCACCTGGGCGACGAAGTCGCGCCCTGGACCGCGCAGTTGTCCCGCTACGGCCGGGCCGGTGAGCTGGCCGTCGATCTGCTGCGGGCCCAGGCACGCGGCGACGGCGAGGCCGCCTGGCAGGCGTCGCTGGCGCTGGAGCCGGTGCGCGAGGAGATCGCGGCGGGCGGGGCGACGGTCGGCAAGGGCGTGCTCGGCCCGTTCCTGGACCGGACGCGCAAGGAGGCCCGCTCCTGGACCGGCACCGACCGGGCGGGCGGCAAGGTGACCGAGGCCCAGGGCAGCTACACGGTGCGCCTGGACCGGGCCCGGCCGCTGGAGGCCGTCACCGCGACGACCCTGCCGGACGCCCGGGCGGCGGCGGGCACCACGCTCCAGGCCCATGTGCCGGGCGAGGGGTGGCGCGCGCTCGGCCCGCTGTCGGAGAGCGGCTGGACCCAGGCGGCGGGCGAGGGGTTGCGGGCCGACGCGGTCCGGATCAGCTGGCCGGCGGCCACCCCCGTGGTCGCCGGGGCGCCGCCCCTGATCATCCCGCCGCTGGCCGGCGCGTCCGTCGGCGCGGGGACGGCCCCCGAGGTGCGGTCGCTGGTGCCGTGGTTCGGTGACGAGCCCGCCGCCCGGCTGGACCTCGCGCGCGGGGAGACGGACGCCGTGATCGGCGGCGGGCCGCAGGAGGTGCGGGCCCGGCTGTCCGGCCGCCGCCCGGCCGAGGTGCGGGGCAGGCTGACCGCGAAGGCCCCCGAGGGCATCGAGGTGCGGGTGCCGAAGCGGACGACGGTGCCGCGCGGCACCCGGACCGAGGTCCCGGTGGAGATCGAGGTGCCGGCGGACACCCCGGCGGGCGAGTACGAGGTGCCGTTCAGCTTCGGCGACGAGCGGGCCACCCTGACCGTCCGCGCCTACCCGCGCACCGCCGGCCCGGACCTGCTGCGCGGGGCCACCGCCTCCGCGTCGGGCGACGAGACCTCCGACTTCCCGGCGTCCGCCGCCTCGGACGGCGACCCGGAGACCCGCTGGTCCTCACCGCCCGAGGACGGGGCCTGGTGGCAGGCGGAACTGCCCGCTCCGGTCCGGCTCGGCCGGGTGGTGCTCGACTGGCAGGACGCGTACGCCGCGCGCTACCGCGTCCAGGTCTCCTCCGACGGCCGCACCTGGCGCACCGCCGCGACCGTCCGGGAGGGCGCGGGCGGGCACGAGTCGGTACGGATGGACGCGAAGGACACCCGCTTCATCCGTGTCCAGGGCGACGCGCGGGCCACCGAGTACGGCTACTCGCTCTGGTCCGTGCAGGCGTACGCGGTGGCCGGGGACGACTGACCGCCCCGGCCGCCCGGCCAACCGGCGACGGGGCTCCGGAGACGACGCGGGCCCGGGTTCTCAGGCTGAGATGCCGTCGATCCGGGCCATCGCGTCGTCCGCGCCGAAGGGTTGCAGATAGGGCAGCCAGCGCGGGTCGCGATGGCCCGTGCCGATGATCCGCCAGGCGAGCCCGGTCGGCGGGGCGGGCGGCTGGTGCAGCCGCCAGCCGAGCTCGGGCAGATGGCGGTCGGCCTTGACGTGGTTGCAGCGGCGGCAGGCCGCCACCACGTTGTCCCAGGCGTGCTGTCCGCCGCGGCTGCGCGGAATGACGTGGTCGACGCTGGTCGCGGCGGCCCCGCAGTACATGCAGCGCCCGCCGTCCCGGGCGAACAGCGCCCGCCGGGTCAGCGGCACCGGCCCCCGGTAGGGGACGCGGACGAACCGCTTGAGACGGACGACGCTGGGGGCGGGGACGGCACGGGTGGCGCTGTGCATGAAGGCGCCGGACTCCTCAAGACAGATGGCCTTGTTCTCGAGGACGAGGACGAGTGCGCGGCGGAGCGGTACGACGCCGAGCGGCTCGTACGACGCGT
Organism: Streptomyces sp. A1277; assembly: GCF_004795015.1. GTDB lineage: Bacteria > Actinomycetota > Actinomycetes > Streptomycetales > Streptomycetaceae > Streptomyces. Next base: position 14,155 of record NZ_SSBI01000076.1, on the reverse strand, counting down.
TGAGAACCAGGACATGCGGCACGGTTGATGCCTCCTTGTACGCCGGCGGCGCGTGGCTCGCGCCGGGACGATCCGATCTCAGTTTCCCCTCCTGCCTGGTCGAAGCGCCACCACGTACGGGTAACGGGCCGGAGGGATTTTTCTGCTCGCCGGGGTGCACGGGCCGTGCGGACGCCCCGGAACAGGCGCTTCCGGCGGCCTCCGCGCCCGGTGTGCGCTTCGCCACACGGCCCGGGGCCCGGCCGGGTTCCTTACCTTTTGCGTATCCCCGGGTGAGCCGCGTCTCTCCCCCCGATCACGGCAACGGAGCACCGGCGATGCCCCGTTAGTGTGGTTGTTCAGCGCTCGTCCGCTCAGCGCTTCCCCCCTGGAGGTTTCACCGTGTCCCTGTCCGTCCTGTTGGCCGCAGCCCCGTCACCCGAGCCCGGTGGCTCGCTGGACGAAGCCGCCCAGCAGGCCGGCAACGCCGCGGGCTGGGTGGAGGAGAACTGGTCCACCTGGCTGAACACCGGCCTGCGGATCATCCTCATCGCGGCCGTCGCGGTCGTGTTGCGCCACGCCGTGCGCCGTACCCTGACCAAGTTCATAGACCGGATGAACCGCAGCGCCCAGGCGGTCGAGGGCACCGCGCTCGGTGGTCTGCTGGTCAACGCGGAGCGCCGCCGCCAGCGCTCGGAGGCGATCGGCTCGGTACTCCGTTCGGTGTCCTCGTTCCTGATCCTGGGCACCGCGGCGCTGATGATCCTGGGCGCCTTCCAGATCAACCTGGCCCCGCTGCTGGCCTCCGCCGGGGTCGCCGGGGTCGCGCTCGGCTTCGGCGCCCGCAACCTGGTCACCGACTTCCTGTCCGGGGTCTTCATGATCCTGGAGGACCAGTACGGCGTCGGCGACACGATCGACGCGGGCGTCGCCTCCGGCGAGGTCGTCGAGGTGGGGCTGCGCGTCACCAAGCTGCGCGGCGAGAACGGCGCCATCTGGTACGTGCGCAACGGCGAGGTCAAGCGGATCGGCAACCTCAGCCAGGGCTGGTCCACGGCCGGCGTCGACGTGCAGGTGCGGCCCGCGGAGGACCTGGAGCGCATCCGCGCGGTGATCACCGAGGCCGCCCAGGAGATGGCCAAGGAGGACCCCTGGACCGAGCGCCTGTGGGGTCCGGTGGAGATCCTGGGCCTGGACGCCGTGCTGCTGGACTCGATGACGGTCCGGGTGAGCGCGAAGACGATGCCGGGCCAGGCCGTGGGCGTGGAGCGCGAGCTGCGCTGGCGCATCAAGACGGCCCTGGACGAGGCGGGCATCAGCATGGTGACCGGCGCCCCGGAGGAGGACCCGGGCGGCGACCCCACGGCCGGGATGGCGGCCCCCTCGGCGTACGCGTCGGCCACCTCGCCGCAGTCGCTGGCGGCGACCCCGATCCCGCCGCCGAACGTCTCGAAGTAACGCCTCCCGGCCGGGGCCCGCACGGGTCCCGGCCGGTTCTCCTTCTGCTCAGGTAACGCTTTGGTTGCCACCGGGGCGCCGCCCATTGACGCCCCGGTGGCGAGCGCCCTACGGTCCTCTCACCGAATAGGAAACTTTCCTAACAGAGGGCAGGTGGCAGAGATCATGGCCGGAACCACGCCGGGCACCCCCCGCGTTCTGCGCGCCATGAACGACCGGGCCGCCCTCGATCTGCTGCTTGAGCACGGCCCCCTCTCGCGGACCAGGATCGGGAAGCTCACCGGCCTCTCCAAGCCCACCGCCTCCCAGCTCCTGGCCCGCCTCGAAGCCGCCGGGCTCGTCATGGCCACCGGGACCGCCGCCGGACGCCCGGGGCCCAACGCCCAGCTCTACGCCGTCAACGCCTCGGCCGCCCATGTGGCCGGGCTCGATGTGAACGCCCACCGGATCGTCGCCGCCGTCGCCGATGTGACCGGCGAGACGGTCGGGGAGTTCGAGCTGCGCACCCCTGGCCGGCGCGCCGACAGCGTGGTGCGGCAGGTGACCGGGGCGCTGGAGGGGGCGGTCAAGGACGCCGGACTGACCCGGTCCGACGTGCACCGGGTGGTCATCGGCACGCCGGGCGCCTTCGACCCGGGCACGGGCCGGCTGCGCTACGCCTCGCACCTGCCCGGCTGGCACTCCCCCACCCTGCTGGACGAGCTGGCGGCCGTGCTGCCGATGCCGGTGGAGTACGAGAACGACGTGAACCTCGTCGCGGTGGCCGAACAACGGCTCGGCGCGGCCCGGGGCCACGACGACTTCGTGCTGCTGTGGAACGAGGAGGGGCTGGGCGCCGCACTCGTCATCAACGGCCGGCTGCACCGCGGCTTCACCGGGGGCGCCGGCGAGGTCGGCTTCCTGCCGGTGCCGGGGGCGCCGCTGGTCCGCCAGGTCACCAAGGCGAACGCGGGCGGCTTCCAGGAGCTGGCCGGCGCCCAGGTGCTCGCCAGGCTGGCCCGGGAACTCGGCATCGAGGACGAGGCGGCGCGCGGCTCCGGCACCCATCACGAGATCGCCGCGGCCCTGGTCGGCCGGGCCGCCGAAGCCGTGGCGGAGGACGGGGGCGAGGACGGGCCGTACGGCCGGCTGCTCGACCTGTTCGCCACCGGCCTCGCGACCGGTCTCGCCTCCATGGTCGCCGTGCTCGACCCCGAGATCGTGGTCCTGTCGGGCGAGCTGTTCTCGCGCGGCGGGGAAACGCTGCGCGGCCGGGTCGCCGCCGAGCTGGCCCAGCTCGCGGCGTCCAGGCCCCGGCTGATCGCCGGGGACGTCACCCACCGGCCCGTTCTGCGCGGCGCGCTGGAGAGCGCGCTCGCCACCACCCGCGACGAAGTGTTCGACACCTCGCGCTGACCCCTCACGCCTCCGCTTCCCCGTACACGTTCCGTCCTTTCCTGCCCACCCCTTCACCGGGAGACACCACCATGTCCGGAAACCGCCGGAAGCCGGCCGCCGCACTCGCCGCGACCGCCGCGATAGCCCTGTTCGCCTCCGCCTGTACCGGGCAGAGCAGCTCCGGTGCCAGCGATGACGCGTCCAAGGACACGACCATCACCTTCTGGCACGGCTGGAGCGCACCGGGCGAGGTGAAGGGGATCGAGGCGACGATCGCCGCCTTCGAGAAGGCGCACCCCAACATCCATGTGAAAGTCGTCGGCAACATGACCGACGACAAGATCAACCAGGCGCTGCGCGCCGGTGGTTCCAAGGCGCCGGACGTGGTCTCGTCGTTCACCACGAACAACGTGGGCAAGTTCTGCTCGTCGAAGGCGTTCGTGGACCTCAACCCGTTCCTGAAGAAGGACGGCATCGACCCGGACGCCACCTTCCCGAAGGCGATGAACGAGTACACCCAGTTCGACGGGGTGCGCTGCACGGTGCCGCTGCTGGGCGACGCGTACGGCCTGTACTACAACAAGGACGCGTTCAAGGCGGCCGGCATCGCCGACCCGCCGAAGACGTGGTCCGAGTTCGCGGCCGACGCGAAGAAGCTGACGAAGACCAAGGGCGACTCGTACCAGCAGCTGGGCTTCATGCCGAACTACCACGGCTACGAGTCCACCACCGAGCACTACCTCGGCGGCTGGAACCCGGCGTACTTCGACGCGGACGGCAAGGCGAACATCGCGAAGGACCCGGCGTTCGCCGCGATGCTGACCAACCAGAAGAAGCTGGTCGACTCGCTCGGCGGCTACGAGAAGCTGGAGAAGTTCCGGACCGGCTTCGGTGACGAGTGGGGCGCCAAGCACCCGTTCCACACCGGCCAGGTGGCCATGCAGCTGGACGGCGAGTGGCGGCTCGGCATGGCCGAGGACACCAAGCCGGAGTTCGAGATCGGCGTGGCCCCGATGCCCGTCGCCGACGACGAGGCCGACACCTACGGCAAGGGCTACCTGACCGGCACCATCGCCGGTATCGCGTCCACTTCCGGCAAGCAGAACGCGGCCTGGGAGCTGGTGAAGTTCATGACGACCGACACCGACGCGGTGGTGAACTTCGCCAACGCCATCCACAACGTGCCCTCCACGCTGGACGCGCTGAAGTCGCCGAAGCTGAAGTACGACCCGCGCTTCAAGACCTTCCTGGACATCGCGGCGAACCCGAAGTCCACCACCACCCCGCCCTCGGTGAACGGCGGCGCCTACCTGGTCTCCCTGCAGAACCTCGGCTTCGACGTCGAGAAGGGCAAGCAGAAGGACGTCAAGGCGGGCCTGGAGAAGACCGCGAAGGAAATCGACGCGGCGATCGCCCAGGCGAAGTAGAGCAGGCACGATGAGCACGTACACACTCCGTTCGAAGCGCCGCAGGTCGGCGCTTCGGACGGCGGCCTTCATGTCGCCGTGGCTGATCGGGTTCTGCGTCTTCTTCGCCTACCCGCTGATCTCCACGCTCTACTTCTCCTTCACCAGCTACGACGGTTTCGCCGCCCCCGAGTTCAGCGGGCTGAAGAACTGGTCGTTCGTCTTCAACGACTACCCGCTGTTCTGGCCGGCGCTGCGCAACACGCTGTGGCTGGTCGTGGTCATGGTGACCTGCCGGGTGGTCTTCGGGCTCGGGGTCGGGCTGCTGATCACCAAGATCAAGACGGGGACGGGCGTCTTCCGCACGCTGTTCTACCTGCCGTACCTGGCGCCGCCGGTCGCCGCCACGCTGGGCTTCGTCTTCCTGCTCAACCCCGGTACCGGGCCGGTCAACTCGATCCTCGGGGACCTCGGGATGGGGACCCCCGGCTGGTTCACCGACGCCACCTGGTCCAAGCCGGCGCTGACCGCCCTCGCGGTGTGGGGGGTGGGCGACCTGATGGTGATCTTCATGGCCGCGCTCCTCGACGTACCCAAGGAGCAGTACGAGGCGGCGGAGCTGGACGGGGCGACCGCGTACCACCGGTTCCGCTACGTCACGCTGCCGAACATCTCGCCGATCATCATGTTCGCCGTGGTCACCGGCATCATCCAGACGATGCAGTACTACACCCAGCCCCTGGTGGCCGGGAAGGTCGCCTCGGGTGTGATGGGCGGCTCGGGCCAGCAGTTCGAACCGGGCTATCCCGACAAGTCGACACTGACGCTTCCGCAGCTGGTCTACAACCTCGGTTTCCAGCGCTTCGACTACGGCTCCGCCTGTGTGGTCGCGCTCGTTCTCTTCGTCCTCGCCATGGCGTTCACCGCACTGCTGATGCGGCGCCGCAGCGGACTGATCCAGGCAGGTGAGTGACGTGGCGCAGGTTCTCGACACCCCGAAGGCCGCGGGCCCGGTGAGCGACCCCGTCACTCCGGCCCAGCGCGTGGCGCGCCGCAAGGCGCTGCTGCACTGGATCGCCGTGCACTCGCTCGGCGTGGCGGCCGCCCTCTTCTTCGTGCTGCCGTTCGTCTTCCTCCTGCTCACCTCGCTGATGAGCGACCAGCAGGCACTCACCCGTGACCTGTGGCCGCACCCCTTCGAGTGGGCCAACTACAAGAAGGTGTTCGACACCCCGGGCTTTCTGACCTGGTGGAAGAACACCCTGCTGTACGCGGGCGTGGGCACCGTCCTGACGGTGGTGTCCTCGCTGCCCGTGGCGTACGCGCTCGCCAAGTTCCGCTTCCGCGGGCGGCACCTGTCGCTGATGCTCGTCATCTCGATGATGATGCTGCCGCCGCAGGTCGTGGTCATCCCGATGTACCTGTTCTGGGCCAAGCAGCTGGACCTGTCCGGCACGCTGTGGCCGCTGATCATCCCGATGGCCTTCGGTGACGCGTTCTCCATCTTCCTGCTGCGGCAGTTCCTGCTGACCATCCCCGACGAGTACCTCGACGCGGCGAAGGTCGACGGCTGCGGCGAACTGCGCACCCTGCTGCGCGTCGTGGTGCCGATGGCCAAGCCGGGCATCGCCGCGGTCGCCCTCTTCCAGTTCTTCTACGCCTGGAACGACTACTTCGGCCCGCAGATCTACGCCTCGGAGAACCCGGGGGCCTGGACCCTGAGTTACGGCCTTGAGTCCTTCAAGGGCGCACACCACACCGACTGGAACCTGACCATGGCCGCGACCGTTCTGGTCATGGCCCCTGTGATCGTCGTCTTCTTCTTCGCACAGAAGGCATTTGTCGAGGGCGTCACACTGACCGGAGTAAAGGGCTGATTCATGAAGCTCGCAGTAGTGGGTGGCGGGTCCACCTACACCCCTGAACTGATCGACGGATTCGCCCGGCTGCGCGACACGCTGCCGGTCGAGGAGCTGGTCCTCGTCGACCCGGCCGCCGACCGGCTCGAACTCGTGGGCGGCCTCGCCCGGCGGATCTTCGCCAAGCAGGGCCACCCGGGGCGCATCGTCACCACATCGGACGTCGACGCGGGCGTGGCCGGCGCCGACGCCGTCCTGCTCCAGCTGCGCGTCGGCGGCCAGGCCGCCCGCAACCAGGACGAGACGTGGCCGCTGGAGTGCGGCTGCATCGGCCAGGAGACCACCGGGGCCGGCGGCCTCGCCAAGGCCCTGCGCACCGTCCCGGTCGTCCTGGACATCGCCGAGCGGGTCCGGCGCACCAACCCGGACGCCTGGATCATCGACTTCACCAACCCGGTGGGCATCGTCACCCGCGCACTGCTCCAGGCCGGCCACAAGGCCGTCGGCCTGTGCAACGTGGCGATCGGCTTCCAGCGCAAGTTCGCGGCGCTGCTCGACGTGACCCCCGGCGAGGTGCACCTCGACCACGTCGGGCTGAACCACCTGACCTGGGAGCTCGGGGTGCGCCTCGGCGGCCCCGAGGGCGAGGACGTGCTGCCGCGGCTGATCGCCGAGCACGGCGACGCCATCGCGGACGACCTGCACATGCCGCGCGCGATCGTGGACCGGCTCGGCGTCGTCCCCTCGTACTACCTGCGGTACTTCTACGCGCACGACGAGGTCGTACGCGAGATGGGCACCAAGCCCTCGCGGGCCGCCGAGGTCGCCGCCATGGAGAAGGAACTCCTGGCGATGTACGGCGATCCGGCGCTGGCCGAGAAGCCCGCGCTGCTCGCCAAGCGCGGCGGCGCCTTCTACTCGGAGGCGGCCGTGGACCTGGCCGCCGGGCTGCTCGGCGGCAGCGGCTCCTCGCACCAGGTGGTGAACACGTACAACAGGGGCACCCTGCCGTTCCTGCCGGACGACGCGGTGATCGAGGTGCAGGCGAAGGTGGACGCCTCGGGCGCGACGCCGCTCGCGGTGCCGGCCCTGGACCCGATGTACGCGGGGCTCATCGCCAACGTCACGGCCTACGAGGACCTGGCCCTGGAGGCCGCGCTGCACGGCGGCCGCGACCGGGTGTTCAAGGCGCTGCTCGCGCACCCCCTGATCGGCCAGTTCGAGTACGCCGACGCGCTCACCGACAAGCTGATCGCGCACAACCGGGAGCACCTCCCGTGGGCGTGAACGGTTCGGTCCTCGCGATAGACGCGGGGAACAGCAAGACCGATGTGGCACTCATCGGTGCGGACGGCACGGTGCTGTCCACGGCCCGGGGCGGCGGTTTCCAGCCGCCGGTGGTCGGTGTCGGCACGGCGGTGGATGTGCTCGGCGCGGCGGTGGAGCGGGTGCTGGCCTCGGCCGGCGTGGACACCGGGGCGGTCGCCCATGTGTCCGCCTGCCTCGCCAACGCCGATCTGCCCGTCGAGGAGGAGCAGCTGACCGAGGCGATCGGCGCGCGCGGCTGGGGCCGCACGGTCGAGGTGCGCAACGACACCTTCGCGATCCTGCGGGCCGGTGTGGACGAGCCGCGCGGGGTGGCCGTGGTGTGCGGCGCGGGGATCAACTGCGTCGGCATGGTGCCGGACGGGCGGACCGCCCGATTTCCCGCGATCGGCCGGATCTCCGGTGACTGGGGCGGCGGTTCGGGCCTGTCCGAGGAGGCGATGTGGTTCGCCGCTCGGGCCGAGGACGGGCGGGGCGAGCCGACCGAGCTGGCCCGTGCGCTCCCGGCCCACTTCGGGCTCGGCTCGATGTACGCGCTGATCGAGGCGCTGCACCTGGGCCGGATCGAGCCGGAGCGCCGGCACGAGCTGGCGCCGGTGCTCTTCGCGACGAGCGCGGCCGGCGACCCGGTCGCGCGGGCCCTGGTGGACCGGCTGGCCGAGGAGGTCGTGGCGCTGGCCTCGGTCGCGCTGACCCGCCTGGGGCTGCTCGACGAGGAGGCGCCGGTGCTCCTGGGCGGCAGCGTACTGGCGGCCCGCCACCCGCAGTTGGACGACCGGATCGCCGGTCTCCTCGCGGAGCGGGCCCCGAAGGCGGTGGTACGGGTGGTGCAGGAGTCCCCCGTGCTGGGCGCCGGGCTGCTGGGCCTGGACCACACGGGCGCGGCGCCCGAGGTGCACACCAGGCTGCGGGCGCAGTACGCCTGACGGGCCGGCAGCACAGCGGCGCACAGGGGCGTCCCGTAACCTTCGGGTGGCGGGGCGCCTTTCGCGTGAGGGAACCGATCGGTCGCCCCGGACGTGTTGATGGGTGGGGAGGACGGTCTGTCGGGGGATCGTGCCGTCGTCCGCCTTGATCAGCGACGCAGGTCTTGATCGAATGCTGTTGACTGCGGCCGGCCACGGTCGGCCGCTTCACGGGCCGGTGCTCGATCCAGACGTTCTGGATGTGGGGGCCGGTCCCTGCGGCCATACTTCTGGCCGGGTACCAGTCCCCCGATCGGCCGGGGGGCGGGCCGCCGTCAGTGACCGAGGGGGAGGTCGAGTGACACACCCGCCGAGTGTGCTCCGGGCGCCGCACAGCGCGCCGGAGCAGCCGCCCGCACCGGCGGCCGCACCCGTGCCGCCGCAGCACAGCGCCCGGGCGGTCGTGGCCGAGCGGCTGCGTGCCGCGGCGACCACCGAGCCGGGCCGCCTCCAGATCATCGGGGCCGTACTGGCGCTGCTCGTCGTGGCGTTCGGGGCGGTGACGGCGTTCGAGATCAGCGACCGGGCGGCGGCGGCCGACGACGTGGTGGAGCGCAGCCAGCCGCTCAGCGCGGACGCGGCGGGCATCTACCGCTCGCTGGCCGACGCGGACGCCGCGGCGGCGAGCGGCTTCCTGGCCGGGCCGCAGGAGCCGCGCGCGGTGCACGAGCAGTATGTGAAGGACATCGAGGAGGCGTCCCGGCTGCTGGTGAAGGCCGCGGCGAACACGGACACCGCGACGGAGTCCGGCCGCGAGATCACCACGCTCAACGAGGGGCTGCCGCGCTACACGGGCCTGATCGAGCGCGCCCGCGCCACCAACCGGCAGGGGCTGCCGCTGGGCGGCGCCTACCTCCGGTACGCGAACCAGCAGATGTCCGGCGAGCTGCTGCCGGCCGCCGAGCGGCTGTACGCGGCGGAGACCGGCCGGCTCGACCGGGACCAGCACGCCGCGCGGGCCCGGCCGTTCTTCTCGCTCGGCATCGGAATCGTGGCGCTGGCGGTGCTGTTCTGGGCGCAGCGGCGCAACTACCGGCGTACTAACCGGGTGTTCAACCACGGTCTGGTGGCCGCGACGGCGGCGGCGACGGTGCTGCTGCTGTGGCTGGCGGTGGGGCACACGGTGGCCCGCTCCGACCTGGCCACGGCCGATACGCACGGGCAGCAGCCCATGGACGTGCTCAACCGGGCGCGCATCGACTCGCTGAAGGCCCGCGCCGACGAGAACCTGACGGTGGTCGCCCGGGGCGCGGTGCTCACCGCCGACGGCAAGAACGACAAGTACGAGACGGACTACACCACGGGCATGAAGGCGCTCGGCGATGAGCTGGGCAGGGCGGCGAAGCTCGCCGAGGACACCGGCGACACCGAGGGCGGCAAGCCGGTGGCGGCGGCGGCCAAGGCGGTCACCGAGTGGCAGGGCCGCCACCGCACCGCCCGCAAGACCGACGACGCGGGCGACTACGAAGCCGCCCTGGAGCAGATCATCGGCGCGGAGAACTCCACGGGCGAGTCCTTCAAGAAGGTGGATGACGCCCTGCGCGACGCGCTCGCGCACGAGCAGAGCGAGTTCACCGAGGCCGCGCGGGACGGCCGCGGCGCCCTGGGCGGTCTGCCCGTCGGCGCGGCGGTCCTGGCCGTGCTGGGCGCGGTCGCGGCGATCGTCGGGGTCAACCGCAGGCTCTCGGAGTTCCGGTGACAGGGGAAGCGATGACAGCGAAGGACCCGAGGACGGGCCGCGGGCCGCTGCACAGGCTGCGCGGCTGGGGCGGGGTGACCGCCATGGCCGCGGCCTGCGCGCTGACGGCGTCGCTGACCGTGCTGCCCCTGTCCCACGGCGGCGACGACGTCCCCGGCCCCCCGTTGACGGGGCCGGGCGCCACGCACGCCTTGCAGACCCGGGCCGACTCCTGCACGGACCCGCAGGCGAGCCTGCGGCCCTCCGAGGTGGACGGCGACGCGGTCGAGCGCATCAAGCAGCGCGGCAAGCTCATCGCCGGCGTGGACCAGAACAGCTTCCAGTGGGGCTTTCGCAACCCGGAGTCCGGGAACCTCGAAGGCTTCGACATCGATCTGGTGCGGGCCATCGCCAAGGACGTCCTGGGCGACGGCGACAAGGTGATCTTCCGGGCGATCCCGACCAACCAGCGCATCGCCGCACTGGAGAACGACAAGGTCGACGTCGTCGTGCGGACGATGACGATCAACTGCGCCCGGCTGGAGCAGGTCTCGTTCTCCACGGCCTACTTCCAGGCCGGTCAGCAGGTCCTCGCCGCGAAGGAGGACCACTCGATCACCGGTTTCAACTCCTCGCTGGCCGGCAAGCGGATCTGCACCGCCGAGGGGTCCACGGCGTACGAGGCGCTGGAGAGGGAGTCGTTCGGCTCGGTCTTCAAGGACAAGCACGACGGCACGCCGGCCGACGAGGACCAGCTCACCGTCCCCAACCAGCTGGACTGCCTGGTGCGGCTCCAGCTGGGCGAGGTCGACGCGGTCGTCACGGACAACGCACTGGCCGCGGGCCAGGCGGCCCAGGACCCGGCCGTGGAGCTCAAGGGGGCCCCGTTCACCACGGAGTACTACGGCGTGGCCACGAAGAAGGGCGCCGACGACCTGGTGGCCCGGGTCAACAAGGTGCTGGTCGACTACCGCGCCGGTGGCGCGGACAGCCTCTGGATGAAGTCGTACCGCGACTGGCTGGCGGACGGCCTGCCGGGAATCAAGGCGCCGCCGGCGCCGAAGTACCGGGACTAGGGCGTTGCGGCCGGGCGGTTGCGGCCGGCCGGTGGCAGCACTGATCCTGCCGGGCCCCGCCCGGCAGGGAGAGCGGAGAGGTGATCGATGGGCGTCGCTGGCCCCTTCCCCAGCTACGCGGCCCGGCCCCCCGGCCCGGTCATGGACCGGGACGAGGCCGACCGCGCGCTGGCCCGGCTCGGCGCGGAGCACGAGGCGATCGAGACCTCTCTCCTCGCCCTCCAGGACCACGCCGGGCGCCGGCTCCTGGAGGGCGCCGAGCTGACCGGTGTCACCAAGGAGCGGTGGGCCGTCACCGAGCAGTCGATCACGCTGCTGTGGAGCTACTTCGACGCGTACGCGGGCGTGCTGAACGAGGCGCGCGAGGTGCGGGCCAGACGCCGCCACCCCAACCGGGACGACCTGGCGGCCCTGACCGAGCTGCTGCGCGGCCAGGGGGTCACCGTGGCGCACGCGGCGGCCGGACACGACCCGTCCGTCAGCGGTCCGGCGCGGCTCTCCGAGCGGTTCACGCTGGAGGAGCTGGTCTCCCGGATGAACGGGCTGTACGCGCGCGCCCTCGACATGGTCGTCGCCTCCGACGCCGTGTGGTCGGCGATGCCCGCCCGCATAGACCTCCTCGCCGCCGAGCTGCGCCGCACCCACTCGCTGGCGCACTCGGTGGGCGTACGGCCCGGGGAGCACCCGGCCGGCGACGACCTGGAGTCGATCGTCGAGGAGCTGACCACGCTGCGGGCGCAGGTGGTCTCGGACCCGCTGGCGTTCTGGCTGCCGGGCCCCGGGAGCGCGGCACCCGGCGGCGGGCGCCCCGACACCACGCGCTACGACCGCGCGGCCCGGGCGCTGGAGGAGGTGCGGCGCGAGGTCGAGGCGGTGCTCGCCGTCCGGCAGGACGCCGAACAGCGCCTGGTGCACCTGCGCGACGTGCTCTCCCGGGCGGACCGCACACTGGCCGAGGCCCGGGCGGCGCGCGGCGAGGTGCTGGCCAAGATCGCCGCGTCCGAGGTGCCCGTGGTCAACGGTCCGCCGACCGTGCTCCAGGAGCGCCTGGCGACCGCGTCGGAGTACCGCAGGCACGCCCGCTGGCACCGCCTCTCGCCGCTCCTGGAGACCCTGGAGCGGGAGGCGGAGGAGGAGCTGCTGCGGGCCCGGGAGCAGCTGACGGCGGTCACGGCGCCGCTGGCCGTCCGGGCGGAACTGCGCGGCCGGCTCGACGCGTACAAGGCGAAGGTGGCCCGGCACGGCCTGGCGGAGGACCCGGTCCTCATCGAGCGCTACGACGCGGCGCGCCGGATGCTGTGGAGCGCCCCGTGCCATCTGCGGGTGGCGGCGCAGGCCGTGCAGCGCTTCCAGGACGCCGCGCTGGACCTGCTGGGCGGCCGGGGGGCGCCCGGCCCGCAGGACCGGCGGGGGCACATGTGAGGCGGCCCGGGCCCGGGGAGCGCGCAGCGGGCATGAGCAGGAGTGACGGACCGTCGTGGCCGCCGAGGCGGCGGGGCGAAGAGGGGGAACGAACATGAGTACGCAGTGCCAGCGCCCCGCGTGCGAGGGCAGTTACGAGGACATGGGCGGCGGTGAGCTGTACTGCGACACGTGCGGTCTGGCGCCCGTCGTCTCACCAGTGGGGTCTCCCCTGTCGGAGCGAAGCCGAGAACTCGGGGACGGGATGGTGGGTTCGCCGCCGACCGGCATCGCGGGCGGCGGGCGGGCGAGCGGCCGGGGCAGCGGCAGCTCCTCGGCCCGCAGCAGTTCGCAGGCATCGTCGCGGGCGTCCTCGCGGTCCTCGTCGCGTTCGTCGACCTCTCGGCGCTCGGTGTCGGGGCGGCTCTCGCGGTCGCTGTCCGGCGGGACGGCCTCGCACTCGGTCTCGGTGCGCTCCTCGGCCAGGTCGACCAACGCCTCGGGCCGCAACCGGCTGGGCGCCGGCCTGGTGCAGGTGCCGGACGTGCCGCGCCCCGATCCGCGTACCGCCGTGATGGAGAACCCGGAGGTGCCCGAGCGCAAGCGGTTCTGTTCGCGTTCGGACTGCGGGGCGTCGGTGGGCCGGTCCCGGGGCGACCGGCCCGGCCGCACCGAGGGGTTCTGCACCAAGTGCGGCCACCCCTACTCCTTCGTGCCCAAGCTCCAGGCGGGCGATGTCGTCCACGGGCAGTACGAGGTGGCGGGCTGCCTGGCGCACGGCGGGCTCGGCTGGGTCTACCTGGCGGTGGACCGCGCGGTCTCCGACCGGTGGGTGGTCCTCAAGGGCCTGCTCGACACGGGTGACCAGGACGCCATGGCGGCGGCCATCTCGGAGCGCAGGTTCCTCGCCGAGATCGAGCACTCCAACATCGTGCGCATCTACAACTTCGTCGAGCACCTGGACCAGCGGACCGGTTCGCTGGACGGGTACATCGTCATGGAGTACGTGGGCGGCAAGGCGCTCAAGGAGATCGCCAACGAGCGCCGCACACCGGCCGGGAAGCGCGACCCGCTGCCGGTCGAGCAGGCGTGCGCGTTCGGCATCGAGGCCCTGGAGGCGCTGGGCCACCTGCACAGCCGCAACCTGCTCTACTGCGACTTCAAGGTCGACAACGCGATCCAGACCGAGGACCAGCTCAAGCTCATCGACATGGGCGCGGTCCGCCGGATGGACGACGACGAGTCGGCGATCTACGGCACCGTCGGCTACCAGGCGCCGGAGGTCGCGGAGATCGGCCCGTCGGTCGCCTCCGACCTGTACACGGTGGCCCGCACGCTGGCGGTGCTCACCTTCGACTTCCAGGGGTACACGAACGTCTTCGTGGACTCGCTGCCGGACCCGGACAACATCGAGGTGTTCCGGACCTACGAGTCGTTCTACCGGCTCCTGGTGCGGGCCACCGACCCGGACCCGGCCCGGCGGTTCGCCTCGGCGGCGGAGATGGCCGAGCAGCTGACGGGTGTGCTGCGGGAGGTGGTGTCGCTGCAGACGGGGCGCCCGCGCCCGGCGCTTTCGACGCTGTTCGGCGCGGAGCTGCGGGTCACCGACACGGAGCTGTTCGCCGCCCCG
>NZ_SSBI01000075.1 GCF_004795015.1 Streptomyces sp. A1277 | reverse complement strand
GGACATCATGCGCTGTCTCAAGCGATTCGTCGCCCGCGAGGTCTACCGCACGCTGACCACCAAGCCCACGGAACGAATCACTCAAACCGCCCTCGCTGCTGCGGCTTGACAACCATAGGAGCATCCAGGCGGCCGCCACGGGGCTCTCGCCGGCCGTCCAGGCCGGACCCGGTCTGCTGCTCGGCGGAGTCCGTCTCGGACACGGGCCGGATCGACCGTGCTGCAGACCGAGCCCGAGCCCGAGATGCGGGGCCGTGTGCCCGGTGTGGGGCGCAGCGCCGGCACCGGACGGCAGCTGGCCGGGCCGCCCCTGCTGGGGCTGCTGGTCGAGTTCGCGGGGGCCCGGGGCGCGCTGGTCTCCGGCGGCCTGCTGATCGCCGGGGTGATCTTCGCCGGAGGGCTGCGGGGCCGCGTCCTGGCCCGCGGGACGGCGCGCTCACCGGCCCAGCCCGCGACGCCTCAGATGGTGCTTCCCGCTCTGTCCCAGGCTGCCTGACCCCGCGCGGCCCCGGGCAGGTTTGGGGCGGCCCCGGGCGGGAAAGGGCCAGGCGTGCTTCGGACAAGAGGCGCGCCCGTGGGAGCTCTGCTCCGGGTGCCGCCTGTCCGGCAGGCGCTCTCACGGTAATCCGCCCAGGCGACGCCGAGGGAGTGAAACATGATGGCCGGTGCCCGACAGACAGCGCCCGAGAAGCAACAGGACATGCCGCCCGCGGCGGCCGCCTTCCAGCGGCTCCGGGCCCTTCCAGCGGGGCCGGAGCGGGACGAACTACGCCGGGCCACCGTCTGCGCCTGGCTGCCCATGGCGCACCGGCTGGCCTCGCGCTTCCGCGACCGGGGTGAACCGCTGGACGACCTGCGCCAGGTGGCGGCCATCGGCCTCGTCAAGGCGGTGGACCGCTACGATCCCGCGCGCGGCAAGGCATTCGAGACGTACGCCGTGCCCACGGTGGTGGGTGAGCTGAAGCGCCACTTCCGTGACCACACCTGGGACCTCCACGTGCCGCGCCGGGTGCAGGACCTGCGCAACCAGGTGCGGGTGGCCCGCCGTGACCTCGCGCAGACGCTCGGCGGAAGGCTGCCGACCGAGGCGGAGATCGCCGGCCGGACGGGGCTCTGCGTCGAGGACGTCCGCGCGGGTCTGGAAGCCCTGGACAGCTACCGCACGCTCTCACTGGACGCCGAGATACCGAAGGCCGGCGACGGGGCCTGCCTCGCCGACACCCTGGGGCTGTGCGATCACGCCCTGGACGTCGCCGTCGACCGCGAGGCCGTCAAACCCGGGCTGCGCAGCCTGCCCGAGCGTGAGCGCACCATCCTCTACCTGCGGTTCTTCCGGGACATGACGCAGGACCGGATCGCCGAGACCCTCGGCATCTCCCAGATGCACGTCTCCCGGCTGATCGCCCAGTGCTGCGAAGAGGTGCGCCGACAGGCCCTCCAGGGCACCGGTCAGCCGACGTAGCGCCGGGCGGTCCCCTGCCGCTGGGCCCGCTCCAGGGCCGCCAGCCGGCGCTCGATGTCAGGCGGTACGGGCCGGCGCTGGCGCAGCACCCAGGGCAGGCCCCGCCCCGCGTGCGCGAAGGCGCGGAGCGACGCGCGGTCCCTGGGGACGGTGGCGAGCAGGTAGAGGGTGCGCCGCAGCGCGGAGCCCGCCGGGCGCCGCAGCCAGGTGAACCAGAGCGTGTTGCGCAGGCCCAGCACGCGCCGGGCGGTGCTGTCGCGGACCGGGGAGGCCGCGTGGTGGATCACCATCTCGGGGACGTACGCCAGCCACCAGCCCGACCGCATCAGGTCGGTCGCCATCAGCTCCTCCTCGCCGCCGAGCCAGAGCCCGGGGTGGAAGCCGCCCGCCTCGCGGAACGCCTCGGTGCGCATCACGGTGGCCGCCGCCAGGAACGAGCCGATCGCGGGGCCGGGCAGCCAGGGCGGGCCGGTGAGCGGCGAGTCGCGGAGTTCCGCCACGACGGGGTCGTCCTCGCCCCCGGGTTCGACGACGATCCTCGCGGTGACGGCGGCCAGCCGCTCGTGCGCGTCGAGCCGGTCGGCGGCGATGCGCAGGGCCCCGGGGTCCCACCAGGTGTCGTCGTCGCAGAACGCCACGTACGGGGTACGGACCTGCCGTACGGCGAGGTTGCGGCCGACCGCGCCGAGGTTCCGGCCGGGTGTGAGCAGCCGGACGTCGGGGAAGTGCCGTGCGACCGCCTCGGCCGTGCCGTCCCGGGAGGCGTTGTCCGTGACGATGACGGCCGGCCGTTCGGGGAGCCGGCTGAGCGTGCGCAGGGTACGCAGGAGCTCGGAGCGGCGGTCGCGCGTGATGATCACCACCGTGAGGCGCGGGTCCGGGGCGGGCGGGTCACCGGCGTTCATCGGTCTCCTCCGTCCGGCGGGGTGTTCTCCAGGAGCCGGATCCGGTTCTCGACCCAGCGGGGCAGCGGCCTGCGCAGGCGCAGGGCGGCGGGCAGGCGGGCCAGGGCCTGGCCCAGTGCGCGCCCGGCTCCGGGACGGCCGCGCGCCGAGGCGCCCAGCAGCCGGGAGGTGTCCCGGAGCGCGACGGACAGGGGCCGCCGGAGCCAGGCCGTGAGCAGGCTGTTGCGGAGCACCGCGACCGTCCGGCCGGGCCGCTCCCCCGGGTCGGGGCCGTGGTGTGCGACGAGGGACGGTTCGTAGACGACGCCCCAGCCCGCGGCCGTGAGGTCGTAGGCGAGCAGGGTCTCCTCGGCACCGAAGAAGAGCAGGCGGTGGTAGCCGCCGGCGTCCAGGAAGGCGGAGCGGCGGACCACCGCCGCGCAGCCGAGGAACCCGAGCACCGGTGTCCCGGGCAGGTCCGCGCGGCCGGGCAGGGGCGAGGCGGCGAGCACGCGGTTGAGGGGGTCCGGCTCCCCGGAGGGGTGGACCACCGTCCGGGAGGCGAGCAGGCCCAGCTTCGGGTAGGTGTCGAAGAGGGCTTCGGCGGTCTTCAGAGCGCCCGGCTCCCACCAGGAGTCGTCGTCGCTGAACGCCACATAGGGCGTGGTGGCCCGCTGTGCCGCGAGGTTGCGGCCCAGGGCGCCGGTGTTGCGGCCCGGTGAGAGCAGCCGCGCCCCCACCGGATGGCGGCGCACGGCCTCGTCGGTGCCGTCCGTCGATCCGTTGTCCACCACGAGGACGGGCGGTTTCTCCGGGAGGGCCGCCAGCCGGTCCAGGGTCCTGAGCAGGCTCTCGCGACGGTTGCGGGTGATGATCGCGACGGTGGTGCGGCCGCCGCGCCCGGCCGGTTCGCGGGCGTACTCAGACATGCCCGGCCACCTCCTTCGCGGGGTCGCCGTGCCGCAGGGCGGCCAGGGCGCCGCGCGCCACCTCGTCGGCGCCGATCCGCAGGAGGAGGGGGTCAGGGGCGCTGCCGTGGGGGTCGCCGGGCGGGCCCGGGTGCCAGAGCACGGTGTGGCGGGGCCCGGGGGGCGGGCCCCAGAGGGCGGGGGCGACCGGGCCGAACAGGGTCACCGACCGGGTGCCGTGCGCGACGGCGAGGTGGGCGGGCCCGGTGTCGCCGCTGACGAGGAGCGCGGCCCCGGCGACGAGTGCGGACAGGCCGTCGAAGGAGAGGGTGCCCGCGAGCACGTCGGCGGGGCCCAGGCCGGCGCGTGCGGCGACCTCGGCGCAGAGCTCCTCCTCCCCCGGGCCTCCGCTGACGACGACACGGTGCCCGGCCTTGCGGAGCGCCGCCGCGACGGCCGCGTACCGGTCGGCGGGCCACCGGCGGGCCGCCGACTCCGCGCCCGGGTGGACGACGACGGCGCCCGGCGCCGGGGACGGGACGACGGGCGGCGGGATGCGTACCTCGGCGGGGTCGGCGGGGATCCCGTACGCGGTCAGGAACCGGCACCAGCGCTGCCGCTCGTGCTCGTCGCGCCGCCACCGGGGCGGGTCGGGGTGCGCGGCCTCGGGGCGGGCGAAGGAGAGCGTGCGGCCGGGGCGGAGAGCGGCGAGCACGTCGTGGCTGAGCGGTCCGTTGCCGTGCAGGTCGATGGCGAGGGCGGGCGGCGGGCCCGGCCAGTGGTCCAGGGACGGCACCTGCCGGCCGTTCTCGGGCGTGGCGAAGTGCACGTCGGCGGCGCCGGCCGCCCGGACCGCCGGGGCCAGGCTGCCCGGCGCGGCGAGCACCGTCTCGTACTGCGGGAAGGCGCGTCGTACCGCGCGCAGCGCCGGCACCCCCGCCAGCAGGTCCCCCAGCCCCAGGGCGCGCAGCACGAGGACGGCGGGCCGGTCGCCGGAGGGAGCGGTACGGGGGCCCGGCGGGGTCTCGGACACCGGGCTCACCGCCGGGTGGGGGTGCCGGGACGGCGGGCGGCGCGCTCCACGAGGCGGGTGCTGGAGCGTCCGTCGAGGTAGGGCAGGAGCACCACCTGGCCGCCCCAGCTCTCCACGAGGGCGGTCTCCGGCAGGTCGGTCAGGGCGTAGTCGCCGCCCTTGGCCCAGATGTCCGGCCGCAGTTCGTCCAGGAGCCTTTCCGGGGTGTCCTCGTCGAAGACGACGACGGCGTCCACGCAGTCGAGCGCCTCCAGAACCCGGGCGCGGTCGCCGGCGGGCACCACGGGACGGCCGCCGCCCTTGCGGCGCCGGACCGACGCGTCGGAGTTGACGCAGACGACGAGGCAGTCCCCGGCCCGGCGGGCGGCCTGGAGGAGTTCGACGTGCCCGGCGTGCAGCAGGTCGAAGCAGCCGCCCGCGGCGACGACGGTGCCGCCTCGTTCGCGGACGCGGCGGACGAGTGCGCGGGCGCCGCCGTCCGTACCGGCCTCATCGGCGGCGGGTCCGGTGTCCCGGAGCACCGCGTGGGCTCCGCCGTCGGACACGAAGCGGGCTGCGGCCTCGACGGCCTCGCGGACGGCGAGTTCGACCAGGTCGCCGTCGGCGAGCCGGCCGGCCACCGCGACGGCGAAGCTGTCGCCCGCCCCGCAGCAGTCGCCGCTCGCCCGCCAGGGTGCGGGCACCAGCAGCGGGGGGCCGCCCCGGGACAGCAGGGCGCCGTTCTCACCGAGCGTGACGGCGACGGAGGCGATGCCCCACCGTTCCCGCAGTGTCCGGGCGTCCGCCGTGGCCGCGCGCAGGATGTCGCGGTGGTCCTGCGGCCGTGCGCTCCCCCCGCCCTGGGGCTTGGGGGCCGGCTGTCCGGCGAAGTGCCGTGCCTCCGGGGCGGCGGGGGTCGCCAGGCGGGTGCCCGGGACCGGCGGGCCGCCGGCGGGGTGCGGGTCCCAGACGACCGGGACGCGGGCCGCCCGTGCGGCCAGGGCCTCGCGCAGGACGTCGGCGGTGCCGCGCCCGTAGTCGGCGACGAGCACGGCCCCGGCCTCCGCGACCGTCTGCTCGGCGCCGGGCGTGGAGCCGGCGGCGCGCCCGTCGCCCTCGTCCAGGCGCAGCAGGGGCCGGCCGTCCGCCATGAGCCGGGTCTTGCGGGACAGCGGGCCGCTGAGCGGGAGTTCCACGAGGTGCACGCGGTCTCGCAGCATGTCCCGTACGGCGTGGGACGCCTCGTCGTCGCCGAGGGCGGTGACGAAGGTGATCTCCCGGCCGCCGGCCGCCGCGAGGCACGCCGCCAGTGCGGCGCCGCCCGGCCGGGTGCGGTGCTCCACGTCGCCGACGACGGGCACGGGGGCGTCGGGGGCGAGGCGTTCGGCGCGGCCCGAGACGTCGCGGTCGAGCAGCGAGTCGCCGACGATCAGGAGGGGGGCGGGGCGCTTCATGAGGCGTCCTCCTCGGCCGGGGTGCCTTCGACGGCCGGCTTCTCGCCCGGCCGGGCCGCGGCGCGGGCGGCGATCTCGCGG
Organism: Streptomyces sp. A1277; assembly: GCF_004795015.1. GTDB lineage: Bacteria > Actinomycetota > Actinomycetes > Streptomycetales > Streptomycetaceae > Streptomyces. Next base: position 13,404 of record NZ_SSBI01000075.1, on the reverse strand, counting down.
TCGAAGCTCTCGCAGATCATGTGGACGGCGACGAGGTGGAGTTCCTGCACGGTCGCCGATCCGGCGGCCTCGACGCACAGCGACTCGTCGCTCGCCGCGGCCAGCGGGTTGGGCTCGGGCCCGGTCAGGGACCAGACGGGCATGCCGATGCGCATGGCCTCCGTCGCGGCCTCCAGCAGGTTGGCGCTGGCGCCGCTGGTGGACAGGACCATGAGGATGTCGCCGGGCCTGCCGTGGGCGCAGGTCTGCCGGGCGAAGACCTCGTGGACCCCGTAGTCGTTGGCGATGGCGGTGGTGGTCGAGGTGTCGGCGTGCAGGGCGAGCGCCGAGTAGGCGGGGCGGTCGTCGCGGTAGCGGCCGACGAGCTCGGCGGTCAGGTGCTGGGCCTGGGCGGCGCTTCCGCCGTTGCCGGCGACGAGCAGGCGGCCGCCGTCGGACAGGACGCCGGCCAGGGTCTTGCCCCAGCGCTCCGTCACACCGGCGGCGCGGCGGAAGGCGGGCAGGGCCCGGGCGAGGTCGTCGCAGTGCTGGCCGGGTGCGATCAGCTTCATCGTGCCACCTCCGAGGGCTGGGGGGTGCGGACCAGTTCGGCGTAGACGCGGGAGACTCCGTCGGTCACCTCGTCCCAGGTGAACCGGGCGAGCGCGTGGGAGCGTCCGGCGGCGCCGTAGCGGGCGCGGCGATCCGGGTCGTCGAGCAGGCCGCGGATGGTGGCGGCCAGGTCGTGGCCGCCCTCTTCGTCGGTGGCCGGCACCAGCGTGCCGGTCACTCCGTCGACCACGGTGTCCAGTTGGCCTCCGACGGCCGTGGCGACCACCGGGGTGCCGCAGGCCATGGCCTCGATCGGGACGATGCCGAACGGTTCGTAGCGGGGCAGGGACAGCAGCAGGTCCGCGCTGGACATGAGGTGCGGCATCAGCTCCTGCGGTACGCAGCCGAGGAGCCGGACCCGCTCGGCCACTCCGTATTCGGCGGCGACCTTGCGCAGGCGTTCGGCCTCCGGGTCGGCGAACAGGAGCGGGGCCTCCGGTCCGCCGGCGATGAGCAGTTCGGCGTCCGGGACATCGGCGAGGGCCTTGATGGCGCGGTCGAACCCCTTACGGGGGACGAGCCTGCCGACGGACAGCAGCCGGCGCGGGGCGCCGGGCGGCCGGTCGGCGAGGGGCACCGGGGCGAAGTGCTCCGTGTCGACTCCGCAGGGCACGACGCTGATCCTGGAGCGGGGCACGCCCATGGCGGTGAGTTCGACCAGTTCGTCGGCGCAGGTGGCGATGATCCGGTGGGCCTCGCGGCCGATCCTGGTCTCGATGTCGACGCGCTCGGGCGGGCTGGTGTCCTCGCTGCCCTGGTGGCGCCGCTTCACCGTGCCGAGCGCGTGGTAGGTCTGGATGACGGGGATGCCGCCCCCCGCGGCCCCGGTGAGGGCGGCCATGCCGGACATCCAGAAGTGCGCGTGGACGACGTCGGGGCGGGTGAGCCGCCAGAGCCGGGCCAGGTAGGCCCCGAACTCCGGCATCCAGGCCAGCAGTTCGTCCTTGGGCACGGTGGCCGGCGGTCCGGCCGGCACATGGACGACCTTCACGCCCTGCTCGGTCCGCACCAGGGTGGGCGTGTCGGGCCGGTCGCGGCGGGTGTAGACGGTGACGTCGTGTCCGCGCCGGGCCAGGCATCCGGCGAGCTGGGCCACGTACACGTTCTGTCCGCCCGCGTCGGGGCCGCCCAGGTCGGCGAGCGGGCTGGCGTGCTCGGACACGAGGGCGATCCGTGCGGGTCGCGGCAGGGGCTGCGTCATCGCGTGACCTCTTTCATCAGTCGGTCCCAGTCGTCCAGGAACCGTTGGACGCCGTACCTGGCGCGGGCCGCCTCGCGCGCCCGGCGGCCGGTGTGCTCGGCGTGGGCGTGGTCGGCGACGAAGTGGCGCAGGGCGTCGGTGAGTACCTCGGGCCGGTTGGAGACGACTCCGGCGCCGGGTGGCACCGCTTCGTGCACCTCCGTGGTGCCGAGGGCGACCACGGGCATGCCGAGGAACATGGCCTCCAGCAGGGACAGCCCGAGCGAGGTCCACCGCACCGGGTGCAGGTAGACGCGGCGGCTCGCCAGGGCGCGGTGGAGTTCGTCCTGCGGGAGGTCGAAGGTGCGGCACCGCTCCTCGGTCAGGCCGAGGTGCCCGGCCAGCCCCTGCGTCCGCATGCCGAAGACGTCCAGGGGTACGGCGCCGGCGAAGGCGGGCAGCAGGTCGGTGCCGGTGGTCCGGCCGCGCCGCACCGGCTCGTTGACGACGACGGCGGCCCGGGGTTCGGTGCCCGTCCACAGGGGGCCGGGGTCCACGATGCCGTGTTCGATGACGCTGGTGGGGGCGCGGCCGTTGTCCCACATCAGGCGGTTGAAGTGGGTGACGTGCACGACGGGGATGTCCGACCGCTCGGCGAGGGTGTGCCGGGTGTCCACGGGGGTTTCGTGCGGGCTGTTGTGTTCGACGTACACGGCGGGGACGTCCTGCCCCGGGCGGCGGCCGGTCCAGGCGTGGGCGAGTTCGACCTCGTGCGGGCGCTGCAGGACGACGAGGTCGATCTCGGCGTCGCGCAGTTCGTCCGGGCCGATCTCCCGCACGGACGAGGGCCAGGTCCACGTCCGGGCACGGCCGAGGCCGTCGGGCCCCCGGTCGGGGGTCACCGGCACCAGGTAGGTGTGCGGTCCCTGGACGAAGGAGGTCAGCCACGAACCGTGGACGTGCCAGATGAGGATGTTCATGAGCTCTCCTTCCGGAGCTTGTGCACCGCGCTCACCACGTCGTGCGCGGTGACGCCGCCCAGACAGGGGTGGCCCGGCACCGGGCAGTGGCGGGCCCTGCTGTCGGCGCACGGGGCGCGCTGGTCGCCGAGCAGCACGACGGGGACGCCGAAGGGCGCCCAGCGCGAGGCGGGTACGACGGGGGCGAAGAGCGAGACGACCGGGGTGCCCACGGCGGCCGCGAGGTGGGCGGGGCCGGTGTTGCCGCAAACGACGACGTCGGCGTGGCGCAGGACTCCGGCGAGCGTCCGTGGGCTCGTACGCCCTCCGAGGTCGACGGCCACTTCGCCGCTGACCTGGCGGGTGAGCTCGGTTTCGGCCGGTCCTCCGGTGACGACGACGCGGTGCCCGGCGTCGGCCAGCTGCTGCACGGCTTCGGCGTGGCGGCCGGGGTCCCAGGCCCGGGCCGGGGCGCTCGCCCCCGGGTGCACGACGACGTAGGGGCCGTTGCCGGTGAGCGTGGCCGTGTCGGGCGACGGCAGGACGCGCAGCCGGCCGTCGTCGCCGGCGGGGAGGGCGAAGCCCATGGCGACGGCCACGTCGAGCGCGGCCTCGGCCTCGTGCCGGCCGGGGAGCCGGTGATGGCGCACGTCGAGCAGCCGGCCGGGGTGGTCGACGCTGTCGGCCCCGAGCCGGGCCACCCCGGCCATGCGGAGCAGGAGTGCGGCGGGCAGCGGGCTCTGGTGGAAGGAGGTCAGCACGAGTCCGGTGTCGAACGCGCGCTCCCGCAGCGAGGCGATCAGACCGGTGATGTCCGCCTCGTCGACGGGCGGCGGGTGGGTGCCCTCCCAGGGCGCCTGCCAGACGAGGACGTCGTCCACGCCCGGGAGCAGGCGGGCGGCGGGCTCGCCCAGCGGTCCGCAGAGGATGGTGACGTGCTCGGCCTGCGCGGCGACCGCCCGCACGGCGGGCCCGGCGAGCAGCACGTCGCCGAAGCTGTCGAGTCGTACGACGAGCGCCTTCATACGGACCGCCCTTCCGTGCGGGCGGCCGTCGCGGCCGGTCCGGGGCGGGCCAGGAGGCGGCGGACGGCGGTGAGGACGTCGGGCGCCGGGTGCGCCTCCGCCCGCGTCTCCTCGGGCCGGGTCTGCGCGTTGGGGACGAGGATGCCTTCGGCGCCGGCCGCTCGGGCGGCGAGCACGTCGGCGGCGATGTCACCGATGACGACGCAGTCGGCGGGGCGTACGGCCAGCCGCCGGGCGGCCTCGTCGACCAGTCCGGGCAGGGGTTTGCGGCATGCGCACCCCTCGTCGGGGCGGTGCGGGCAGTAGACCCAGACGTCGAAGGGGCCGGTGAGTTCGTCCACCCGGGCGTTGACCCGGCGCACGTCCTCGTGGGTGAGCAGGCCCCGGCCGACGCCGGACTGGTTGCTGACGACGCCGGTCGCAATGCCGGCGTCGCGCAGGAGCCGTACGGCCTCGGCGGCGCCGGGCACCGGCCGGACCCGGGCCGGGTCCGCGTTGTACGGGACGTCGTGCACGAGGGTGCCGTCCCGGTCGAACAGCACGGCGGCCGGCCTGGTGAGCGGCGGCCCGTCGGGCTCGGCCGTTCGGCGGGGTCGGGGGTTCACGCGGTACCTCCCCAGGCGGCGGCGCTGCGGTGGCGTATCGCGCCGAGGGCCCGGTGCAGTGCCGCCAGCGGCGGGATGACCACACTGGTGCCGATCATGGTGGCGACCTCCGCGGCCGTGCGGGGACCGGGCGCGATGCGGGCCCAGGTGAACTCCGCGGTGCCGGCGGCCCACAGGGCGCCCGCCACCGCTGCCGCGCGGCGGTGTCCGGTGAGGGCCAGCGCGGCGGCGGTGAGTCCGGTGGCGGTGACGGCGAGGTGGCCGGGCAGCCGGCCCCTGGGGGCCTCGGCCCTGGTCCACCAGTCCGGTCCGTGGATGCGGTTCATCAGGGCGTCGTCCGCGTTGCCGCGCTGGGTGCGTACCGAGACCCAGCGGTCGGCGGGGCGGACGGGGTGCAGGGTCGAGCGCGTGCCCCGGCCGAGGGTCCAGCCGCCGTCCATCAGGCGCAGGGCGAGGTCGGCGTCCTCCCGGAAGGCCCGGAGGAACCGTTCGTCGAACCCTCCGGCCCGCCGCACCGTCTCCGTGCGGTAGGCCATGTCCGCGGTGGCCCAGGCGGCCTCCTCCAGGCCCGCCGTGCAGCGCTCCCAGTCGGTGGGCCTGCGGTCGTCGGGGAGCGGCACCGTGAGCCGGCCCTGCACTCCGGCGGTGCCCGGCCCGGCCTGGGCGAGGTCGTGGGCCAGCAGGGCCCCCCAGCCGGGGCGCACCTGGACGTCGTCGTCCAGGAAGACGACCCAGGGCGTGGCCACGTGGCACAGCCCGGCGTTGCGGGCGGCGGCGGGGCCGCGGCCCCCCGTGGCCAGTACGGTGACCCGGTCCGCGAGCGGGCCCGCCCCCGTGAGGTCGAGGGGCCCGTCGGCGTCGCGGCGGTCGTCCACGACGAAGACCTCCCGGGGCGGCGGGACGGCCGCCTCGGCGAGGGCCCGCAGGCAGGCGTCGAGGCAGCGGCGGCCGATGGTGGGGATGACCACGGAGTAGGGGTCGGCGCTCGGCGCGTCCTGCGCTTCGTGCGGGGCTGCGGTCTTCACGCGGCGCTCCTCGTCCCCGGCCGTCACGTGAACGCCTTCGAACGGCGGACGAGGAAGGGGCCGATGGCCAGCAGGTCGACCGGGGCCGAGCCGAAGCATTCGAGCGCTTCGCGCGGGTGGTCGACCATGGGCCGGCCGGCGGTGTTGAGGCTGGTGTTGACGACGACCGGAAGGCCGGTGCGTTCCTCGAACGCCGTGAGCATCCGGGCGACCAGCGGTTCCGCCGCGGCGTCCACGGTCTGGATGCGGGCGGTCCCGTCCACGTGGACGACGGCCGGGATGCGGGCCTTCCACTCCTCGGCGACCTCGTGGACGAAGAGCATGTACGGGCTGGGCATCTTGCCGTCGAAGAGTTCGGGGGCCCGTTCCGAGAGCACCATGGGGGCCACGGGCCGGAACTCCTCGCGTCCCTTGACCGCGTTCAGCCGCTCCAGGTTCTCGGCCCGGCCCGGGTGGGCCAGGAGGGAGCGGTGGCCGAGTGCCCGGGGGCCGAACTCGCTGCGTCCCTGGAACCAGGCGACGATGCCGTCCTGCGCCAGTTCCTCCGCGACGGCGGCGGCGACGTCCTCGGGTTCCTCGTAGGGCAGCGCCGCCGTCTCCAGCATGCGGCGCAGCTCCTCGTCGCTCCAGCCCCGGCCGAGGGCGGCGGTGGTCATCGGGCGGACCGGGCCGTGTTCGGCCGAGACGTGCAGGGCGGCGCCCAGGGCGGTGCCCGCGTCACCGGCGGCCGGCTGGACCCAGACGTCTTCGAAGGGGCCTTCCCGGTGCAGCCGCGCGTTGGCGACGCAGTTCAGGGCCACTCCCCCGGCGAGCGCCAGGCGCGGCGCGCCGGTGCGTTCGTGGAGCCAGGAGGCCAGCTGGAGGACGGTCTCCTCCAGGCACTGCTGGGCGCTGGCCGCGAGGTCGGCGTGCTGCTCGGTGTACGCGCCGCCCGGTCGGCGCGCCGGGGCGAACTCGCTCCAGGGGACGCCGGATGCGCGGAATCCTCCGCCGCCGGTGTCGTGGACGTACTCGGCGAGCCGCTGGGCGAAGACGGGCTTCCCGTACGAGGCGAGGGCCATCACTTTGAACTCGTCGCTGCTGCGCAGGAATCCGAGGTGTTCGGTCAGCTCCTCGTAGAAGAGGCCCAGCGATTCGGGCAGCGGCTGCGAGTTCAGGATCTCCAGGGCGCCGCCCCTGTAGTGCCCGGCGAGTTGCGAGGAGCATTCCCCTCGCCCGTCGAGCACCAGCACCGCGCAGTCGCCCGCTGGTGCGGCGAGTCCGGCGGACGCGGCGTGCGCGACGTGGTGGGCGACGAAGCGGACCTTGGCCGGGTCGAGCCCGGGCAGCGCTTCGGCAAGGAACTCCGGGGCGCGCCGCGCGTAGGTCTGACGCAGGTCGTCCCACGGGTCGTCCAGGCCCATCTGCTCGGCAGGACGGGCGAGTTCGGGGTCGTAGGAGTAGGCGACCGCGTCCAGGTCGGCCGGTTCGAGTCCGGCCGCCTCCAGGCACCAGCGGGCGGAGAGTTCGGGCAGTTCCCAGGCGGAGAACGGCACCGGGCGCTTCCCGTGCTTGCGCCTGCTGAACCGCTCCTCCTCGGTGGCGGCGACGGTTGTCCCGTCGATCACCAGAGCAGCGGACGGGTCGTGGAACAGGGCGTTGATTCCGAGCACGCGCATGCGCTGGCTCCTTCAGAAAGTGCGGGCCGTTGCGTCGGCCGGCGCGCCGGGGCGCGAGGCGAAGTACGCGATGGTGCGTTCCAGCCCTTCCTCCCAGGACACGTGTGGTTCCCAGCCGAACATCTCCCGCACCAGCGTGGTGTCGGGGCGCCGTCGTTCGGGATCGTCCACGGGCCGGTCGATGTAGTCGATCCGGCTGGCGGAGTTGGTCAGTTTGACGATCCGGCGGGCGATCTCCCGTACGGTCGTCTCGTCGCTGCCGCCGATGTTGACCGGCCGCACGGACTTGCTCGCGGCGACGCTCAGTACGCCGTCGAGGGTGTCGTCGACGTAGCAGAGGGACCTGGTCTGGCTGCCGTCGCCCGCGACGGTGAGGGGTTCCCCGGCCAGTGCCTGGCAGATGAAGGTGGGGACGGCCCGTCCGTCATGGGCCCGCATGCGGGGGCCGTAGGTGTTGAACAGCCGGACGATCCCGGCGTTCGTTCCCTTCGCCGCGTTGTGGGCGGTCACCAGCGCTTCGGAGAACCGCTTCGACTCGTCGTACACGCTGCGCGGCCCGACCGGGTTCACATTGCCCCAGTAGTCCTCCCGCTGCGGGTGGACCAAGGGGTCGCCGTAGACCTCGGAAGTCGAGGCGAGCAGCAGCCGCGCGCCGTCCCGGGCGGCGATCTCCAGCATGTTGCGCGTTCCGAGGCTGCCGACGTCCAGGGTCTCCAGCGGCATTCTCAGATAATCGGCGGGTGAGGCGGGGCAGGCGAAATGGAGAACGAGATCGTAGGGGCCGCGCAGTTCCCGTAGGCAGGACGGATCGGAGATGTCGGTGCGGACAAATCGAAATCCGTCCGTTCCTTCGAGGTGTTCGATGTTCTCCGCCGCTCCGGAGGCGAGGTTGTCGGCGCAGTCGACCGCCACTCCCCCGCCCAGCAGGCGCTCACACAAATGCGATCCGAGGAAACCGGCACCGCCCGTCACCAAGGCACGCCGCCAGGGCAACCGCTCGGGTCCAGAGGACGTCATGTGCCCCTTCTCCTTTCAGAGAGCTGGGAGTTGCGAAACGCACGCTTCAGCGAAATATCCGCGTGCGACGGCTGACGGATGGACGGATGCAAAAACGCGTCGGGCCGCCTGCTCCGCCATGCCACGGCGCGCCCGCTGCCCCGGCGGAAATATCCGCCTGCGTCATCGCCTCTTCCGGCGACACAGGCCGCGTGCCCTGCCGATCGCTTCTCACACATGGATCCTGCCGGAGTAACTCGCTCGCGCATCTCCGGGACTACCGTTGGAATGAATCAAGGAACAGGAGGCGACCATGGTCCAGGGCCTGGCCGGCGTTCTCGACTCACTTCTCCGGCCCCGCAGCGCGGCCGGTCAGGTGCTGGTCACCGGATGGTTCAGCTTCCCGGACGGCGAGGTGACCGCCGGTGACGTCCTCGCGGAACAGGCGGTGTGCGACGCGTTGGACCAGTTGGGTGTCGCCTACGACTCCGCCTGGAGCCCGCACTTCGCCCCGGGCGCACTGACCCTGGAGGCCGCGCCGCCGGAGCGGTACGAGCAGGTGCTGTTCGTCTGCGGTCCGGTGCACGGCGAGCAGCTCACCCGTCTGCACGAGCGTTACGCGTCGTGCAGGCGGACCGCGATCGGGGTGAGCGTGATCGACGGGGACAGCGCGGCGGTGCGGGGGTTCCACCGCATCGTGGCGCGCGACGGGGCAGGGGCGGAGCCCTTCGCCGACCTGGCCCTCTACGCCCGGCCCCGGCCGGACAGGCCCGTGGTGGGTGTCGCCCTCACCCAGGGCCAGGGCGAGTACGCGGGCCGCCGCGCCCACGATCGGGTCGCCGAGGCCCTGGACGACTGGCTGCCGACGAAGGACTGCGCCCGGGTGACGGCGGAGACCCGGCTGGCCCATGACGACTGGCGGCTGTGCCGCACCGCCGACCAGTTCCTGTCACTCGTCGGCCGGCTGGACCTCATGGTCACCGATCGCCTGCACGGGATGGCCCTGGCGCTGAGCATGGGCGTACCGGCCCTGGTGGTGGACCCGGTGCGCGGCGGGGCCAAGGTGTCCGCGCAGGCCAGGGTGTTGCGCTGGCCCGCGGTGATCCCGTGCGAGGAGCTGTCCGGGCGGGCGCTCGACCGGTGGTGGACGTGGTGCCTGTCCGCCGCCGGCCGGGCGGCCGCCGGGCGCAGGCGCTCGCTCGTACGCCGCCGGGCGGGGTGACCGCGTCACGCGGCGGCGGCAGGACCGGCCGGCGCTCTGCGCGGGTGGTCAGTTCGACTGGCCGATCGGGCGGACCACCAGCGTGTTCACGTCCACGCCGCGCGGCTGCGAGATCGCCCAGACGAGCGTGTCCACCAGCTGCCCCGCGGAGATCATCGGTCCGGCCGCCTCGGCGCCGCCGGGGCGCTCGTCCCAGAACGGCGTCAGGACGCGGCCCGGCGCGAGCAGGGTCGTCCCCACGCCGTACCCGGTCGTCAGCATGCGGACGTTCTCGGCGAGGCCGGTCATCGCGAACTTCGTCATCGAGTAGAGGTTGCCGGGCGTGTTCTTGAACCCCGCGACGCTCCCGATGAGCACGATCCGCCCCTGGGTCTCCTTCAACGCCGGCAGCGCCGCCCGCACCAGCAGGGCCGGACCCAGCACGTTGGTCAGGACCATGCCCCGCCACTTCTCGGGGTCGCCGGTCTCGACGTGGGCGTCGGCCGAGTACCCGGCGTTGGCGATGGCGTGGTCGAGCCGGCCGAACGTGCGTACGGTCTCCTCGACGGCTGCCGACACGTGCTCCCAGTCCGCCGCGTCCCCTTCGAACGTCAGCAGCCGGTCGCCGGTGCCCGCATCGGCCGCCGCCCCGGCCAGCACGGCCAGCTTCTTCGCACTGCGCCCGGTCGCCGCGACCCGGTGGCCGAGGCCGAGCAGGCGGTGCACACTCTCGGCCCCGATACCGCTCGAGCCGCCCGTGATGAAGGTGACGGGTGCCTCGTTGCTTTCGGTGGAAGCGTTGCCGTGGGTCATGATCTCCCCGTGTTCCGGTGCGGTGCCGCGCGAGGTGCGGCGCCGTCGCTGTCCCGCCCGACGCTAGATCCTCCGGACCGGCGGCGTCCACGATGCGCGGGGCCGAGTACGCCGGCCGGCCGGCATCCACGCCCGCCCTGCGGGGGCGCAACATCGTCTTCCCCGGAGCCACCCTCGAGGCGTACGTGGCGCGGGGCGAGGAGTCCACGTACCGGTTCGGCGACGACGAAGCCCCGTCCTCCGCAGACGGAGGGAACGGCCTGGCGATCGAGACTGCTCACGGCGCTCAACCTGTTCGGCTGCGAGTGGGGGCGGGTGATACCCACGCCGGATGATTAGTGGAATGTTAAACCACTTATGGGTGTTGTGCGGACCGGACGCCTGCGGGACCGGCCCGGCGACCGCTCGACCGAGGAGGGCACATGAGCGACGGCTACTACGAGTTCGGCACCGCCGCCGAGCGCTGGGAGCGCGCGGGGTTCTTCTTCGACGCGAAGGAGTACGTGACCGCCGCCCGGATCCTGGCCGGCCTCGTCGAGGAGGTGCCGGAGCAGGTGGCACCACGGCTGCTGCTGGCACGGGCCTACTACCACTCGGCGCGCCTCGGGCGGGCCGAGACGGAGCTGCGGGCGGTGCTGGAGCGCGACCCCGTGGAGCACTACGCGCGGCTGATGCTCGGCCGCACGCTGGAGCGCCAGGGGCGGCAGACCGAGGCGGACACGCAGTTGCGGCTGGCCGACGCGCTGTCCCGGACGCCGACAGCGTCGCCTCCCATCACGTCATGACGGCGGCCGGGATGCGCCTGGTGGCCGAGGACGCGTCGCTGAAGTACCTCTTCGTCGAGTGGGGCGGCGCCGGCAGCGGGGAGTGAACGGGCGGAGCCCGCCGGATGGTTCCGGCGGGCTCCGCCCGTGGTGCGGCCGGCTGCGAAAGGGCGACGGTCAGCCCATTGCCGTGGCCGCGCCGCCGCGGGCTCCTGCGACGGCTTCGGCCTTCGGCATCAGCAGCCGTTCGGTGAGGTGGCCGAAGAGGAGGCCGAACGTGGTCCACAGCGTGGCCTGCACCGCGAGGGTGGCCAGCCGGAACTGCCACAGCAGTGTGGCCGGGAAGTCCGCACCGACCTCGTTGAACGAGGGCAGGAACACGTAGGCGAGGGCGATCAGCAGCACATAGCCGGCTGCGGCCACGACCGTCGCGCTCCAGTTGCCCAGGCGGGGCGCCAGCCGCTTGCCGATGATGACGGCGGCGACGGCCAGCAGCACGCTGAGGGCGACCATCAGGAAGAACAGGGCGGTGCGTTTGCCGATGGTGTCGGGGTTGCCGACGGCCGGCGGGTTGGCCGGGTACTTCAGGAACGGCACGAGGTACACGCTCAGCAGGGCCGCACCCGCGATCAGCGCGGCGGTGGCCCGCGGGCCGAACCGGCCCATCCGGCCGAGCGCGTAGCAGAAGACGAGGGCTGCGATGCCGCCGATGGCCACGCCGAACACGAGCACACCGGTGGCCAGGCCCGCGGTGGACTGCACTCCGCGGCTGACGAGCTCCTCGGCGGCGCCGTGGTCGTGGCCGTGAGCGCTGTGGGCAGCCTCTTCGAGCGCGATGGCGGCGTCCACGCGGGACTCGCCGAGGAAGTAGGCGACGAGCAGCGCGAGCGCGCCCGCGACCAGTCCGGCCAGCATGCCGCGGATCAGCAGGGCTCTGACGGATATGGAGTTCATGAGGGATTCCCCTGGATCAGCGAGCAGGTCAGTGGCAGGGGAAACCGAGGAGGTGACGGCCGTCGTGGACCCACTCGTGCACGCCCTCGCCCGAGATGACGGCCGTGGCGCCCTGCTCGGCGCCGACGAAGTAGAGCAGGACCAGCATGAGGATGCCGAAGAAGACCGCCCAGGGGGCGATGGCCTTCAGGGAGATGGGGGTGATGGCGGATGCGCCGGTGGCAGGGGCAGCAGTCTGCGCCATGGCAGAACCTCCTGTGGGAACACGCGTCCCGATCGTGGTGCCTGAGACGAAGGTGCCGGGTCTGACTTCCCGCACGCGTGCGGGTACACAGTGGCGCGACCGTGCCGGATTCTCACCGGACTTCCGTCACACCCTCGTCATGTCGCCGAGACCATACCCCCTGGACACGGGGCACCGCCATGGCCCGTCCGGACGGCACCAAGGCCCCGGACGCCATGGTGTGCTTGGCCGTGTGGCCACTGTTCGGGGAGTTGAGGGCGAGTATGACGGTACGGGTGATGTTGATCTCACCGGCGATGAACGCGGCGCTGCGCGAGGCGCGGTTCGCCGGTGACGCGCCCCTCGACGACTCCGGGATCCGGCAGACCCGGTCGGCCGCCGCCTCGGTGCCCGCCGCGGACCGCGCCCGGCACGGGCCGTCGCGCCGCTGCACCCTGACCGCTGATGCCCTCGGGCTCCGGTCCGCCGTCGATAACGCCTTGCGCGACTGGGAGTTGGGCCGGTGGACCGGTGCGCGACTCGACGAGGTCGGCGCGCGCGAGCCGGAGGCGGTCGCGGCGTGGCTGGCGGACCCTTCCGCGACTCCGCACGGAGGGGAGTCGCTACTCGATCTGTGCGCCAGAGCGGGCGCCTGGCTCGACGCGCCGCACACCAGGGGTGAGGGGCGGGTGCTGGCCGTGGCGGAACCGTCCGTGGTGCGGGCCGCTGTCGTTCACGCGCTGGCCCTGCCGCCGCAGGCGTTCTGGCGGCTCGACGTCGCTCCGCTGACCCTGACGGAACTCAGCGGCAGGTCGGGACGGTGGAACCTGCGCGTCGGGCGGCCGCTCGCCGCCGAGGCGGGCCGCTGAGGGACGCGCGAGGGGCGGCCCGGAGACGTATGTGCAAGAACTGTGACCCGTACCGGAGCTTGACACCCAGATGGTTCACTTCTTAAATCACGTAGTGAACTAAAGCCCCATCGTCCCCCCACGCGATGGCCGTGCCCCCACTTGTCATATGCATGGCGCATCGCACCTCCTCCATCCCGCACGGGAAGGAAATCACATGAACTCCCCCCACCTGGCCAGGCGTCTCCTGGTCTCAGCGCTCTCCGTACTCGCCCTGGTCGCCACCACGTCCGGCCTCGCCTCAGGCGCCCCCACGCCGCTCGACACGTCCCGGACAACCGCGGCCGAGGATTCGGTCGCGGCGGACGCGACGTTCACCGATGACTTCGACGGCTCGGCCGGCTCGGCCGTGGACGGCAGCAAGTGGCAGATCGAGACCGGCGACAACGTCGACAACCACGAGCGGCAGTACTACACCTCAGGGAACAAGAACGCCGCGCTGGACGGCCAGGGCCATCTGGTCATCACCGCCCGCAAGGAGAACCCCTCCAACTACCAGTGC
>NZ_SSBI01000074.1 GCF_004795015.1 Streptomyces sp. A1277 | reverse complement strand
GCGCTGAGCGGCAGCGGGATCACGTTCGAGATCCGGGGCTACGGCGAGGACTACCCGATCGCCAGCAATGACGACGAGCAGGGCCGCAGGAAGAACCGGCGCGTGGAGGTCTCCTTCCAGCGCGGGGAGAGCGGCGCCCAGAGCTGACCGGTACCGCGCGGCGGCGGCCGGCACCCGGCCGCCGCCGCGCGGGGGATCAGTACAGGGCCTTGTAGATGTTGAAGCCGTAGCCGATCTGTACGCGCTTGCTGAGCTCGCCCGTCCCGGTGGACGTGTAGCGATACAGGTCGCCGTAGCCGTTGACCCCGACCAGGTCGGTCTTGCCGTCACCGTTGAGGTCGCCGACCGCGGCGAACTTGCTGTAGATGTCGAAGCCGGAGCCGATCTTCACGCGCGCCTTCAGCGGCGCGGACGCCTTGCCCGTGCCCTCGTACAGGTACAGCGTCCCGTCCTTGGCGACGGCCACCACGTCCGCCCGGCCGTCACCCGTGAGGTCCCCGGCGCCGACGATGTGACGGTACGTGTCGTAGCCGTAGCCCACCTTGACCTTCGCCGCGAGCGCGGTGCCGAGGCCGTTCCCCTGGTACAGGAACAGGTCGCCCTCGGCGTCACGCGCGAGGATGTCGCCCGCGCCGTCACCGCTCAGGTCGCCGGGGCCGATGAGGTCGTTGTAGACGTCCCAGCCGTCGCCGATCCGGTGGCCCGCGATGTACAGAATGCCGTTGCGCACCCAGAGATTGTCGGCCCGCCCGTCGTCGCCGAGGGAGGAGGCGACCCGCACCCACCCCTCGGGGAAGGCGTTCCGGCTCTCGCGGGCGAAGAACTCACCGTTGTTCTTGGAGTCGTACCAGTAACCGGAGCCATCGGAGGTGACCCCCATGACGCTGCGCTTGCCGAAGTCCGGGTTGCCGCCCGCCCCGACGAACATGGCCGCCTTCTGCCACCCGAAGGTGCCGGGGATCCTCGCCCGGTAGTGGCCGTAGCCGGAGAAGCGGTAGATGTACGTGTCGCCGTTCGCCTGGCGGCCCATGAGGTCGCCGTTGCCGTCCCCGTTGACGTCGTCGACACCCACGAGCTGGTTGTAGGTGTCGAACCCGTAGCCGATCTTGAACGGTGCCTTGAAGGGCTTCGACGGGTCCCCGGTGCCGGCGTGGAAGTACAGATCACCGGCGGGGGTCCGGGTGACGACATCGCCGATCCCGTCGCCGGTGGAGTCGTTCATGCCGACGATCTGGTCGTACGCGTCCCAGCCGGAGGCCACCTTGACGGCGGGTTCGAAGGGCTGGCCTTCGATGCGCCCGGTGGAGACGTAGAGATAGACGTCGCCGGAGGGCGTACGCGCGATGAGGTCGTTGTGACCGTCGCCGGTCAGGTCGCCCGGCGCGACGATCTTGTTGTACTTCTGCCAACCCTCCCCGGACCAGGTGGGACGGCCCCCCGTCGGGTCCATGCCCACACACGGGTGCAGGGTGAGCGTGCCGGACGCCGTCAGGGTGAGGAGCTCGGGCTGGCCGTCACCCTGCAGATCACCCGGAGCGATGATGTCCTTGTACACGATCCGATTACCGGGGTCATTGGGGTCGTGGAACTCGAAGGGGTAGTCCGCGACCGACGTGCCCACCGATTGGAACAGATATCCCTCCCTGGTCTGGTAGAGGATGTCGCTCTTGCCGTCGCCGGTGATGTCCATGCGCGGCGTCGAGCCGACGGCCTTCGGCGCGTCGGCGCCCTTCGCGTCGTCGGCCGAGGCCGGAGCCGCCAGCAGCATGCCGGCGGAGAGGACGAGCGCGGTGCAGGCCGCTATCCGGCTCGCGCGCTTCGAGCGTGCGCGACCGGCGCGACCGGATTTCAGTGAAGACAGGTGCAAAGCCCCCCCAGGGGTTGTCCATGAGTGTGTGACCAGCGGGACAGGAGTGGTTCAGACGTAAATCAGCTGGTGTTCGTATGACCGGTACCGGACCCCTTTGGAGGGGGCTGATTTCAGCCATCGAACCAATGGCGTATCAGCCAATCATGCCGCCTCCGTGCATTCCACCACCCGCCCACCGTCCAGTTCCAGCCGCCTGCCGCGGAAGCGGACCCGCAGTCGGCGGTCGTGGGTGACCACGACCACCGCGCCCCGGAAGCCGGCCAGGGCGCCCTCCAGCTCCTCCACCAGGGCGGGGGAGAGGTGGTTCGTCGGCTCGTCCAGCAGCAGCAGCTCCGGCTGGGACGCCAGCGTCGCGGCCAGCGCGAGCCGCGACCGCTCGCCGCCCGACAGCGTGGACAGGGCCCGGTCGCGCGCCAGGCCCGGCAGGCCGAGCCCGTGCAGGGCGATGTCCACCCGCGCGTCGGCCTCGTAACCGGCCCGCGCCTCGTACCGGGCGACCAGCCCGGCGTACTCCTCCAGCGCGGCGGGCAGCTCCGCCCCGGCCAGGCCCGCGAGCCGGGCCTCGGCCCTGCGCATCCGCGCCTCCAGGGTCCGCAGATCGGCGAGCGCCGCGTCCACCGCGTCCTGGACGGTGGCCCCGGGCGGCAGGGCCGGCGACTGGGCGAGATGGCCGACACCGCCCGGCGCGACCACGGTCAGCTCACCGTTGTCGGGCCGGTCCTGCCCGGCGACCAGACGCAGCAGGGTGGACTTCCCGGCCCCGTTGTCGCCGATGACGCCGGCCCGCTCGCCCGGCTTGACGCTGAAGGTGATGTCGTCCAGCACGACGTGGTCGTCGTAGCGGCGGGTGACGTTCTGGAGAGATAGCTGTGCAGTGTGCATGGAGCCCCCTGTTCTCGGCCCGGGCCGATCGGCACGCGGGCGCGCGGATGCGCGGCACGCGAATGCGCGGATGCGCAGGAGAGCGCGCCTGCGGAGCCGAGCTCAACGCAGGCGCACGGGGACTGTCACAGGGAACCCATGCACACGACGGTAGGAGGAGCGCTTGTGGCCCCGCAAGCCGTTTTGGGCACGTGCGAGCGCCCCGCAGGTCACGGCGTCGGCGTGGCCGCCGGCCGGGCCGGGCCGCCCAGACGGACCGGGACGCCGGGGGAGTACAGCACGCTGACCGGGGCGTCGCGCGGGGCGGGCAGGCCGGCCGCCTCGATCAGGTTCTCCTCGCAGACGAGCAGTTCCGCGCGGTGCAGGGGCCAGCGGGGGTGGTCGTTGCGCAGGTATGCCGTGCGGCCGAGGAATGCCTGGTGCAGGCCCCAGCGGGCGGTGAGGAAGTGCTCCAACTCCGTGGGGTGGCCGATGCGTTCGCCGGGGCGCACGGTGATGCGGCTGTACGCGCCGCGAGGGCCGGGCGCGCGGCGCGAGCTGGTGTACGTGACGGTGTCGCCATCGGCGTCGAGGCTCATCCGGGACCACGCGTACGGCAGGCGGAAGGCGAGCCGGCCCATCGCCGCGGGGATCAGCCGCGACGCGTCCAGCGAGCGGAAGACGACCCCGCGCCGCCCCTGCCCGTCGACCGAGTACAGGCGGACGTTCGTCTCGGGGAACGAGCCGAGATACGGCACACCCGGCAGCCCCAGCCACCCCACCCGGTGCATCCGGAAGGCCACAAGACCGACGTACGTGACCCCGTCGAACGTGTCGGGCACCGTCCCCGGGGGCAGCAGCCCCGCCACCGCCCCCGGCTCCACGGCCCAGTGGACGAAGCAGAGATCGAGCCACTGCTGGGTGAGGAGCGGACGGCGCAGGGCGCCGGGGGCGTCGGGCGTGAGGGGCGCGGGCGTCGTCACGGGCCCAGCGTGGCACGGCCGCCCGGCGCGTCCCCCATGGCGTCCCGGCCCGCCGCCGACAGCTCCGCGGCCAGGTCCGCGTCGCGCATCCCGGGCAGGGCGTACCCCTCGGCCTCGTCCCACGGGATGTCGAGGTCGTCCATGTGCACGTGCCAGTCGGCGTCGGGCAGGGCGCGGCGCAACTCCGTGAGGGAGTCCAGCACATGGGCGATCACGGGCATCAGGCGGCCGGGGTCGAACGGCATCTTGGTGGAGCCGTCGAGGATCCGCTCGGGCTCCGTCGTCCGCGGGTCGTACACGTAGAGGCTCTCCTCGTCCTCGTACGGGAACGACGTCCGGTGCGCGGCGACGACGCGTGCGACGGCGGCCGACTCGGTCTCGGTCAGCGGGGTCGCGCGGCGCGCGGTGTAGTAGAGGGAGACGCTCATGGGGGAAGCGTACGACCGGGCTCAGACAACGGCCGCTCGCCCGACGAATGCGGTGTACCGGGCGGGAAGCCGAGCAGAAGAGGAGAGGCAGGGGCGCCCCGTACCGCAAGCCCCCGCCACCGCTCCGCGCCCCCGTGCCCCTCCTACGCCCCGGAGTCGCAACCGTGTCCAGCAAGTCCAGCGGCCCCGCCGCCGGGGCCCCGCCCCACCACCCGTCCGAGCCCTCCGGCCCCGCCGCCCCGGAGGCCGACCGCCCCGCGAGAGCCGCTGAGCCCGACAGCCCGGCGGCGGGCGGCGCCCCCGAGCCGCCCCGCCCCGCCGGCGCCCGCCCCGAGAGGTCCGCGCGGCTCTGGCCGCTCGCGTTGCGGCGGACGCCCGTCTCACTCTGGAACGACGACATCTCGGACTGGGCGGCAGCCCTCACGTACTACGCCATCCTGGCCCTGCTCCCCGCCCTGCTGGTGACCGTGTCCGTCATCGGGCTCGCCAACCCCGGCGCCACCGGCGCGCTGATCACCGACATCACCGCCTTCGCCCCGGCCGAGGCCGCCGCCGCGCTGCGGCAGCCGCTGGAGGCGGCCACCCAGCAGCGCACCGCCGTCTGGCTGCTCGTGGGGACCGGGACGGTCAGCGCGGTGTGGTCCGCGTCCAGCTATCTGGCCGTGTTCCGGCGGGCCCAGCACGCGATGCACGGCGTGAAGGACAACCGGCCCGCCCTGCGCAAGGCGCACATCATCGTCGCGTCCGCGATCGGACTGCTGCTGCTGATGATGACCAGCGCGTTCGCCCTCGTGCTCACCGGGCCGCTGGCGCGCTGGCTCGGGCACCGGCTGGGGCTGACACACGTGGGGGACGCGGTGTGGGGTGTGCTGAAGTGGCCGCTGCTGCTCTGCCTGGTCGCCGCCCTGATCACGGTCCTCTTCCGGACCGGCCCGGAACCGGCGCGCCGCGCCCGCCAGGCGCTGCCCGGCGGGATGCTGGCGGCGCTGCTGTGGCTGGTCGCCTCGGCGGGATTCGCGCTGTACGCCACGTACATCGGCTCCTACAGCCGGCTGTACGGCTCACTGGCGGGGCTTGTGGTGTTCCTGATCTGGGTGTGGCTCGCCAACCTCGCGCTGCTGACCGGTGCCCAGTTCAACGTCGAGCTGAACCGGGCCCGGCGCGGCTCCGCACTCCGGGACGAGCCCGCCTGATCAGTCGCCCGTCGTGCCGTCGACGATCTCCCGGATGATGTCGATGTGCCCGTTGTGCCGGGCGGTCTCCTCGATGAGGTGCAGGAGGACCCAGCGCAGATCGGGGCGGCGGCCGTCCCTGCGCGGGTGCCGGGCCGGGGTGTCCAGGTCATGGGCCGCGACGAGCTCCCGGTAGCGGGCGCTCTGCTCCTCGTACTCCCCGAGCACGTCGGCGAGCGGCATGTCGACGGCGATCCGCATCTCGCGGTCCGGGTCCTCGTCCGTCCAGGGCCCCTCGTCCGCACCGCCGAGGAACGCGACCTCGAACCAGAAGTACTCGACCCAGCGCAGATGGTGGACGATCCCCGCGAGCGTCATCAGGGGCGAGCCGGGCAGCGGCGCCCTGACGGCGTCCTCCTGCGAGAGGCCCTCGCACTTGGCGACCGCGGTGGCGCGGGCGTAGTCGAGGAAGGTGGTCAGCTGGGTGCGCTCGTCCCATGCGGGAGGCGAATCTGTGCGTGTCATCGCCGCCCAGCCTGTCCGGGCGGCGCGGTGTTGTCCACGGCATTTGCGTCGGACGCGGGACACCGGGCACATGGGGCCCGCCCGTGGGCCCCTGGGCCCACGCTCCGGACCAGGGGTGCGCCTACCCTCGGGAACAGGCCACCCGCGAGACACCTCCCGGCCACCCGCACCGCCGCCACCCGCCCGGAACGGGCTCGGAGGGCTGCCCGTACTTCATGAGGTGACGTGTTGACGAGTGACGGATTCTTCTCCTCGTACCACCTGTGCTGGAGCCGCCCCGACGCCGAGTCCCTGCTCGGCGACCTGGAGGCGGCGGGTGTGCGGGCGCACCATCCGGTCACCCGCCGCATCACCCTGCTCAGCCCCGGCGCCGAGCCCTCGGGCACGCAGTCCTGGGTGACCCGGGACCAGCTCGTGCTGCTGGCCGGTCTGCAGCGCCTGGACCGGGTCGACTTCCTGCTCTGGCTGGACAGCGGGGCCGGGATACCGGCCCGCATCAGACGCGGCGATGACGGGACGGTGGGGCTGCGCTTCACGCTCGGCTCGCTGAGCCGCGCCGACCAGGAGCATGCCCTGCGCGCGGTACGGGAGGCGATCGGCCGGGCCTCGCTGCTCTGCGTCGGCTTCGTGGTCGACCGCGAGGGCGCGTCGGCGGCGACCGACTGGCACGGCTTCATCGTCAAGGGGACGGTGTACTTCGACTGCTGGCCCGACACGCTCGCCGTCCTGCCGGAAGTGGCCGCCGCCCAGCCGCAGCTGTCCGGCGTGAACTCCTTCGAGCAGTCACCCTGGGTCGTCTACGGCAGTGACGTGCCCAACCGCTGAGCGGGCCTACGTGATGCCCCCGGCCACCCCGGCCGCGACCAGCACCGCGACGACGGCGGCGGCCGGCACGATCACGCCGAGGTACTCCGTGGCGGTGGCGCCGCCGTCCCGCCGGAGATACGGGGCGGCCGTCGGCCCCGAGTCGCCCTCCTCCATCAGCCGGTCCACGCCCAGGCCCACCACCGTCCCGGTCGCCACCGCCACGACGGGCATCACGACGCCCTCGATCCCGACGACCTGCGAGCCCACGGCGTAGCCGTAGCACAGGGCGCCCAGCGGGACGCCGAGGGCGGCCGACACGTACAGCGTCCTGGACTCGCGCTGCTCCTCGGGCAGCACCCGGACGGCGGCGAGCACGGTCAGTGCGGCGGCCAGGACGGCGGGCACGTGCAACAGGCCCAGCCGCCGGCCGAATCGGTCCAGCCGCGCGTCGGTGGCCGGCATGCCGACGAGCCCGCGCGAGACCAGGTAGCCGACGGCGAGGTGGACGACCGTCCCGGCGACCCGGCTGCGGGCCAGCGGGAAGAACACGCTCAAGGGACCCTCACTCCCGGAACCGTCGCCCCCCGCCCCGTCACCGCGCCCTCGCCCCGCGCCCCTGCCGCCCCGGTCGGACCCATGCCCCGCGCCCCTGCCGCCCCGGTCGGGCCCATGCCCCGCGCCCCTGCCGCCCCGGTCGGACCCATGCCCCTCGCCCCGCGCCCCTGCCACCGCTCACGGTGTGCCCCCTCCGACGCCCGTCCCCGCCCCGCCGCGCGTGCCGCAGGACCCGGGTGTGGCGCGAGCGTACGGCGGCGGGGCCTGCCCGGCCCGGCCCCCGGCCCCAATTCCAGTCCCAGCCAGAGGCGTTGGGCCCAAGGAGCCGGCCGATTTCACGGCCGCTCACCGGCCTGCGTGATCCGCACCTGGATGCCCGGCCGCAGCCCCCACGCCGCCATCGCCCCGGCCTCCGCCTCGATCACATGGCGGCCCCGCAGCCGGGGCAGACCGAGGCGTCCCGGCCTCATCGTGTGCACCGCCAGGACGTTGAACCTCCGGTCCAGATAGGCCACATCGATCGTGAACCGCATCCGGAAGGAGTGCACGCTCCCGCACGGCGTGATCATCAGCGCCCCGTCGATGCCGTCCCGGCCGAGCAGCCCGCGCGCACGGTGCCGGTAGGAGGCCGCGATCCGCAGCGGCACCCGGGTCTCCGTCACCCCGTCCCGGTCCGTGATCGTCAGGGTTCCCGTGCCATCGCGCCATCGAGCCATGGCGACGACCGTAGCGGCGCCCGCCGCCCGCCGGGGGCCGAATCGGCACGCAGGCCCCAACACCCCTGCGGGGCCCTAGGATCGGTGCGGTGTACGCCATGCTGATAGGGGTCGCCGCTCTTTGGGGCGCCGCGACCGGACTGCTGGTCCCACGCGCCGCCTACCGGTTCTCCGTCCGGCCCGGCGAACCCCGGCGGGACGCCTGTCCGGCCGGACACCCCCTCACCGGGCCCGCCCGGGCCTGGCTCGGCTCCACCCGCTGCGCCGCCTGCGCGGGGACACCGGCCGAAGGCGTGCGGACGGGCGCGGAGGCCGCCGAGCCCGGGCCCGTACCGCCCGCCCCCGAACCGGCCGACGGGCCTCAGCCGCATCCGCGTCCAGGGCCCGATGTCCATCGGCCAGCTGCGCCCCGCGCCGACCCGCCTCCGCCTCCCGGGCCCGTACCGCCCGCCCCCGAACCGGCCGACGGGCCGCCCCGCGCCGACCCGCTTCCGCCCGGTGCCCGTTACGCCCCCCACCTGCTCGCCCCCGTCGTGACCGCCCTCGTCTGCGCCGCCCTCGCCTGCGCCACCGGGACGCGGCCCGAGCTGGCCGTCTGGCTGGTGCTCGCCCCGGTCGCCGTGCTCCTCGCGAGCATCGACCACCGGGTCCACCGGCTGCCGGACGGGCTCACCCTGCCGGCCGCCGTGGCGGCCGCCGCGCTCCTGGGCCTCGCGGCGCTCCTGCCGGAACACGCGGGCTCCTGGCTCTCCGCCCTGCTCGGCGGGCTCGTCCTCGGCGGCTTCTACCTCCTGCTCTTCCTCGTCAACCCGAACGGCATGGGCTTCGGCGACGTCAAGCTCGCCCTCTCGCTGGGCACGGTCCTCGGCTGGTACGGCTGGGCCGTGGTGTTCGCCGGCGGCTTCGCGGGCTTCCTGCTCGGCGCGGTGTACGGGGTGGCGCTCGTCGTGCTGCGGCGCGCGGGGCGCAGGACGGGCATCCCGTTCGGCCCGTTCATGATCGCCGGGGCGCTGCTGGGCCTCCTGCTGGGCGGCCTGGCGGCCTGACCGCCCGCCGGCGTAATCGCGTCGCGCCCGGCGGCCGCCCCTGCCACCATGGCCCGCATGCCCGCAGCACCCGACGACAACGCGCCCCTGCCCGGCGAGGCCGCCCGGTTCGAGGCCCTGGTCACGGAGGCCGACACCGTCTGCGTGGCCGGCTGGGACTTCTCCTGGCTCGACGGGCGGGCCACCGAGGCGCGCCCCTCCTGGGGGTACGCCCGGGCGATGGGGAAGCGGATGGGGCGGGCGCGGGCCGCGCTCGACATCCAGACGGGCGGGGGAGAGGTGCTGGCCTCGGTGCCGCGGCTGCCGCCGCTGACCGTCGCCACCGAGTCCTGGCCGCCCAACATCGCCCGCGCCACCGCGCTGCTGCACCCGCGCGGGGCCGTGGTCGTCGCGGACGCGGACGAGCCGCCGCTGCCGTTCGGCGACGCGGCCTTCGACCTGGTGGTCAGCCGTCATCCGGTGACCACCTGGTGGGAGGAGATCGCCCGGGTACTGGCCCCCGGCGGCACGTACTTCTCCCAGCAGGTGGGCCCGGCCAGCGTCTTCGAACTGGTCGAGTACTTCCTCGGGCCGCAGCCCCCTCAGGTGCGCGGGGCCCGCGACCCGGAGCGGGCCCGCGCCGACGCCGAGGCGGCCGGGCTCGACGTGGTCGGTCTGCGGGCGGAGCGGCTGCGTACCGAGTTCTTCGACATCGGCGCCGTGGTCTACTTCCTGCGCAAGGTGATCTGGATGGTGCCCGGCTTCACCGTGGCGGAGTACCGGCCCCGGCTGGCCGAGCTGCACCACCGGCTGGAGACCGAGGGGCCGTTCGTCGCCCACACCACCCGCTTCCTGATCGAGGCCCGCAAACCCGGGTGAGACCGATGCCCTCGGGGGCCCGAAGGATGGCACTCTGTTCGCTGAGCGCTCGGGGAAGGAGCAGGCCATGGACGCCGGCAACGACGGGGACGCCACACGCGGCCCGCGCCAGGGCAAGGCCGAGTGGCTCAGGGGGGCCAGGATCGTCGGCGTGCTCGGCATCTTCTACCGCCCGGAGGGCCGCATGGGCGAGCCGGAGGCCGTCGCGTTCCTCCTGGACGACGGGCAGTCGGTGCTCCTGACCTGCGCCTCCGACGGCACCCTGCACGTCGGCGCCGGCACCTGGCCGCACCTGCCCGACTGGTGCGTCCCCGCCGCCCAGTGGGAGTACGCCGCCGTGGCCGCCCTGCCGCAGCCCCCCGAAGGAGGGTGGACGGTGCTGAGCACCGACGAGCGGCGCGATGAGCGGGGCGAGGTCCACGAGGCCGTCATCCGCTGCGAGGGCGGCCGATTCGTGGTCGTCGGCGGCGACACCGTGGGCATCCGCTTCACCCGGGGACACCGGGGCGCGGCCGCCGCGACCTGACGGCGGGCGCACCAACGCGCCCCCGGGGCAAGCGGGTTCGTGTTCCATACTCGTACCCATGAGCGCAGCGAGACGTACCTCCCCGTTTCTCACCGGCGCGACCGCGCTCCTGCTGGGCGCGGCCCTCGCGGGCTGCGGCACGGAGCTGGCCCACGACGAGAACGCCGCGGACCCGGGGAGCAGCCCGTCACCCGCCGCCGCGAGCCCGTACGACGGGGAGGGCCCCGGCGACGCCAACCCGCACTACGCCGAGAACCACGCCTTCCAGTCCACCCTCGACCTGTCGGACGCGGACCGGGCCAGGGGCGAGGCCGAGGTGGCGAAGGTGAAGCAGGGGCTCGCCGGGACCGCGGAAGGGCGCAAATCCACCGAGGCCACGGTCCACCGGGCGCTCACCGGGCTCGGATACGCCGACGAGGCGATCACCACCGGGTCCTTCGGGCCGCACCGCACCTCGTTCATCCTGTCCCTCGGCACCCTGTGCGTGAAGGGCTCGCTGGACGGCATGGTCAATGGACTCGTCAACGCCGAGGCCCACGGCCGCTACATGGAAGGCACCGGCTGCGTGAAGCCGAAGGGCGGCCACTGACGGCGGAATGTGGACATCCTGTGGACGTCCTGCGGGCGTTTCCGGCGCCAGACCGGCGCCCCGAGACGTTCGCGCAGGTCCGGGGCGTGCGCGGGCCCCGATCCCGCGCCCGGAGCGGAGCCTCGCACTCTCGGAGAGTAATTATTTCGCGCCGCGGCACCCACCATCACTTACGAAGGGTTATGGTGGAACCCCCCCCCCTCGGGCCGGTCCGTAACCCCCCCCCACGGACCGGCCCGTTTTTTGTGCCCTGATCGGCAAGACACCCCCGGTCCCGGCCCGCGCCGGGCGGCCCGGGGTTCTCAGCCCCGTCCGGCCCAGATGTTGGTGCCCTCGGTGTCCACGGCGAAGGCGTCGATCTCCTTCAGCTCCGCGGCCGACAGCTCCGGACCCGCCAGCGCCGCGACGTTCTCCTCCAGCTGCTCCACCCGGGACGCGCCGATCAGAGCCGACGTCATACGGCTGTCGCGCAGCACCCACTTCAGGGCCAGCTGGGCGAGCGACTGGCCCCGGCGGCGCGCGATGCCGTCCAGCCCGTTCAGCCGGCGCACCACCTCCCGCGACAGCAGACCCGGGTCGAGCGACTTGCCCTGCGTGGCCCGCGAGCCCTCCGGTACGCCGTTCAGGTACTTCCCGGTCAGCAGGCCCTGGGCCAGCGGCACGAACGAGATGCAGCCCATACCGGCCGCCTCCAGCGTGTCCAGCAGCCCGTCGTCCTCGGTCCAGCGGTTGATCATCGAGTAGGACGGCTGGTGGATCAGGGCAGGCACCCCCATCTCCCGCAGCAGCCGCGCCGCCTCGGCGGTCTGCGCGGAGTTGTACGAGGACACCCCCACGTACAGCGCCTTGCCCTGGCGCACGGCGGAGGCCAGCGCCCCCATCGTCTCCTCCAGCGGAGTGTCCGGGTCGAAGCGGTGCGAGTAGAAGACGTCGACGTAATCCAGACCCATCCGCTTCAGCGAGGCGTCCAGCGACGACAGCAGGTACTTGCGCGAGCCCCACTCCCCGTACGGGCCGGGGTGCATCTCGTAGCCCGCCTTGGTGGAGATCAGCAGCTCGTCCCGGTACGGGGCGAAGTCCTGCCGGAAGAGCTTGCCGAAGTTCAGCTCGGCCGAGCCGGGCGGCGGGCCGTAGTTGTTGGCCAGGTCGAAATGGGTCACGCCGAGGTCGAAGGCGCGGCGCAGGATGGCGCGCTGGGAGTCGAGCGTGCGGTCGTCGCCGAAGTTGTGCCACAGGCCGAGCGAGACGGCCGGGAGCTTGAGGCCGCTGCGTCCGCTGCGCCGGTACTCCATGGAGTCGTAGCGCGATCCGGCGGCCCGGTAGGAGGAAGAGGAATCAGTCACGATTCTCTGCTTATCACGGACTTGTGACAGGCCGGGTTGGGCCGGTGCGGCGGCTGCGCAGTAATGTGGTGGCCCTGACGGGACTGCCATGACACGGCGGGGCGATCCGCCCCCTTCCAGTGCGGCGATCCGATCCCCGGGGGACGACCCCGGCCCCCGGGTGAAGGGGCCGGCGGGCCCGCACGGAACCGAGAGGTGGACTCAGTGAACTTGCGCGACCTGGTGTACGGGCTCTACGCGCGCCGGGTGGAGGCCCGCCTCGATCACGCCCAGGTGCCCAAGCACATCGGTGTCATCCTCGACGGCAACCGGCGCTGGGCCAAGGCGTCCGGCGGCACGGCGGCGGAGGGCCACCAGGCCGGGGCCGACAAGATCAAGGAACTCCTCGGCTGGTGCAGTGAGACCGACGTCGAGGTCGTCACGCTCTGGCTGCTGTCCACGGACAACTTCGACCGGCCCGAGTCCGAGCTGACGCCCCTGCTCGGCATCATCGAGAACACCGTGCGCGGCCTCGCGGCGGACGGCCGCTGGCGCGTCCACCACGTCGGCACACTCGACCTGCTGCCCTCCCACACCCAGACGGTCCTCAAGGAGGCCGAACAGGCCACGATCGGGATCGACGGGATACTGGTCAACGTCGCCGTCGGCTACGGGGGCCGCCAGGAGATCGCCGACGCGGTGCGCTCGCTGCTCCTGGACCACTCCGCCAAGGGCACCTCCTTCGAGGACCTCGCCGAGATCGTCTCCACCGACCTGATCTCCGAGCACCTCTACACGCGCGGCCAGCCCGACCCGGACCTCGTCATCCGCACCAGCGGCGAGCAGCGGCTGTCCGGGTTCATGCTCTGGCAGAGCGCGCACTCGGAGTACTACTTCTGCGAGGTCTTCTGGCCGGCCTTCCGCCGGGTCGACTTCCTGCGGGCCCTGCGCGACTACGCCGCCCGCCACCGCCGCTACGGCGGCTGAGCCGCCACCGCCCCGCCCGCACGGCCTTCCCCCGGAAGTGGGCGGGTCGGCATGGCCGGGCGCGTTCGAGGGCATATCCCTGACAGGTCGGCGCCCGGTCATCAACCAGGCGGGTGCCGTGTCCAAGTGAGCGGCATGGAGTCCGCTCGCCCGGGAGGCCCTTTGCACACGAAGGACCGTACACACAGTGCGGCTGACGCGGAGGGCCGGCGCTCGGCCCGCGCAAGGTGGCCGGAGCCCGGTCCGTCCTCTCCCATTGGGATGCTCCGCGACGCCGTCGCACCCCAACCTCGTCCGAGGGGGTACGTCCTTCCGTGGTGACCAGTACAAAGCGCCGCATGCCCGACAGGCGCACCTATGTTCTCGACACCAGCGTCCTGCTGGCCGATCCGAACGCCATGGCCCGCTTCGACGAGCACGAAGTCGTGCTCCCGGTCGTCGTGGTCACGGAACTGGAGGCCAAACGGCACCATCCGGAGCTCGGCTACTTCGCCCGCCAGGCCCTGCGCCTGCTGGACGACTTCCGGGTCCGCTACGGCCGGCTGGACGCCCCGATCCCCCTCGGGGACCTGGGCGGGACGCTCCGCGTCGAGCTCAACCACTCCGATCCCGGCGTCCTGCCCGCCGGTTACCGGTTGGGGGACAACGACTCACGGATCCTCGCGGTCGCGCGCAACCTCCAGGCCGAGGGGTACGACGTCACGGTCGTCTCCAAGGACCTCCCGCTGCGCATCAAGGCGTCCTCGGTCGGCCTCCTCGCCGAGGAGTACCGCGCCGAACTCGCGATCACCGACTCCGGCTGGACGGGCATGGCGGAACTGCCCCTCGCCGCCGACCAGGTCGACCTGCTCTTCGCCGAGGAGACGCTCTACGTCCCCGAGGCCGCCGACCTGCCCGTGCACACCGGCCTGGTCCTCCAGTCCGAACGGGGCAAGGCGCTCGGCCGGGTGACGCCCGACGGGCAGGTGCGCCTCGTGCGCGGCGACCGGGAAGCCTTCGGCATCCACGGCCGCAGCGCCGAACAGCGCATCGCCCTGGACCTGCTGCTGGACCAGGAGGTCGGGATCGTGTCGCTGGGCGGCCGGGCCGGCACCGGCAAGTCCGCCCTCGCGCTCTGCGCCGGCCTCGAAGCGGTGCTGGAGCGCGGGCAGCACAAGAAGGTGATGGTCTTCCGGCCGCTGTACGCGGTGGGCGGGCAGGAGCTCGGCTATCTCCCCGGCAGCGAGGCCGAGAAGATGAGCCCCTGGGCGCAGGCCGTCTTCGACACGCTCTCGGCCGTCTCCGGACGCGAGGTGATCGAAGAGGTGCTGGGACGCGGCATGCTGGAGATCCTGCCGCTCACCCACATCCGGGGCCGGTCCCTGCACGACGCCTTCGTGATCGTCGACGAGGCCCAGTCGCTCGAACGGAACGTCCTGCTGACCGTGTTGTCCAGGATCGGCACGAATTCGCGCGTCGTGCTCACCCATGACGTGGCGCAGCGGGACAACCTCAGGGTCGGCCGGTACGACGGCGTGGTCGCCGTGGTCGAGAAGCTGAAGGGGCACCCGCTCTTCGCGCACGTGACGCTCACGCGATCCGAGCGCTCCCGCATCGCCGCCCTGGTGACCGAAATGCTGGAGGAAGGTCAGATCTGATACGGGTTGGGACGTTGATGCCGCCCGGCGGGCCAAGGAGCTTAGCCGGGCGGCATCGTGTTGCGGCGCCTTTTCCGTAATTCAGGTGCGCCAAACGAGGTGTGAGCTTTCACACGCAACGGAGAATTGCTTCCCGGTGTCCCGTTCCGGCAGAGTCTTGCTTCCGTCAGGCCCCGCATACGGCACACCGGCACCTCCTGAGGCGCCACGCATCACACAACTCAACAACCGCCGTCCGTATGCCGCCCGCGAGTACCACGCGGCGCTCCCTTCGGGGAGTCGCCCACCGGGCCCGTGCCTCCCGTGACCCAAGCAGTAGGGAGGCCAGTGCCAGGGGCACGATTGCGCCCGCGAGGTCACCTAAGCGGGCGACGCTGGAAGGACACCGTGTGAGCCGGATCTCGGTCCGGGGGTTCGCCGTGGCATCTGCCACTGCGGTCACCACCGTCGGCGCCGTCGTGGGCGTTGCATCGGGCGGCACTCCTGCTGCCGACGACAACAACTTCGAGGCGACCGCAGCCGACACCACGCTGCTCGCCGACATTCCCGCGGGCCGGCAGGCCCAGGTTCAGACCGCGTCGCTGACGCAGCAGGCCGATGCGCAGGCGTCCGCCGCCGACGCCGCCGCGAGGAAGTCCGCGGAGGAATCGGCCCGTATCCAGGCCGCCAAGGACGCCAAGTCGAAGAAGCAGGCGGCCGAGGACAAGCTGGAGCGCGACCGCCAGGCGAAGAAGGACGCCGCCGAGCGCGCCAGCCGCTCCGAGGTCCGCTCCACCGCCACGTTCGCCGCCCAGGGCTCCTACACGGTGGCCGAGATCCAGGCGATCGCGCGTCAGATCGTGCCCGCCGACCAGTTCCAGTGCTTCAGCAACATCGTGACCCACGAGTCGACGTGGAACTACCGGGCGAGCAACCCGTCCTCCGGCGCCTACGGCCTCGTCCAGGCGCTGCCCGGCTCCAAGATGGCCTCCGCCGGCGCCGACTGGCAGACCAACCCGGCCACCCAGATCAAGTGGGGCCTCAGCTACATGAACGGCCGGTACGGCAGCCCGTGCGGTGCCTGGTCCTTCTGGCTGGTCCACCACTCGTACTAGAACCTTCCGAGGTTCAGGTCTCAACCTCGCGAAGCCCCTCGCCGTCCTACGGTGAGGGGCTTCGCGCGTGTACGGTCATGCGGGACCGCTCCCGGGGGAGCGGTGGGGAGAGCGGACGGGGGTAGAGGAACCGTTATGTCGAAACTGCCGGGGTGGCTCGGAACACTGGGTGCTGAACTGAGCAGGCTGAGCGAGCGCCTTGACGAACGACGGGCGGAGTCGGAGGCCGACGACCCCCTGCTCGGGGACCCGCACGGGCCCGCGTCGGCGGGGAAGGACGAGGTCGTCGACCAGGTGCCGGCCCCGCCCACGTACGCGCCCTCCGTCGCCGCGCGTCCCGATCCGGTCGCGGCGATCCCCTGGGGGATGCGGGTCGCGGCCGAGGCGGGCTGGCGGCTCCTCGTGCTCGCGGGCACCCTGTGGGTGCTCATGCGGGTCATCAGCGCGGTGCAGCTGGTGGTGCTGGCCTTCGTCGCCGCGCTGCTCGTCACCGCGCTGCTCCAGCCGACCGTCGCCCGGCTGAGGCGCTACGGGCTGCCGAGGGGCCTGGCCACCTCCGTCACCGCGGTCTTGGGCTTCATCATCATGGGCCTGGTCGGCTGGTTCGTGGTGTGGCAGGTGATGGACAACATCGACACCCTGTCCGACAAGGTGACCAAGGGGATCGACGACCTGAAGAACTGGCTGCTGGACAGCCCGTTCCACGTGACCGACAAGCAGATCAACGACATCGCGAAGAACCTCAGCGACACCGTCGGCACCAACACCGAGGCGATCACCACCGCCGGCCTCCAAGGCGT
This sequence comes from Streptomyces sp. A1277, assembly GCF_004795015.1. GTDB lineage: Bacteria > Actinomycetota > Actinomycetes > Streptomycetales > Streptomycetaceae > Streptomyces. The sequence continues at coordinate 2,925 of NZ_SSBI01000074.1, read as the reverse complement.
CACCGTCGTGGTGGAGTTCATGACCGGCGCGCTGCTGGCGATGTTCTCGACGCTCTTCCTGCTCTACGACGGCAAGCGCGTCTGGCAGTGGGTGCTCAAGCTGGTGCCGGCCCAGGCGAGGCCCGGGGTCGCGGGCGCCGGACCGCGCGCCTGGCGGACCCTGACCGCCTATGTCCGGGGCACGGTCATCGTCGCCCTGATCGACGCGATCTTCATCGGTCTCGGGATCTACTTCCTCAACGTGCCGATGGCCGTGCCGCTGGCCGTCTTCATCTTCCTCTTCGCCTTCATCCCGCTCGTGGGCGCGGTGGTCTCCGGGGCGCTGGCGGTGGTCGTCGCCCTGGTCACCGAAGGGGTGTTCACGGCGCTGATGGTGCTCCTCGTGGTCCTCGCGGTGCAGCAGATCGAGGGCCACATCCTGCAGCCGTTCATCCTGGGCCGGGCGGTGCGCGTGCACCCGCTGGCCGTGGTGCTCTCGGTCGCCGCGGGCGGCATGATCGCCGGGATCGGGGGTGCGGTCGTCGCGGTGCCGCTGGTCGCGGTGACCAATACGGTGGTCGGCTACCTGCGGACGTACGGGCAGGAGGAGTCGCGCCGCCACTCGCCGCCGCCGCACGGGGCGACCGCGCTCGACGCGGCACCGACCCCGGCGCCCGGCTCACCGCCCGAGGAGCGCGACGAGGACGAGGCCGCGCCGGATGCCCCTGGCGCGGACACCCGCAGCGCGGACACTCCGTAGCGCGGACATGAAGAAGGGCCCCTCGGACGGTCGGTCGTCCTCGGGGCCCTTCTCGTATCAGGGTACTGCGGGTTCCTACTCGGCGAGGACGGCCTCGGCCTCCAGGGTGACGCCCACCGCCTGGATCACCGAGGCGATCTTGACGGCTTCCTGGATGGTCTCGCGGTCCACGCCGGCCTTGCGCAGCACCTGCTCGTGGGAGTCCAGGCACTGGCCGCAGCCGTTGATCGCGGAGACGGCGAGCGACCACAGCTCGAAGTCGACCTTCTCCACGCCCGGCTTGCCGATCACGTTCATCCGCAGGCCCGCGCGCAGGTTGCCGTACTCGGGGTCCGAGAGCAGGTGGCGGGTGCGGTAGAAGACGTTGTTCATCGCCATGATGGCGGCGGCCGACTTCGCGGCGGTGTACGCCTCCGCGGAGAGGTTGGCCTTCGCCTCCGGCTCCAGCTCGCGCAGCACCTTCGGCGAGCGCGAGGCGATCGCGCAGGCCAGGACGGTGCCCCAGAGCTGCTGCTGCGGGAGTTCGCTGTTGCCGATGACCGAGCCGAGGTTCAGCTTCAGGTCCTTGGCGAAGTCCGGTACGGCGGCCTTCAGTTCGTCGAGTGCCATGTCGGTATCAGCTCACTCGCCCGAGAGGAGCGCGACCGGGTCCAGGGTGGTCTCGCCCTTGGTCCAGTTGCACGGGCACAGCTCGTCGGTCTGCAGGGCGTCGAGGACCCGCAGGACCTCCTTGGGGTTACGGCCCACGGAACCGGCGGTCACCATCGTGAACTGGATCTCGTTGTTCTGGTCGACGATGAAGACGGCGCGCTGCGCGAAGCCGTCTTCGCCCTCGATGCCGAGCTCACGCATGAGCTCGTGCTTCGAGTCGGCCATCATCGGGAACGGCAGGTCGGTCAGGTCCGGGTGGTCCTTGCGCCAGGCGTGGTGCACGAACTCGGAGTCGCCGGAGAAGCCGAGGATCTGGGCGTCACGGTCGGCGAACTCGTCGTTCAGCTTGCCGAAGGCGGCGATCTCGGTGGGGCACACGAAGGTGAAGTCCTTCGGCCACGCGAAGACGATCTTCCACTTGCCCTCGTAGGTCTTGTGGTTGATCTGCTCGAACTCCTTGCCGCTCTCCAGCGAGACGCAAGCAGTCAGGTCGAACTCGGGGAACTTGTCACCGACAGTGAGCACGCGCTCTCCTTACAGCGTAGGAACTCCCTTTTTGGGGGAGTTCCTGAGGGTTGGACGATCACCACCATGGCACAGAGTGCATTGATCGCGGAAATAGCTACACTCGGTCGTGATGATCGGAGGTGCCTATCAGTGGCGCAGAGTAATCAGGGCAACCGGCCCAAACAGCCCAGCCTCTCGCAGCTGCGCGCCTTCGCGGCCGTCGCCGAACATCTGCACTTCCGGGACGCGGCGGCCGCAATCGGGATGAGTCAGCCCGCGCTCTCCGGGGCCGTGTCCGCGCTGGAGGAGGCACTGGGTGTCCAGCTCATCGAGCGTACGACCCGCAAGGTGCTGCTCTCGCCCGCCGGGGAACGGCTCGCGGTCCGCGCGCGCGTCGTGCTCGAAGCCGTCGGGGAGCTGATGGAGGAGGCCGAGGCGGTCCGGGCGCCGTTCACCGGGGTGCTCAGGCTCGGTGTGATCCCGACCGTCGCCCCGTATCTGCTGCCGACCGTGCTGCGGCTGGTCCACGAGCGCTACCCGGCCCTCGACCTCCAGGTGCACGAGGAGCAGACCTCCTCGCTGGTGGAGGGGCTGGCCGCCGGACGGCTCGACCTGCTGCTGCTCGCGGTGCCGCTCGGGGTGCCGGGCGTCACCGAGCTGCCGCTCTTCGACGAGGACTTCGTGCTGGTCATGGAGCGCAGCCACTGGCTCGGCGGGCGGGAGGACATCCCGCGCGAGGCGCTGCGGGAGCTGCCGCTGCTACTGCTGGACGAGGGGCACTGCCTGCGGGACCAGGCGCTCGACATCTGCCGCGAGGCCGGGCGTACGGAGGGTGCGCCGGTCACCACGACCGCGGCCGGGCTCTCCACGCTGGTGCAGCTGGTGGCCGGCGGGCTCGGGGTGACGCTGCTGCCGCGCACCGCGGTCACCGTCGAGACCGCCCGCAACGAGGCGCTGACCACGGGGTACTTCGCGGACCCGGCCCCCGCGCGGCGGGTGGCCCTGGGGATGCGGACCGGGGCCGCCCG
>NZ_SSBI01000073.1 GCF_004795015.1 Streptomyces sp. A1277 | reverse complement strand
CTGAGCCCGGCGCCGGGGGCGCCGGCCGGCCGGGGCGGCGCCCCCGGTCAGCCGGCCGGAGCCTCCTCGGCCACCGCCGTGACCAGCACCGCGACCGGCGGCCGCCCCTCGACCGCGTCGCCGACCGCTTCCCGCACCGCCCGGGCCACGTCGAGCGCCCGGTGACCGCTCTCCGTCGCCAGTTCGACGCGTACCTGGTCCGCACCCGTGTGCACCGCCGCGCCCAGCACACCGGTCAGCGCGGCCACGCCGTTCACCGACTCGGCGGCACGGCCCGCCGCGTTCTCCGCGGGCGCCGGACGCACCTCGACGGGCTCCGGTTCGACCCGTTCGGCCGAACCGTCGAGCAGTCCCGTCACCCGCAGGTCCACCTCCGCGACCACCAGTCCGAGCCGCCGCGCGGCAGCCGACAGGAGGGCCGCGCGCAGCGCGTCGGCGGCTGCGGGCAGGGGCTGGTCGGCCGTCGCGGTCATCGTCGCCTCGATTCGTAGAGGACCCGGCGGCAGTGCGCTCGGGGGCCGGGGCACCTGGGCGGCGGGCGCCGCGTCCGGGTCGGCCACGGAAATCTGCAGCTCACCGAGGACCGGCGCGGGCGCCGGCCCGCTCACCGCCCGGCGCAGCACCGCCGCCGCGGCCCGCTCCGAGATCCAGGCCCCGTCCGCCGGACCGCCCAGAGGGAGTAGCCGGCCCAGAGAGAGCCGTTGCCGTACCGCAGCCGTCCATGCAGAGGCCCTGTGCGGGCTGTCAGCCGTCGTCATGACCACCAGACTGCCGTATCCATGGCGCGAGTCGGGGCAAGCGCACTTAATGTGGGCAAGGAAGTCAAACCTGCCCCGAAGGGAAGAACGGCGATGACTGAGACTCCACAGCGGAACCGGCCCGAGAACTCCGACAGCAACGCCTCGGGTGGCAGCAGCCTGACCAAGCGCGGCGGAGGGGACCCCGGTGGCCGCGGCCGTACGACGATCGCCGACGGAGTCGTCGAGAAGATCGCCGGAATGGCGGCCCGGGACGTCTTCGGGGTGCACGCGATGGGCAGCGGCCTGTCCCGCACCTTCGGCGCGGTCCGCGACCGCGTCCCCGGCGGCTCCAAGTCCGTCACCCGAGGGGTCAAGGCCGAGGTCGGCGAGTCCCAGGCCGCCCTGGACCTGGAGATCGTCGTGGACTACGGCGTGTCGATCGCCGATGTCGCCCGCGACGTACGGGAGAACGTGATCTCGGCGGTCGAGCGCATGACGGGCCTTGAGGTCGTCGAGGTGAACATCGCGGTCAGCGACGTGAAGCTGCCCGACGAGGACGACGATGACGACGATTCCGAGTCGCGCGTCCAGTAGTCCTGGCGTCCACGGCAGTTGAGGAGCACACGATGAGCATGGCTGTGGTCGGCCTGTTGGCCGGCATGGCGCTCGGTTTCGCCGGTTACTTCGGCGGGTTCGGTGCCTTTTTGCTGGTGGCCGCCCTCGGGGCGGTCGGCTTCATCGCCGGCCGCTTCCTCGACGGCGATCTGGAACCCGGCGACTTCTTCCGGAGCCGCGAGCGCGGCGGCCGACGGCGGTGACGGCGTTGTCGGGGGCGAGCGGCCCGGTCGCGGCCGGGGAGCGGGGAGAGACGACGATCGCCGACCGGGTGGTCGCGAAGATCGCCGCGCAGGCGGCGAAGGAGGCGGTCGACGCACCGCCGAAGGAGGCGGCGACGCCGCGTGCCACGGTCACCGTGCACCGTGGCACCGCCCGCGTACGGGTGACTCTGGAGCTCGGATACCCCGGCGACATCGGCCACCAGTGCGGTGCCGTGCGTCGGCGGGTCACCGAGCGGGTAAAGGCGTTGGCGGGGATGGAGGTGCCCGAAGTGGCCGTACAGGTCGAACACCTGCACCCCTCAGGAGCGAGCCTCGCGGCACAGGGGAGGATCCGATGACCGAGCCCCACGACCCGGACGACGGCTCGCGGCGGCCGTCCACCGACGGGGCGGTGGAACACGGCGACGTCCTCGCGCGCGACCAGTCCGCCTCCTCCGCGGCGTACGACCCGACGCCGGCCAAGGAGCGCACCGAGGGCCGCGCGGGCCGCTTCTGGTCCGGGCGACGCATTCCGGCGGTCATCACCGCCCTGGTGCTCCTCGGCGCCAGTGGCCTGCTCCTCTACGACGTCTCGGCGGTCCGGGCCGGTCATCCGGCGATGCAGTGGCGGCGCTCACTGGCCGACGAGCTCGCCCATCGGCGCCTCGACGACGTCTGGGTGCTGACCGGCGCCTCCGTCGCCGCGGCCCTCGGCCTGTGGCTGCTGCTCCTCGCGCTCACGCCCGGGCTGCGCGACCTGCTGCCGATGCGCCGCGAACAGCCCGACGTGCGCGCCGCGCTCGACCGGACGGCGGCCGCCATGGTCCTGCGGGACCGGGCCGTCGAGGTCTCCGGTGTGCAGTCGGTCCGGGTCCGGATGGGCCGCAGCAAGGTGGGGGTGCGCGCCGTGTCGCACTTCCGTGAACTCGACGACGTACGGGCCGATCTGGACACCGTGCTCTCCACGGGCATCCGGGAACTGGGACTCGCCAGGCAGCCGGGCCTGTCCGTCCATGTCCGCCGGCCGGCGAAGAAGGGGTGAACGGCGTGCTCAGGACCGTCAACCGGGTGCTGCTGGCCCTTGCCGGGCTGGTGCTGATCTGTGTCGGCGGCGGCGTCCTGGCCGCCGCGGCCGGCCTGTCCGTACCGTCCTGGTGGCCCTGGTACGGCAAACACGACGTGCTGCTCAGCGAGGCGGACCGGACCCGCTGGCGCTCCGATGGCTGGTGGTGGCCGACGGTCATCGCGGTGCTCGCCGTCCTGGTGATCCTGGCCCTGTGGTGGCTGCTGGCCCAGCTGCGCCGCTCCCGGCTCTCCGAGGTGCTGGTCGACAGCGGCGACGGCGAGGGCGCCCTGCTGCGCGGCCGGGCCCTGGAGGACGTGCTCTCCGCGGAGTCGGGCGCCCTGGACGGGGTGGCCCGCTCCCATGTCACCCTGACCGGCAAGCGCAGCACCCCGGCCGCGAAGGTGCGGTTGCTGATGGAGCCGCACGCCGCGCCGGAGGAGACGCTGGGCCGGCTGAGCGACGAGGCCCTGGCCCACGCCCGGGACTCCGCGGGCCTGGCACGGCTGCCCGCCGAGGTCCGGCTGAAGGCGGTCAAACACCGGGCCGACCGGGTCAGCTGACGAGCGGTGTGCGGGCGCGGGTCCCGGGCTCCGGGGCCCGCGCCGCCGCGTGGTGGCTCAGAAACCGTGCCGGTGCCCGCCGTCGACCGGCACCATGATGCCCGTCAGGTACGAGGCGGCGGGGGAGAGCAGGAAGGCCGCGGTGCGGCCGAACTCCTCCGGGGTGCCGTAGCGGCGCAGCGGGATGCGCGCCTCGTTGGCGGCGCGCGCGGCCGCCGCGTCGCCCGAGAGCTCGTCCAGTTCGCGCACCCGGTCCGTGTCGATCCGGGCCGGCAGCAGACCCACCACCCGGATGCCGCGCGGGCCGAGCTCGTCGGCCATCGACTTGGCGACACCGGCCAGTCCGGGGCGCAGCCCGTTGGAGATGGTCAGCCCGCCGATCGGCTCGTGGACGGAGCCGGAGAGCACGAAACCGATGACGCCGCCCTCGCCGAGCGCCGCGGCCGCCGCCCTGGCCAGCCGTACCGCGCCCAGGAAGACCGAATCGAAACCGGCCTGCCACTGCTCGTCGGTGTTGTCGGCGATGCCGCCGGGCGGCGGGCCGCCGACGCTGATGAGGATGCCGTCGAGCCGGCCCAGCCCCTCGCGCGCGGCCGCCACCAGCCGTTCGGCCGAGGCGGGGTCGGCGTTGTCGGCGCAGAGCCCGACGGCGTCCGGGCCCAGCTCGGCGGCGGCCTCCTCGGCGCGCTTCTCGTCCCGGCCGGTGATGATCACCTTCGCCCCGTCGGCCACCAGGGCGCGAGCGGTGGCGTAGCCGAGGCCGCGCGTCGCTCCGGTGACGATGTACACACGGTCCTTCAGTCCAAGATCCATGGCCCTATCCTGCCGTGCCGCCTCCGGCCGTGTCCCCCGCGGCCCGCGCCTCGGCGGGCTGTGCCTCGGCCAGGGCGACCGCCGTGCCGACCAGGCCGATGTGGCTGAACGCCTGCGGGAAGTTGCCCAGCTGGCGCTGCGCCACGGTGTCGTACTCCTCGGCGAGCAGCCCCACGTCGTTGCGCAGGGCCAGCAGCCGTTCGAAGAGTTCGGTGGCCTCGTCGGTGCGCCCGGTCATCCGCAGCGCGTCCGCCAGCCAGAAGGAGCAGGCCAGGAACGCGCCCTCGCCGCCCGGCAGCCCGTCGATCGAGGGGCCGTCGGTGCTGTAGCGGCGCACCAGGCCGTCGCTGTCCAGCTCGTCGCGTACGGCGTCCACCGTCCCGACCACGCGCGGGTCGTCCGGCGGCAGGAACCCGGTCCTGACGATCAGGAGCGTCGCCGCGTCCAGCTCCTGGGAGCCGTACGACTGGGTGAAGGTGTTGCGCACCGGGTCGTAGCCCTTCTCGCACACCTCCCGGTGCACGGCGTCGCGCATGGCCCGCCAGCGGTCGGCGTCACCGGAGAGCGTGGGGTCGTCCTCCAGGCTGCGCACCGCGCGGTCGGCCGCGACCCAGGCCATCACCTTGGAGTGCACGAAGTGGCGGCGCTGCCCCCGGATCTCCCACAGCCCCTCGTCCGGCTCGCGCCAGGTGGACTCCAGGAACCCGAGCAGGCTGAGCTGGAGGCTCCAGGCGTGCGGTTTGTCGTCCAGACCCGCGTCCCGGGCCAGCCTGAGGGAGTCGATGACCTCCCCGTACACGTCGAGCTGGCGCTGACGCACCGCCGCGTTGCCGATCCGGACCGGGGCGGAGTTCTCGTAGCCGCGCAGCCAGGGCAGCTCGGACTCGGGGAGTCTGCGCTCGCCGGCCAGTCCGTACATGATCTGGAGGTCCGCCGGGTCGCCGGCGACCGCGCGCAGCAGCCAGTCCCGCCAGGCGGCGGCCTCCTCCACATAGCCGGCCGAGAGCAGCGCGCCGAGGGTGAGGGTGGAGTCGCGCAGCCAGCAGAAGCGGTAGTCCCAGTTCCGTACGCCGCCGATCTCCTCGGGCAGCGAGGTGGTGGGGGCCGCCACGATCCCGCCGGTCGGGCCGAAGGTGAGCGCCTTCAGGGTGATCAGCGAACGGATCACCGCGTCCCGGTAAGGCCCCTGGTACTTGCAGCGGGCGGACCACTCGGCCCAGTCGGACAGGGTGTTCTCCAGTGCCTCGTACGGGTCGACGCGCTGGGGCCGGGGCGAGTGCGAGGGGTGCCAGGTCAGCACGAAGGCCACCCGCTCGCCCTCGGAGACGCTGAACGAGGAGCAGGTGGAGAACTGCTGGCCCCACGTCTTGACCGGCGGTTCGCTGCGCAGCCAGGCGGAGTCCGGCCCTGCGACCGCCACCCGGTGGCCGTCGGTGCGGCGCATCCACGGCACGATGGAGCCGAAGTCGAAGCGCAGCCGGATCACCGAGGTCATGTCGACGGTGCCGCTGACACCCTCGACGATCCGCATCACGTCCGGCTCCTTGTCGCGCTGCGGCATGAAGTCGATGACCTTGACGGTGCCGGTGCGCGTCTCCCAGTACGTCTCCAGGACGAGGGATTCGCCCGCGTAGGCCCGCCGGGTGCAGGTGTCCGCGCCCTTGGGCGCGATCCGCCAGTGGCCGTTCTCCTCGTCACCGAGCAGGGCGGCGAAGCAGGCGCCCGAGTCGAAGCGGGGCAGGCACAGCCAGTCGACAGAACCGTTTTTGCCGACCAGGGCGGCCGTCTGGAGATCGCCGATGAGGGCGTAGTCCTCGATGCGTGGGGTCACGTTGTGGCGTCTTCCCGAACCTGGCCCCCGTTAAGCAGACAGCCGGTGAGGAGAGGCGGGAGTCACCCCCCGCGGGGACCCGTACGGGCCCGGCGTCACGCCTGCGCGGGCTCGGGCTCCGGCGTGGCGTCCTCGGCGGCGGCGGCGGCAGCGGCGGCCGCAGCGACCCGGTCGCGCTTCTCGCGCCGGGCCAGCACCACGAAGCCGACCGGGACACCGGCGGCGAACAGCCACCACTGCACGGCGTAGGCCATGTGCGGCCCGATGGAGCTGTCGTCGGGGGCCTCGATCAGCTCGGGGGAGTCGTTCTTCGGCGCCGGGCCGGTCTGCTCGATGTAGCCGCCGAGTACCGGGCGGGAGAGCAGTTTGGCCTGCTGGGCGCTGTTGATCAGCATGACCTGACGGTCCGGAAGGTCCGAGATGTCCTTGATGCCGCTGACGCTGGTCGTCTCGTCGGCCTTGAGCCGCCCGGTGACGGTCACCTCGCCCTTGGGCACGGGCGGTACGTCGGGGAAGGCGTGCTGGTCGGCGGCGGAGGGGACCCAGCCGCGGTTGATCAGGACCGTGCCGCCGCCCTTGAGGTCGAACGGGACCAGCACATGGACGCCGATGCTTCCGTCCGTGGCGGTCCTGCGGCGCACGACGACCTCGTGCTTCTCGTCGTACGTCCCGGTGGCCGTCACCGCACGCCAGTAGTCGGAGCGCGGAACGGTGTGGCCGGGGGAGGTGAGCGCGGACACGGGGACCGGGGCCGCCTTCAGGTTGCGCGAGATCAGGGCGTTCTGCGCGACCTTGTGCTCGTGCCGGTGCAGCTGCCAGAAACCCAGCTCGACCATCGTGGGAATGAGGACGAGGGAGAGGAGGGCGAGGATCAGCCACTGCCGGGTCATCAGGAAGCGGTACACCCCACGACGGTACAACCGAGCCGTGGGGTGCATCGCGCAGGGGGTGGTCGAAGGGGCGGGCACCGGGTGATTTCAGACCTTGTCCACGATGCCCGCCTTCCCCTCCGCGCGGGCGCAGTGCCCGCCGCAGAACCAGTGCCCGTCGACCTCGACGCCCTGGCCGATGACCTGGACGCGGCAGTGCTCGCAGATGGGCGCCATGCGGTGGATGGCGCAGGCGAAGCAGTCGAAGACGTGCACCGCGCCCTGCGCGTGCACCTCGAAGGACATCCCGTAATCGTTTCCGCAGACCTCACAACGTGCCATGCGCCACAGGGTGGGATGCGGGGGCGGCGGCGGGCGGGCGGCGGGCGGCGAGTCGCCCCCGGTTCACTCCGATGACGGCGTCGGCGCCGGCACCTTCGCGACGGCCGGGGCCACGTCCCGCAGAAGATGGGTGAAGGCGCTCTCGTCCAGGATCGGCGTGCCGAACGACTTCGCCTTCACCGTCTTGGACGTCGCCGAGTCCGGGTCGTTGGTGACGAGCAGGCTGGTCAGCCGGGAGACGCTGGTCGCCACATGCAGCCCGGCCTCCACCGCCCGGTCCTCCAGCAGTTCGCGGTCGACCGAGGTGTCCCCGGAGAACGCCACCCGCATGCCCTGCATGAGCGGTTTGTCCTTCTCGTACCGACCCGGATTCGGATACGGGCAGGCCGGGCGCTTGCGCGAGGGCCGCCAGCTGTTCTGTCCCCCGTACGAGGACGCGGACCCCGCCCGCGGCGTCACCGGCGAGTGGGACCACTCGGTCAGCGGCCGGCACTCCAGCAACGGCAGCCGCACCCCGTCCCGCGCCGCCGCGTGCAGGCTCGGACGGAACGCCTCGGCCAGCACCCGGGCATCGTCCAGCGCGTGGTGCGCGCGCTGCTGCACCACACCGAAGTGCTCGGCCAGCGACGCCAGCTTGTGGTTGGCCAGCGGCAGCCGCAGCTCCTTGGCGAGCGCGATGGTGCACAGCCGCTGCCGCACCGGCGCGGTCACCGACGCCCGCGCGTACTCCCGCGCGAGCATCGACCAGTCGAACGCGGCGTTGTGCGCGACCAGCACCCGGTCCGCCAGCCGCTCCGACAACTCGGCGGCGACCTCCGGGAAGAGCGGCGCACCCTCCAGCACATCGCTCGTCAGCCCGTGGATCCAGACCGGGCCGGGATCGCGCTCCGGATTGACCAGCGTGTACCAGTGGTCCTCGACGTCGCCCCGCGCGTCCAGGCGGTAGACGGCAGCGGACACTATCCGGTCGTCCCGGGCGAGCCCGGTGGTCTCCACGTCGACGACCGCGTACCCCTGCGGGTAGGCGGCCGGCCACGGTGCTGCGGTCTGCGGGTCGTCGAGCATGGTCACAGAGAATACGGGCCACGACCGACAGTCCCCTATTCGGCCGCCGGCCCGGCTCATGACCGGAGGTCGCCGAACCCGTCCGGCCCGCGGCCCGTCTGTGGCAGGCTGATCCGCTACCGAACGGGTCCGAGGGGGAGGCTACGCAGGCCGTGGGGGACAGCAGACAGGCACTGATCATCGCGGTGCCACAGTACGAATTGAGCAACCATTTCCCGGATCTGACCCAAGCCGTCGTCAAGGACGCGGAGTTGATGGACGCCGCGCTGCGGTCCTCCGGGTACACCGTCGAGACGCTGGGGCTCTCCGCCGACCGTCCGGCGCTGCGGTCCCGGATCATCAGCGCCATCAGCCGGGTCTGCTGCACCGCCCCGGAGGACGGCACCGTCCTCATCCACTTCACCGGGCACGGGCTCTCGGTGGACGGCTCCGACTACCTGGTCCCCTCGGAGGCCCAGCTCAACTGGTCGACCGATCCGCCGCACGTCGACACCGCCGGCCTCATCGGGCTCGACCTGACGACCCTGCTCAGAGGGTGCCGGGCGGGTACGGTCCTGCTCACCGTCGACGCCTGCCGGGACGCGCACCCCGACGCGGAGGTCTCCTTCGGCGGCCCCGCGACCAACTTCCCCTCCTGGCGCGACCGGGTCGCCGTCGTCTTCGGCTGCGCGGCGGGCCAGACCTGCGGCTCCGACGACCACGAGGGCAGCCACTTCACCCGGGCGCTCGCGGAGGCCCTGTCCTCCGACAGCTCCCCGCAGACCGTGGGCGACGTCATCGCGCACACCGTCCGCAGAACGACGGAGTTCGCCCGGGCCGCACAGCACGAGCAGCGGCCCGCCCCGCAGTACGCGCCGAGCGGCCCCGCCGTCATCGCGGGCGTCGAGCTCTGCTCCGGGCGGACCCTCCAGGAGGAGTGGTCCGTGGCGGTCGGCGACCCGGAACTGTGGGCCGCCGTCCAGTGCGACGACGAGCGAAGGCGCGAACTCGGCAACGCCCTGGAGCAGCTGACCCGGGAGTGCGCGAAGCTGCGGGCCTCGGCGCTGAGCGCGGTCACCGACCCGTGGGCCGACGACGGCTACCCAGTACGTGTCCTGACGACCGGCCTGCGCGCCCTGCTCGCCCCCTCCGTGACCCAGGGCGGCCCGCTCCTGGACCCCTGCGAGTTCGCCGTCCTCATGGCGGCCCCCTTCGTCCGCGAGGCCGTCTACGCCCTGGGCGTCAAGGAGGCGGCCGCCGCCGAGCCGCTCCGGCTCGAACCGGCCACCGGCGAACTCGGCACCGACGCGGCGCGCATCGACCTGGAGCACACCTACGCCGCCCACCCGCTGATCTGGCGCAAGGGCCGTGAACTGTCGAGCCGGGGCGCCACGGAGGAGGCCGGTGCCGTCGCCGCCTGGCTGATGCACCGCCACGTCCTGGGCCGCGAGGAGCTCTGGGACGTCTACGCACCGGGCCTGCTGAGCCCGCTGGCCTCCGCGATGCTCGGGATCGACGAGGGGGCCGCCCGCTTCGCGGAAGTCCTGGACGGGCTGGTCCGGGTCTGCCGCCAGACCGCCGTCCCGCCCTCCCAGCCCTACGCGGGCGAGCGCGAACCGGCCGACGAACCGCAGCGCCCCTCGGAGCTCGTACCGCGCACCGGACCGGCCGAGCGGTGGCGGCCCAGGGAACTGTCCTGGCTCATCGGCCTCGCGGGGCTGCTCGGCGGAGACCTGCGGGACATGCCGGGGGTCCTGGTGGACAACATCGGTGTGACGGACGGCCTCGTGCCCGCCGAGGCCGTCAGCGGCGTCCAGGAGCTGCGCTGGTCCAGGGACCGGCTCGGCTCCGGCATCGACCTCGACCTGCCCTGTCCGCACCCGGCGGTGCACGCCGCGCTGGAGAAGCTGACGGAGTGGGCCGACGACGCCGTCCAGCACATCAAGCAGCACCGCGCCCCCTCCGAACCCGCCGGCCCGCTCGCCCACCTCCCTGAACGCGTCACCTGCCGCAAACTGCGCCCCCGGTACAGCGCGGACGGGCGCGGCGAGGCGTACGGGCTGCCGCTGATGCGGTTCAGCCTCGCCGAGGACGAGATGCGCGAACTCCTCATGGGCTCCCAGCTCTACGGCGACCGGATGCTGGCCCTGCGTGAGCTGTACCAGAACGCCCTGGACGCCTGCCGCTACCGCAGGGCCCGGGTGCGCTACGGCGAGCTGAAGGAGGGCATCCGGCCGCAGTGGAACGGCGAGATCGTCTTCCGGCAGGGCGTCGACGAGGACGGCCGCGCCTATGTGGAGTGCGAGGACAACGGCGTCGGCATGAGCCAGACCGCGCTGCGCAGCACGTTCTCGCGGGCCGGGCGCCGCTTCGAGCAATCCAGGGAGTACCGCAGGGAGCAGGCCCGGTGGCGGGCCGTCGACAAGGACCTCAGGCTCTTCGCGAACAGCCGTTTCGGTATCGGGGTGTTCAGCTACTTCATGCTGGCCGACGAGATCAGCATCTGGACCCGGGTCACGGACGAGTTCGGCCGCCCCGAGTCCAGCCGCGGGCTGCGGGTGGACATCGCGTCGAGCGGCAGCCTGTTCCGTATCAAGGAGAGCGACGCCTCCCAGCCCGGCGGCGGCACGCGGGTGCGGCTCTACCTCAACGGCGACGCCATCGACGCCGCCGGTGAGCTGGCCAAGTACGTGTGGCGGTGCGACTTCGCGATGCGCGTGGAGCAGGGCGGCGCGGTGGTCAAGGAGTGGGAGGCGGACGTCCTGTACTACCGGGGCGACCGTACGAGTCCGGTGCGGGCCGACCGGGACGTGTGGTGGGTTCCGGGGGCGGGCTGTCTGCTCGTGGACGGGATCTGGACTCCGGCGGGCGGCGAGGAGCTGAGACCGGAACTGTTCGACTCGTACGCGTACCGGCTGGGCGGCGGGGCGTACGGATGCGTGGTCGATCTCCGGGAGACGCACTCCCCGGAGCTGAACACCAGTAGAACGAGGATCCTCACGTACGACCAGGAGTGGGTGGCGGAGCGTCTGCGCACTCTGGCCGCGCGCATGGAACTTCCCTCGTGGTTCACCCTGGAATGGCTATGGGGATTCGCGCAGAGCCGCCGCGGAGGAGCGCAGCTGCTGGTCGCCAGGCTCCTTGAGGAGGGCGCGACCCTGGCAAGTGCCACTGGCTGGGAAGGGGGAGCGGGGGTTCCGTTGCCGGAGATCGGGTGTTTCCCGGTGGACGCCGCGCTGCACGCGGGAGTGAAGTCCGTGGACCTCCGGCACGGCGCCCTGGTGGTGCCGCCGGGGCTGGTCGCCTGGCGGGTGGCCGCTCTGCGCGCGGTGCGCATCCCGGTGGACCGGCAATGGGCGGACGCACCGGCGCCGGAGTCCCTGGTGGGATATCCGGACCCTGTGCCGTGGGAGTCCCGCGTGGTCGTGGGCGAGTACGGCAGCATGCATCTCGAAGAGGCCGTTGTACCTCCGGATTGGGACGGTCCGGCGACCCTGGCGGGAATTCTTCGCGCGCTGCGCAGATTCGCCATCACCGGCACCAGGGTTCCGTCCGTGCCCGACCTTGAGGCGGCTCACGCCCTGGAACTCGACTCGGTGGACCGTGCTCTGCTCGGAAGAGCGATGCGCTACGAAACCCCCTTGGTCGCCATGTGGGCGAGGTCCGGTGGTGAGACCGAGCACGAGCGCCAGTCGCTGCTGTCCGTGCTCACTCACTTCTCCGCACGGGGCGAGCTTTCGTGGCGGGAGGCATTGGGGCGGGCCGGACGATTCGCCGCCGCCGGGTTCCCGCTCGAACGATTCGAGGGCGATCTCGACGCGGTCCCGGAGGACGGCACCGCGACGAGCCGGGACATGCAAGCGCTGGGACTGCACCCGGAGTTCGTCCGGAACGGGCGCAGGCCCGTGCTGGACAGGCAGCCGTCCGCGCAGGAATACCAAAGGGTGCTCAGGCGGTACGAGTGGCTCGGCCTCTCGACGGACGCCGAGATGTGCGAGCCCAGGAACATGACCGGGGCAAATCGCTACGATCAGGTGGAAGCCGCGTTCGGACACAGGTACTGGGGGAACCTCGCTCCCACCTCTCGGCACTGGGTGGTGGCCGCCGCCCGGACATCGACCACAGTCGCCGAGGCATACGAGAAGTACGCTCCGTTTTTCGCCGAGGAGGGCCTCGGCGTTTCCGACCTGAGCGGTCTGGAGGGGACGACCTTCACCAAACTGCAGGGCGCGCTCCTGGCTGATCCGTCTCTTTCCACCGCTGGGGTCCTCGAACGGCGGATGCGACAGGACGACGCTTCGTCCCGTCGCGTGCCGCTCGCCGAGCTCGCCGTCGCCGTCCGCGACGCGCAGACCGATACGCCGGACATCGTCAAGGCCCTGACCGGACTGGCGGACGCCGGACTGGTGGACGAAGACGCCCCCGGGCTCGTTGACCGCTGGCTCGCTGTCGAGCAACGCGACATGGTGCTGCTCATGCCGTGGTCATGGGAGATGGAATGGCTGGTACTGCCGGGTGGTCCGACCCGGCTGGACTCCGCCTATGCTCTGGTGGCCGCCGCCGCGGTCCGACGGTCGCTCGGCGAGGTCCACGCGAGCCTCACCCAACTGGCTCCGTTGCTGTGCGTGGAGCCGGAGTCCGCGCCCCTGCCCGACGGGCTCGCCGACGCCCTCGTCTCCGAGGCAGACGCCGAGGCCAGCTGCGAATGGACCCCGGAAGGGGCACAGTGGCTCCCCGGCCCCGATGTGGCCAGGCTGGTGGAACACGCACGCACCGGGGGCGGCACCCTCGGCGACAGCATCAGGGCGCTGAGCCGGTTCGCCCCGCTCGGCAGCCCCTGGCAGCCGATGGACGACCTGGCCGACGCCGAATGGGCACGCTGGCGCCCCACCTCGCACGACGCGGCGATGTTCGAGGACGACCTGGCCGGCGCCCGGCCCGTCGGGCCCCTCGACCTGCTGCGGGTCGCCGCCCGCTTCGGCTGGCCGATGGACCGGGCCTGGGACCGGCTCGCCCTCTACCGGCCCTTCGGTGTCGAACTCCTGGTCTCGCGACCGGAGTTCTCCGACATCCCGCTGTGGCAGGATCTGATCCTGCTCACCGAGGAGTACACCGGCCGGGCCCCCGCCCTGGCCGGCCCGGTGCCCGGCGAGCGGATCGCCGTCAGCGCGCGGGAGCTGGAATGGACCACGGACCGGGTTGTGGAGCGGTTGCGGCTGTACGCGGGCGTGTTCGGCCTCGACGTGCCGGAGACGTATCCCGACACCCCGGCCCCGACCCCGCCCGCGCGGCCGTACCGCGCCGCACAGCCCGAGAGGAAGGCCGATGCCGCCCGCGCATGACCTGACGCCGTTCCGGGAGCAGCAGCTCCCACCCGCCGGAACCCCCGCCGTCGCACGCTCCGCCGACGGCCGCTGGTACGTCGTCACGAGCGACTGCCCGAACTGCCACGCGAGCAGTGTGTTCCGAGTGTCGTACGGGGTCCTCGGCCCGTACAAGGGCCGGCGGCTCCTCGGCCGCAGAAAGACCCCGGAGAAGCTCACGGGCAGCATCCCGGTCTACTGCCAGTGCGGCTTCCCGCACCCCGACCGGCCCTCCGAGTACCCGGAATCCGGCTGCGGCGCCTTCTGGGACGTGCCGGTGCCATGACGGACCTGACCAGGAAGCGGTTCGCCCAGCTCGGGCAGCAGCTCCAGCTCGAACAGCTCACCGCCGTACGCAAACAGGCCGAGGGCTGGCGCAACGGGCTCACGGCACTGACCGGGCTCGTCGGCGTCGTCTTCGTCCTCAAGGGGCCGGAGAGCGTTGTGGGTCTGGCTCCGGTCTGGCGGGCCACCACGGCGGGCCTACTGGTGCTGGCCTTCCTCCTGTTGCTGACCGGCGCCCTGCTGGCCGTACGGGCCGCGCACGGGCGGCTCGGGTACGGCACCTGGCTGACCGGGGACGAGCTGCTGACCGCCGTGGTCGACGAGGTCGAGCGCACCCAGGACGTGCTGGCAGCGGCGCGCCGCTGCTCGGTCGTCGGCCTGTCGGCGGTCGTCGCGGCCATCGCGGTGACCTGGGTCGTACCGGCCGAGAAGGCGAAGGAGACGAAGCCGGCCGGGCCGTTGGTCGTCGTCTCCACGGCCTCCGGCACCACCTGCGGCGAACTGCTGCTCAGCGACCGCGAAGCGGTGACGCTCAAGGTGCGCGGCCACAAGGCCCCGTCCCGCATCCCGGCCCGCGACGTCCGCTCGCTGGCCCCGGCGGCACGCTGCTGAGCGCGGTGTCGGCCCCCGGCCGGACCGCCGGAGGTGAGACCATCCCGGGATGACGCGAACCCCGGCGCACGACGAACCCCACGGCACCGGTCTGGGTGCCCGGCTGAACTGGCTGCGGGCCGCGGTGCTCGGGGCGAACGACGGTGTGGTGTCCACCGCCGGGCTCGTCGTGGGCGTCGCCGGTGCCACCGACGACCGGGGCGCCCTGCTGACGGCGGGGCTGGCCGGGCTGCTGGCCGGGTCGCTGTCGATGGCGGCGGGCGAGTACGTGTCGGTCTCCACCCAGCGCGACTCGGAGAAGGCCGCCCTCGCGACGGAGCGGCGCGAGCTCCAGGAGACACCGGAGGCGGAACTCGCCGAGCTGGCGGGCCTGTTGGAGGGCAAGGGGCTGAGCCGCGAGGTCGCCCGCGAGGCCGCCGTCCAGCTCACCGAACGCGACGCGCTGCGCGCCCACGCGGAGGTGGAGCTGGGGATCGACCCGGACGACCTCACCAACCCGTGGCACGCGGCGGGAGCCAGCTTCCTCGCGTTCACGGTGGGCGCGCTGCTGCCCCTGCTGGCCATCGTGCTGCCGCCTGCCTCCGCGCGAGTGCCGGTGACCGTGCTGTCGGTCCTCGCGGTGCTGGCCGTCACCGGCTGGTGGAGCGCCCGGCTGGGCGAGGCGGCGGCCGTCCCGGCGGTGCTGCGGAACATGGGCGGGGGAGCGGTGGCCATGGCCGTGACGTACGCGGCGGGTCATCTGCTGGGGGCGGCGGGGGTCTGAGAGCGCGGCGGCAAGCGCCGTCCGGTACGCGTCCTGTCGGAAGTCAACAAAGACTGCTGACAGCACGTCTCGCATACTTGTTGGTAACAACGTCTGGTCTCCGGCCCGGCCCCGCTCTACGGTGCAGGCATGCCGACGAACCTGCCCGACGTAGTGCTCTGGTCCATACCGGCCTTCGTGCTGCTCACCGTCCTGGAGATGGCGCTGCACCACTTCCACCCGGACGAGGACGCCGCCGGGTACGAGGCGAAGGACGCCGCCACCAGCGTCACCATGGGGCTGGGCAGCCTGGTCTTCGACCTGATGTGGAAAGTGCCCATCGTCGCCGTCTACACCGCGGTGTACGAGCTGACGCCGCTGCGCGTGCCGGTCCTGTGGTGGACCGTCCTGCTGATGCTGCTGGCGCAGGACTTCTTCTACTACTGGTCCCACCGCGGCCACCACGTCATCCGCATCCTGTGGGCGTGCCACGTCGTCCACCACTCCAGCCGGAAGTTCAACCTCTCCACCGCGCTGCGCCAGCCCTGGACCTCGCTGACCTCCTGGCCGTTCTACCTGCCGCTCATCGCCTGCGGGGTGCACCCGGCGGCGCTCGCGTTCTGCTCGTCGGCCAATCTCGTCTACCAGTTCTGGGTGCACACCGAGCGGATCGACAAGCTGCCCCGGCCCTTCGAGTACGTGCTGAACACGCCCTCCCACCACCGGGTGCACCACGCCTCCCAGGGCGGCTACCTCGACCGCAACTTCGGCGGCATCCTCATCGTGTGGGACCGGTGGTTCGGTTCGTTCGCCTCGGAGACGGTGCGGCCGGTGTACGGGCTCACCAAGAACATCGACACGTACAACCCGCTGCGGGTCGCCACCCACGAGTACGCCGCCATCGCCCGTGACGTGCGCGCGGCGGGCGGCTGGGGCGAGCGGGCCGGGCGGATCTTCCGCGGACCGGGCTGGCAGCCGGCCGGGACGCGCACCGCGCCCGCCGTCGGACCCGTCGCCGCTCCCGCCCCGGAGCACACCGGATGAGCGACGGCCCGGTTCCCGAGCCGCGCGAGCGGTACGTACGGCCGCTGCTCATCGCCTTCCTCGTCGCGTGCGCCGCCGACCTCGTGGGCGTACTCACCGGCCCCGAGGGGCTGCATCTCGTCGCCAAGCCGCTCCTGATGCCGCTGCTCGCCGGGTACGCGGCCGCCCGGCGCGGGCCCCGGCTCCTGATCGCCGCGCTGCTGTGCGGCTGGGCCGGTGACGTGTTGCTGCTGGCCGACTCCGATCTCGCCTTCCTCATCGGGATGGCCGGCTTCGCCGCCGGGCACGTCTGCTACCTGGTGCTGTTCGGACGGGCGCGCGGGGCGCTGCTGCCGGCGATCGGGTACGCCGTCGTGCTGAGCGTCTTCGTGGCCCTGATCTGGGACGGGCTGCCGGGCGGGCTGCGGGTGCCGATGGCGGGGTACAGCCTGCTGCTGACCGCCATGGCGTACCGCTCGGGCGTCCTCGGCCGGTACGCGGCCACCGGCGGGGCCCTCTTCCTGCTCTCCGACGCGCTGATCGCGACCGGCATCGCGGACTGGCCGCAGCTGCCGGGCCACGGCTTCTGGGTGATGCTCACCTATGTGGCCGCGCAGCTCCTGCTGACCCTGGGCGCGCTCGCTCCGGGAGCGCGCGGGGCCGGGGCAGCGCGCGGCGCGTACCCCGAGCGACCCATCAGCACCTGAGGGCGGACCGGGCGGGGGGCCCGGCGCCGGCCCCCCGCACCGCCTCCTACCAGCGCACGGCGTCCAGCGCGTCCACCACACCGGCCCCGTAGAAGCCGTTGCGGTTCTTGCCGCCCTCGCAGACCGCGTCGACCTCGCCGTCACCGTCGATGTCGTAGGGCGCGCCGCACGCCTTCGCGTCGGCCTCCAGCGTCAGCAGCGCCTTGACCGCGGCGGGCGACGCGTACGGGTGCTTCGACTTGATCAGGGCCACGACGCCCGCTACGTGCGGGGACGCCATCGACGTACCGGCCTTGTAGCCGTAGGTGCCGCCCGGCAGCGTCGAGAGGATCAGACCGCTCGTCGCCGGGGGCTCCGGAGTCTGGTAGACCGTCGAGTCCCCGCCCGGCGCCGCCACGTCGATGACCCCGTTCCCGTAGTTCGAGTACGAAGCCTTCAGGCCCTTGGCGCCCGTCGCCGAGACCGTCACCACGCCCGGCAGCATCGTCGGGATGTCGAGGCACTGCTTCGGGTCGACGGTCCGGTCGACCGCGGTGGTGTCGTTCGGGCTGGTCGAGTCCTCGATCGTGTCCGCCGCCAGGTCCTCGGCGGAGTTGCCCGCGGCCGCGACGTTCACCGCGCCCTTGCGCTCTGCGTACCGGGTGGCCCGGGCGACGGCCTCGACCAGGGCGCCCTGGTCGGGGTCGTTCTTGCAGTTGTACATCCACGGGTCGGTGTAATAGCTGTTGTTCGTGACGTCCACGCCGTGCTCGGCCGCCCACACGAAGCCGCAGACGACGGCCTCGGTGTAGAAGAAGCCGTCCGGGTCGCCCACCTTGATGCCGGAGACCTTCACGCCCGGCGCCACGCCCGTCACGCCGATGCCGTTCTTCGCCGCCGCGATGGTGCCCGCCACATGGGTGCCGTGGTCGCTCTCGCCGGCCTTCGGACGCCAGGCCCCGTCCGTGGTGTCCGGGGCGCCCGACACGCAGTTCGCGGAGGCCGCGCGGTCGAAGTTCGGCGCGAGGTCCGGGTGCGTGTCGTCGACGCCGGTGTCGATGACGGCGACCGTCACCTTCCGGCTGCCCAGCGACTTCTGGTGCGCCTTGTCCGCCTTGATGGCCGGCAGGTCCCACTGGAGCGGTTCCATGGGGTCCTGGTCCGCCGTCGCCCTCGCCGCCGCGGCCCGTTCCTGCTCGGCCGTCAGCGGTTGCTCCACCCCGGTGTCCTTGGTGGCCTGCGGCACGATCGGGTCGGTACGGGTGGCGCCCGCCGACTGGACGCCCCTGACCCGGCGGACCGTCTTCGCCAAGTCCGGGTTCTGCGCGTGGACGACGATGACACCGATCCGGTCGTAGGAGATCACCACCGTGCCGCCGGCCCGCTCTATCGCCTTGCGTACCTGCCCGGCCGTGCCGGCACCGCCCTGCGTGTTGACCACGTACGACAGCTTCGGGCCGTCCGCCGAGGCCGCGCCGTCCGGCGGGGCGGCGGAGGCGGCATTCGCCGGCAGGAAGCCGAGCGAGGCGGTGAGGGCCAATCCGACGGGAAGCGCCAGTGCGCGCGTCCGCCTGGATCTCAGATGAGCCATGGGGTCTCCACATCATCCGTGTCAGTCGACCGGACACGGGCCGTATCCAGTCGCGTACATGACGAGTGAAGCTATCGCCGAACATCCCGGCGCATCAATCGGTTCGCGCGAACGCGTGACCGGCGAAGCACCCGAACGAGTGGTGTGGAGAAGGAGGGGAGCGAGGTGAACCGCTTCGCCGCGCGCCGCGTGCCGTTGTCAGGGGAAGCGCACCACCACCCCCGATCACGAGGTCCGCAGTGAAACCCACCGTCCCCACCACCACCGCACCCGCGTCGCGAGGAGATTCCGTGGCTACCGATGCACCGCCGCCCGAGGGCAGTACGGACAACAGCCCTGCCCAGCCCACGACCGAGGCGTTCCTCGCGGAGCAAGGCAGCGCGGAATTCGGCGAACTTCGCCGCTCCTACCGCTCCTTCGCCTTCCCGCTGACCATCGCCTTCGTCCTCTGGTACCTGCTGTACGTGCTGCTCTCCAACTACGCGGGCGGCTTCATGGGCACCAAGGTGTTCAGCAACATCAACGTGGCCTTCGTCTTCGGCCTCGCCCAGTTCCTCACCACCTTCCTCATCGCCTGGTTCTACTCGCGCCACGCCAACGCGAAGCTCGACCCGAAGGCCGAGGCCATCAAGTCCCGTATGGAGGCCGACGCATGAGCGCCGCGTACCACTCCCACGCCACCGTGACCCTCGCCGCCTCGGCCACCGAGCACCGGCCGCTGATCATCACGCTCTTCGCGGTCTTCGTCGCGGCCACCCTCGGCATCACCGTCTGGGCCGGCCGCCAGACCCGCAGCGCCTCCGACTTCTACGCGGGCGGCCGCCAGTTCACCGCCTTCCAGAACGGTCTCGCGGTCTCCGGCGACTACATGTCCGCCGCGTCCTTCCTCGGCATCGCCGGCGCCATCGCCCTCTTCGGCTACGACGGCTTCCTCTACTCCATCGGCTTCCTCGTCGCCTGGCTGGTGGCCCTGCTGCTGGTCGCCGAGCCCCTGCGCAACTCCGGCCGCTACACCATGGGCGACGTCCTCGCCTACCGGATGCGCCAGCGCCCGGTCCGCACCGCGGCGGGCGTTTCCACCATCATCGTGTCGATCTTCTACCTGCTGGCACAGATGGCGGGCGCGGGAGTTCTGGTCTCACTGCTCCTCGGAATCACCAGCGACGCCGGAAAGATCCTCATCGTTGCGCTGGTCGGCGTACTGATGATCGTCTACGTCACCATCGGCGGCATGAAGGGCACCACCTGGGTGCAGATGGTCAAGGCCGTGCTGCTCATCGCCGGCGCCATCCTGATGACGTTCATGGTGCTGTGGAAGTTCGACTTCAACGTCTCCGACCTGCTGGGCACCGCCGCCGAGAAGAGCGGCCACGGCGCCTCGTTCCTGGAGCCCGGCCTGAAGTACGGCGCCACCGGCACCTCGAAGCTCGACTTCCTCTCCCTCGGCATCGCCCTGGTCCTGGGCACCGCGGGCCTGCCGCACATCCTGATCCGCTTCTACACGGTGCCGACCGCCAAGGCCGCCCGTAAGTCCGTCAACTGGGCCATCGGCATCATCGGCGCGTTCTACCTGATGACGATCGCCCTCGGCTTCGGCGCCGCCGCCCTCATCGGCCCGGACGAGATCAAGGCGAAGAACCCCGCGGGCAACGCGGCCGCCCCGCAGCTCGCCGAATACCTCGGCGGGGTCGGCACCACCGGCGGGGCCGTCCTGCTCGCCGTCATCTCCGCCGTGGCCTTCGCCACCATCCTCGCCGTCGTCGCCGGACTGACCCTCGCCTCCTCGTCCTCCTTCGCCCACGACATCTACGCCAACGTCATCCGCAAGGGGAAGGCCACCGAGAAGGAGGAGATGAGGGCCGCCCGCTGGGCCACCGTCTTCATCGGCGCCGCCGCGATCGTCCTGGGCGCCTTCGCCCGCGACATGAACGTCGCGGGACTGGTCGCCCTCGCCTTCGCCGTCGCCGCCTCCGCCAACCTGCCGACGCTCCTCTACAGCCTCTTCTGGAAGCGCTTCACCACCCAGGGCGCGCTGTGGTCGATCTACGGCGGCCTGGCCTCCTCCGTGATCCTGGTGCTGTTCTCGCCGGTCGTCTCCGGCAACGAGAAGACCTCGATGTTCAAGGGCGTCGACTTCGCCTGGTTCCCGCTGGAGAACCCCGGCCTCATCTCCATCCCGCTCGGCTTCCTGCTCGGCTGGATCGGCTCCCTGCTGTCCAAGGAGGAGCCCGACCGGGGCAAGTACGCCGAACTGGAGGTCAAGTCCCTCACCGGCATCGGCGCCCACTGAGAGCCCGAGTCCATCCGGCGTCGGCCCCGCCGCACCTCGTGCCAAACGCTCCCCCCGTGCCGTCACCGGTCTCGCGTAGGCTCGAAAGAGTCAGCTACCGCGACCGGGAAGTCACCGGGGGAGGGGGCCACCATGCTCATCGACACCT
>NZ_SSBI01000072.1 GCF_004795015.1 Streptomyces sp. A1277 | reverse complement strand
CGCCCGGTCGCCGCGGCGGCGCGCCGGGTGGCGGCGGGCTGGGACCGGGCCGGCGCGCGCACCGGCGCACAGCTCGGCTTCGACACCGCGGTCCTCGTCGACGCCGTCGACCGGCAGACCGGCATCGAGCTGCTGGCCGGCCCCGGCACCCCGCTGCTGACGGTCACCGAGCCCACCGAGACCGCCACGGCGGCGGCCTTCGCGCACACCGCCGTACTCGCCGGCAAGCCGCAGAACGCCGAGCCGCTCGCCGAGGCCGGACGCCTCTTCGGGCGCCTCGCGCATCTGCTGGACGCCGTCGAGGACCAGGAAGCTGACGCCGCGTCGGGTGCCTGGAACCCGCTCACCGCGACCGGCACCTCGCGCGCCGAGGCCCGCCGGCTGTGCGACGACGCGCTGCGGGGCGTACGGCTGGCGCTCAAGGACGCCGAGTTCACCGATGGCCGGCTCGCGCATGTGCTGCTCGCACACGAACTGCGGCGCTCGGTGGACCGCGCCTTCGCCACGGACGTCTGTTCGCACCAGAGCGGCGGGCTGCTGACCGCGAAGCCCGGCGACCCGTCAGAAACACGGCCCGCGGGGTCGTTCGGGCCGCCGCCGGGCAATCCGTACGCTCCCACCGGGCCGGGCGCGCCCTTCGGCCCGCCGCAGCCGCCGCCCGAGCCCCCGCGCGACCGGCGCGGGCTCGTCATGGGCTGCCTGGTGTGGGCGGGGCTCGCCTGCACCTGCCAGATGTGCTGCGGCACCTTCGAGGACCCCTGGTCGCGTCAACGGCGCGAGGGGCTGTGCAGCCAGTGCGACTGCGGGGACTGCTGTGATGGCTGCGATGCGTGCGGCGACTGCTGCGATTGCTGTAGCTGCTGCGACAGCTGTGACTGCGGATGCGACTGCTGATGCGGCGTCACCCGCTCGCCCCGCTCCGCGGGGCGGCGGAGCAGGGCGGTGCGAGGGGAGGGTGCTGCTGTGCTGGGTGTGCGAGGGCGCGCGGGGAAGGGCTCGGCGCCGGTCGGGGCGCGAGCGGGAAAGCGCGGGAAGCAGGGCGTCGGCTCAACAGGAACAGGACCACACGCGACCGAAGTCGATGTGGGAGCGCTTGACCAGCCACTGCTGCGAATGCATGGCCCCAGTGGAACAGGCATGCGGGGACCCGTCAACTGCCCCGAGACGTACTGCTCACAGGGTGGACAGGCTTGACAGCCCGTCGTGAACAGCGCTTGTCTCGGAGGAGGACCGGGCTGAGGGGCCCGTCCGTCTCGTGTTCCACGCTGCTGTCTTCCGTGCCGAGGGCGCGCCCCGTGTTCGATCGCCGCATCCACGGAGTTCCCGCATGCCCGCGCAGACCGTCACCCTCCCCCCGGCCCCTCCCGCCGCACCCCCGGAAGACAACGATGCCGTCCGGCGCGCACCCGCAGCCCCGGGCCACCGGTGAGCGCCCGGCCCGCGCTGGCCGTCATCGGCGCGGGGCCGCACGGCACCGGCCTGGCCGAACGGCTCGCCGCCAACACCCCCGCCCTGTACGGGGACCGGCCGCTGGACCTCCACCTCATCGACCCCCACCCACCCGGGAGCGGGCGGATCTGGCGCCGCGAGCAGTCCCCGCTGCTGTGGATGTACTCCATGGCCGAGGACGTCACGATGTTCACCGGCTGGCACGTCGGTGTGTCCACGACCGGGTCCGAGGCCCGGCTGTTCGGCCGCCGCCCCGCCGCACCCGCCCCGGACCTGTGGCACGAGGCCGGCGAGTGCGCCGACGTCTGCGCCCGGCTCTGGGACAGCTGGGAGGACGACGCCGAGATCCGTTCCACCGCGGCGCCGCGGCGGACCGGGTCCGAGGCCCGGCTGTTCGGCCGCCGCCCCGCCGCACCCGCCCCGGACCTGTGGCACGAGGCCGGCGAGTGCGCCGACGTCTGCGCCCGGCTCTGGGACAGCTGGGAGGACGACGCCGAGATCCGTTCCACCGCGGCGCCGCGGCCCACGGCGGGACCCCGACGCGCTGCGGGTGCTCGCCGCGCTCACCGTCGACCTCGGCGACGCCGAGACGGCGCCCGAGCCCGGGCCGGCGAGCGGGCCGCCGCCGGCCGGCCGGGGCACGTACTACCGGGGCGGCCCGGTCGACCTCGCCGACCTGATCACCCAGGGGCACCGGGCCGGCGCGGTCGACGGCTTCCACCTCACACCGATCACACCGCCCGCGACCTCGAACGGATCGTCAACGGCACGGTGGCCCTGCTCCAGCACCGCAGCCTGTTCCGGACCTTCTACCCGGGCGGCACCCTGCGCGAGCACCTGGGCCTGGCCCGCCCCGCCAACCGGTACGCACGCGCGGGGGAACGGGTATGACGGCCGCCGCCTCGCAGCGGATCCCGAAACAGATGCACCTCGCCGCGCACTTCCCCGGCGTGAACAACACCACCGTCTGGTCCGACCCGCGCTCCCGCAGCCAGATCGAGTTCTCCTCGTTCGAACACCTCGCGCGCACGGCCGAGCGGGGGCTGTTCGACTTCTTCTTCCTCGCCGAGGGGCTGCGGCTGCGCGAGCACAAGGGGCTCATCCACGACCTGGACGTGGTCGGCAGGCCCGAGTCGCTGACCGTGCTCTCCGCGCTCGCGGCCGTCACCGACCGGCTCGGTCTCACCGCCACCGTCAACACCACCTTCAACGAGCCCTACGAACCGGCCCGCCGGCTCGCCACCCTCGACCACCTCAGCGCCGGCCGGGCCGCCTGGAACGCCGTCACCTCCTCCGACGCCTTCACCGGCGAGAACTTCCGGCGCGGCGGCTGCCTGGACCGGGCCGAGAGGTACACCCGCGCCACCGAGTTCGTCGCCACCGCCCGCGAGCTGTGGGACTCCTGGACCCCCGACGGAGCCCCGCGCCCCGTCGCCCACCACGGCCGGCACTTCACCGTCGAGGGCGAGTTCACCGTCCCGCGCTCCCCGCAGGGCCACCCGGTCGTCATCCAGGCCGGCGACTCCTCCGAGGGCCGGGAGTTCGCCGCGTCCGCAGCCGACATCGTCTTCACCCGGCACGGCACCCTCCACGAGGGCCGGGCCTTCTACGCGGACGTAAAGGGGCGGCTCGCGGCCCACGGGCGGGAGCCCGACGAGCTGAAGGTCATGCCCGGCGTCACCTTCGTACTCGGCGACACCGACCCCGATGCGCAGGAGCGCGCGGCCGCCATCCGCCTCCAGCAGGTATCGCCGCAGAACGCGATCGCCGCCCTGGAGCAGGTCTGGGGCCGCGACCTGTCCTCGTACGACCCGGACGGGCCGCTGCCCGCGAGCGACCCGGGCCCCGGCGCGCCGAGCTGGTCCGGGGGCGGGTCCGGCAGGGCGACCCGCTCGCGGTGGCGGCCCGCTGGCGCGCGCTGTCCGAAGAGAAGGGGCTCTCCATCCGGCAGACGGTCATCGAGGCGACCGGCCGGCAGTCGTCATCGGCAGCCCGGCCACCGCCGCCGCGCTGCTGGCCGAGTACGTGGCGGCCGGGGCGACCGACGGCTTCATCCTCGTCCCGCACCTCACCCCCGACGGCCTGGACGACTTCGTCGACCGGGTCGTCCCGCTCCTCCAGGAACGGGGGGTCCTCCGCCGGGCGTACACCGGTCCCACGCTGCGGTCGCACCTCGGTCTCGCCGAACCGGTATGGAAGGGTTGATCCATGAGCACGCAAGCACAGCAGCAGGCAGCGCGGGACTGGGAACGCTGGCACGAGGAGCGGACCGCCACGGTCTCGGCGCCGTACGGACCGCTCTCCCTCACCGGCACCCACTGGCTCGCGGACCGCCCGGAGGGGCGAATTCCGGCCGTCCCGGGCCGGTGGCGGGAGGAGGACGGCGCCCCGGTGCTCGAAGCCGCCCCCGAGGACGGGCTGACCGTGGACGGGAGGCCCTTCACCGGCCGGGTCCGGCTCGGCGCCGACCGGGGCCCGATCGACGCGTCCCGGGTCGAGCACGAGGGCCGCAGGCTGGTCGTGCTGAGCCGCGAGGGCCTGTGGGCGGTACGGGTCTTCGACCCGGACTCCGCGGCGCGGCGCGCGTTCCGGGCGATCGGGGCGACCCCGTACGACGCCCGCTGGGCGGTGCCGGGCACCTACCGGCCGTACGCCGGCTCCCGCACCGTCCGGGTCGAGAACGCCGACGGTGTCGAGCGCGGGCTCGGGCTCGCCGGGGAGATCGCCTTCGAGCTGGACGGTGCCGGGCACACGCTCCAGGTCGCCGTCGAGCCCGACGGCTCGCTCTGGGCGGTCTTCGCCGACGCGACCAGTGGGAACAGCAGCTACCGCTTCCGGTTCCTGCGGCCCGCCGCGCCGGCCGGTGACGGCTCGGTGATCGTCGACTTCAACCGCGCGCTGCTGCCGCCGTGCGCCTTCGCGGACCACTTCATCTGCCCCTTCCCGCCGCCCGGCAACACCCTCCCGGTCGCCGTCGAGGCCGGTGAGCGCCACCGGATCGACGGCTGAGGCGCCGCCTCCGCCCGGCCCCCGCGGGGTTTGGCCCGCGGGGCCTTCCCGTGCCGGCCGGGCCTGGCTCAGGCCAAAAGGCGCCCTTGCGCGGCAAGTTGACGCCTTGAATACTCCCGAGCAGCGCTTGTCAGGGGCACGGCATATCCGGAATGCGGACGGATGGCCGTGCGCCTGACTGCGCCTCACGGGCCCGACCACCCCACAGGCGGGCCCCCGATTCCCCTCGGGAGGAATGACAGTGAGGATCAAGCGCACCACCCCCCTCAGCGGTATCGCGAGACGCAGCAGGGCCATCGCCATCGCGGCGGGCCTCGTGGCCGTCGCCGCCCTGGCCGTCCCCACCGCCCAGGCCAGTTCCAACGGAACGTACAGCGCCAACCAGCTCGCCGCCGCCAGTGACGCCGTACTCGGCGCCGACGTCGCCGGCACCGCCTGGAACGTCGACCCGGCGACCGGCAAGCTCGTGGTCACCGTCGACAGCACGGTCTCCGCGGCGGAGATCCAGCAGATCAAGGACTCCGCGGGCGGCAACGCGGGAGCCCTGCGCATCGAGCACACCCCCGGCAAGTTCAGCAAGCTGCTCTCGGGCGGTGACGCCATCTACGCACCCGGCTGGCGCTGCTCCCTCGGGTTCAACGTCCGCAGCGGCAGCACGTACTACTTCCTGACCGCCGGCCACTGCACCGACGGCAAGCCCCCCTGGTACACCAACTCCTCGAACACCACCTACATCGGTCCGACGGTCGTCTCCAGCTTCCCGGGCAACGACTACGGGCTGGTGCGCTACGACAACGCCGCGGTCTCCCACGAGGGCACCGTCGGCAGCGTCGACATCACCGGCGCGGCCAACGCCACGGTCGGGATGCGGGTGACCCGCCGGGGCTCCACGACCGGCATCCACAGCGGCACCGTCTCCGCGCTCAACGCCACGGTCAACTACGGCGGCGGCGACGTCGTCTACGGCATGATCAAGACCAACGTGTGCGCCGAGCCCGGCGACTCGGGCGGTCCGCTCTACTCCGGTTCCAAGGCGATCGGTCTGACCTCGGGCGGCAGCGGCAACTGCAGCTCGGGCGGCACGACGTTCTTCCAGCCGGTCACCAACGCGCTGAGCGCGCTCAGCTCGTACGGCATCAGCCTGTACTGACGGCCTGACCGGACCCGCCGGCCCGTCGCGTACGGGCGGGCCGGCGGGTGCGGGCGGCGGACCGACACCGGCCGGCCCCCGGGTGGAATCACGCCCGGGGGCCGGCTTCGCCGTGTCCGGGCCGGCCGGTGAGCGGGGGGCCCGGTACCGGTAAGTGAACACCCCGCGACCGAAACGGTGTTGTCGTGTGTGCGTCCAGGACTCGGCCTTGTGTGCCCATCCGGGCGCTGACCATAGTGGGCGCTTCATCCTCCGCGTACGGACGACCCCACATCATCCGTGCGCGGCCCCCACAGGAGGTCGAAGTTGAAGCATCGACGCATATCGAGGAAGCGGGCAGTGCTGGCCGGTTCGGCGGTCGTCGGCCTGGTCGCGGCGGGCGTGACGTTCCAGAGCGCGAACGCCAGTGACCAGGTCCCGCAGTTCACCGCGCGGACGCTGAGCGCGGACGCGGCCGGGAAGCTCGCCACGGGCCTGGGCAAGGACATGGGCTCCGACGCGGCCGGCGCGTACTACGACGCCGGCAGCAAGCACCTCGTGATGAACGTGGTCGACGAGGCCGCCGCCGAACGGGTGCGGCAGGCGGGCGGCACGGCCAGAGTCGTCAAGAACACGCTCGCCGACCTGAAGTCCGCCCGGCAGACCCTGGCCGGCAAGGCGACGATCCCCGGCACCTCGTGGGCTGTGGACCCGGTCGGCAACAAGGTCGTCGTCACCGCCGACCGCACGGTGAAGGGCGCCGACCTGAAGAGGCTCGGAGCGGTGGTCGACTCGCTGGGCGGCAAGGCCGAACTCAAGAAGTCGGCAGGGGAGTTCAAGCCGTTCATCGCCGGCGGCGACGCGATCTGGGGCAACGGCGGGCGCTGCTCGCTCGGCTTCAACGTGGTCAAGGGCGGCGAGCCGTACTTCCTGACCGCCGGGCACTGCACCGAGGCGATCTCCAGTTGGTCGGACTCCCAGAGCGGCGCCGAGATCGGCACGAACGCCGGCTCGGAGTTCCCGGGCAACGACTTCGGCCTGGTGAAGTACACCTCGTCCACCGCGCACCCGAGCGAGGTGGACCTCTACAACGGCTCCACCCAGCCCATCACCAAGGCGGGCGAGGCCACCGTCGGGATGACGGTGACCCGCAGCGGCTCCACCACCCAGGTCCACGACGGCGAGGTGACGGGCCTGGACGCCACCGTCAACTACGGCAACGGCGACATCGTCAACGGGCTCATCCGGACGACGGTCTGCGCCGAGCCCGGCGACAGCGGCGGTTCGCTCTTCGCCGGTGACACGGCGATCGGCCTGACCTCGGGCGGCAGCGGCGACTGCTCGTCGGGCGGCGAGACGTTCTTCCAGCCGGTGCCGGAGGCGCTGGCGGCGTTCGGCGCACAGATCGGCTGACCGTTCCGTACGGTGACGCATGGCCCCCGGCTTCGGCCGGGGGCCATGCACGTGCGGGAGGGGACGGGGAGCGCATGAGGCGGGGGCCGGGCCTCCGGTGTGCGGGCCCGGCCTCCGGGGAAGAAGCGCTGATCAGCCGGTCAGGGCCGCTCTGCCGGCGCCCGCCGTGGCCGGTGCGACGCCGAAGATGTCCACCGCGTGGTAGTACGTCCAGGCCGTGGCGTTGCACGAGGTCAGCTTGGCGCCGGAGTAGGCGGCGCACACGCGCTTGAGGTCCGAGTAGAGGGCGTTGTCGAGGCGGGCCTTGTTGGCGGAGAACGTGCCGGCGGCCTTGTAGTTGCGGTAGCCGAAATCGTGGCGGGCGCAGGCCGTCTGGAAGGGGAAGCCGAACGGGTTGTCGGGCGAGGAGCTGCAGTAGTCGGTCGACCAGTCGAAGCCGTACGCGGACCACGCGCCCCGGTTGTTGCGGGCGGCGTTCCAGGTGTTGTAGCTGGCGGCGCTCGTCTGCGTCCACGAGCTGAGGACCTGGGGCTTATCCGCGGGGGCCGCCGAGGCGGAGGCGGTGGGCAGCAGAGCGAGCGGGAGCGACAGGCAGACGGTGGCGAACAGGGTGGCGACGCGGCGACGCATGAGCAACCTCCGTGGGGTGGGGGGAAGTTGGGGCGGCCGCTGACCGGCCGGCCTGCCTTCGCCTCGTGGGTGGCACGAGGTCGCTCCAGCATGACGTCATGTACCTGTCATGCCTAGGGGTGTGATCCCTCCTGCTCTGCGGGGCTCGCCGTAGGGGTCGACGGCCGTGCCGCTGCTCCGGCCGGCGTGACGTGGTCGTGATCGGTTCCGCGAGGGCCGTGCCCGCTGCTGCTACGCCAGGCTCGACCCGGCGCCGCCCGCCCCCGGCCCCGTCGCCGCAGTCCCCGCCCCCGTGGCCCGGGTGTCCGCCGCGTCCGGCTTCTTCCGCAGGGCCAGGAGCATGGTGCCGATCGTGCCCACCACCGCCCACGCGGACAGCACCAGCAGGGGGCCGGTCACGGCGTTGCCGCGGAAGTAGGCGATCGAGCGCGCCGTCCAGGTGGAGGCGCCCGGGGGCAGGGCGGGGCCGATCGCGCGCCAGAAGTCCGGGAGCATGGGGAGCGGGAAGGCGCCGCCCGCGCTCGGGTTGCCCGCGATGACCACGAGCAGGACGGCCAGGCCGATGCCGACGATGCCGGTGAGGGCTTCCAGGGCGAGGGTGATCATGCCGACCGCGAAGACGGTCAGCGCGCCCAGGCCGGACATCCCCCAGAAGCTTCCGGGCAGGGCGCCGAGGATCGGGCCGATGATGATCGCGCCGCCGATGCCGCCCGCGATCGAGTACAGGGCCATGACCCCGGTCCGGATCAGGGCGCGCTGGCGGTTGGCGGGGCGGCTGCCCGCGCTGATCGCGAGGATCGAGGCGCAGAGGTAGCCGCCGACGCACCAGCCGACGGCCAGGTAGAACGAGGACAGTCCGTCGAAGTCCTGGCGCGAGGCCGGGGCCACGTCCACGGCGTGCGCGGTCCGCTTCTGGCTGAGCTCGGCCTCCTTGATGAGCTTCGTCAGGGAGTTGGCCAGGACGGTGCCCCCGCCGGAGGCGACCAGCACGGTGTCCTTGGTACTCCCGGGATCGACGATCAGGGCGCCGTCGATCTCGCGGTCGAGGATCTGCCGGCGGGCGGTGGCGGCGTCGGCGACCGTGCGGGGGTCGAGCGGGCCGCCGGGGAGGCCGTTCAGCTGGGTGACGAGGCGGGTGGACACCTGCCGGGGCGCGACGACGCCGAAGGGGACGTCCTTCGGCTTCGGGCTGTGGAGCGCTCCGATGTAGGACGCGATGAACAGCAGCTGGAGCGCCAGCACCCCGATGACCAGCAGTGCGGCCCGGGGCGTGACGGCTCTCTTCACCTCGTCAGCGAAAGTCATGCCCCCACGCTCCGGGGTGCCCGGCGCCCGCGCAGTCGGGGCGGGGCCGAACGGTGGAAGAGGGAGTGCCCGCGCACCGAGTATCGTACGAGTGTTCGAAACTTGGTTTATGGTGGAGAGCGAGGGGGTGGATAGCGCGTACGGATCGGCTCAGGAGGTGCAGGTGCCAGGGTTCACGCATCTGCATACCGTCTCCGGGTTCTCCCTGCGGTACGGGGCCTCGCACCCGGAGCGGCTGGCGGAGCGCGCCGCCGAGCGGGGGATGGACGCCCTCGCGCTGACCGACCGCGACACCCTGGCGGGCGCCGTCCGGTTCGCCCGGGCCTGCGAGCGGGAAGGGGTGCGCCCGTTGTTCGGGGTGGACCTCGCGGTGTTTCCCGTGGCGGGGGACGGGCGTGCGCACCGGCCCCGGACCCCGGCCCGCGGGGGCGCCTTTGTCGATGAATCGGCACCCCGGGTCACCTTCCTCGCCCGCGACGGCGCACAGGGCTGGGCCGAGCTGTGCCGCCTGGTCACCGCCGCCCACACCGCCGTCCCCGAGGGCGGCCGCCCCCTGGTCGAACGGCTCGCGCTGCCCGCCGAAGGGCTCACCGTGCTGCTCGGCCCCGCCTCCGACGTGGGCAGGGCACTGTCGGCGGGCCGCCCCGACCTGGCCGCCGCGCTCCTCGCCCCCTGGCGGGAGCTGTACGGCGACGACCTGCGGCTCGAAGCCGTCCACCACGGGCGGACCGGCACCGGGCCCGGCTCGCTGCGGCTCGCCGCCCGTACCGTCGGCCTCGCCGCCGAGCAGGGGATACGGGCCGTGCTGACCAACGCCGTCCGGTACGCCGACGCGGGGCAGGGCCCGGTCGCCGACGTGCTCGACGCCGCCCGCAGGCTCGTCCCCGTCGACCCGCGCCGCGCCCCGCTCGACAGCGGTGAGCGCTGGCTCAAGGACGCCCACGCGATGGCGCAGGACGCCGAGCGGATCGCCACCGCCGCCGGACTCGGCCCGGACGCCGGTGCACGGCTGCTCGCGGAGACCCGGCACACCGCCGAGGCATGCGTGGTCGATCCCGAGGGCGACATCGGCCTCGGCTCCGTCCACTTCCCCGAACCCCGCCTCGTCGGCGCGGACCGGCGCACCGCCCAGCGGGTGCTGGCCTCCCGCGCCGCCACCGGCATGGTCCTGCGCGGCTACGACCGCAGGCGGGAGTACTGGGACCGGATGCACCACGAGCTGGACATCATCGCCCACCACGGCTTCGCCTCGTACTTCCTGACGGTCGCCCAGGTGGTGGACGACGTACGTGAGATGAAGGTGCGGGTGGCCGCCCGGGGCTCCGGGGCCGGTTCGCTGGTCAACCACCTGCTGGGCATCGCCCACGCCGACCCGGTCGAGCACGGGCTGCTGATGGAGCGCTTCCTGTCCAAGCGCCGCCTCGTGCTGCCCGACATCGACATCGACGTCGAGTCGGCCCGCCGCCTCGACGTCTACCGCGCGATCATCGACCGCTTCAGCGCCGAGCGGGTCGCCACCGTCGCCATGCCCGAGACCTACCGGGTGCGCCACGCCATCCGCGACGTCGGCGCCGCGCTCTCCATGAACCCGGCCGAGACCGACCGGCTCGCCAAGGCATTCCCGCACATCCGGGCCCGCGACGCCCGCGCGGCCATGGAGGAACTGCCCGAACTGCGCGAGGTGGCCAGGACGAAGGAGAAGTACGGGCGGCTGTGGGAGCTGGTGGAGGCGCTGGACGCCCTGCCGCGCGGCGTCGCCATGCACCCGTGCGGGGTCCTCCTCTCGGACGCCTCGCTGCTGCGCCGCACCCCCGTCGTGCCCACCAGCGGCGAGGGCTTCCCGATGGCCCAGTTCGACAAGGACGACGTGGAGCACCTCGGGCTGCTCAAGCTCGACGTGCTGGGCGTACGGATGCAGTCGGCGATGGCGCACGCGGTCACGGAGGTGAAGCGGGCCTCGGGCCAGGAGATCGACCTGGACGGTGTGGAGCCGGGCGACCCGGAGACGTACCGGCTGATCAGGACGGCCGAGACGCTGGGCTGCTTCCAGATCGAGTCGCCCGGCCAGCGCGACCTGGTCGGCAGGCTCCAGCCGGAGAGCTTCCACGACCTGGTGGTCGACATCTCGCTGTTCCGGCCGGGCCCGGTCTCCGCCGACATGGTCCGCCCGTTCATCGAGGCCCGGCACGGCCGGGCGCCGGTCCGCTACCCGCACCCCGACCTGGAGGGGCCACTGCGTGAGACGTACGGCGTGGTGGTCTTCCACGAGCAGATCATCGAAATGGTCGACATCATGACCGGCTGCGGCCGCGACGAGGCCGACCGGGTCAGGCGCGGGCTCTCCGACCCCGAGTCGCAGGGCCGGATCAGGCTCTGGTTCGCCCAGCACGCGGCGGCGCGGAAGTACGACGCGGAGGTGATCGCCCGCGCCTGGGAGATCATCGAGGCGTTCGGCAGCTACGGCTTCTGCAAGGCACACGCGGTGGCCTTCGCCGTGCCCACGTACCAGTCGGCCTGGCTGAAGACGCACCACCCGGCCGCCTTCTACGCCGGCCTGCTCACCCACGACCCGGGGATGTACCCCAAGCGGCTGCTGCTCGCCGACGCCCGGCGGCGCGGGGTGCCGGTGCTGCCGCTGGACGTCAACCGGTCGGCGGCCTCCCATCGAATCGAACTGGTGTCTGGTGAGGGGGAGTCGGGAGAGCGCTGGGGGCTGCGGCTGGCGCTCTCGGACGTCCATGGGATCAGTGCGGCCGAGGTCGCCCGGATCGAGGCCGGGCAGCCCTACAGCTCGCTGCTGGACTTCTGGCAGCGGGCCCGTCCGGGAAAGCCTGCCGCCGAACGGCTGGCCCAGGTCGGTGCGCTGGACGCGTTCGGGGCCAACCGCCGCGACCTGCTGCTGCACCTGTCCGAACTGCACCGCGCCCAGCGGGGCGCGGGTTCCGGGGGTGCCGGCGCGCAGCTCCCGCTCGGCGGCGGCCACCGCACCGCGCCCGTCGGCCTGCCCGACCTCAACGAGGCGGAACGGCTCAGCGCCGAGCTGGGCGTGCTGAGCATGGACGTCTCGCGCCACCTGATGAGCGATCACCACGCCTTCCTCAAGGAGCTCGGCGCGGTCTCGGCCAAGCGGCTGCGCGAGGCGCGGCACGGGGAGACCGTGCTGGTCGCGGGTGCCAAGGCGGCGACCCAGACCCCGCCCATCCGCTCCGGCCGCCGGGTCGTCTTCACGACTCTGGACGACGGTACGGGCCTGGTCGACCTGGCCTTCTTCGACGACAGCCACGCCGCCTGCGCGCACACCGTCTTCCACTCCTGGCTGCTGCTGGTGCGCGGGGTGGTGCAACGGCGCGGGGCGCGGAGCCTGAGCGTGGTCGGCGCGGCCGCCTGGAACCTGGCGGAGCTGGCCGAACTGCGGCGCACCGGCGGACTCGACGCGGTCGCGGCCCGGCTGGCGCAGGTGCCCGAGCCCGAAGCCGGGGAGGGCCCGGCGCCGGACGAGGCCCCGGCCGGTGACGCCGGCCGCCGCATCCGGATGCCCACCGGCTACGAGATGAACCCGTGGGCCGACCTCCGGCCGCCCGGCGAAGGGCTGCCCAGCGGAAGGAAGCTGTGGCACCAGAGCCCGGGGAGCGCGGGATGAACGAGCTGCGTGGGGGTGGTGAGGTGTCTGGGGCGTCTGAGATGCCTGGGACTGGCGAGGCGTCTGAGGCTGGTGCGGTGCCTGGGGTTGGTGCGGTGCCTGAGGTGTGTGGGAGCAGAAAGGTGCCTGAGCTGCCTGAGCTGTCTGAGCTGCACGGGGCTGGCGAGGTGCCGGAATCCGGGCCGCGCGGGCCCGACGAGCAGCCCGGCATCCTCTGTCTGCGGTTCCGGCGGGTCGGCGGTGGGCCTCCGGACGCCGCCGGTTACGCGGGGCTGCTCGCCCTGCTCGGGGCGTTCACCCCGGTCGTCGAGGCGGCACCGCCCGACGGGGCGCTCGCCGATGTGCGGGGCGCGCTGCGCTACTTCGGGCGGGACGCGAAGGGCCTCGCCTCCGTGATCCGGGTCCGCGCCCTGGCCCTGCACGGGGTGGACTGCGCGATCGGGGCCGCCCGGAACCCGATGCTGGCCCGGATGGCGCTGCGGCAGGCCGCGCCGGGGACGACCTTCGTGGTGCCCGCGGGCGGGACCGCCGCCTTCCTAGCGGACCGGCCGGCCGCCGCGCTGGACGGCGTCGGGGCGGCGACGGCCCGCACCCTGTGCGGATACGGGCTCGACTCCGTCGGCCGGATCGCGGCCGCCCCGCTCGGCACCCTGCAACGGATCACCGGGGCGCGGACCGGGCGCGACCTGTGGGAACGCGCGCGCGGCATCGACCGCACCGCGGTCGTACCGAACGCCGCCGCCCGCTCGGTCGCCGCCGAACGGACCTTCCCGCGCGACGAGCTGGACCGGGAACGCCAGCGCCGCGCGCTCATGTCGCTCACCGAGGAGCTGGGGGCGAGGATGCGCGGCGAGGGGCAGGTGTGCCGCTCGCTCGCGGTCTCCGTGCGCTACGCCGACCGGACCGGTTACGCGACGCTGACCCGCAGCCGTACCCTGCGCGAGCCCACCGCACACTCCGCGGAGCTCACCGCGCTGGCGTACCGCATACACGACTCGTTCGCCCTGCAGCGGGCCCGGGTGCGGGGGATCGGGCTGCGCGCCGAGGGGCTCGGCGAGGCCGGGCGGGCCGCCCACCAGCTGACCTTCGACCCGGTGGACGAGCGGGCGCGGCGGATCGAGGCGGTCGCGGACCGGCTGCGGGAGAGGTTCGGGCCCCGGGCCGTCATGCCGGGACGGCTCGCGGCCTGAGCGGTGTGCGGGGCCCTGAGCGGCCTGAGCGGTGTGCGGGGGCCGGGGGTCGGGGGCGGCTCGCGGCAGGGCCGCCCGTGCGCCGCGCGTCCGGAACCCCGGCCGATCCCGCGCACTTTTTACCGACGCGTAACTTCCCAGGAAACCCTACTCGTGCGTAATTTGGCATGAGCACGCAGAACGCCAGCAGTGACTTGTGGTCCGGGCCGCAGGGTGCACAGACATCGCAACTCCCTTGAGCCGCAAGGAGATCCCACGATGCTGCCCTGGACCCGTGCGCCGCGCTCCCCACGCGCGCGCCGGATGCTCGCCGCCCTGCTTCTCGCCGTCGCCGCGGTCGCCACCCCCACGGCCACCGCTGCCGCAGCCACCCCCACCGCCGCGACGGCCGCCGCCTCGCGCGGCTGGAACGACTACTCCTGCAAGCCTTCCGCAGCCCATCCCCGCCCCGTCGTCCTGGTCCACGGAACCTTCGGGAACTCGGTCGACAACTGGCTCGTCCTCGCCCCCTACCTGGTGAACCGGGGCTACTGCGTCTACTCCCTCGACTACGGCCGACTCCCCGGCGTGCCGGTCTTCAACGGCCTCGGCCCGATCGACAAGTCGGCCGGCCAGCTCTCCGCCTTCGTCGACAAGGTGCTCGCCTCCACCGGCGCGCCCAAGGCGGACATCGTCGGCCACTCCCAGGGCGGCATGATGCCGAACTACTACCTGAAGTTCCTCGGCGGAGCGGCCAAGGTGAACGCCATGATCGGGCTCGCGCCCGACAACCACGGCACCACCCTGCTCGGCCTGACCAAGCTCCTGCCCTACTTCCCCGGCGTCGGCGACCTGCTCAACGCCGGTACGCCCGGACTCGCCGACCAGGTGGCCGGATCGCCCTTCATCACCAAGCTCAACTCCGTGCCCGACACCGTGCCCGGAGTGCACTACACCGTCATCGCGACCCGGTACGACGAGGTCGTGACCCCGTACCGGACGCAGTTCCTGGACGGGCCGGACGTGCGCAACGTCCTGCTCCAGGACCTGTGCCCGGTCGACCTGTCCGAGCACGTGGCGATCGGGACCATCGACCGGGTCGCCTACCACGAGGTGGCGAACGCCCTGGACCCGGCGCACGCCACCCCGACCACCTGCGCCTCGGTCATCGGCTAGGAAGACCGAGAGGCAGGCCCGTCCCGCCGCTCAGCGTCCGTGCCGGGCGGTGGTGACGGCCCGTCGGCGGACCGTGAGGAACAGGGCCGCCGCACCCACGGCGATTGCGCCCGCGCCGCCGATCGTCAGATACGCGGTGCCGGCGCCGCTCCCCGTCTCGGCGAGGTTCGCGCCCGCCGGGGCGGGGGCGGTGGAGGCGCTGTACGGCTCGGGCGCGCCCGCCGCCGGAGCGGTCGGATCACCGGCCGCCTCGGTGACCTTCGCGCCCGTACGCGCGTCGTCGTCGCCGTGACCCCCGTGCTCGACGGAGGACTTGGCCGCCCCCTTCTCGATCTCCTGCTCGGACGGCGCGGAGGCGGACGGCTGCGGCACCGCGCCGACCGACCCGCTGCCGCCCGTACCGCCCTCGGCGGAGCCGTCGAAGACCACGTCGGAGCAGGCGTAGAACGCCTCCGGCGAGTCCGAGCGCTGCCAGACGGTGTAGATCAGCTGCCGCCCCGACCGCTCGGGCACCGTGCCGTCGAAGACGTACGAGCCGTCCACCAGCTGCGGATCGGTGGCCCCGGCGAACGGCTTGGCCTCCAGGTCCGACCACTTCAGCGGCTTCGCCGGGTCGTACGAGGCGGTGGTGAGGTAGAGCGCGAAGGAGCCCTTGTGCGGGGCGGTCGCCCGGAAGCGGAAGGTGTGCCGGCCCGCCGCCAGCTTCGTCGCCGGCCAGTCGGCGCGCGGCAGGTCGAGCCCCTTGAACTTGTCGTTGCCCGCGCTGCACAGCTTGCCGTCCGGGATCAACTGCCGGTGCCTCCCGGCCGCGTCGGCGATGTTCACCCCGTTCCAGTCGTACAGCGCCTGGGTGCCGCCCGCCGCGACGGCGGCCACGCACGCGGCGGACCTCGGATGCTCGGGCCCCTCCGCGAAACAGGCCGAGACCCGGCTGACCGGGTCCGTCAGCGAGCCGTGCGCCGAGGCCGGAGCCGCCGCCAGAGCGGTCAGCGCGAGCGGCAGGGCGCCGAGCGGGGCGAGGGCGGCGAACCTGCGGCGGGCAGGGGTGATGACGGCCATGGCGGCGGTGCTCCTTCGGTGGTCCACAAGGTGACGGGGACGGCCCCGGGGAACAGCAAGCTAGCCGCCGCCCGGGTCCGGACCGGGCCGGAATAGGTGCTGGTGGCGAACGTTATGCCCGGCTTAGGGAGCGCCTCACGGACCCTTAAGTCCGGCCGTCCCGGCGCAGGCCCGGGCCGTTGTCAGTGGCGGCTGGCACGATCGGACCATGACGACGATCGACTGGGATTCCGCCGCCGCCTCGTTCGACGAGGAGGCCGACCACGGACTGCTCGACCCGGTGGTCCGCCGCGCCTGGGCGCGGCGGCTGGAGAGCTGGCTGCCCGCAGAGCCCTGTGACGTGCTCGACCTGGGCTGCGGTACGGGGAGCCTGGCCCTGCTCGCGGCCGGCCAGGGCCACCGGCTCACCGCCGTCGAAAGCTCCCCGCGCATGGTGGAGCGCGCCCGGACCAAGCTGGCCGGTACGGGGGCCGGGGTGCTGGTGGGGGACGCGGCCCGGCCT
Organism: Streptomyces sp. A1277; assembly: GCF_004795015.1. Classification (GTDB taxonomy): domain Bacteria; phylum Actinomycetota; class Actinomycetes; order Streptomycetales; family Streptomycetaceae; genus Streptomyces. Next base: position 5,171 of record NZ_SSBI01000072.1, on the reverse strand, counting down.
CCCGTCGGCGACCGGAGATTCGACGTGATCCTCGCCCGGCACGTGGTGTGGCTGCTGCCCGACCCGGCGGCCGTCCTGCGCCACTGGGCGGGGCTGCTGCGCCCGGGCGGCAGGCTGGTGCTGGTGGAAGGCGTGTGGAACGGGGACGGTCTCTCCGCCGGGCACCTCACCACGCTGCTCGCCCCGCTCACCGAGCGCGTCCACCACGAACGGCTGTCCGACGACCGCGACCTGTGGGGCAAGGAGGTGGACGACGAGCGGTACGCCCTGGTGGCCCGCGCGCACCGGCCGCACCGGCACACCGAGGTCGTGGACGTGCACCTGATCCTCCGTCGCGGCTCCGACGTGCTGCTCGCCCGCCGGGCCGGCACGGGATACGCGGACGGCCTGCTGCACGCCCCGTCCGGGCACGTGGAGGACGGGGAGGACGTGCGGCGGGCGCTGATCCGGGAGACGGCCGAGGAGATCGGTCTCGACCTCGACCCGCAGGAGCTGCGCATGGCGCTGGTCATGCAGCACCGGGGCCCGGGCGGCGACCCCCGGACCGGGTGGTTCTTCGAAGTGGCGTACGACCGGACCAGGCCCCCGTACAACCGCGAGCCGGACAAGTGCTCCGAGCTGGCCTGGTATCCGCTGGACGACCTCCCGGACGACATGGTCGCCTACTGCCGCGCGGGGCTCGACGGCTACCGGGCGGGCGAGCGCTTCCTGATCCACTGGCACGAGGACGGCGACACGATCGCGTACGAACCGGAGGGCACGCGCCGGGCGGTGGCGCTGCCGGTGAGCGAGGGGCCGGGGGAGGGGTGACCGGCCACCGGCCCCCGGCGGCCCGGGCCGGGCGACCCCGGGCCCGAGCCCGGTCCGGGCGGGCCCGGGGTCGCCACCCGTTCAGGCCAGCAGAGGGGCGAGCCCGTGCTCCGAGCGGGCCAGCCGCTCCAGTTCGTCCAGGGCCCGCAGGGCGGCGCGCGCCGCCTCCGGGTCGCGTCCGGCCAGCCCGCTCGCCTCGAACTCGTCCTCGTCCAGCCGCAGGACCTGCGTGCGGTCGGCCGACACCCACAGGTCGAGGTCCAGGTCCTCGACGACCAGCTCGCCGTCCCGGACCACGGCCGGGCGGGTCACATCGCAGTACCAGCCCTTGAGTTCGCCCGAGCCCGTGCGGACCTCCTTCACCGCGTACCAGGCGTCGCGCCAGTAGTGCTCGGTGAAGACGTCGCCCGGCTCGAAGCGTACGAAGCCGAAGTCGCGCGTGCCCGGCGCGGCCCAGGGCGCCCGCACGGTCACCCGGGCACCGTCGTCGGCGACCAGGGCGGCCGGATACCTGATCTTGGTCTTTCCGGCCTTGACGAGGACGATGGTCAGGACGGTGTCAGCCGAGCTTGCGGACATGGCGTACCTCCGTGGCACAGATCTCGTAACCGAACCAGCGGTTGACCGCCAGCATCGGACCGTTCCCGGCGTCGTTGCCGGTGTAGGCGTCGGTGTACCCGGCGGCGCGCGCCCGGTGCAGCGAGTCGTTCTTCGCGAGTTTCGCGAGGCCGCGGTTGCGGTGGGCGCGCCGGGTGCCGGTCATCCCCGACCAGTAGCGGCTCGCGCCGTCGGTCCGCGCGGCGCTGAAGGCCGCCACCTCGCCGTCGGCCACGACGACCGAGGTGAGCCGGTGGTCGAGGCCCGGATCACGCCAGGTCGCGGCGAGCCATTCCTCGTAGTCCGCCAACTGGGCCGGGATGTCGCCCGGTTCGTCCGCGGTGGTCTCGGCGTCCAGCTCGAAGAGCGGGCGCGGGTCGTCGGCGAAGTCGGCGGCGGTACGCAGCTCGACACCGGGCGGCAGCTCCTGACGGGGCGGCAGCGAGCCGTTCGCCAGGTCGAGGTGGAGGAAGTGCGCCGACCGGCTCGGCGCGTAGCCGCGCTTCGCGGCGAACGCCCGGTTGCCGGGCGTGTCCAGGACCCAGGTGTGGACCGAGGTCGCACCGGCCAGGGCCAGATACTCCTCGGCGGTCCGCAGCAGCAGCCCACCCGCGCCCCGGCCGGTGCGCTCCGGATGGGTGTACGGATTGCAGAACGCCTGCCCCGGCTCGGGGCTCTCGTGGGCGAGACCCGCCTGTGCCGTCCCGATGACCTCGCCGTCCTCCTCCGCGACCAGCAGCCGGTAGCGCCGCCCGGGAGGGGAGCCGGCCGGCTCGAAGACGACCTGCTCGGGCGTGGTGATCATGTACGGGAGAGCCGCGCGCCGCACCCGCACCCATGCCTCGGCGTCGTCGGGCCGGAAGTCGCGCACGATGACAGTCACGCCCCGGACCGTATCCGCCTTCCCGGCCCGCCCGCCTCTCCTTTTCCGCCGGTAGGAGACAATCGGCCGGTGACTCTGAAGATCGCTGTGGACCCGGACTCCGGCACCGCCCCGTACGAGCAACTGCGCACGCAGATTTCCGAACAGGCCCGCTCCGGCGCGCTCCCGGTCGGCTACCGGCTCCCCACGGTGCGCGGCCTCGCCGAAGAACTGGGCCTCGCCGCCAACACGGTCGCCAAGGCATACCGCGCGCTGGAGGCGGACGGCGTCATCGAGACCCGCGGCCGCAACGGCACGTTCATCGCCGCCGCGGGAGACACCGCCGACCGCAACGCCGCCACCGCGGCCCGCGACTACGCCGAACACGCCCGGCGCCTGGGCCTCTCCCGCGCCCGCGCCCTGGAACTGGCCCAGGACGCGGTGCGGGCGGTGTACACGAGGTGAGATGAGGTGAGGGCGGGCGGTCGGCACCGGCGTGTCACCGAACCGCTCGCCCTCCAGCGCGACCGCACGCTTGATGTACCACTGTGGCCCTCAGGTCCCTGGAGACCGGTGGTTTCCCCCGCCCCTCGCGGCGTTCGCCGGAGGGCAGCACCTCGAAGTAGCGGTCGGTCAGGTGATCGGCCCTCCCGGCGGCCTACGTTCGCGCCCTCAGAGATACAGCCCCGCGTCCGCCCCCGACTCCTGCTTCGGGACCGAGGCGGGGCTCGTGCCGCGGCGCAGGGCGTAGAGCTCGGCCAGGGTCGCGCCGTCGCGCGGGAGGTCCTCGTCGGTGCCGAGCCAGGTCAGGGACTCCTGGCGGGTGAGGGGGCCCACCTCGATGCGGGCGAGGCAGCGGCCGGGGCGGACGACGGCGGGGTGGAGGCGTTCCAGGTCCTCGTTGGTGGTCACGCCGACCAGGACGTTGCGGCCCTGGCCGAGCAGGCCGTCCGTGAGGTTCAGCAGGCGGGACAGTGCCTGGCCGGCCGTGTGGCGGGCCTCGCCGCGGATGAGTTCGTCGCAGTCCTCCAGGAGCAGCAGCCGCCAGCGGCCCTTCGCGTTGCCGTCGTCCTCGCCGATCGCGATGTCCATCAGATAGCCGACGTCGTTGAACAGGCGCTCGGGGTCCAGGACGCAGTCCACCTGGCACCAGTCCCGCCAGGACCGGGCGAGCGTGCGCAGGGCGGAGGTCTTGCCGGTGCCGGGCGGGCCGTGCAGCAGGAGCAGGCGGCCGGCGATGTCGTCCGGGGTGACCTTCATCAGCCGGTCCATCGCCCCGGCCACCGGGGCGGTGTAGTTGGGGCGGACCTCGTCCCAGCTGCCGGCCGCGATCCGGCGGGTCGTGCGGTACGGGCCGCGGCGCGGCGAGACGTACCAGAAGCCCATCGTCACGTTGTCCGGCTGCGGTTCCGGTTCGTCCACGACGCCGTCCGTGGCCTCCTTGAGGACGGTCTCGGCCAGTTCGGCGCTGGTCGCGGTGACCGTGACGTCGGCGCCCCGGTTCCAGCGGGAGACGAGCAGCGTCCAGCCCTCGCCCTCGGCGAGCATCGCGCTGCGGTCGTCGTCGCGGGCGGTGCGCAGCACCTTCGCGGCCGGGGGAAGCATGGTGGAGCCCGTCTTGACCCGTTCGAGGGAGGTGCTGTGCGAGTGCGGCTGCTCGCCCGTCGCGAAGCGGCCGAGGAACAGTGCGTCCACGACGTCGGACGGGGAGTCGCTGTCGTCGACGTTGAGCCGGATCGGCAGCGCGGTCTCGGGGGTGTCGGGCATGGCGCCCATGATCCGGCACGGGGGCACGTGCCGCACCCGGGTTTCGTGACCTTCGTGCGGGCCGATGCGTTGTGCCGGTCGGAGACTGACACGGCGTCATGAGCCCTTCGGGAAAAGCTCATCCGTTCGACTTGGCATGAACACTTCCGAAAATGGCGTCCGCACTGCTACCACTGAGTAGGCAGAGATCCTGCCGGCCGGTCCAAGGGAGATTCCGTGAAATTGTCCAGACTCGTGGCATTCTCGTCCTCGCTCCTGTTCGGCGCCGTCATCGCCCTCACCGGGGCGGCCACCGCGAGCGCCGCACCGTCCGTCGACTACGTCGCCCTCGGGGACTCGTACTCCTCGGGCGTCGGCTCCGGCAGTTACATCAGCTCCAGTGGGAGCTGCAAGCGCAGCACGCTGGCCTACCCCTCCCTGTGGGCCGCCGCCCACTCGCCCTCCTCCTTCGCCTTCACCGCCTGCTCGGGGGCGGTCACCAGCGATGTGATCGCCAATCAGCTCGGGCCGCTCAACTCCTCGACCGACCTCGTCTCGATCTCCATCGGCGGCAACGACGCGGGCTTCGCCGACGTCATGACGACCTGTGTCCTCCAGTCGGAGGCCACCTGCCTCAACCGGATCGCCACCGCCCGCAGCTACGTGGACACCACCCTGCCGGGCCGGCTCAACTCGGTGTACGACGCGATCAGCGCCAAGGCCCCCGCCGCCCACGTCGTCGTCCTCGGCTACCCGCGCTTCTACAAGATCGGCGGCAGCTGCATCGTCGGTCTGAGCGACAAGGTGCGCACCGCCATCAACGGCGCCGCCGACTACCTCAACGCGGCCACCGCCAAGCGCGCCGCCGACCACGGCTTCAGCTTCGGTGACGTGGCCGCCAAGTTCAGCGGGCACGAGATCTGCTCGGGAAGCGCCTGGCTGCACAGCCTGAACCTGCTCAACATCGGCGAGTCGTACCACCCCCTCGCCGCCGGGCAGTCCGGCGGCTACCTGCCCGTGCTCAACGCGCTCGACTGACAGTGAGGATGTGAGTGGTGGTTCTGCTGATGCGTCTGACTCGCCGACTGACTGACGTCTTCGACTGTCCTGTTTCGGATTTGTCGGCGCATCGGCGGAGCCACCACGCACGCGGCCG
>NZ_SSBI01000071.1 GCF_004795015.1 Streptomyces sp. A1277 | reverse complement strand
CGCAGGGCTGGGTCCGGCCGGGGCGGCGGGGGAGCGGGACGCCGCCGGCCGCGGCGCCGGCCCGGTGCGCCGCCTGGAGGGAGCGCTGCGCCAGGGCGTGAGCGGTGAGGACGCGCCGGCCGCGGTCCGGCGAGGGCGGCAGGACGAGGTAGCCGATGCGCACCAGGCGCGGGTAGTGCTCGACGAGCGCGGCCTCGGTCTGTTCCGCGTCGACCGGGGCGGCGGCGGTGGACGGTAGCTCTGACAGTGGGCGCACGTTCAGCTGAACGAGCGAATGGTGCGATGGTCACCCCGGGGCGCACCGGCCGGATGCCGGAGGCAGGTGTCAGGCGAACCGCGCCAGCGGGCCGTCCACCGGTGCGTCGGTCATCCGGTTGGCGAAGGTCGACAGGGTGTAGGCGCTGATGCCGAGGACCACCTCCAGCGCGTTGCGTGAGGTGTAGCCGTGCTCCATGAACGGCCGGAGCGCGTCGTCGCCGACGGCCCCGCTCGTCGCGAGGGCGTCCAGGATGAACTGCCGCAGCGCTTCCAGCCGTTCGTCCGGGAGCGGGGCACCCTCGCGCAGGGCGGCGAGGAGCGCGGGATCGGCGTCCAGGGAGGTGAGTATCCCGGTGTGCATCGCCACACAGACGTGGCAGCCGTTCCGGGTGGCCATCGTCATGCTCAGGACCTCGCGGGAGAGCCGGTCCAGGGTGGTGGCCTCGAAGAGGGCGTTCATCTTCAGGAAGCCGCCCAGCACCTCCGGAGAGGTGGCCATCCGGGCGGCGGCGGACGGCAGGAAGCCCTGTTTCTCGGCGATGGCCGCCAGCGCGGGGCGGGCGGCGGCGGGGGCGGATTCGATGGTGTGGTCGGGGAAGACGGTCGCGGACATGGCTGGCCCCTCGCGGTAAACTCGACAACGTGATTGACGAAAACGTAAACCAGGTTGTCGAGTTTCGCAATGGCTGAGCGCGGAGACGGGCGCCCCGCCGAGCCGGGCGCGGGCTTCGAGCTGCCCCTGCTCCTGTTCGCCGGGTTCCGGACGGTCATCGACGGCCTCCACCGCGACCTGGCCGGGCAGGGCCACCCCGACATGCGGCCCGCGTACGGCTACGCCCTCCAGGCGGTGGGCGTCGAGGGGGCGACCGCCAGCGAGATCGGCCGCCGGCTCGGCGTCTCCAAGCAGGCCGCCGGGAAGACCGTGGAGAAGCTCGAAAGCCTCGGCTACGTGGAGCGCGCCGACGACCCGAGTGACGGGCGCCGCAAGCTGGTCCGGCTGACCGCGCGGGGCATCGACGTACTGGTCCGGTCCGCCGAGGGCTTCGACCGGCTGCGGGCCGAGTGGGTCCGCGCGCTGGGGGCCGAGCGGGTCCGCGCCCTGGAGGACGACCTGCGCACGATGGCCCCGGACGGCGCCTTCCGGCTCGATGTGGCGTCCTGGTTCAACGGCTGAGTGCCGTCCCGGTTCAACGGCTGAGGGCGGTCCCGGTTCAACGGCTGAGTGCCGTCCCGGTTCAACGACTGAGGGCGGTCCCGGTTCAACGGCTGAGTGCCGTCCCGGTTCAACGACTGAGGGCGGTCCTGGAGGCTTGGACTTTGCTCATGATAGATAGGACGTATTGAGCCCGTGCCCTTTCCGTGGACCCCCCTGTGCGGCACCATGCACGCGTCGGCACCCGAGAGATCCGACCACTTGTGGTCGTGAAGGAGAGGGAACCATGGCACGACGCACCCATGTGCTCAGCGCGCTCGCGCTGGCGGCCGCCGCCGCGCTCATCCCCGCAACCGCCACCGCGCAGCAGTCCGCGCCCCGGTCGTCCGAGGCCGCCGGTGCGTGCCGTGGGCCCGTGAAACCGGCCTCGCAGATGACGGTCGAGGCGTGCGACAGCCCCGGCCGGATCATCGAGAAGGCGGCGAACACCGTCCCGACCGCCGGGCAGCTGGCCTGGCAGCAGCGGGAGGTCACCGCCTTCACGCACTTCGGGATGAACACCTTCACCGGCCGCGAATGGGGCTCGGGCACGGAGGACGAGAAGCTCTTCGCGCCCGGCGGCATCGACGCGGACCAGTGGATGCGCGCCTACAAGGCCGCCGGCGCCGAACAGGTCATGCTCACCGTCAAGCACCACGACGGCTTCGTCCTCTACCCGAGCCGCTACACCGACCACTCGGTCGCCCTCAGCCCCGGCAGCCCCGACGTCGTCGCCGCCTACGTCAAGGCCGCCCGCAAGGCCGGGCTGAAGGTCGGCCTCTACCTCTCGCCCTCGGACGGCGCCGAACTCCCGCACGCCTGGCACGCCGAGTGGGTCGAGAAGATCCGCGCCGAGCAGGCCGAGGGCAAGGCGCTGAGCCTGCCCGAGCGGATGGCCCTGGAGGACGGCGACCGCGCCCCGGCGGGCCAGGGGCGCTTCGGCAACGGCAGCGCCGTCACCGAACGCACCATCCCCACCCTCGTCCCCGGCGACGACCGCGCCGCCCGCGTCAAGAGCGGCAAACTGCCCGGCTTCACGGTGCGGGCCGACGACTACGACGCGTACTACCTCAACCAGCTGTACGAGATCTTCACCCAGTACGGGCCCGCCGAGGAGCTGTGGCTCGACGGCGCCAACCCGTGGTCGGGCTCCGGCATCACCCAGAAGTACGACGTGAAGCAGTGGTTCGACATGGTCAAGGCGCTCTCGCCGAACACCGTCGTCTTCCAGGGCCCTCAGGGGGTGCGCTGGGTCGGCAACGAGAACGGGACCGCCCGCGAGACCGAGTGGAGCGTCACCCCGCACACCGCCGACCCGTGGACCGGGCTCGGCGGCCTGCCCAACGACTCCACCGACACCGACATCGGCTCCCGCGCCAGGCTCCTCGGCCCGGACGTCCACTACCTCCAGTGGTACCCGGCCGAGGCCGACGTCTCCAACCGCCCCGGCTGGTTCTACCACGAGGACGAACAGCCCAAGAGCGCCGCGCAGTTGATGGACCTGTACGAGAAGAGCGTCGGCCGCAACACCTCGCTCCTGCTCAACGTCCCGCCCGCGCCCGACGGCCGGATCGCCGACGCGGACGGTGGCGTCACTGACCGCCTTCGGTGCCGACGTGCGCCGGATCTACGGCACCGACGTACGCAAGCAGGGCCCGGGACCGTACACCTTCGACCGGGTCGCCGTCCGCGAGGACGTCCGGCACGGCCAGCGGGTGGAGAAGTTCACCGTGGAGGCGAAGGTCCGCGGGGCCTGGCAGCGGATCACCGAAGGCACCACCATCGGCCACGAACGCATCCTGCCGCTCCCCGGGGCCGTCACCGCGTCGGCGGTCCGCGTCAAGGTGCTGGAATCCCGGGCGAAACCGCACCTGGGGGCCACCACCCTGCACCTGGCAGGCAGCCGCTAACCCCGGTCCAGATACGCCAGTACGGCCAGAACGCGGCGGTTGTCGTCGTCGGAAGGCGGCAGGCCGAGCTTTCCGAAGATGTTCGAGGTGTGCTTGGCCACCGCCCGCTCCGTGATCACCATCTGCGAGGCGATCGCCGCGTTCGACCGGCCCTGCGCCATCAGCTCCATGACCTCCCGCTCGCGCGGAGTCAGGCCGACCATCGGCTTGTCCTGCGAACGCCGCGTCAGCAGCTGCGAGATGACCTGCGGGTCCATCGCCGTCCCGCCCGCCGCGACCCGGCGCACCGCGTCGATGAACTGGTCCGCGTCGAAGACCCGGTCCTTGAGCAGGTAGCCGATCCCGCCGTTGCCGTCCGCCAGCAGCTCGCGCGCGTACAACTGCTCGACGTGCTGGGAGAGTACGAGGACCGGCAGGCCGGGTCTCGCGCGCCGGGCGGCCAGCGCGCACTGCAACCCCTCGTCCGTGTGGGACGGCGGGAGCCGGACGTCGACAACGGCGACGTCCGGCTCCAACTCGGCGAAGGCTCTGGTCAGTTCGGGCCCGGTCTCGACGGCGGCCGCGATCTCGAAGTCGTACGCCTCCAGCATGCGGACCAGGCCGTCGCGCAGCAGGAAGAGATCTTCGGCTAGGACAACTCGCAAGGGATCTCCATGGTCACCATGGTGGGACCGCCCGCGGGGCTGCTGACGGCCATGATGCCGTCGAATGTACCGAGTCGGCGTTCGATTCCGCTCAGGCCCGAGCCCGCGCCGACCGTCGCGCCGCCCTTCCCGTTGTCCGTGACCGAGAACCTGAGCGCGCCCTCGCTGTGGTGCAGGTCCACCCAGATCCGGTCGGCGCCCGAGTGCTTCGCCGCGTTCGTCAGGGCCTCGCTGATCGCGAAGTACGCCGCCGACTCCACCGGCGCCCCGGCCCGGCCGTCCAGTTCCACGTCCACCTCGCACGGGATCGGCAGCCGCAGCGCCAGCGCCTTCACCGCGTCCCCGAGCCCGCGCTCGGCCAGCACCGGCGGGTGGATGCCCCGGACCAGGTCGCGCAGCTCGGTCAGCGCCTCGGCCGAGGACTCCCGGGCCATCGACAGGAGCTTCTTCGCCTGCGCCGGGTCCTTCTCGACCAGCGCCTCGATGGTGCCCAGGTTCATGCCCATGGCGACGAGCCGGGCCTGCGCCCCGTCGTGCAGGTCGCGCTCGATGCGCCGCAGCTCGGACGCGGCCGTGTCGACCGCCTCGTGCCGGGTCTCGGTCAACCGGTCGATGCGCAGGGCGAGTTCCTGCTCCTGGGTGGGGGCCAGCACCGACCGGGCGAGCACGAAGTGCGCCCGCAGCAGCCGCTCGCTCAGCACCACCCCGACCGTGAGGACCACCACGCCGAGCGCGGCGGCCAGCAGGCCCGTCCCCTGGCTGTCGACCGGGATGAACGCGTACCAGTACCGGTCGTCCGTGAACACCCGCCACAGGCCCGCCGCCAGGACGAACCCCTCCACCGGGAAGACCATCAGCGCCACCGACAGCACGGACACCACATACCCGGCCGTCATGTCGACCAGCATCCACCGCATGTCCCGCCAGGTCGCCGGGTCCTTCAGCATCAGCGTGGTCCGCTCCACCTGCCCGATGAACCCGCCGCGCAGATCCTTCGGGAACGGCCGGTACGGGACCGGGATGCGCACGTCCGACCAGGTGATGGCCAGCAGCCGGCGCTGGTTGGCGTGCTTGCGGACCGCCTCCAGGATGTACGGCGTGGTGACCAGGCCGATGCCCAGCGGGATCAAGGTCATGGAGACCAGCGCCAGTACGAAGAGCGTGACCGACCCCACGATGGCGGCGAACGACAGCACCAGCCCCCGCCACGCGGCCAGCAGCGCCGACCCGATCCGTCCCCGTTTCGTGTCCATCGCGGTCCCTCTCACCCTCGCCGGGCCCTCGTGCCGGCCCCGTGTCGCACACAGTCTGACCCGGCGGGCCCCGCGGGCGTCAGCCGGTTCCCCACCCGGTCGGGGTGTACCTAGCACCACCCCTGTGACCTCGCCCTACGTCCTGCGGAGCGGGGGCTTCAGCGGCTGGGGCGGCGGCGGGCGCCTTCCTAGATTCGAGGGGCATCGTCGGACATCCACCAACAGGGGGCGAACACGCCATGAGGCGTAACCTCGCGGCACGTATCGGTGTGTGGAGCGCACACCACCGCAAGACGGCCATTCTCGGCTGGCTGCTCTTCGTCGTACTCGCCGCGGGTATCGGCGGCGCTTCGGGCATGGTCGAGATGACCGACGCGGAGAACGGCGCGGGCGACTCGGCCCGCGCCGAACAGATCCTGTCCGACGCGGGTCTCGGCCACCGGGCCGGCGAGCTCGTCATGGTGTCCGCGGCCGAGCCGGACGGCTGGCGGACCGCCGCCCGGGAGCTGACCGCCGCCATCGACAGGACCGGCGAGGTCACCGGCCTCGCGGACCCGGTCCCCTCCAAGGACGGCAGGGACGCGCTGATCACCTTCGAGATGAAGGGCGACGCGGACACCGCCGGCGACCGGGTGCAGCCCGTGCTGGACGCCGTGGCCGGGGTGGGGGAGAAGCGGCCGGACGTCACCATCCACCAGTTCGGCGACGCCAGCGCCGGCAAGTGGCTCGGCGATCTGCTCTCCGACGACTTCAAGAAGGCCGAGTTCACCGCCGTACCCCTGGCCCTGGGCATCCTGCTCGTCGCCTTCGGCGCGGTCGTCGCGGCTCTGCTGCCCGTAGGGCTGGCCCTCACCGCGTGCCTGGCGGCCTTCGGACTGCTCTCGCTGGCCAGCCACCAGCTGCACCTCTTCCAGACCACGTACTCCGTGATGTTCCTGATGGGCTTCGCCGTCGGCGTCGACTACTGCCTGTTCTACCTGCGGCGCGAACGCGACGAGCGGGCCGCCGGGCGCGACGCCGAGACCGCCCTGCGGATCGCCGCCGCCACCAGCGGCCGGGCCGTGCTCGTCTCCGGGCTCACCGTGATGGTCGCGATGGCCGGCATGTTCCTGTCCGGGCTGATGCTCTTCAAGGGCTTCGCGCTCGCCACGATCACCGTCGTCCTGATCGCCATGCTGGGCTCCGTCACGGTGCTGCCCGCCCTGCTGTCCTGGCTGGGCGACCGCGTCGAGGCGGGCCGGGTGCCGCTGCTCAACCGGCGCGGCAAGCGGGGCCGGAAGGAGAGCGGAGGGGTCGCCGGCCGGCTGCTGCGGCCCGCCCTGCGCAACCCGAAGTTCTCCGCCGCCGCCTCCGTCGCCGTCCTGCTGGTGCTCGCCGCGCCCGCCCTCGGCATGAAGACCGAATCCCTCGGCCTGGAGAAGCAGTTCGGCTCCGACTCCGCGCTGTCCGTCGCCTACCGCCACATCAGCGAGACCTTCCCCGGCGGCCCCGCCCCCGCCCAGGTCGTCGTCGAGGCGGACGACATCACCGCGCCCGGCGTCCGCAAGGCCCTCGCCGGCTTCGACCACGTCACCGTGCACCGGGCGCAGAACGTCGCGGAGTTCGAGGTCCCGCTGCCCGGCGGCAAGGACGGCCTCGCCGAACTGCGCGACGAACGGCTGCCGGCCGCCTTCGACTCCACCGGCGCCCGTGCCTACGTCACCGGTGAGGTGGCCGGGTCCGTCGACTTCAACGACCAGTTGAAGAGCGGCATGGCTCCCGTATTCCTCTTCGTCACCGCGGTGACGTTCCTGCTGATGCTGTTCTGCTTCCGGTCGTACGTCATCGCCGTGACCTCCGTCCTGCTCAACCTGCTCTCGGTGGCCGCCGCGTACGGGGTGATGACCGCCGTCTTCCAGCACGGCTGGGGCGCCGGACTGATCGGCTCGGAAGGCGTCGGCGCGGTCGAGGCGTGGATGCCGCTGTTCGTCCTCGTCGTCCTGTTCGGTCTCTCGATGGACTACCACGTCTTCGTGGTCTCCCGCATCCGCGAGGCCCACGGCCGGGGGCTCGCCACCCGGGCCGCGATCGACGAGGGCATCCGGCGCACGGCCGGGGCGGTGACCGGCGCGGCCGTGATCATGGTGGCGGTGTTCTCGGTCTTCGCGACGCTCTCGATGCAGGACATGCAGCAGATGGGCGTCGGCCTGGCCGTCGCGGTGCTGCTGGACGCCACGGTCGTACGGATGGTGCTGCTGCCCTCCGTGATGGCGCTGCTGGGCGAGCGCAACTGGCGCACCCCGCGCGGCCTCGGCCGGCTGCCCGGCCTGGACCACAGCGAACCGGAGCCGGTCGTTCCCGCGACCCCGGTGGGGCCGGGAGCGCGGCGCTGACCGGGGACGTACGAAGGCGGGCCCCCGTCCCCGGTGCGACGCACCGGGGACGGGGGCCCGCCCCGTTCTCCGCTCAGGGGGCGTACTTGTACCCCACCCGCCGCACCGTCTGGATCGAGCGGCGGTGCTCGGCGCCCAGCTTGCGGCGCAGCCGGGCGATGTGGACGTCGACGGTGCGCCCGTCGCCCACGTGCCCGTAGCCCCAGACCGTCGTCACCAACTGGTCGCGGGTGTGCACCCGGTGGGGGTGCGCCACCAGGTGGGCGAGGAGTTCGAACTCCAGGTAGGTGAGATCGAGCAGCTGCCCGTTCACCGAGGCGGAGCGCTGGACGGGATCGATGGTCACCCGCCCGTCCGCCGCCGCTGCCTCCGCCGGCGGCTCCGGCACCGCGTACTGGGCGGCGGCGGCCGCGAAGGCGGGCTGCTGGTCGGCGGGCACGAGCACCAGGTAGCCGACCATCGGCGGCCGGCCCGGCAGGCTGGGCAGGGCGTGCTGAGGCGCCGGCAGCCAGGTCGCACCCGGCGTCAGGAGCGCGGATACGTCGGCCTGCTGGACGGCCTCGTCGGGGGCGACGGCGCGCAGCCGGTGCCGGTTGGGGGAGTGGGTAGGGGCGGACGCGGTCGCAGCGGTCACCGTCGGCGCTGCGGTGGCAGCGGCTGCGGCGGAGAAGGAACGGGTGTTCGGCATGAGGGGTCAGCTCTTTCGCGCGAGGAGTCGTCGGGTGGACGGACTTGCTGCGTGCGCGCGGACCGGAGGCCGGGTGAGCGGCTTTACGGGGCCGGCGCGTTCAGCGCGCGGCAACACACCCGGTCGAAGTCGTGGTGCTGACGTGAGGGCCAGAACGGCTCGAGGTCGCTGCGACCTGTCGAGGTGTGCGGGAAGCCGGCCATGCCCCCATTGAACCAGAGAACGGCACGCGGCAGCAGACCTCTCTCACCCGTCGATACGGACCCTTTGCGTTACGTTCCTCACGCCGGGGGCCGACGGCGACGCGGACATGGCTCGCCGCCCAGCCCGCCCGGTGCTCCGACTCGTAGCCCCGCCCGCCTCGTGCCACACCTGGAGGAAGGTGACGACGCCGGAGGGGGTGCCCACCGGACCCCCGGTGGGCACCCCCTCGTACGGGCGTCGAGGTCTGGACTCAGACCTGGCCGGCCTTCTCCAGCGCCGTGCAGCAGGTGTCCACGATCAGCCGCGTGACGACGTACGGGTCGACGTTGGCGTTCGGGCGGCGGTCCTCGATGTAGCCCTTGCCGTCCTGCTCCACCTGCCACGGGATGCGGACCGACGCACCGCGGTCGCAGACGCCGTAGCTGTACTCGTTCCACGGGGCCGTCTCGTGCAGACCGGTCAGCCGGTCGTCGATGCCCGCGCCGTAGTTCTTGACGTGGTCCATCGGCTTCGAGCCCTCACCCAGCGACTCGCACGCCGTGATGATCGCGTCATAGCCCTCGCGCATCGCCTTGGTGGAGAAGTTGGTGTGCGCGCCCGCGCCGTTCCAGTCGCCCTTGACCGGCTTCGGGTCGAGCGTCGCGGAGACGTTGAAGTCCTCGGCGGTGCGGTAGAGCAGCCAGCGGGCGATCCACAGCTGGTCGGAGACCTCCAGCGGCGACAGCGGGCCCACCTGGAACTCCCACTGACCGGGCATGACCTCGGCGTTGATGCCGGAGATCCCCAGGCCCGCCTTCAGACAGTTGTCGAGGTGCTTCTCGACGATCTCGCGGCCGAAGATCTCGTCCGCGCCGACACCGCAGTAGTAACCGCCCTGCGCGGCCGGGAAGCCGCCCTCGGGAAAGCCGAGCGGCCGGTGGCCGTCGAAGAACGTGTACTCCTGCTCGATGCCGAAGATCGCCTCCTGCCCGGCGAACTGCTCGGCGACCGGGCGCAGCTGCGCCCGCGTGTTGGAGGCGTGCGGGGTCATGCCGATGTCGAAGACCTCGCACAGGACCAGGACGTCGTCGCCGCCGCGGATCGGGTCCGGACAGGTGAAGACCGGCTTCAGCACCCGGTCCGAGGCGTGGCCCTCGGCCTGGCTGGTGCTCGACCCGTCGAAGCCCCAGACCGGCAGCTCGGCCACGTCGGACGACGGGCTACCGGGCATGATCTTGGTCTTGGAACGGAGCTTGGCGGTCGGCTCGGTGCCGTCGATCCAGATGTACTCAGCCTTGAACGTCACGGAAGCCATCCTTTGCGGGTGCTGCGGTCTATGCGATGCAGCTTCGCAAGGCGCGATTTCCCGTCCGTTGCCCTCGTGTGAACCCCGTGTTACCTGGGTTCCGGAAGAAACCGCCCGGCGATTGAGGGAGGGGGACGGGGCCGGGTGCTCGCGGCTGCCGGGCGGAGCCGCACCCGTGGGGGCCGTACACCCCGCCACCGCGTTGCCCGGCGGACCGGGCCTGCCGCCCGGGGCGCGCGGGCGGCCCAGGGATCCCGGTACCGCGGCCCCACCGGGCACACTGGTGCCATGACGACACCGGAGAACCCCCTGCGTATCGGACTGGCCGGCACCGGCCCCTGGGCCCGCAACACCCACGCCCCCGCCCTGGCCGCCCACCCCGGCGCCGTGCTCAGCGGAGTGTGGGGCCGGCGCGCCGAGGCCGCCGGGGAGCTGGCCGCCGCGTACGGGGCCCCGGCCTACTCCGGTGACGCGGGGCTCGACGAGCTGTTCGCGACGAGCGACGCCATCGCGTTCGCGCTGCCGCCGGACGTACAGGCCCCGCTGGCCGCACGCGCCGCCGCGGCCGGCTGCCACCTGATCATGGACAAGCCGGTCGCCACCACGGTCGCCGGGGCCCGCGAGGTGGCCGAGGCCGCGGAGCAGGCCCGGGTCGCCTCCGTCGTCTTCTGCACGCTGCGGTTCGCGCCGCAGACCTCCGCCTGGATCGCCGAACAGGCCGCGGCGGGCGACTGGTTCACCGCCCGCGCGGACTGGATCGGCGCGCTGTGGGCCCCCGGGGCGGACAACGAGTACGCCGCCTCCCCCTGGCGCCGCGAGCGGGGCGGCCTCTGGGACGTCGGCCCGCACGCCCTCTCGGTCCTGATCCCGGTCCTGGGCGACGTCACGGAGCTGACCGCCGCCCGCGGCCCCTCCGACGTCCACCACCTCGTCCTGCGCCACACCTCGGGGGCCTCCAGCACGGTGACCCTGGCCCTGGGCGCCCCGGTTGCGGCGGCCGGGGTGGAGGTCCAGCTCCGGGGTGAGCACGGCATCGCCGAACTCCCGCGCTGGGACGGTGTGGTGGACGCGTTCGCGGCGGCGGTGGACGCGCTGATCGCCTCGGTGCGCACGGGTGAGGCCCACCCCTGCGACGTCCGCTTCGGCCTCCGCCTGACCGAACTGCTGGCCGAGGCGGAGGAGCGGGCGGGGAGCTGAGCCCGTGGCGGCGGGCCCCGGCCCAGCCCGGCCCCGCCGCCCCCGCACCGCCCGCCCCCGCACCTAACGCGCCCCGGGCCGCGGCCGCCGCGCACCGCCTGCTGCCGCGCGCGGACGGCGATCCTGCCGGCCGCCACCCACCACACACTGCCGCTGCACGCGGCGACGGCCCCCGGACTCACCGACGCGATGGCGCGGTTCCTCGACGCGCGGGAAGGATAGGCAGGTCCCCTCAGCGCCCCATCGCGTCCCGGACCGCCTCGTCCGTACGGGCCACGACAGCCGTGCCGTCCTCCGCCGTGATGATCGGCCGCTGGATCAGCTTCGGGTGCTCGGCGAGAGCGGTGATCCACCGCTCCCGGGCCTCCGGCTCGCGCGGCCAGTCCTTGAGGCCGAGCTCCTTCGCGTCCGCCTCCTGCGTCCGCGTGATGTCCCACGGCTCAAGCCCCAGCCGGTCGAGCACGGCCCGGATCTCCTCCGGCGACGGCACGTCCTCCAGGTAGCGGCGAACCGTGTAGTCGGCCCCCTCCGCGTCGAGCAACCGCACCGCGCTGCGGCACTTGGAACAGGCGGGATTGATCCAGATCTCCATGGGGCCAAAGGTACGGGACGGACTCGCCGAAGACCGGTGAAAACCCCTCTGGCCAGGGGCGATTGTCAGTGCGGGGCAGTAAAATGGAGGTAGTTCGTGAGGGTTCCGACGAGTACCGCCACCGCGCCAGGAGGTTGCCCATGGCCGTTGCCGCAGTCACGACCAAGCCGCTGACCAAGTCCCCGCTTCAGCCCCCGAGGAAGAAGCCGCTCCCCGCCGGCCGCCCCCGCGAGTGGTACGTCTCGCACAACCGCCGCCTCAAGGCGATGCGCCTGGCCATCGCCCTGCTCGACACCGGCGTCTACCTCCCGTCGAGCGCGAGCAACGCCCGGATACGCACGACCGCCGAGCGCCTCGGCATCCACCCGCCGTCCGACACCACCTGCCGCATGGTCCGCGCCCTCATCCGCTACGGCCGCTGACCGGAAGGACGGGCGCCCCGCGAGAGCACCGGGGCGCCCGTCCCCGTTTCAGTACCCGTCGCACGTGGCCGTGGCGAACGCACCCGACGCCGAATCGGTGCGTCGCGTACCGTCGTCCACGGTCACCGCACAGGAGACGTCGCCGCCGGCCCGGCCGACGCTGACGACGAACGAGCCCCCGCTCATGAACCCCTTCGTATCCAGCTCCCCGGCCCACGGCAGGGACCGCAGCGCCAGCCGACCGGTCGACAGCTCCTCACCCCGCCAGGTGCTGTACGTCAGCACCACGTCCTGGGCGGTGCCCGTGACCTCGTACCGGATGTGCACGGTCCGCGAGCCCTCCGAGCGGATCACGTCCGACAGCACCGCCCAGGTCGCGCCCGCGGCGAGCGCCAGCAGCACAGCGATCATCAACAGCACCCACGGCCACATCCGCCGCCGGGGAGGCGGCGGCGGGACCGGGTCGCCGGGGGGCGCCTGCTCACTCATCCCCCCAGCCTCCGCGCATCCGCCCGGCCCCGCGACCCCGCCGCCGCCCCTCCTCGCCCGTCCGGCTTACAGATCCCGCTTACAGATCCCGCTTACAGATAGGGGCGGGTGATCAGCTCGATCGCATGGCCTGCGGGGTCCTTGAAGTACACGCCCCGCCCGCCGCGCTCGGTGTTGGTCTCACCGGGCCGCGTCATCTGCGGATCGGCCCAGTGCTCGACCCCGCCTTCGGCGAGCCGCCGGTAGGCCCGGTCGAACAGCTCCTCGTCGACGAGGAACGCGTAGTGCTGCATCTGGATCTCCACCGGCGGCTCGGCGAACTGGAGCAGCACGCCGTCAGGGAGCCGGATGTTGACGAACGGCCCCCAGGACGGAGCCTCATCGACCTCCAGCAGTTCACGGAAGAACTGCGCGGACGCGTGACGGTCCTTGGAGGCGATGATGGTGTGGTTGAACGAAACTGACATGGGTGAACGACCTCGTGATCTCTTCGTGGCCCGGTACAGGGGAAAACGCACGCTGTACGAGCCGGGGGAGGTCCCCGCGCCAGGCATACGGAACGCGCCGCGAGACGCATCCGGCGGGGGCTCAGCCCACCACCGGGTAGCCGTTCCGTGCATGGCGTATAGCCGGTCCGGTGTTCACGGGCACGACCCTACGTGTACGGGCCGGGAAGGTACAGTTGTACGGCGCCCGAGACCGCGCGTACGCGTGTGCACGTTCCACGCCCTACGCGGTGGAGCCGGGGAACGCGCCCGAATTCCGGTGGGAGAGAGAGCGAGCGAGCGGATGACGACGACGCCCCGCAACGCCGCCTGCCCGCCGTGACCCGTCACCCCTGAGCCCCGGCACGCCGCCCCAGCGCGTCCGCACCCTTTCCGTCCTCGCACGTACCCCCGCACGCCCGCACGCTCCCAGCGACCGGGCGCGCCCGACCGACAGGTACGCCCTCGTGTCTGCTTCTGCACTCTCCTCCACAGCACGGCTGCGCGCCCTCAAGCCCGACTGGATCTCCGACCCCAAGGTGTGGCGCACGGAGGTCCTCGCCGGTCTGGTCGTCGCGCTCGCCCTGATCCCGGAGGCGATCTCGTTCTCGATCATCGCCGGTGTGGACCCCGCGATCGGCCTGTTCGCCTCCTTCACGATGGCGGTCACCATCTCGATCGTCGGCGGCCGGCGCGCGATGATCTCCGCCGCGACGGGCGCGGTCGCCCTGGTGATCGCCCCGCTGAACCGCGAGCACGGCTTCGGTTACCTGATCGCGGCCGTGATCCTCGCCGGCCTCTTCCAGATCGTGCTGGGGGCGCTCGGCGTCGCCAAACTCATGCGGTTCGTGCCACGCTCCGTGATGGTCGGCTTCGTCAACGCCCTGGCCATCCTGATCTTCATGGCGCAGGTGCCCGAGATGCACGACGTGCCCTGGGCGGTGTACCCGCTGATCGCAGGCGGCCTGCTCCTGATGGTGTTCTTCCCCAAGGTCACCCGGGTCGTCCCGGCCCCCCTCGTCTCCATCCTCGTCCTCACCACCATCACCCTGGCGGCCGGCATCGCGGTCCCGAGCGTCGGCGACAAGGGCGAACTGCCCTCCTCGCTCCCCGTACCCGGCCTGCCCGACGTGCCGTTCACCCTGGACACCCTGACCACCGTCGCCCCCTACGCCCTCGCGATGGCGCTGGTCGGCCTCATGGAATCCCTGATGACCGCCCAGCTGGTCGACGACATCACCGACACCCGCTCCAACAAGACCCGCGAGTCCATCGGCCAGGGCATCGCCAACATCGTCACCGGCTTCCTCGGAGGCATGGGCGGCTGCGCCATGATCGGCCAGACCATGATCAACGTCCGGGTCTCCGGAGCCCGCACCCGCCTGTCCACCTTCCTCGCCGGCTCCTTCCTGATGGTGCTCTGCATCGCCTTCGGCCCGGTCGTCTCCGACATCCCGATGGCGGCCCTGGTCGCGGTCATGGTGATGGTCTCGTTCGCGACCTTCGACTGGCACTCCATCGCCCCGAAGACCCTCCGCCGGATGCCGGCGGGCGAAACGGCGGTCATGGTCATCACCGTCGCCATCGTGGTCGCCACGTCCAACCTGGCCATCGGCGTCGTCGTCGGCTCGGTCACCGCCATGGTCATCTTCGCCCGCCGCGTAGCGCACGTGGCCGACGTCACCGCGGTCACCGACCCGGCCGGCGGCCAGGTCGTCTACTCCGTCACCGGCGAACTCTTCTTCGCCTCGTCCAACGACCTGGTCACCCGCTTCGCCTACGCCACCGACCCGGACAAGATCGTCATCGACCTCACCGCCACCCACATCTGGGACGCCTCATCGGTCGCCGCCCTGGACGCGATCGAAACGAAGTACGCCCAACGCGGCAAGACCGTCGAGATCATCGGCCTCAACCAGCCGAGCGCCGACCTGCACCGGACATTGAGCGGGGAGCTGACGGGCGGGCATTGAGGGCTCCTCCGGTTGCGCGAAGGTCCAGAGATCAAGGCCCGCTGCGAGGCCCAGGTCCACTTGGCCTCACTGATCCTCCGGCTCCGCGAGCCGATCCGAGATCCTTAGTCAGACACGGCCCAGGAGCGCCCGCACCACCGAAGGCCCGGTGAGGTCCTGCGCCAAAGCGTCCATCAGCACCTCGTCGCAGACCTGGCCGAGCCAGTATCCGGCCTCCCGCAGTTTCCCCGCGTGCTTGAACCCGGCGCGTTCGTGATCCAGCTCCTCCAAGACCGCGTAAGTACCCGGCCACTGCCACGTGGCGCGCATGGGTACGGGGCGGTCGGCGAGGGCCTGCACCTCTTCAGTGGTGGCCCCGCACAAGCCGATGACATGGATCCGTCGGCCGGCGCGCTGTGCCGTGCGAACGGGCGTGCTGCCGAGCCGCCACAGAGAGGGCGTGGCGATGCTCTCCGCGCCGAGTGGGCGAGGAAGATCGGGCCGGTTGGTGCTGAATCCGCCGATGGGCAACGTGTCCTCCAGGGCCAGGAGCGGGGAGCGGCCCCAGCCCGAAGGCCAGGACCGCGCCCGCTGCGACAGGGATCAGCAGTTGTACGCGCGGCGCTTGTCCTCCGACTGTCCGCAGCCCTGGCCCTCGGTCAGCTCGACGACATCGCCGAGGTCTACCGCTACCGGCGTCTTCTCGGCAGCGGCGTCACTGTTCTCGGTGTGCGTGTCGATCATGGTGGTGCTCCTTTGTGGAGGCGCGAGTGGTGTCTGGTGGTGCCTCCGCCCAGGCCGGTGATCCGGCGGGGCGGAAGTCGGTGGGCCCACCGTCGGGCGTGCCGGCGGTGGCCGGAAGGAGAGCGGCGATGACGGTGTGCGCGAGAATCGTCAATCGCTGCCTCACGTGATGAGCTGAAGGTTCTCCGCGGGCGTCGTCCACTCGACCCCGGACGCGGGCCGCACGTGCCCGACGCGGACAGTCCGTCCGTTGGCCTTCTCGTGAACGATCGCGGTGAGCTCGCCCTCGCTGCGGTTCGCGATGTCGCGGACCTGCCGCCGGTGCAGCCAGGGGTGGTCGTCCTCGTGGAAGAACGATCCGAGACCGACGCCGGTCATTGTGTGGCCTCCTCTTCGAACGGGGCGTCGTCCTCGAACCGGGCGAGGAACGCCGCGAACCCTTCGTGGGCGCGGGCCATCAGGTCGGAGCTCGGGACGCCGTACTCCGGCTGCTCGTCGGTGGGGAGGGGCGTGGTCATCGCGCACTCCTGGCGGGTGAGGTCGGTGCAGCGGGCCGTGCCACGGACAGGGCGTGGTCGCTGCTTCGGGTGAGCCGGCCGGAGCGTCCTTCAACCTCCGGGGCGTGTCACCAGTCAACGACCGTCGGGCGGCTGTGGACAGGAAAGATCGCCGCCGAGCCGCCCGTAGCCAACCGGAAAACTTTGCGTCCGCATTACCCGACGGCTGGTTCGGACGTACCGACCCCGCTACGTTCTGCCGCATGGGAGCGAACGTCATCCTGAAAGGCCGGATGAATGAACTCGGCCTGACACAGGACGGATTAGCGCATCGGATGAACATCGCGCTCGATGATCTCGGCGGGAGGCCGGGCGATGTGTCCGCGCGGACAGTGCGCAGCCTTCTCAACGGCAGCACAGGCCGATCGGCCGCACGTGCGCCGCACTCGAAGCGGTATTCGGCTGCGCTGTCGCGGACCTAGGGTTCGCCCCACCACGCACCGCCGTACAAGCGGAGAACCCAGTGCACCGCCGTACCTTCCTTGTCGCAGCGACCGGAACCGCCGCTGCTGCCTCGCAACGCCGCACGCGACTGGGACGGCCCGACGCCGACCGGTTTCACCTGGAGTACATCGAGTTGCTGGGCGGTGACTCGCGACTCGGCGGGGCGGGAAGAATCGAGAACAAGGCCATCGAGCTCGCGGCACGTATCCAGTCGTCGCTCGCCAACGGTGGCGCCTCGGACCGCGTGCGGCGCCAGATGTACCGGCTCGCCTCCGACGCCATGTGTCTGGCGGGCTCCGCAGCCATCGACGCAAGCGCTCCACGGCGTGCCCGCTCCCACCTCGACAAGGCCCTCCCTCTCGCGGGCCTGGCGCGTGAGGGGGAAGCCATGTACCGCGTCTGGGACCACCTGATGCTCACCTCCAGCCAGCGCGAGAACCACACCGAGGCGGCGGCCGGCGCCGAGGTCATGAAGCGGTCATCGACCGCCCGGCGCGACCCGCTGTACGCGTCGCTGGGACACATGCGGCACGCCAACGCCCTGGCCAGGTTGCACCAGCCCACCGAATCCCTGCGAGCCGTGAGCCTCGCGGAGAAGGCGTTCGGACGCGCCGACGGTGTACAGCCCTCCGTGTAAATCTCGTTCTACGACCGGCCCGGATTCGACGCCCTGCAGTGGCAGGGGACCGGCCGGGCCCAGCAGATCCACGACGCGCTGATCCAATCGGTCGAGGTCGACTTCGTGACGCTCCTGGTCGACTCCACCCACCCGAGGGTGCAAGCCCTGTACGAGAAGTGGGGCTACGAGAAGCGGGACGAGGCCAGGCCCTCCGACGACTCCCCGCTGTACGCGGTCATGGTCAGGACGCTGCGAGAGAGTTAGCGAAGAGCCCTGCCACTCTCCGCGGAGAGTGGCAGGGCTCTTGCTCTGGCGAAGCTGTGTCCGGTACGCCGCCAGGTTTCGACCGCCGGTACGGGTATGTCCCGGCCCCCGCGATCTAGAGGTCGAAGTACAGCTCGAACTCGTGCGGGTGCGGGCGCAGCTGGATCGGGGCGATCTCGTGGGTGCGCTTGTAGTCGATCCACGTCTCGATCAGGTCGGACGTGAAGACGCCGCCGGCCTGGAGGTACTCGTTGTCCGCCTCAAGGGCGTCCAGGACGGCCGGGAGGGAGGTCGGGACCTGCTGGACGTTGGCGTGCTCCTCGGGAGCCAGCTCGTAGAGGTCCTTGTCGATCGGCTCGGCGGGCTCGATCTTGTTCTTGATGCCGTCCAGGCCGGCCATCAGGAGGGCCGAGAAGGCCAGGTACGGGTTGGACGAGGGGTCCGGGGCGCGGAACTCGACGCGCTTGGCCTTCGGGTTGGAGCCGGTGATCGGGATGCGCATCGCGGCGGAGCGGTTGCGCTGCGAGTACACCATGTTGACCGGGGCCTCGAAGCCGGGGACCAGGCGGTGGTAGGAGTTCACCGTCGGGTTGGTGAAGGCCAGCAGCGACGGGGCGTGCTTCAGGATGCCGCCGATGTAGTAGCGCGCCATGTCCGAGAGGCCCGCGTAGCCCTGCTCGTCGTAGAACAGCGGGTCGCCGCCGGCCCACAGGGACTGGTGGACGTGCATGCCCGAGCCGTTGTCGCCGAAGATCGGCTTCGGCATGAAGGTCGCGGTCTTGCCGTTGCGCCAGGCGACGTTCTTCACGATGTACTTGAAGAGCATCAGGTCGTCGGCCGCGGCGAGCAGCGTGTTGAACTTGTAGTTGATCTCGGCCTGGCCGCCGGTGCCGACCTCGTGGTGCTGGCGCTCGATCTCCAGGCCGCTGTTCTGCAGCTCCAGGGACATCTCGGCGCGCAGGTCGGCGAAGTGGTCGACCGGAGAGACGGGGAAGTATCCGCCCTTGTAGCGGACCTTGTAACCGCGGTTGTTCTCGATCGCACCGGTGTTCCAGGCGCCGGCCTCGGAGTCGATGTGGTAGAAGCTCTCGTTCGCCGACGTCTGGAAGCGGACGTTGTCGAAGACGTAGAACTCGGCCTCGGGACCGAAGTACGCGGTGTCGGCGATGCCGGTGGAGGCGAGGTATGCCTCCGCCTTCTTGGCCACGTTGCGCGGGTCACGGCTGTACTGCTCGCCGGTGATCGGATCGTGGATGAAGAAGTTGATGTTGACGGTCTTGTCGCGGCGGAAGGGGTCGACGCGGGCGGTCGACAGGTCCGCGCGCAGCGCCATGTCGGACTCGTGGATGGCCTGGAAGCCGCGGATCGACGAGCCGTCGAAGGCAAGCTCGTCGGCCGGGTTGAAGGTCGCCGCCGGAACGGTGACGTGCTGCATCACACCGGGCAGGTCACAGAACCGGACATCGATGAACTTGACGTCGTTGTCGGCGATGAACTTCTTCGCGTCGTCGGCGTTCTGGAACATCCAACTCCTCCTACTCCCGGCCCGGAGGGACGGGGTTGCAGCTCGTTGTGTGACCAGTGCGGTGGCACACGCTGGACCCGACCATAGGCAGACCGGATTTCTCAAGCATGACCCATTTGTTTCGCCGAAGTTAACCGGGCCGGTTGCGACGAGCGGTCGAAAGGCACCCGGACCGCCTTCGTACCGGGGCCCGGCGGGCTTCCCGGCCGTCTCACCGGCGCGTCCGAGCAATGGGACGGCACCCGCGGGGGAAGGCGCGCGGCCGGGCGCAGTACCGTGGTCGGGTGGACAACAGGCAAGCAATCGGATCGTGGCTCTCCGGGCCGCGCGCGGCCGCCGAGGAGATGGGCGCCGACTTCGGGTACCGGGGCAAGCGGCTCGGCCTCCCCGAGCAGGGCCCCGGGGCCATCGCCCCGCTCGGCCGGCGCTTCGGAGCCCTCTTCATCGACTGGGCCCTGTGCCTGCTGATCGCATACGGACTGTTCGCCCGCGGTGACCAGCAGGCCGCCGGCAACTGGGCACTCGGCGTCTTCCTCGTCATGAGCGTGCTCACGGTCGGCACCATCGGCTGCACCCCCGGCAAGCGCCTCATGGGCATCCGCGTGATCGCCGAGGACGGCGGGCGCCTCGGCCTCGTACGGGTCCTCGTCCGCAGCGTGCTGCTCTGCCTGGCGATCCCGGCCCTCGTCTGGGACCGCGACGGCCGCGGCCTCCACGACCGCCTCGCCCGCGCGGTGCAGGTCCGCCTCTGAGGCGTACGGAACGCGAAGGGGGCGGGCCGTGAACCACGAGGTTCACGGCCCGCCCCCTTCGCGTTCCGTACGCGGTCCGGTCAGCGCATCTTCCCGCCGCGTGGCATCCGCATGCCTTTAGGCATGGGCCCCTTCGGCAGGGGCATGTTGCTCATCAGGTCCCCCATCGCGCGCAGCCGGTCGTTGGCGGCCGTGACCTGGGGGCCGGTCAGGACGCGCGGCAGCTTGAGCATCTTGGTGCGCACCTTCTTCAGCGGCACCTGGCCCTCGCCGTTGCCGACGATGATGTCGTGGACGGGGACGTCCACCACGATGCGGGCCATCTTCTTCTTCTCGGCCGCCAGCAGGCTCTTCACCCGGTTCGGGTTGCCCTCGGCGACCAGCACGATGCCCGCCTTGCCCACGGCGCGGTGGACGACGTCCTGGCTGCGGTTCATCGCGACCGCGGGGGTCGTCGTCCAGCCGCGGCCCACGCGGTCCAGCACCGCCGCCGCTGCGCCCGGCTGGCCCTCCATCTGCCCGAAGGCCGCGCGCTCGGCTCGTCGTCCGAAGACGATCGCCATCGCGAGGAGGGCGAGCACGAAGCCCAGGATGCCCAGGTAGATCGGGTGGTCGATCAGGAAACCGATCGCGAGGATGACACCGAAGGTGACGATTCCCACACCCGCGACCACAAGACCGATCTTGGTGTCGGTCCGCCTGGTCATCTTGTAGGTCAGGGCGATCTGCTTGAGCCGCCCCGCGTTCTCGGCGCTGTCCGCGCCTTCAGTGGTGTTTGCCTTCCTCGCCATGCAATGAAGTTTACGTGGCCCGGGAACGGCGGGCGGCCACGGCCTCCCGTTCCAGTACGTACCCGGACTCGGCCCGGTCCCTGGCCCGGCGGCGGTCCTCCAGGACGGCCGTCCAGGCGTTGCGGCGGGCGGTGCGCTGGCCGCCGCTCAGCAGCAGCGACTCGACGGCGCGGAGGGCATCGGTGACGGTCGGGATGACGGTGGCGCGTACCGGCGCGGCCTGCATCGTGGAAGTCCCCTCGGAAACGATGTGCGTGTGCTGCGCGGACTGGAGACGGGGCGCAGGGGAGGCGGTGGCGGTCGGAGTCACCGTGCTGCGCGTTCATCCAGGGTCACTGTTCGGTGTTACCAGCGCATGACCGGTCGGTCAAACACCAATGAAACCTTGATACGGGCGCCGCGCACGCCGACGCGGTCCGTCCGCGCCCCGGCAGGCTCTCGGACCTGCGAGGAACCTGCGAGGAACCTGCGAGGAGGGGACGGACCGCGCCGGGCGGTGACCGAGCCGATGGTGCGCGGTGTCACACGGGGTGCCGACGCGGTGTGCTTACGCGGAGGGCGCCGGGACCTGGGCCTCGCGCCGGTCCATCGCCTGCTGGAACAGCCGGCCCGCGCGGTACGAGGAGCGGACGAGCGGCCCGGACATCACGCCCGAGTAGCCGATCGCGTCGGCCTCGTCCTTCAGCTCGACGAACTCGTGGGGCTTCACCCAGCGCTCGACGGGGTGGTGGCGCACGGACGGGCGCAGGTACTGCGTGATCGTGATGAGCTCGCAGCCCGCGTCGTACAGGTCCTGGAGCGCCTCGCTGACCTCTTCGCGGGTCTCGCCCATGCCGAGGATCAGGTTGGACTTGGTCACCAGACCGGCCTCGCGGGCCCGGGTGATGACTTCGAGGGAGCGCTCGTAGCGGAAGCCGGGGCGGATGCGCTTGAAGATCCGCGGCACCGTCTCCACGTTGTGCGCGAGCACCTCGGGGCGGGAGGAGAAGACCTCCGCGAGCTGGGCGGGCTCGGCGTTGAAGTCGGGGATCAGCAGCTCGACCTTGGTGCGGCCGGCCTCCCGGTCAGCGGTCAGGGCGTGGATCTGGCGGACGGTCTCCGCGTACAGCCAGGCGCCGCCGTCCTCCAGGTCGTCGCGGGCGACGCCGGTGATGGTGGCGTAGTTCAGGTCCATCGTGACGACCGACTCGCCGACGCGGCGGGGCTCGTCCCGGTCCAGCGCCTGCGGCTTGCCCGTGTCGATCTGGCAGAAGTCACAGCGCCGGGTGCACTGGTCGCCGCCGATGAGGAACGTGGCCTCGCGGTCCTCCCAGCACTCGAAGATGTTGGGGCAGCCGGCCTCCTGGCACACCGTGTGCAGGCCCTCGCTCTTGACGAGTTTCTGCAGCTGGTTGTACTCGGGGCCCATCTTCGCCCGGGTTTTGATCCACTCGGGCTTGCGCTCGATGGGGGTCTGGCTGTTCCGGACCTCAAGGCGCAGCATCTTGCGCCCGTCAGGTGCGACAGACACTCCGGCACTCCCCTTTGCTTTCACTGCATTGGATTCTTCGGCGAACACCAGGGTACGCCCGTAGTTCATTCGGCTTTACGTCTGCCCAACCTGGGGGCGGCAGGGCCTATTCCCGGGGGCGTGTTCCGTGGGTCACGCCGTGGCCATGGCGTCGCCGGTGCGCGCGACGGTGCGCGGGGCGAGTTCGGCGTTCTCCAGGATGTCGCGCAGGTGCTTCTCGACGACCGGGAGGACCTCGGCGATGGTGATGTCGCGGCCGAGTTCACAGGCGAGCGAGGTGACGCCCGCGTCCCGGATGCCGCACGGGACGATCCGGTCGAACCAGGTGTTGTCCGGGTTCACGTTGAACGAGAAGCCGTGCATGGTCACGCCCTTGGCGACGCGGATGCCGATCGCGGCGAGCTTGCGGTCCTCGCGGCGCTGGCCGGCGTTGGAGGGGGCGTACTCCGGGCCGTTGAGCCGGGGGTCGAACTCCTCGTCCTGCATGCGCGGGTCGAAGTCGAGAGTGAGGCCGCCGACGGCGGGGCGCTGCTCGACGGGGTCGCCCAGGACCCAGACGCCGCTGCGGCCCTCGATCCGGGTGGTCTCGACACCGAACTCGGCGGAGGTGCGGATCAGCGCCTCCTCCAGGCGGCGCACGTGCGCGACGACGTCGACCGGGCGGGGCAGCTTCTGGATCGGGTAGCCGACGAGCTGGCCCGGGCCGTGCCAGGTGATCTTGCCGCCGCGGTCCACGTCGATGACGGGGGTGCCGTCGAGGGGGCGCTCGCTGTCGGCCGTGCGCCGGCCGGCCGTGTAGACGGGCGGGTGTTCCAGGAGCAGGCAGGTGTCGGGGACGGTGTCCTCGAAGCGGGCCGCGTGCACCTCACGCTGCTTCTGCCATGCCTCCTGGTAGTCGACGGCGTCCTCGCCGAAACCCAGACGGACGAACCGGAGCTCAGTCACGACAGCAGCCTCTCTACTCGCGGTGCCGCGGTCCGGAGGGTTTCCCCGGCGTCGCGTCACCCTGCACGAATCGCGCCCGGGCCACTGTACGACCGGCGTCGTAGCGGGGGCCCGGCAGGTCTTTCCCGTCAGCGCCACCCGCAATCCTCACACGATCGGATGAATGTGGAGCAAAGGAGGCCGGGGCCGCCCCGCAGACAGTTAAATTCGCGCCGTTCGTCAGAGGACGCCCTGAGGGCTGCCCGCCCGGCCCGGAAGGCAGGAGACCCTACAGCTGATGTCGGAACGACCCCCGCAGCGCACCCCCAACCGTCGGCTCGCCTCACTCATCACCGAGGCCGGTTTCTCCAACGCCGGCCTCGCCCGCCGGGTGGATCAGCTCGGCCTCGAACACGGCCTCGACCTGCGGTACGACAAGACCTCCGTGACCCGCTGGCTGCGCGGCCAGCAGCCCCGGGGCACCACCCCCGCGCTGATCGCCGAGGTCTTCACCCGGCGGCTCGGCCGCCGGCTCTCCGCTCAGGACCTGGGCCTCGACGCCTGCGCCCCCGTCTACGCCGGTCTTGAGTTCGCCGCCTCGCCCGCCGAGGCGGTCGACATCGTCAGCGGGCTGTGGCGCAAGGACTCCGGCAGCCACACCGAGCTGCGGAAGATCGCCTTCACCCCGGCGGGCCTGGTCGTCCCCAGCCGGGACTGGCTGATCGGCCGGGCCGACGAGTGGGTGGGCCGGGGCGGCCCCGTGAGCCCGGT
>NZ_SSBI01000070.1 GCF_004795015.1 Streptomyces sp. A1277 | reverse complement strand
GCATCGCCACCCGCTACGACAAGTCCCCCGAGAGCTACGACGCCGGACTCCACCTCCGGGCCTCCCTGATCTGGATCAACGACCTCTTACCGACGACCGAATGATCACGACCTCACACAGGCCCTAGGTTCGCTCTGCCTTCTCTGCCGTCGCTCTCCAGCCTGTCGCGGCGGGGGATCCGCGTCGTCGTACGCCGGGCGGCGGTCCGCGTACCGCGCCGGGAGTACCGCCGCCCCGCTCTGTACCTACTAGTATGTACACTCCTCGCATGAGCACTCCGGACCGTCTGATCGAAGCCACACGGGAGCTCCTGTGGGAGCGCGGTTATGTGGGGACGAGCCCCAAGGCCATCCAGCAGCACGCCGGCGCGGGCCAGGGCAGCATGTACCACCACTTCGCCGGCAAGTCCGACCTGGCGCTCACCGCCATCCGCCGTACGGCCGATGAGATGCGGGAGACGGCGGGCCGGGTGCTCGACGCGCCCGGGTCGGCGTACGAGCGGATCTCGGGCTATCTGCTGCGCGAGCGCGATGTCCTGCGCGGCTGCCCCCTGGGGCGGCTGACGATGGACCCGGAGGTCGTGGCGAGCGACGCACTGCGGGCGCCGGTGGACGAGACGATCACCTGGCTGCGTGAACGGCTCGCCGCGATCGTCCGGGAGGGCCTGGACCGGGGCGAGTTCGCCCCCTGCATCGTGCCCGACGACATCGCGGCGTCGATCGTCGCGACGGTCCAGGGCGGCTATGTGCTGGCCCGCGCCTCGGGCTCGACGGACGCCTTCGACGCGGGCGTACGCGGCCTGCTCACCCTCCTGGGCCCGCCCATCGAACCCGTCCTCCACATCTGAGGAGCCCCCGATGCACGCCATGCAGTACGAGATCACCCTGCCCGCCGACTACGACATGGGCGTCATCCGCCACCGGGTGGCGACCAGAGGCCACCTCCTGGACGACTTCCCGGGACTCGGCCTCAAGGCGTATCTGATGCGGGAGCGGGGCGAGGACTCGCCGGTCAACCAGTACGCCCCGTTCTACCTGTGGTCCCGGCCCGAGGGCATGAACGCCTTCCTCTGGGGCGCCGGATTCCAGGGCGTCGTCCAGGACTTCGGGCGCCCACAGGTGCAGCACTGGACGGGCCTCTCCTACGAGGCGGGCCCCGCGCCGGCCGCGCTCCCCCGCTCGGCCACCCGCCACCGCACCCCGATGCCCGCCTCGGTGCCCCCGGCGGACGCGGTCGAAGCCGCCCTGGAGGAGAGCCGGCGCCTCGCGAAGACCCCCGGCGCGGTCGCCACGGCCCTGGCCGCCGACCCCCGCCACTGGGAACTCCTGCACTTCACGCTCTGGGACCACCCCGCCCCCGAGGCTCCCGGCGACCGCTACCAGGTGCTGCACATCAGCCGGCCGGAGCAGGACCGGCTCGGGACGGGACGTCAGTGGTAGGTCTCAGGCGAGCGCGCCCAACGGGTCGTCCAGGACCGGCTGCCAGGCCAGCTCCGCCGCCCCGACCAGGCTGTTGTGGTCGAGCGTGCAGGGCAGGATCGGCACGCTCCCGCTGCGCCCCCACAGGCTGCGGTCGGCCACCACGGCCCGCAGCCGCTCCGGGTCGGCGTCGAGCAGTGCGCGGTGCAGGCCGCCGAGGATGATCCGGTCCGGGTTGAGGATGTTGACGAGACCGGCGAGCCCGAGGCCGAGCCGGTCGATCAGCTCCTCGGCGGCGTTGCGGACCGCGGGTTCCTCGTACTCGTTGCGCAGCAGGTCGCCGGACTGCTTGAGCAGGGACTCCTCCGGGCCGGGGGTGCGCCCGGCGGCGGTGAGGAAGGCGAGCGGGTCGGTCTCGACGTCCAGGCAGCCGCGGCCGCCGCAGTGGCAGGGGCGGCCCTCGGCGTTGACCGTGAGATGGCCGACCTCCAGGGCGAGGCCCGAACTCCCGGTGTGCAGGCGGCCGTCCAGGACGAGCGCGCCGCCGACACCGCGGTGGCCGGTGGCGACGCACAGCAGGTGCTGGGCCTCGCGCCCGGCCCCGTGCCGGTGTTCGGCGAGCGCGGCGAGGTTGACGTCGTTCCCGGTGAACGCCGGTCCCTCGATGCCCGCTTCACGGACGCATGTGGCGAAGATCTCGCTGACCGGGGCGCCGGCGGGCCAGGCGATGTGGAGTGGGTTGAGGGCGGTGCCCTCCGGTTCGGCCACGGCGGACGGCACCGCGAGTCCGGCCCCGACGCACCGCAGCCCGCTGTCCCTCAGCAGCCGCGCACAGTCGTCCACGACCTCGCCGATGACCTGGGCGGGGTCCGCGGTGACGGTGACGCAGCCGGGCGCGGTGGCGACGAGCCGGCCGCCGAGCCCGACGAGCGCGGCGCGGAAGCCGTCCGCGTGCACCTGGGCGGCGACGGCCACCGGGCCGGACTCCCGCACGGCCAGCCGGTGCGAGGGCCGGCCCTGCGAACCCGCCGCCGAACCGGGGCTCGAGTCGACCCGGATGAGGCCGAGCGCCTCCAGCTCGGCGGCGACCGCGCCGGCTGTGGCCCGGGTGACTCCCAGCTCGGAGGTGAGGACGGCACGCGTGGGCGCACGTCCGGTATGGACCAGTTCCAGGGCGGGTCCGAGCGCGCTGCGGCCCCTCTCCAACTTCGTCCGGGTGGTGGTCACCTTGCCGTTCATGGGGGCGAGTCTCCCATGATCCGGAGGTGGTTCTGACGCCGTGGTGGCCGACTTGCCCCGGGGGCGCGCCTGCGGGCCTCGCGCTTCGGGCCGGGCGGGGCATCCGTCTTGCGTCGGCTGTCCGGCCGCCCCTATGCTGAGTTTGTGCCGCAACTAAACAAACTGCGGACGGCACTCCCGGGGGGACTTGGCGGCAACACCGCCCCGCTCCCGTCGGCCCGTCTCCGTACCGCGCTGACCGTGTTCTTCGCCCTCGACGGTTTCCTCTTCGCCGGCTGGGTGGTCCGCATCCCGGCCATCAAGCACCAGACCGGCGCCTCGGCCTCCACCCTCGGCCTCGCACTCCTCGGCGTCTCCGCCGGTGCCGTGATCACCATGATGCTCACCGGCCGGCTCTGCCACCGGTTCGGCAGCCACGCGGTGACCGTGGTCTGCGGCGTCTTCCTCTCCCTCAGCATCGCGCTGCCCGCCCAGACGCACTCGGCCCTGTCGCTGGGGCTCGTACTCCTGGTCTTCGGTGCCGCGTACGGCGGGATGAACGTGGCGGCGAACAGCGCGGCGGTGGACCTGGTCGCCGCGCTGCGCCGGCCCGTGATGCCCAGCTTCCACGCCGCGTTCAGCCTCGGCGGGATGATCGGCGCGGGTCTCGGCGGGCTCGTCGCGGGCGGTCTCTCGCCCGCCCTGCACCTCTTCTTCCTGACCGGAATCGGACTGGTCGTGACCGCCGTCGCCGGGCCGGAACTTCTGCGGCACCCCGCCCCCAAGGCGCCGGAGCAGGCGGACGCCCCGTCCGCCGGCAACCCCGCCCAACGCCTGGACGGGCGGGCGCGCAAAGTGGTGCTGCTGTTCGGCGTGATCGCGCTCTGCACCGCGTACGGCGAAGGTGCCCTGGCCGACTGGGGCGCGCTCCACCTGGAGCAGGACCTCCAGGCCCGCCCCGGGGTGGCCGCCGCCGGCTACTCGCTGTTCGCGCTCGCCATGACGGCGGGCCGGCTCAGCGGCACCGCCCTGCTCGAACGGCTCGGCCAGACCCGCACGCTGGTGGCGGGCGGCGCCACCGCGGGCGCCGGCATGCTCCTGGGCTCGCTCGCCCCGACCGCCTGGCTCGCTCTCCTCGGCTTCGCCGTCACCGGTCTCGGCCTCGCCAACATCTTCCCGGTGGCGGTCGGCAGGGCGGGCGAGCTGGCCGGGCCCGGCGGGGTCGCCGCGGCCTCGACGCTCGGGTACGGCGGCATGCTCCTCGGGCCGCCCGCGATCGGCTTCCTGGCCGACTGGTTCTCCCTGCCGGTGGCCCTGACCACGGTGGCCGTGCTGGCCGGTGCGGCGGCGGTGCTGGGGTACGGCGCCCGCAAGGCGGCGTACACCTGATCGAATGAGTAGCGGTACTCAGGCAGGCGCGGCCCCCCCGGACGCACGATGGAGACACAGTCGTCCACGGGGAGCACTCAATGAACAGGCCCACCATGAACCACCGCCACCTCAGCACGCTCGCGCGGCTCACCTTCAAGAACGCCGCCTCGCTCGTCTACCTGGGTGTGGTCGCCGCGACAGCGGTGTTCGTCCTCGTGGACACTCTGTTCACCGCCCACGAGGACGCCTCGTTCGCGGGGGTCTGGCTGTTCCTGCTTGCGGCGCCGACCGTGTTCGTCTTCCTGCTCGGCAGCTCGCTGGCCGGGGCGGAGTCCTTCGGGCCGGCCTGGTTCATGTACCTGGCGCTGGTGGTGTCCGTGCTGGTGCAGTCGCTCGCGCTGGGCTGGTTCGCGCGGCTCGTCCGCGGCGCCTCCGGCCGGAGCCGGACGGCCCACCCCCAGGGCGCCTGATCCGCTGGCACAATCCGTGCCATGGAGATCACTGAGCACATACAAACCCTGGCCGCCGAGGGCCGCCTGCTGGCGGACGCGGCCGGGGAAGCGGGTCCGCAGGCGCGGGTGCCGACCTGTCCGGTCTGGCAGGTGCGCGATCTGCTCAGGCACACCGCGATGGTCCACGCCTGGGCCGCCGCCTTCGTGGCGCAGGGGCACACCTCGTACGTCCCCGACTCCGGGGAATCCGAGCTGGACGGGCCCGAGCTGCTGGCGCACTTCCGCGACGGCCACCGGTTCCTCGTGGAGGCGCTGGAGAACGCGCCGCAGGACCTGGAGTGCTGGACGTTCCTCTCCGCCCCGTCCCCGCTCGCCTTCTGGGCGCGCCGCCAGGCGCACGAGACGACGATCCACCGGGTGGACGCCGAGTCCGCGCGCGGCGGCGCCCTCTCCCCCATCGCCTCCGCCCACGCGCTGGACGGCGTCGACGAACTGCTGCGGGGCATGCACGCCCGCCCGAAGAGCCGGGTGCGCACCGAGGCGCCGCGCACGCTGCGGGTCCGGGCGACGGACACGGACGCCGTATGGACCGTACGTCTCTCCCCCGAGCCGCCATCGGCGGTGCGCGAGCAAGGGCCGGTGCCGACGGCGCCCGTGGACTGCGAGCTGAGCGCCGCGGCCGAGACGCTCTACCTGACGCTCTGGAACCGGCTGCCGCTCACCGCTCTCACCGTGACGGGCGACCCGGGCCTGGCCCGGCTGTGGCGGGACGACTCCTCGATCACCTGGTCCTGAGGCAGGGCGGCGCCGCTGCGCCGTCAGCCCAGCCAGCCCGGCCGGACCAGGCCGGATTCGTAGGCCAGCACGACCAGTTGGGCCCGGTCGCGGGTGCCGAGCTTCACCATGGCCCGGCTGACGTGCGTCTTCGCGGTGAGGGGGCTGACGAAGAGCCGGCGGGCGATCTCGTCGTTGGACAGTCCGATGCCGACCAGCGCCATCACCTCCCTCTCCCGTTCGGTGAGTTCGCTCAGCGCGGTCGCGGCGGCGGGCTCCTTGGACCGGGCGGCGAACTCGGCGATGAGACGGCGGGTGACGCTCGGCGAGAGCAGGGCGTCACCCGCGGCCACCGCCCGCACGGCCCGCAGCAGCTCGTCCGGCTCTGCGTCCTTGACCAGGAAGCCGGAGGCGCCGGAGCGGATCGCCTCGAAGACGTACTCGTCCAGTTCGAAGGTGGTGAGGATGACCACCTTCACGTGATCGAGCGCGGGGTCGCCGGTGATGGCGCGCGTCGCGGCGAGGCCGTCGAGGTGCGGCATGCGGATGTCCATCAGCACGGCTTCCGGACGCAGTTCGCGCACCAGGCGAACGGCCTCAGCGCCGTCGGCGGCCTCGCCCACCACCTCGATGTCCGGCTGGGCGTCCAGCAGTGCCCGGAACCCCGCCCGGACCAGCAGCTGGTCGTCGGCCAGCAGTACGCGCATCACGGTCTCCCCTCGTTGTGCCGGGCCGCCCCACCGGCTGCGGGCAGCGGCAGCTCGGCCCGTACGCGGAAACCCCCGTCGGGCCGGGTCCCCGCATCGGCGGTGCCGCCCAGCGCGGCGGCCCGTTCGCGCATCCCCGCCAGGCCGTTGCCGCCGCCCCCGGCGTCCGTGCCGGTGGCCGGTCCGCCGTCGTCCACGCGGAGCACCAGACGCGCGGGCCCGTAGCCGATCCGGACGCGTGCGGTACGTGAGCCCGAGTGCCGCACCACGTTGGTCAGCGCCTCCTGGACGATCCGGAAGCCGGCCAGGTCGACGCCGGGCGGTACGGCCCCGCGCACGCCTTCGGTCTCCACGGTGACGGTGAGGCCGGCGCTCGCCGCCTGCTCGGCCAGCTCGGGCAGCCGGTCGAGCCCGGGGGACGGGGACCTGGGCGCGTCACCGGGGGTGCGCAGGGTGTCCAGGACCTGCCGCACCTCGCCGAGCGCCTCCTTGCCGGCGGCCTTGATGGTGGTGAGCGCCGTGCGGGCCTGCTCGGGGTCGGTGTCGAGCAGGGCGAGCCCGACGCCCGCCTGGACGTTGATGACGGAGATGCTGTGCGCGAGGACGTCGTGCAGCTCCCGGGCCATGCGCAGGCGTTCCTCGTCGGCCCGCCGTTTCTGGGCCGCCGCGCGCTCCGCGCGCTGGGCGGCCCACTGTTCACGGCGTACGCGGACGAACTCGGCGGCCGCGACGACGGCCACCACCCAGGCCGCGACGCCCACCTCCTGTCCCCAGGGGGTGGCGGTGTCGTCGCCGGGCGGGAGCCACCGGTAGAGCCAGTGCGCGATCAGGAGGTGCGCCACCCAGATCGCGCCGACCGCCGACCAGGCCGCCCTGCGGTGTCCGGCGACGACCGCGCTGAAGCAGCCGACCGCCACGGTCAGGAAGACCGGTCCGTACGGGTAGCCGGCGGCGAGGTAGGCCGTGGCGGCGGCCGAGGTGCCGAAGGCCGCCACGACGGGGTGGCGGTGACGGAGCAGCAGGACCGCGACCCCGATGAGGAGGAGCAGCCGGCCGAAGAGATCGAGCGGAGCCTTGTCGTGGAGCTGACCGCGGGCCGCGATGTTCGAGCCGATCATGACGACGGCGCCGATCAGCAGCGTCGACGGCCAGGGCAGCCCGGCGGCGGACCGCCCGTGCCCGCCGGTGATCCAGCGCGGCGGCTCACCCCGGTGGCCCCGCCGCGGCCGCTCGCCCCCGTGCCGGAAGCCCCCGTGCCGGAAGCTCCGGTGCCGGAAGCTCCGGTGCCTGAGGCCCTGGTGCCTGTAGCCCTGGTGCCCGTAGCCCCGGGGGCCGCCGCCTGTCCTCGGGCGCTGCTCTTCCATGCCGTCCACGCTAGACGGCGCGCCGCCGGGCGGGCGTCAGCCGGGCGTGGTGGTCGCCCGTACTCCCCGGGGAGTACGGCGAAGGGGCGGGGCACGCCTCCGCGCCGGAACCTCAGCCGCGGCTGCCGAGCAGGCCGACCGTGTGGGCGAGTTCCGTGACGGCCTGCCGGAAGAAGACCTCGCGGGCCTCCACCACCCGGTTGAACTGGCCGAAGACCTCGAAGGAGATCAGCCCGAACAGCTGCGACCAGGCCGCGACGAGCGGGGCGGCGACGGCCGGGGCCAGGCCGGGGGCGAGATCGGCGGCCAGCCGTTCGGCCTCGGGGCGCAGCTCGTCGGCGAGCGGCGGGAGCGCGAAGCCCTCCTCGCGGTGGGCGTCCTCCACGATGGCGATGAGCACGAGGCCGACGCGCGCGGCGGGGCCGACGGTGTCCTGCGGTGCGGTGTAGCCGGGCACGGGCGAGCCGTAGATCAGCGCGTACTCGTGGGGGTGGGCCAGCGCCCAGTCGCGTGCGGCACAGGCGACGGCGACCCAGCGGGCCAGGCAGGTCCCGGGGGCGGGCGTGTCCGTGGCGCCGGCGGCGGTGCGGTGGGCGCGCTCGGCGGCTTCGCCGATGGCGTCGTACGCGTCGACGATCAGGGCCGTCAGCAGGTCGTCGCGGCTGGGGAAGTAGCGGTAGAGGGCGGAGGAGGCCATGCCCAGCTCGCGGGCGACGGCGCGCAGCGACAGCTTCGCCGCGCCCTCGGCGGCGAGCTGCTTCCTCGCCTCGCCCTTGATGGCGGCGGTGACCTCGGCACGGGCCCGTTCCCTGGCTCCCCGGATAGCGCTCATGGGTTCAGTCTGCCACGCGAGCAGAGCGGCGAACAATAACAAGAGCAGTGCTCTTGCTTTTGAGCGCCATTCACGTGCACACTGCTCTCAAGCGAGAGCACCGCTCTCTCAAGCAATGCCGAACCGTGCCGAACCGTGGGGGTCATCGTCATGACGCAGTCGCAGCCGTACTACCTGCAGGGCAGCCCGCTCGACGTCCGTCTGAACAGCGTCGTCGGCTGGCTGGCACGACACGGCGTCAGCCTGCCTGGCCTCCAGGAGCTGTCGGTGCGCGGCCGCAAGAGCGGGAAGATGCAGCGCGTCCCCGTCAACCTGCACACCTACGAGGGCGCGCAGTACCTGGTCTCCGCCCGGGGCCACTCGCAGTGGGTGCGCAACATGCGGGCGGCCGGCGGCGGCGAGCTGCGCACGGGGCGCAGGACGCACGCCTTCACGGCCGTGGAGATCGCGGATGACGAGCACAAGGCGCTCGTCATCCGCACCTACCTGGAGCGCTGGGGCTGGGAGGTGAACCAGTACTTCAAGGGCATCACCGTGAAGTCGACGGACGCCGAGATCCTGGCGGCCTGCCCCGACCACCCCGTCTTCCGCGTCACCCGGACGGGCTGACGCACCGGCCGGCGCACCGCCCCCGGTGGCTGCTACCGGTCCATCGCGGACAGCGCCCGCTGGGCCAGCGGGTGCGAACGGACCAGCTCGGCCAGCGACGTCGTGCCGCGGGTGATGCCCGCGAAGGCGTTCCACGCCGGGCGGAAGCCCGTCAGCACCGCGTGCAGCAGGCCCGGGCGCCGCTCGAAGAGCTTCAGCATGCGCCGCCCCACGCTCATCTCGACGCCGAGCCCGGCCTTGATGGCGAACGCGTAGTTGAGCGCCTGGCGACGGGCGTCCACCGCGTCGTGCGACTCCGCGACGCGCACCGCCCACTCACCGGCGAGCCGCCCCGAGCGCAGCGCGAACGAGATGCCCTCGCGGGTCCACGGCTCCAGCAGGCCCGCCGCGTCACCGCACACCAGCACCCGGCCGCGCGAGAGCGGCGAATCGTCGCTGCGGCAACGGGTCAGGTGCCCCGAGGAGATCTTCGGCTCGAAGCCGGCGAGGCCGAGCCGCGCGATGAAGTCCTCCAGGTACCGCTTGGTTCCGGCACCGTCGCCGCGGGCGGAGATCACGCCGACCGTCAGGGTGTCGCCCTTGGGGAAGACCCATCCGTAACTCCCGGGCATGGGGCCCCAGTCGATCAGCACGCGGCCCGCCCAGTCCTCGGCGACCGTCGGCGGGACCGGAATCTCCGCCTCCAGACCCAGGTCGACCTGGTCGAGCTTCACCCCGACATGTGCTCCTATCCGCCCGGCGCTGCCGTCCGCGCCGACCACCGCGCGGGCCAGGACCGTCTCGCCGCCGGACAGCACGACCGCGACCGTGCGCCGGTCGGGCACCGCGGCGCCGTGCTGCTCGACACGGGTGACGGTCGCCCCGGTGCGCAGCTCGGCACCGGCCTTCTGCGCCTGCTCGACCAGCCCGGCGTCGAACTCGGGGCGGTTGATGAGCCCGAAGAGCATCCGCCGGGAGCGGCGTGTGCGCGCCAGCCTGCCGTTGAGCGAGAAGGTGACCGCGTGGATCCGGTCCTGCAGGGGCAGTTCGAACCCGGGCGGCAGCGCGTCGCGCGAATACCCGATGATGCCGCCGCCACACGTTTTGTAGCGGGGCAGTTCCGCCTTTTCCAGGAGCAGTACCTTGCGGCCGGCCACCGCCGCCGCGTATGCCGCGGAGGCTCCCGCGGGTCCGGCGCCGACTACGACGACGTCCCACACGGACGTCTCTTCGTGCTCATGTCCGGCGTCTGCGTTCTCGCTGCTCACGATGTGCTTCTGCTCCCGATCCGACCAGTGGCCCAAGCTGCTCACGGCATCCTACGGCGCGTTGCGGCCGACCCCTGCTGTGGGAGGATCGGCCGAGTCTCCGACGTACCCGCAACGCCCCACTCCAGGCGGGCAAGTACCCGGAAACGTACACATAACGTCGCACCTACCAGGAGCGTGTCCCATGACCGGCCATCCGATTTCCGAGACCGTCGCCTCGCTGATGCCCCGCGCCAAGGCGGAGCTGACCGAGCTGGTGGCCTTCCAGTCGGTGGCGGACCCCGCGGTGTATCCGAAGAGCGAGTGCGAGGCGGCCGCCGCGTGGGTCGCCGGCGCCCTGCGCGCCGAGGGCTTCCAGGACGTCGCCCTGCTCGACACCCCCGACGGCACCCAGTCCGTCTACGGCTTCCTGCCCGGCCCGGCCGGCGCGCCGACCGTGCTGCTCTACGCGCACTACGACGTGCAGCCGCCGCTCGACGAGTCGGCCTGGCTCTCCCCGCCGTTCGAGCTGACGGAGCGTGACGGCCGCTGGTTCGGCCGGGGCACGGCCGACTGCAAGGGCGGCTTCGTCATGCACCTGCTCGCGCTGCGCGCCCTCAAGGCGGACGGTGGGGTACCCGTCTCGGTCAAGGTGATCGTGGAGGGCTCGGAGGAGCAGGGCACCGGCGGTCTGGAGCGGTACGCCGAGGCGCACCCCGAACTGCTCGCCGCCGACACCATCGTGATCGGCGACACCGGCAACTTCCGGGTGGGGCTGCCGACCGTCACCTCGACGCTGCGCGGCATGACGATGCTGCGGGTCCAGCTCGACACCCTGGAGGGCAACCTCCACTCCGGGCAGTTCGGCGGCGCCGCCCCCGACGCGCTCGCCGCGATGATCCGGCTGCTGGCGTCGCTGCGCGCCGAGGACGGTTCGACCACGGTCGACGGCCTGACCGCGGACACGGAGTGGGACGGTCTGCAGTACCCGGAGGAGGAGTTCCGCAAGGACGCCAAGGTCCTCGACGGGGTCGGGCTGATCGGCACGGGCACGGTCGCCGACCGGATCTGGGCGCGGCCCGCCGTCACCGTGATCGGGATCGACTGCCCCGCCGTGGTCGGCGCGACGCCGTCGGTGCAGGCGAGCGCGCGGGCGCAGATCAGTCTGCGGGTACCGCCGGGCCAGAACGCGGACGAGGCGACCAAGCTGCTGACCGCGCACCTGCTGGCGCACGCCCCGTGGGGGGCGAAGGTCTCCGTCGAGCAGGTCGGCCAGGGCCAGCCGTTCCGCGCCGACATCGCGAGCCCGGCCTACACGGCGATGGCGGACGCCATGCGGGTCGCCTACCCGGGCCAGGAGATGCAGTCCTCCGGCATGGGCGGTTCGATCCCGCTCTGCAACACGCTGGCCGTGCTGTACCCGGACGCGGAGATCCTGCTGATCGGGCTGAGTGAGCCCGAGGCACAGATCCACGCGGTGAACGAGAGCGTGTCGCCCCAGGAGCTGGAGCGGCTCTCGGTGACCGAGGCGCTGTTCCTGCGCAACTACGCGGCCTCCAAGGCCGTCTGACCGCCTCCGTGGGCGGGCTACGCGTTGAGCGAAGCTCGCCGAGAGCGTAGATCCATGCGGTGGCCGGACGCGGCCGCGTACGTTCGCCGCATGGATCTCGTCCAAGTCCTTCCCCGGCTGCACATGTTCCGCTTCCCGATCGGTCAGGCGTACCTCTGGCGCGACGGGGCGGAGCTGACCCTGGTCGACGCGGGCGACGTGCGCGCGGCGTCCGCCATCGAGGAGGCGGTGCGCGGGCTCGGCCACGACCCCGCCCGCATCGCCCGCATCGTGATCACCCACGGGCATCGCGACCACTACGGCGCGGCCCAGGAGCTCGCCGACCGTCACGGCGCCGAGATCCTGGCGCACCGGCTGGACGCCCCGGTGATCCGGGGTGAGGAGGAGATCGGTGAGCCGGTGCTCCTGGACTGGGAACGCCCGCTGTACGAGCACGGGCTGACCGTGCCTCCGGCTCCGCCGACCCGGGTCGACACCGAACTGTCCGACGGCGTGACGCTGCCGTTCGCGGGCGGGGCGCGGGTGGTCCACTCCCCCGGTCACACTCCGGGCTCCATCGGTCTGCACCTGCCCCGGCACGGAGTGCTGTTCACGGGTGACTGCGTCGCCGGGGTGGGGCAGGTGATGCTGGGCGTCTTCAACATCGACCGAAGGCAGGCCGTGGCCTCCTTCCGGCGGCTGGCGGCGCTGGAGGCGGCCACGGTCTGCTTCGGCCACGGCGATCCGCTCACGAAGGACGCCACCGCGGTCATGCGGGCCTCAGCCGACCGGGACGCCCGCCTCCAGATTGAGCACGGCTGAGCGCTCACGGGCCCTGAGGGCCCAGCACAGCCGTTCGTAGCGGGTGGGCGGCAGCAGGGTGGCCGCCTCCGCCTCGGTGACGAACCGCCAGCCGCGCAGTTCGGAGCCGGGCAGCAGCAGCCGTGCGGCGTCCGCCTGCGGCAGCAGACCGCCGTCGAAGAGGAGCCGCAGCCCTCCGTATCCGGGGGGATCGGGCGCCTCCCAGTCGATGACGAGGAGCTTGGGGACCTGTTCGAGGCGGATGCCTATCTCCTCCTCCACCTCCCTGATCCCGGCCTGTGCGGGGGCCTCGCCGGTCTCCACCACGCCGCCGGGGAACTCCCAGCCGGGTTTGTACGTGGGGTCGACGAGCAGGAACCGGTCGTGTTCGTCGAAGAGCAGCACCCCGGCGGCGACGGTCTCCGCGGTCGGTTCGGGGGTCTGCACGATCTCGCAGGCCGGGGCCGCCCCGGTGCGTACGGCCTCCGCGATGCGCTCCGCCGTCTCGCGGGGTGTGAGGGTGCTGTTGTCGATGGTGTGGGCGTCCCCGGTGATCCAGTCGAGGGCCGAGCGGTACGGTTCGATGCGGTCGTATGCCCAGTGGCCGGTCGGGTCCGCGTCCTCCGCGTCGCCGGGGAATTCGGCCCGATGGGCGATGCGCTGACGCAGGATCGTTTCGTCAGGTGAGAGCAGTACATGGCGCACCGAAATGCGCCGGGCGGCGAGCCCGCCGAATATCTCGTCGCGATACTCCTGCCTCAGCAGCGTCATCGGAACCACCAGCACCCCGCCCATCTCGGCGAGCAGGGCGGCCGCGGTGTCCACCACGAGGCGCCGCCAGATCGGCAGGTCCTGGAAGTCGGTCACCTCGGCGAGCTTTTTCTGGGGCAGCAGGTTCCGCAGCCCCGTCCCGGTCAGTTCCGGGTCGTAGAAGGTGCTGTTCGGGATCAGATCGATCAGTTCACGCGCGGCGCTGGTCTTGCCCGCGCCGAACGCACCGTTGATCCAGACGATCACGGTTCCCCCCTCTTCCGTAGCCCCCTGTGGCTTGCCCGCAACACCCTGCCGCGAAAACACGGCGGAGGCGATGCGTTGTGCGAAGCGGACATCGAACGACCTCGCCGGGCCGCTGCGGGGTACGGGGGAGGAAGCGGGCCGGACCGTAACGGCGGGGGCCGCGCGTCGTTGGAGCGGGCAGCAGAAATGAACGACAGGGGGTGTGGACCATGCGTCGCACCGTGCTCGAGCAGTTCCCCGCGGGCGGTCCGCGGGGCAGCTGGCCCGCGGAAGAGTTCGCGGCCGCCCGCCGCGGCGAAGGGGTCGCGGCGGAGGTCGTGATGGACCTGGAGCAGGACGCGTTCCTCGTGGTCGTACCGCAGCAGGCGTCGGACCGGGGGCGCTGACGCCCGGACGCACGGCTTCGGCGTGCGCCCGGGACGCCTGCGCGGACAGGACGTCAGGGCGTGTCGCCGCGCCAGTCCCACTTGTCCGGCTCGTCGGCGCGCGGCCCGTACTCGGCGCGTCCGCCCGGCCCGTAGGCACCGATCTCGGTGACCAGGGCGGAGCCGTCGGCGAGGGCGACCGGCGTCCAGCCGGTCACGTCGAGCAGCAGGCCGTCGAGCGGACCGCCCACCAGCTCCCGGTACTCCCGCCCGGGCCGGGGGCCCGGATCGGGGTCGTCGTGGTCGGCGCCGTACACCCGCCGTCGCATGATCTCGTCCATGCACGCAGGATCGCACCCGCCACTGACATCGGCGGCGGCGCACGGGCCGTGGCGGGCCATGTGCTTCACCCTTCGGTCACAACTCCATCACTAGCGGAGTATCCGCCTCCCATTCGTCCGGCTCCATGGCTACGGTCGTCTCTCCACATATCCCTTGGGGGGTCCCATGTCGCACAACCCGCCGCCGCAGCCGCCGCCTTGGGGGCCGCCGCCGCAGCCCACGCCGTTAGGTCCTCCGGCTCCCGCCGGCAGCGCGCCCCGCTGGGCGAGGAAACGGATCGTCCTTCCGGCCGCAGCCGTCGTGTTCATCATCGGCGTGGGCATGGGCAGTGCCGGTGAGAGCTCCGGCTCGGACGCCGAGGCCGCGGCGAAGTCCTCGCCCGCGCCGACCGTCACGGCCACGGTGACGCACACCGCCGCGCCCGAGCCCGCGGTGACCGAGACCGTCACCGCGAGCCCGAAGCCGGTGCCGACCGTCACGAAGACCAAGACCGTCAAGGTCACCGTCGCGCCCGAGGACCCCGCCGACACCTCGGACGACTCAGGCTCGGGCGGTTCCGGCTCGGGCAGCGGCAGCAGCGGCGGCGGCAGCTCGGCGTACTACGCGAACTGCACCGCCGTGCGCGCGGCCGGTGCGGCCCCCATCCACCGGGGCGATCCCGGTTACGGCCGCCACCTCGACCGCGACGGCGACGGCGTCGCCTGCGAATAGGG
Organism: Streptomyces sp. A1277; assembly: GCF_004795015.1. GTDB lineage: Bacteria > Actinomycetota > Actinomycetes > Streptomycetales > Streptomycetaceae > Streptomyces. The sequence continues at coordinate 9,406 of NZ_SSBI01000070.1, read as the reverse complement.
CGGGAGACGGCGCGCTCCGAGCGCCGTCGTCGCCCGGTCCTGCCGCCGGCCGCAGGACCGGGCGCCCTTCACCCCTTGCCGGCCCCGAGCGTGAGCCCGGCGATGAAGTGGCGCTGGAGCAGCAGGAACACCACGAGGGTCGGGAGCGCGACGATCACGGACCCTGCCGCCAGCAGGTTGTAGTCCGTGAAGAACTGGCCGCGCAGGTTGTTCAGTGCGGAGGTGACGGGCAGTTTGTCGCCGTCGGATATGAAGACCAGCGCCCACAGGAAGTCGTTGTACATCCAGGTGAACTGGAGCGTGCCCAGGGCGGCGAGCGCGGGCCGGCACAGCGGCAGGGTGATCCGCCAGAACTGGGTCCAGACGCCGGCCCCGTCGACCACGGCCGCCTCCAGGATCTCCGGCGGGAGGGTGCGCATGAAGTTGGCCAGGACGAAGACGCAGAAGCCGAGCTGGAAGCCGGTCTGCACCAGGATGACGGCCCAGTAGGAGTCGAACATCGTCATCGAGTCGGACATCCAGTAGGGCAGCGGGATCCGGTTGAAGACGACGTACAGCGGGGTGACGATCACCTGCTGCGGGAGCAGGTTCCCGGCCGTGAACAGCATCAGCAGGACGAGCCCGCCGCGCATCTTCAGCCGGGCGAGCGCGAAGGCCACGAAGGAGGCCAGGAAGAGGGTGATCAGCACTCCCGGCACCGCGATGATCATGGTGTTGACGAAGTACTTCGTCATACCGGAGTCGGTGAACGCCTGCCGGTAGTAGTCCAGCGAGAGATGGCGCGGCAGCGAGAAGTAACCGTGTTCCGACGTCTCGTCGTACGGCCGCAGCGAGGCGTAGACGGCGAGCAGCAGCGGGGCGAGGAAGGCAAGCGAGACCGCCATCAGGAAGGCGTGCACACCGAGCCTGCCGGGGCGGAGCCTGCGGCGGCCCGGGGCGGGGGCGGGCGGCGACGGGCGTACGGGGGTCGCCTGCGTCGTGGTCATCGGTTCTTCTCCCCTCGGAGCTCCTGGACCAGGTACGTGACCACGAATCCCAGGGAGACGGTCAGCAGGACGACGGCGATGGCGGAGCCGAAGCCGATCCGGCTGGCCTCGCCGATGATGTTGTCGGTGACGAGCACCGAGAGCAGTTCGAGGCCGTTGCGGCCGTGGTTGACCGCGTACACGATGTCGAAGGCGCGCAGCGACTCGATGACGGTGATGACGCCGACGATGACGTTGACCGGCCGCAGGGTCGGGAAGACGATGCGGAAGAAGGTCTGCGCCTCGTTCGCCCCGTCGATCGCGGCGGCCTCCTTGAGGGAGGGGTCGACGGCCTTGAGCCCGGCGAGGTAGAGGATCATCACGTAGCCGGTGTGGCGCCAGGCGGCGGCCAGCAGGATCATCCAGATGTTGAGGTCGGGGTCGCCCAGCCAGTCGGTCGGGGACTGCGTGTCGCCGATGACGGCGTTGAGTGCGCCCTGGTCCCGCGAGAAGACGAGCTGGGCGATGAAGCCGACCACGGCGAGCGAGAGCACGACGGGCATGTACAGCGTCGACTGGTAGAAGCGGCTGAAGCGCACGCCCCTGTCGATGAGGACGGCCAGGAGCAGCCCGAAGGGGGTCGCGACGAGGCCGAGGAAGGCGAGCCAGAGCAGGTTGTGCCGGGCGGCGGGCCAGAACTGCGGGTAGTTCGTGAACAGGTTCACGTAGTTGCGCGTTCCGACCCACTCGATGTCGCCGATGCCGTCCCAGCTGGTGAAGGAGAGGACGACGGAGGCGAGGGTCGGCCCCCAGACGATGGCGAGGTCGAGCAGGACGGGCAGGCCGAGCAGGACGCCCAGCACGACGAGGTCGCGGCGGGTGAAACGCCGCGAGCCCCGTCGTCCGGTGCGCCGCCCCGAGATGAACGACACGATGCGTACTCCGGGTTCAGTCCGAGGCGAAGATGGTCTTCTTCTGCCGTTCGATGCCGTTGACCAGGCCGTCCACGTCGTTCGGGCTGCTGATGAACTTCTGGATCGCCGGGATCATGACCGTGGAGGAGAAGTCCGGGCGGGTGTCGCGGTCCAGGAACTGGGAGATCTGCTTGGCGCCCGAGACCAGGTCGACGGCCTTCTTCTGCAGGGCGGAGTACTGCGAGATGTCCGCCTCGTCGCTGACCGCGATGTTGTTGGGGTCGCTCTTGAGGTAGATGTCCTCGGCCTTGCCGGTGGCGAGCCACTTCAGCAGGTCCTTGGCGCTCTCCAGGGTCTTCTCGTTCTTGAGGTTCTTGGACTTCTTGGCCAGCAGGAACCCGTCGATGGGCGCTTCGACGGCGTCCTGGCCGTGCTCGGGGTTGATCGCGGGGAAGGGAAAGAAGTCGAGGTCGGCCTGTTCTCCCTTGGGGAACTGCGCCCCGGGATGCGGAAGACCGAGGACGGTCATGCCCGCCTCGCGCTTCTGGAGGCTGGTGGCGGCCTCCTGCCAGGTGCGGCCGTTGGCGCCGGGCTGGCAGTACGGGAGGAGGCGTCGCCAGGTGTCGAAGACCTCCCTGACGCGCTTGTCCGTCCAGGCTTCCTCGCCGGCCATGAGGCTCTTGTGGAACTCGTATCCGTTGGTCCGCATGTTGATGTAGTCGAAGGTTCCCATGGCGGGCCAGCCGTCCTTGTCGCAGAACGCGATGGGCTCCAGCTCGTCCTTCTTCATCTGCTTGGCGAGTGCCACGTACTCGTCCAGCGTTTTGGGCGTCTGGTAGCCCCGCTCGGCGAACAGGCTCTTACGGTGGAAGACGGCCCACGGATAGTAGTAGTACGGGGTGAGGTACTGCTTGCCGTCCTCGCCGGTGGACTGGTCCTTCAGGGCGTCGGAGAATCCGGTGTAGCTCTGCCAGTTGTCGCTGATGTCGTGCAGCAGGCCCTTCTTGGCGAAGAACTGCATGCGGTTCCCGGCGAACCACATGAAGACGTCGTCGGGCTTGCCCTGGAGATAGCGGTTGATGTTCTCCTGGAAGGTGTTGTGGTCGACGGTGTTGACCTTCACCTTTCGGCCGTCGGACTGGTCGGCGTAAGCCTGGAAAGCCTCGGCGAACGCCTTCTTGGGAACGGGGTCGGACGCATTCGATCCCAGGGTGATGGTCTTGCCGTCCCCGCCGGGGCCGCTCCCGCAGGCGGTGAGCAGGGCGGGCAGCGTGACCGCACCGGCCCCCAGTGCCGCACCGCGTAACAGGCTCCGCCGGGACATCCGATGTCCCGCGACGCTGCCGGGCAGATCCGATCTGTCGTACGCGTGTGCCATGACCCCGTCCTCCGGAAGGCAACCGAACACAACCGAACGTGCGATTGGATCTCACCGCCAACAAGAGGCACAGTCAAGGGTTTTGACGAGATACCAGCCATCGGTCACTCACCCTCTTCCAACAGACTTCAACACGCTCTAACGTAATCGCTCGGCCTGGCGTGTACATGTCGCCACATGATCCGGCACGAGTACGGAGGAACGTAACGATGCGTCATCTTCCAAGCCGTCCCACCCGCGCGAGCCGCCACAGAATCGTCGGAGCCCTCACCGCGGGCCTGCTGTGCACGGCCGGAGCCGTGGTGCCCGCCGCCGCGCACTCCCCCGCCCCCGCGGCGACGGCCGGCGCGCAGGCCGGGAACGGTCTCGCCCTCGCTCCGCCCATGGGATTCAACAACTGGAACTCCACGCATTGCCGCGCCGAGTTCAACGAGTCGATGGTCAAGGCAATCGCCGACATCTTCGTCGAGAAAGGGCTCAAGGACGCCGGCTACGAGTACGTCAATCTGGACGACTGCTGGGCGGTGCCGCAGCGGAATGCCGACGGCAAACTGGAAGCCGATCCGGTCCGGTTCCCGAACGGCGTCAAAGCCGTCGCGGACTATGTCCACTCCAAGGGCCTCAAGCTCGGGATCTACACCAGCGCGGGCACCAGGACGTGCGACAGCGTGGGCCTTCCCGGTGCCCTCGGCCACGAGTTCAGTGACGCCCGGCAGTTCGCCGACTGGGGCGTCGACTATCTGAAGTACGACAACTGCAACAACCAGGGCGTGGACGCGAAGGAGCGCTACACGACGATGCGGGACGCGCTGGCCGCGACCGGCCGCCCCATCGTCTACAGCATCTGTGAATGGGGCGAGAACAAGCCCTGGGAGTGGGCCGCCGGACTGGGCAACCTCTGGCGCACCACGGGCGACATCAACGACAGCTGGGGCAGCATGCTGTCGATCATGAAGCAGAACCTCCCGCTCGCCGCGGCGGCGGGACCCGGCCACTGGAACGACCCCGACATGCTGGAGGTCGGGAACGGCGGGATGACGGACACCGAGTACCGCACCCACTTCTCGATGTGGTCGGTGATGGCGGCTCCGCTGCTCATCGGGTCCGATCTGCGCACGGCCACGCGGGAGACGTTCGACATCCTCTCCAACGAGGAGGTCATCGCCGTCGACCAGGACCCGCTGGGCAAGCAGGGTGAGGTGCTGTCGTCCGGCGGCGGGCGCTGGGTCGTCGCCAAGGAGATGCGGGACGGCAGCCGGGCGGTCGCCCTGTTCAACGAGACCGGCGGCGCCCAGCGCATCTCCACCACGGCCGCCGCGGTGGGCCTGCCGAAGACCTCCGCGTACACCGTGCGCGACCTGTGGGAGCACACCACCCGCAACACGGCGGGCAGCCTCTCGGCGACCGTACCCGCCCACGGCACCGTGCTGCTGCGCGTGGCCACCGACCGCCGCTGGGCCGCCCATCCGCCCGCCGTGGAACTCGCCCTGGAGGGCAGCCCCCTGGTCGAGGCGGGCCGCACGGCCACGCTGACGACCGAGGTGACCGACCTGGGCCGCACGCCCGCGCTCATGGTGTCGGCCGCACTCACCGGGCCGTCCGGCTGGCAGGTGAAGGCCGCTTCGAGCACGGGGACGGCGGCCCTGCCCACGGGCCGGGCGCTCACCACCCGTTGGCGGGTGACGGCACCGGCGGGAACGGCTCCCGGCGGCTACGACCTGACGCTCGCCGCGCAGTACCGCTCCCCCACCGGAAACCGGGTGCGGACCGCCGTCCCGTTCCAGGCCACCGTGGTGGTCGCGCCACCGGCCGGCAGCAGCTACCTCAGCGACCTGCCGCGGCTCAGCGCGTCCAACGGCTACGGGCCCGTGGAGAAGGACACCAGCAACGGGGAGAGCGCGGCGGGCGACGGCCACCCGCTGACCATCGGCGGCGAGGTGTTCGCCAAGGGGCTCGGGGTGCACGCGGCCAGCAGCGTCGAGTACTACGCGGGCGGCGCCTGCAGCACCGTGACGGCCCGGGTCGGAGTCGACGACGAGAAGGGAACCAAGGGAAGCGTGACATTCGAGATCTGGGCGGACGGCACCAAGGCGGCATCGACCGGGGTGCTGACCAACGCCATGCCGGCGCAGCCGCTCTCGGCGGACGTGAGCGGGGCCCGGGTCGTCCGCCTGGTGGTCGGGGACGGAGGTGACGGCGTCGACTCCGACCACGCGGACTGGGCGGACCTGCGCATCACCTGCTGAACCCGGCGGCCGTGGGTGACGGCCACGTCCGCCGCCCGGGGGCGGTGCGCCCCGGCCGGCCGTGAGGGGCCGGCCCGGGCGCACCGTACTCAGTGGGCCCTGGCCGGCACGCCCTCGTCGGCGCCCGCGGGCGCGGCGAGGGCGGCCGCCGCCGCGCCCACCAGCCCGGCGTCGTTGCCCATGACGGCGGGCACCACGGTCAGCGGCTGCACGAACGACAGCGTGGCGTACCGGCGCAGGGCGGTGCGCAGCGGTGCGAACAGCAGGTCGCCGGCACCGGCCACGCCGCCGCCGATCACCGCGATGTCGATCTCGACCAGGGTCGCCGTCGCGGCGATCCCGGCGGCCAGGGCCTGCGCGGCGCGCTCGAAGGAGGCCAGGGCGACCGGGTCGCCCGCCCGCGCGGCCGCCGCGACGGCCACCGCTGAGGGGTCCCCGTCCGGGCCCGGCCGCCAGCCGTTCTCCAGCGCGCGGCGGGCGATGTTGGGGCCGCTCGCTATGCGCTCGACGCAGCCGCGCGCCCCGCACGGGCACGGGTCGCCGTCGAGGTCCACGCTGATGTGCCCGATGTGGCCGGCGTTGCCGCTGGGGCCCGGGTGGAGGGCGCCGCCGAGCACGAGCCCGCCTCCGACGCCGGTCGAGACGACCATGCACAGCGCGTTGTCGTGGCCGCGGGCCGCGCCGAGCCAGTGCTCCGCCGCGGTGATGGCCACCCCGTCGCCGACCAGTGTGACCGGAAGCCCGCCCGTGGCGTCGCGGACCCGTTCCACCAGCGGGAAACCCCGCCAGCCGGGCACGTTGACCGGGCTGACCGTCCCGCTGGACGCGTCCACCGGGCCCGCGCTGCCGATCCCCACGGCCGTCGCTTCCCCCCACCGCGGCGAGGCGGCCAGCTCGGCCAGAACGCCGCCCACCGCCTCCATGACCCGCTCGGCGCTCTCCCGGGCGGGCGTCGGGCGCTGCGCGCGCACGACGAGCGTGCCGTCCCGGTCCACCAACGCGCCGGCGATCTTGGTGCCTCCGATATCGAGGGCGGCGACGAGGTCGGTATGCATCGGTGTGGCTCCGGGTGGTGTGGGCGGGACCTGCGGCTCAGGCGGACAGTCTGCCCAGTCTCCATTCCCTTGACAACGTTGTCCAGGGCCTATGCTCGACGCCACACCCTCCGGGACCTCCGCGGCAGCCGCCGCGGACCTTCGGGACCGCCCGCACCGACGACAGGACAGCGCACCGTGGCCGAGACCACCCGTCACCCCGAGCCCCGTTACGGCAACCGGCCGACCATGAAGGACGTGGCCGCCCGGGCCGGGGTGGGCCTCAAGACGGTCTCGCGCGTGGTCAACAGCGAGCCGGGCGTCACGCCCGACACCGAGCGCCGGGTCCAGGAGGCCATCGACGCGCTGGGCTTCCGCCGCAACGACAGCGCCCGCGTGCTGCGCAAGGGCCGCACCGCCTCCATCGGCCTGGTCCTGGAGGACCTGGCGGACCCCTTCTACGGGCCGCTGAGCCGCGCGGTGGAGGAGGTGGCCCGCGCGCACGGAGCGCTGCTGATCAACGGTTCGAGCGCGGAGGACCCGGAGCGCGAACAGGAGCTGGTCCTCGCCCTGTGCGCGCGCCGGGTGGACGGGCTGATCGTGATCCCGGCCGCCGACGACCACCGCTACCTGGAACCGGAGATCAAGGCCGGGGTCGCGACGGTCTTCGTGGACCGCCCGGCCGGGCGGATCGAGGCGGACATGGTGCTCTCGGACAGCTTCGGCGGCGCCCGCGAGGGCGTCGCCCATCTGATCGCGCACGGCCACCGCCGGATCGGCTTCATCGGCGACCAGCCGCGCATCCACACCGCGACCGAGCGGCTGCGCGGCTACCACGCCGCGATGGCGGACGCCGGGATAACCGTCGAGGACTCCTGGGTGTCGCTGGGCTCCACGGAGCCGGACCGGGTCCGCGCCGCCGCCGAGGCGATGCTCGGCGGCCCGGAGCCCGTGACGGCCCTCTTCTCGGGCAACAACCGGGTGACGGTGACCGCGGTCCGCGTGCTGGCGGACCGCCGACCGCCGGTCGCCCTGGTCGGCTTCGACGACATCGAGCTGGCCGACCTGCTCGGCATCACCGTCATCTCCCAGGACGCCGCGGCCGTGGGCCGCACCGCCGCCGAGTACCTCTTCCGGCGCCTGGACGGGGCCGGCCACGCGCCGGCGCGCGTGGAGCTCCCGACCCGCCTGATCCCGCGCGGTTCGGGCGAGCTCCCCCCGGCCTGAGCGACGCCCCTCAGGGCGCGGTGACCGTCAGGGTGCCGCGCCGGGGCGAGGCGAAGGCGTCGAGGTCCGCGCGGGTCAGCCCGGTCAGCCGGGCCACCTCGGCGGTGTCCAGGGCGCCGCAGTCGATACCCCGGAGCAGGTAGCCGCTGAGCGCCTTGGCGGTGGCGGGTTCGTCCATGACGTCGCCGCCGGTCCTGGCCACGTACGCGGCGAGCCGGGAGGCGGCCTGCTCCAGGCCCTCGCGGTAGAAGGTGTAGACGGCCGCGTACCGGGTCGGCAGGTGGCCCGGGTGCATGTCCCAGCCCTGGTAGTACGCGCGGGCCAGGGCACGCCGGGTGAGGCCGTAGTGCAGCCGCCACGCCTCGTGGACCTGGGGGGTGGGGCCGACGGGCAGGACGTTGGTCGAGCCGTCCGAGACGCGTACGCCGGTGCCGGCGGCGGCCACCTGCATGACGGCCTTGGCGTGGTCGGCCGCCGGGTGGTCGCTCGCCTGGTACGCGGGACTGACGCCGACGCACGCGCTGTAGTCGAAGGTCCCGTAGTGCAGACCGGTCGCCCGTCCCCGCGCCGCGTCGATCATCCGGGCCACGGCGGCGGTGCCGTCGGCGGCCAGGATGGACTGGCTGGTCTCGATCTGGATCTCGAAGCCGAGGCGCCCGGACGGCAGCCCGTGTGCCTGCTCGAAGGCGTCGAGCAGCTGGACGAAGGCGGTGACCTGCTCCGGGTACGTCACCTTGGGCAGGGTGAGGACGAGCCCTTCGGGCAGGCCGCCCGCCCGCATCAGGCCGGTGAGGAAGACGTCCGTGGTGCGGATGCCGCGGTCGCGTACCGCCGCCTCCATGCACTTCATCCGGATGCCCGTGTACGGCGCCGCCGTGCCGTTCGCGTACGCCTCCGAGACGAGCCGGGCCGCGCGGGCCGCCGCCTCGTCCTCCTCGGCGTCGGAGCGGGGCCCGTAGCCGTCCTCGAAGTCGATCCGGAGGTCTTCGACCGGCTCGCGCTCCAGCTTGGCGCGCACGCGGTCGTGGACGGGCCCGGCGAGCTCGTCCGGGATGCCGAGGACCGCGGCGAGGGCGGCCGCGTCGGGGGCGTGCTCGTCGAGCGCCTTCAGCGCCTCGTCGCCCCAGGAGCGCAGGGTGCCGGTTGTGAAGGTGTCGCCCGGTACGTAGACCGTGTGGACGGGCTGGCGGGTGCCGGGGTCGCCCGGGTAGCGGCGGGCGAGTTCGGCGTCCACCGCCGCGAGGGAGGCGCTGATCCCGTCGCTGACCGCACCGGCGAGGCTCGTCGCCACCTTCTCCTGCTGCCCCATGTCCGCACCCTCCATGCTGTAATAGTTTCCGCTTCCCGGAATCAACAATCCGTATAGTGAAGTTATAAGGATGCCGCACCGGCGTCAACGGTGATCGGGAACGACGCGGGGCCGCACGGTGGTCCACCGTGCGGCCCCGGGCCGTTGCTCATGGGTGCTGTCCCAAGGATCAGCCCTTGCGGGTGGTGATCTCCTCGGTCAGCTGCGGGACGACGTCGAAGAGGTCACCGACGACGCCGTAGTCGACGAGGTCGAAGATCGGGGCCTCGGAGTCCTTGTTGACCGCGACGATCGTCTTCGAGGTCTGCATCCCCGCCCGGTGCTGGATCGCAC
>NZ_SSBI01000006.1 GCF_004795015.1 Streptomyces sp. A1277 | reverse complement strand
CGTGCTGACCCGCATGCGCTTCGACGAACGCACCCGCGCCTACGTTGAACGCCGCACGAAGGAAGGGCTCTCGAAGAAGGACATCATGCGCTGTCTCAAGCGATTCGTCGCCCGCGAGGTCTACCGCACGCTGACCACCAAGCCCACGGAACGAATCACTCAAACCGCCCTCGCTGCTGCGGCTTGACAACCATAGGAGCATCCATCGGCGCGCCCCGGAAGGGGCGCGCCTCCCGCAGGTTGACCAACTCGCCCCGGAATCGGGCGGATTCGCCGACGGATCGTCAATCTCCGTACATGTGTGCGCAATCCTGTGCCCGGATACACGAGTGTCGGCGCGGGGCGATAGGGTTAACCTGCCCGGGCCGAGTGCCCTCGTACGGGTGGGGAGTGACATGGAACAGATAACGGTGCGCAGCAGGGCGCGCGTGCCTGCCATTACATGCGGGAGCAGTGCGACGAGTTCGCGCCTCGACCGTCATCTCGCGGTGCTGGGCGGCCCCGTCGTCCCGCAGCGCGAGTCCGCGGAAGCGACGCTGCTGATGCGCGAGATCACCTCGCGCGACGCCGCGCACAGCCGGCGCAGCAGAAGTGCGCGGGTCTCGCTCTTCGCGCCCCTGCGCCGACTGCGGCGCTCGCTCTTCGGCAGCCGCCGCTGACCCGAGGCGGCCCTGGTTCTCGCATCGCGCTGCTGCCCGCTCTTCCGTCATCCCCGGAGTCGGCAGTGGCGCGTCGCCGTGTCCGCAACCGGTCACGCACCGTAGGCGAAGGAGAGAAATGGGTACCGAGGTAATTCGGTGCCGAAACACTTCTACACTGTCGGCATGCCCGAGAAGCGAGCCGCGCGTTTGAGCCCCGACGAGCGGAGGGCGCAATTGGTGGCGATTGGCGTGGACATGCTTGCCGATCGTTCCCTGGACGAGCTTTCCACCGATGACGTGGCTCGCCGCGCCGGCATATCGCGCGGCCTGCTCTTCCACTATTTCGATTCCAAACGCGATTTCTACCGCTCCGTGGTGCAGCGGGAGTGCGACGACTTCGCCGCCGCCACCGAGCCGGACGCCTCGCTGGAGCCCGTCGCCTGGCTGCGGGCGTTCATCGCCGGGTTCGCGGCGTACGTCACCGAACACCGCAGGGTCTACCTCGCCCTCGTCCGGGGTGCCGCCGGCAGCCACCCCGCCGTCGAGGACATCGTGGAGGCGACCCGCTCCACGCTCGCCCGCCGGGTGGAGGAGGGCCAGCGGCGGCTCGGGATGCCGCACTCGCCCCTGCTGCCCGTCGCCACCCGCGCCTGGATGGCCTTCGCCGAGGAGGCGGTCACCAGCTGGCCGCCGGACGGGCCGGACGCCGCCGCCGAACTCGGCGCGTTCCTGGAGTCCAGCTTCATCTGCCTGCTGGGCACCCTGAACCGGCCGGTCGCGCTTGCGGACCAGGTCCCACCCCCTCGGTGACACCCCGCGTCACAGCAGCGCGAACTGCCCGTCCGGGCCCTCCTCCCGGTGGTCCAGTACGGACGCGGGGCGCCGGGCCGCGTCCGGCACCGGCAGCACGCCCGCCGCACGCAGCTCCTCCGCGCCGATCTCCGGGCCGGACGCCAGCGCACCGGCCAGTTCCTCCTGCCGGGGCCGCAGCTCGGCGAGCAGGGCAAGCAGGCTGATCAGCTCCAGCAGCTCCGAGGTCCACTCCTGCGGCCAGGCACGGGGACGCACCGCCTCCAGGCCCGCCGCCCCGGGCACCGCCGTCCGGCGCTCGAACCACAGCTCCAGCATGCGTACGCCGCCCACCCGCAACTCCCACGCACCGGCGGGCACCGGTGAGATGCGCCCCGTACCGAGGCTCAGCACCCGCTCCTCGGCGCCGTACGACAGGGGCACCGGGTCCGGCGGCACGGCGGCCCGGACGTACGGGCGCTGCCCGCCCGGCAGCCGGGGACGCTCCGCGCCGCGTGCCCCGCGCAGCTGGAGCCGCAGCAGCTCCCGGCCCAGCTCGACCCCCGACGTCCAGTGCGCGGTATCGGCGGGCAGCGGGACCTCGCAGCCGGCGGGGGAGGGCCGGGCCGCCGCCAGAATCCAGGCGAGCGCCGACTCGGCGGTGACCGTGTCGCCGTGGCGGGCGCGCAGCAGGGGGAGCAGGCCGGGGGCCAGGTTGGGTTCGAGGCCGCCGGGGCGGCGGTACAGCGGGCGGACGCGGCCGGGGCGGCCCGCCGGACAGTGGCCGTCGGGGAGCAGAGCCGTCACCGAGAGGGCCGGGCCCGGGTCCCGGGGCACCCGGCCGTGCTCGACCACGAAGAGCTGATGCCCGTCGGCGACCCGCCACAGTTCCGGCCGGGCCACGTCGATCAGGCGGTGGTCGGGGAGCAGCCACTGCTCGTCGTACGGCCCGTGCAGGACGCGCACCGGCTCCGGGCAGGGGCCCGACTCGCGGGCGAAGCGGCCGGTGGCGCCGGAGCGGCCGGGCAGGGCGGCCACCGCGGTGTGCTGCGTACGGGAGCGGGTGGGGGCGAACAGCCGGTCGCGCTCCTCGCCCGAGGCCCGCACCAGGCGGTCCCAGCGCGCCCGCAGCGACGCCGCGTCCGGGGCGGTCACCCAGGGGCGCCCGGTCCGCAGCGGCCGTACCGACCAGGGCATGAGCTCGTCCAGGAGCGGGACGCGCGGGCCCTCGCCGGAGCCGGCCGCTGCCGGTGCTGCCACCGTGTCGTCCTCCCCGTCGCCCGCCGGGCCCCGTCCGCCGCCTTCCCCCGGCATCGTAACGGCGGGCCCTGGGCCGTGTCCGGAAAGCCCCGTCGTACGCCCGAAGGGCGCGGCCTGCGGCGGGAGTGCGTGCCAGGCGTCGCGGGCCAGACGGGACTTCCTGGACACGGCCGTGAACGGCAAGACGCCCCTTAGCGAGCCTCCACCGTGACCGAGAAGGAGAAGCGGTCGCCCCGGTAGCGGATCTGCGCCACGTCCACCACCCGGCCGCTCTCGTCGTACGCGATGCCCGTGTAGTACAGGATCGGGCTCAGCAGCGGGACCCGGAGCAGGTCGGCGGTGGCCGGGTCGGCGAGTCGGGCCTCGACCGTGTCGGTGATCCGGGAGATCGGGACACCGACGCGGTCGCGCAGCACCTTGGTCATCGGCCAGCGATCCAGGTCGGCTACGTCCAGGCCCGCCGCGACCTGCGGATGCACCCAGTTCTGCGCCCAGTTGGTCGGCTCGCCGCTCGCCTCGTCGCACCGCAGCCGGCGGTAGCCGACGACCTCGGCGCAGTCCGGGAAGTGCTCCGCGACCTCGCCCGGCACGGGGACCGGTCCGTGGTCGAGCAGGGTGCTGCGCTCGCCCGACTGCTGGGCCACGATGGCGTCGATGGAGCCGAGCAGCCGGACCGGCGAGCCCCGGCGGGCGCGCGGTTCGATGAACGTGCCGCGCCGCCGGTGCCGGCTGATCAGGCCCTCGGTCTCCAGCTCCTTCAGCGCCTGGCGCATGGTCAGGACGCTGACCCCGTAGTGCGCGGCGAGCTGTTCCTCGGTGGGCAGCCGCAGCGTGGCGTCCGGTGCGCGGCCCAGTATCGAGGCGCGCAGCGACTGCGAGACCTGGTACCACAGCGGCAGCTTGCGGTTGAGGACCAGCGAGTCGGGCGCGAAGGCGGTGCCCCGGGGCGCGGGGGTGTCCGGAGGGGGCTGCGGCACCTGGTTCTCCTGCATGCGTCGTCGCCGGCTCGGGCGGGGTCCGTCACGGCTGGAAGTTGCGGCTCAGACCCTGCCACACGTCGTCGTAACCGTGCTGCAGATGGTCCGCCGTCGCCGCCTGCCCGGTCGCGGTGACCGGCCAGCGGGTCTCGAACATGAAGGCCAGACCGTCGTCGATCTTCTGCGGCTTCAGCTCGGCGGCGCTCGCCCGGTCGAAGGTCTCCCGGTCCGGGCCGTGCGCCGACATCATGTTGTGCAGCGAGCCCCCGCCGGGCACGAAACCGCCCTCCCCGGCCGTCTTGGCGTCGTACGCGCCCTCGATCAAACCCATGTACTCGCTCATCACGTTGCGGTGGAAGTACGGCGGGCGGAAGGTGTCCTCGCCGACCAGCCAGCGCGGCGCGAACACCACGAAGTCGACCCCGGCCAGCCCCGGCGTGTCCGAAGGCGAGGTCAGCACCGTGAAGATCGACGGGTCCGGGTGGTCGTAGCTGATGGAGCCGATCACGTTGAAGCGGTGCAGGTCGTAGACGTACGGGGTGTGGTTGCCGTGCCAGGCGACGACATCGAGCGGCGAGTGGTCGTACGTCGCCGACCAGAGGTTGCCGCAGTACTTGTTGACCACCTCCACCGGGCGCTCCACGTCCTCGTACGCGGCGACCGGGGCGAGGAAGTCCCGCGCGTTGGCCAGGCCGTTGGCGCCGATAGGGCCCAGGTCCGGGAGGGTGAAGGGACGGCCGTAGTTCTCGCAGACATATCCGCGGGCGGTGGCGTCGAGCAGCTCGACCCGGAAGCGGACACCGCGCGGGATCAGGGCGACATGGCCCGGTTCGGCGCGCAGGAGGCCCAGTTCGGTGCGGAGCAGCAGGCCGCCGTGCTCGGGCACGATCAGCAGCTCGCCGTCGCTGTCGCTGAACACCCGGTGCGTCATGGCCGCGTTGGCGTGGTAGAGGTGCACGGCCATGCCGGTGCGCTGCGCCGCGTCGCCGTTGCCGCCCAGGGTCCACAGGCCGGACAGGAAGTCCGTGCCGGGCGCGGGCTCCGGGAGCGGGTCCCAGCGCAGCCGGTTCGGGTCGGGGACGGTCTCGGTGAACGGGGCGGTGCGCAGGGCCCCGTTGCCGGTCCGGGTGAAGGGCGGGTGCGCCGCCGAGGGGCGGATGCGGTAGAGCCAGGTGCGGTGGTTGTGGGCGCGCGGCTCGGTGAACGCGGAGCCGCTCAGCTGCTCCGCGTAGAGCCCCAGCGGGGCGCGCTGCGGTGAGTTCCGGCCGTGCGGCAGCGCTCCCGGCACCGCCTCCGAGCTGTGCTGATTTCCGAAACCGGCGGAGTACTCCAGCCCTTCCGCCGTCTTCCTCGCCTGCTCGATGCCGCCCATGTGCGCTCCCGGTGCCGAAGAAATCCTATGGGCAACCGTAGGAATGGAAGCGGGGCGAGTCAACGGCATTCGTCGTGCAGGAGGGGTTCAAAAAGCTGAACAATGCTCTACTCTCCCGCACATGTCGTGGACACGAAGACTTCTGGTGGCTCTGGCGGCCCTCGCCGCCGCCCTTCTCGCGGCCCCGGCCGCCCAGGCGCACGAGGAACGGCCGGTCACCCTGCCCGACGGCACCGGCAGCGTCCCCGTGTACCGCACCGGCGAGCCCGACCTCCTGGTCTGCAAGACCGACCGGGCCGACTTCGAACGCCGGATATCGGGCTTCCCCGACGCCCTGAAAGCCAGGAACCTGAAGCTCTTCGAGCGGTGCCGCACCTCCGGCTACCGCCATCTGCAACAGGCCGTCGACGCCGTCACCGGACCCGGGAAGACCATCGCGATCCTCCCCGGCCTCTACGAGGAGGAGCCCTCGCTGCCCGCGCCGAAGGGGGAGTGCACCCGGCTCAAGGCCCCCGACTCCAAGCTCGGCTACCAGATCCTGAGCTACGCCCAGCAGCTGAAGTGCCCGCACAACCAGAACCTGGTGGCGATCCTCGGCAAGAAGGACCTCCAGATCGAGGGCACCGGAGCCGCCCGTACGGACGTCGTCATCGACGCCAAGTACCGCAAGCTCAACGCGATCCGCTCGGACGGCTCCGACGGCGTCTACTTCAAGAACTTCACCGCCCAGCGCACCACCTTCAACTCGCTCTACATCCTGGCCCAGGACGGCTTCGTCATCGACGACGTCCTGACCCGCTGGAACGACGAGTACGGCTTCCTGACCTTCGCCAGCGACCACGGCCTGTACAAGAACTGCGAGTCCTACGGCAACGGCGACTCCGGCATCTACCCGGGCAGCGCCTCCGACATCAACGACGGCTACGGCTACGACGTCCCGCGCTACTCGATCGAGATCACCGGCTGCCACAGCCACCACAGCATGGTCGGCTACTCCGGCACCGCGGGCGACTCCGTCTACGTCCACGACAACGAGTTCGACCACAACATGGGCGGCGCCTCGATGGACAGCGCCTTCCCCGGCCACCCCGGACTACCGCAGAACCACGCCCGCTTCGAGCGCAACCTCATCCACGACAACAACGCCGACTACTACCGCTACGTCGCCGACGGCACCTGCGCCAAACCGCCCGCCGAGCGCGGCTACGAGGACGGTGTCGTCTGCCCGCAGATCTCCATGCCGCCGGGCACCGGCATCATCACCGCGGGCGGCAATTGGAACGTCTACGAGGACAACTGGATCTACGGGCAGCAGCGCGCAGCCTTCTTCCTGAGCGCCGTCCCCGCCTTCATCCGCGGCGAGAACGCCCTCGGCAAGCAGACCGACACCTCGCACCACAACCGGTACGCGAACAACCACCTCGGCACGGACAGGAACGGCGTCTCCCACCCCAACCGCACCGACGTCTGGTGGGACGGCCAGGGCGACGGCAACTGCTGGCAGTCGGACACCGGCGCCTCCACCCCGCGCTCCCTGCCCGCCTGCGGCGACAAGCGGGGCGCCGTGTCAGGCAGCACCGACCGGATCGCCGGCGAACCCGTCAAACTCGCCCAGCTGCTGGTCTGTGCCGACTACGACGTCCGGGCACGCCGGCTCCCGGCCGGCTGCGACTGGTACGGGGCACGCGGCATCGAGCGCATCGAGGTGCAGGCCGCCCTGGGCATCGCCGTGGTCCTGGTCCTCGTCGGCGGGGTCCTTTGGTGGCGCCGGCTGCGCTCCAGCCGGCTCGCCACGGCCGCCTCGGTCCTCGGTGTCATCGGCCTCGGCCTCGACGTGGCCGGCTCGACCATGGGCCTCGCCTCGACCTACGTCCCGGCCGTCGCCCTGCTGCTGACCGGCCTCTGGTGGACCGGCATCGGCCTGGCGCTGAGGGCGACGCGGCCGGTGCTGGCGTGGGTGACCGTGGTGCTCGGCGCGCTGACGCTGCTGGACGCGCTGGACAAGGGCGTGTTCATGATCCCGTGGATTCCGCTGAGCCCGGCCTGGGTACGCGGGCTGCTCGGCCTGGTCTGGGTGGTCTGGGCCGTGGTGGCCGCCGCCCGGCACGGGGAGCGGGGCGCGGAGACGGAGACCGGAGCGGACGGGGGCGGGGGCGGCGGCACGAACGCAGTCACCGCGCCGGAGCCCTCCCCGGAACCCGCGGCCGCCACCGTGAAGACCGACGCCCCCGAAGGGGACCCCTCATGAACCGCTCACGCCCCGCCCGTGCCGCCCTCGCTCTGCTCACCGCAGCCGTCCTCGCCCTCGGCGCGGGCGCCTGCGGGGGCCGGGCCACCACCCACCACAAGCCCGGCACCAGCCACGCCGAGGACACCGGCAGCAACGGCCGGCTCCTGAGCGCCGACGACGGCGACGGCCACCGGCTGCGCCAGGTCGGCGCCGACGGCGCACCCGCGGTGAGCATCGCCGTACGGGCCGACTCGGAGGACGGCTGGAACGTCCACCTGACGGTCCGCAACTTCCGCTTCACCCCGGACAGCGTGGGCGGCGCCGCACTCGCCGGGCACGGCCACGCCCGGCTCTTCCTCGACGGGCACCCGCTCGCCCGCGTC
Organism: Streptomyces sp. A1277; assembly: GCF_004795015.1. Lineage (GTDB taxonomy): Bacteria > Actinomycetota > Actinomycetes > Streptomycetales > Streptomycetaceae > Streptomyces. Next base: position 183,378 of record NZ_SSBI01000006.1, on the reverse strand, counting down.
TACGGCGCCTGGTTCCACCTCCCCCAGTCGCTGCTGCGGGCGGCCGGGGGCGGCACCCGGCTCACCGCCGGCCTGTACGCCGACGACCACACCGCCTGGGCCGTCGGCTCCACCCCGGTCCGGGCCGCCGCCACCCTCGGCGACGCCTCCCCGAGCGCCGGCGCCACGCCCGACGAGAACACCACCACCGTGGACATCGCCGTCAAGGACGGCAAGGTGAGCCCGGCGCCGGGCCGCACCGAGGTCAAGAAGGGCCGCACGGTGCGCCTGCGGATCCGCAGCGACCGCGACGACACCCTGCACGTCCACGGCTACGACAAGAAGGCGACGCTGCCCGCCGGGCGTACCGTCACGGTCACCTTCACCGCCGACCGCACCGGCCTCTTCGAGGTGGAGACCCATGAGTCGGACCTGCTCCTGACCCAGCTCGTCGTCCGATGACGGGCGCCCCCGCCCCCGGTGCCGTGAGCGTCCTCGCCCACGGCATCGGGGCCCAGCACGATCTGCCCCTCTCGCCGTTCTACGCCTTCGCGGGGGCCTTCGCCGCGCTCTTCGTCTCGTTCCTGGCGCTCGGCCTGCTCTGGTCGGACTCCCGGTTCCGGGGCGAGAGCGCGGGCCGCCCGCTGCCGGCCGCGCTCCAGCGCGCGGCCGACGCCCGCGCCACGCGTGTCACCGCCCGCGCGCTCGGCCTGGCCGCCGCGCTCCTCGTCGTGCTCAACCTGCTCATCGGGCCCGCCGACGCGGACCGCAACCCGGCGCCCGGAGCCGTCTACGTGCTCCTGTGGGTCGGGCTCGTCCCCGCCTCGCTGCTCCTCGGGCCCGTCTGGCGGCTGCTCAACCCGCTGCGCACCCTGCACCTCCTCGGCTGCCGGGCCCTCGGGCGCGACCCGGACACCGGCCGCCCGCTGCCCGCACGCCTCGGCATGTGGCCCGCGGCGGCCGGCCTCCTCGCCTTCACCTGGCTCGAACTCGTCGCCCCCGACCCGGCGTCGCCCACCGCCCTGCTGCTGTTCCTCGGCCTCTACGCCGCCGTCCACCTCACGGGCGCCGCCCTGTACGGGGCCCACTGGTTCGACCACGCCGACGCCTTCGAGGCGTACTCGGGCCTCCTCGCCCGGCTCTCCCCGCTCGGCCGTGCCCGTGAAGTCCCGTCCGGCCCGCGACGCCTGGTCCTGCGCTCCCCGTTCAACGGGCTCGACGCCACGCCCCAGCTCCCCGGGCTCGTCGCCACCGTCTGCGTGATGCTCGGCTCCACCGCGTACGACGGCTTCTCCGACGCGCCCCGCTGGATCACCACCGTCCAGACGTCCGCGCTCGGCCGCACCACCACCGCCACCCTCGGGCTCCTCGGCGCCGTCGCCCTCGTCGCCACCCTCTACGGGCTCTGTGCGGGTGCCACCCGGCTCGTCTGCGGGCGGCTGCCCCACCCGCTCACCGCGTTCGCGCACTCGCTGGTGCCGATCGCCCTCGGCTACCTCGTCGCCCACTACTTCACGCTCTTCGCCACCGAGGGCCCGCACACCGTCGAGCTGGCGCTCGGCGCCGACCGCCCCGCCCCGCCCGAACCGCCCCTCGGGCCCGGCGGCGTCGCCACCCTCCAGGTCGTCGCCATCGTCACCGGACACGTCCTCGGGGTCATCGCCGCGCACGACAGGTCCGTACGGCTCCTGCCGTCCGGGCGCGCCGTCGTCGGCCAACTCCCGCTGCTGGTCCTGATGATCGCGTACACCGTCGGAGGTCTCGCCCTGCTCATCGCCTGAGTGCCACCCACCCCCGCCCGCCGCGCAGGAGGCCCACGGCATCATGGAAGGCGTGCCCCACGCGAACACGAACCTCCGCCGCACCCCGGTGCAGCAGCGCAGCGCAGAACGCCTCGCCCGGATACTCGACGCCTGCGCCGAACTCCTGGACGAGACCGGCTACGAGCAGCTCTCCACCCGGGCGGTGGCCGCACGCGCCGGGGTGCCCATCGGATCCGTCTACCGCTTCTTCTCCAACAAGCGGGCGCTGGCCGACGCGCTCGCCCGGCGCAACCTGGACAGCTACGCCGAACGCATCACCGACCGCCTGACCGCCGTCGAGGCCACCGACTGGCGGGGCGCGATCGACGCCGTGCTGGACGAGTACCTGGCCATGAAGCGCTCCGTCCCCGGCTTCGCCCTGGTCGACTTCGGGGCCCCCGCGCCCGACGAGGACCCGGCCGACGACGCCAACCAGCGGGTCGCGGGCCGGCTCACCGAACTCCTCGCCGGGCAGCTCGGCCGGGCGGCCGACGAGGACCTGCTGCGGTCCATCCTGGTCTGCGTCGAGGCCGCCGACGCCCTGCTCAAACTCGCCTTCCGCACCGACCCGTCCGGTGACACCGCGATCGTCGCCGAGACCCGGGTGCTGATCCACGCCTACCTCGCGCGGACGCTCGATTGAGCACGCCGGAGCTGTGAACCTCCGGAGGGACCGCCCAACCTTTGCGCGAGTCATTCCCTCACGCGGCGTAGTGGGTTAATTTCAGGCCACTGCTGCCGCTCCCCACCGCTCCACCACCATCCTTCACGGGCGGAACACATGACTCGCGCCATCACTCTGAACAACGTCAGCAAGACCTACGGACGGTCCTCGCGCGCCGTCGACCGTCTCTCGCTCTCCATCGACCCGGGTGAGTTCGTCGTCCTGCTGGGCCCCTCGGGCTGCGGCAAGTCGACCGTGCTCCGCATGATCGCGGGCCTGGAGGACATCACCGAGGGCGAGGTCCTGCTCGACGGCGAACCGGCCAACCACCTCACCCCTCGCGAACGCGAGATGGCCATGGTCTTCCAGAACTTCGCGCTCTACCCGACCATGACCAACCGGGCCAACATCGGCTTCCCGCTGAAGCTGGAGAATCCGCGCCAGGACCACAACGAGCGCATCGAGAACACCGCCAGGATGCTCGGCATCGAGCGGATCCTGGACCGGCTGCCCGGCCAGCTCTCCGGTGGTGAGCGCCAGCGGGTGGCGATGGGACGGGCGATTTCGCGCCAGCCGTCCGCGTTCCTCATGGACGAGCCGCTCTCCAACCTCGACGCCAAGCTCCGCAACCACCTGCGCGCCGAGATCTCCCAGCTCACCAAGGAACTCGGCGTCACCACCGTCTACGTGACCCACGACCAGGCCGAGGCCATGTCGCTCGGCCACCGGGTCGCCGTGATGCGCGGCGGGGTGCTCCAGCAGGTCAGCCCGCCGCGCGAGGTGTACGCCCTGCCGGAGAATGTGTTCGTCGCCGCGTTCATCGGGACCCCGCGGATCAACCTGCTCCAGGCCGTCGTGCACGCGCCCCTGGAAGGCCGGATGTCGATCGACCTCGGCCGCCAGCGCCTCCCGCTGCCCGAGCCGCTCAGCCCCGACCACCAGCTGCTCCGCATCCAGCAGGGCCGCCGGATCATCGTCGGGCTGCGCTCGGAGGCGGTCCGGATCGCCCCGCCCAGCCAGGCCCGCCCCGGAGAGGTCGCGCTCAGCGGCATCGTCGAGCACGTCGAGTACCAGGGCCACGAGGCGCTGGTCCACCTCAACACCGGCTCGCAGCCCGCCGTCGTGCCGGAGCTGGAGTCCGCCCGCACCGACCGGGCGACCGTGCGCAGGCGCCGCGGCGGCCAGGGCGGCGCCGGAGTGCTGGAGCGGATCAAGGAGCGCGCCGCCGGCTATGTGGGAGGGGGCTCCGTCGCCGTCCTGGACGCCCCGGACACCGACATGCTGCCGCCGGGCGCGCACAGCCCGGACCGCCCCGCCGTCACCTCCAGCGACCTCGTCGTGCGCACCGGCCCCGACATGCGGCTGCGCACCGGGGGACAGGTGCCCCTCCTGGTCGACCTCGCGCACCTGTACGTCTTCGACCACCGGGGCCGCCGGATCTGCCCGCTGCCGAAGGACGTGCCCGGCCTGGACGTGTAGCGCGCGCCCGGGACCCCGCCGCCGGCCCATGCGGCGGCGGGCGGGCCCGGCACGTGACGGAGGTCTCTGGCGCCTGAAAACTAACAGCGCTAGTTTGGGGATCGGACGATCCCGTCCGTCACCGTGCCCGGAAGGAACAGCGATGAAGGCCCACGACGGTATGTACATCGGCGGCGCATGGCGGCCCGCCGCGGGAACGGACACGATCGCGGTCGTGAATCCGGCGGACGAGCAGGTCATCGCCCACGTCCCGGCCGGCACCGCCGAGGACGTCGACGCCGCGGTACGGGCCGCGCGCGCCGCCTTCCCCGGCTGGGCCGCCACCCCGCCCGCCGAGCGCGCCGCCCGCATCGGGGCGCTGCGCGATGTGCTGGCCGCCCGCGCGGAGGAGATCGCCGAGACGGTCACCGCCGAACTGGGCGCGCCGCTCAAGCTGTCGCAGACGGTGCACGCGGGCCTGCCGGTCCTGGTCGCCGGCTCGTACGCCGAGCTCGCCGCCACGTACGCCTTCGAGGAGCGGCACGGCAACTCCACGGTCTTCCTGGAGCCCGTCGGCGTCGTCGGCGCGATCACCCCGTGGAACTACCCGCTGCACCAGATCGTCGCGAAGGTCGCCCCCGCGCTGGCCGCCGGCTGCACGGTCGTCCTCAAGCCCGCCGAGGACACCCCGCTCACCGCGCAGCTCTTCGCCGAGGCCGCCGAGGAGGCCGGGCTGCCCGCGGGCGTCTTCAACCTGGTCACCGGCCTCGGCCCGGTCGCCGGACAGGCCCTCGCCGAGCACGCGGACGTCGACCTGGTCTCGTTCACCGGCTCCACCGCGGTCGGCCGGCAGATCGGCGCCACCGCCGGCGGCGCGGTCAAGCGCGTCGCGCTGGAGCTGGGCGGCAAGTCCGCCAACGTCATCCTGCCCGGCGCCGACCTCGCCAAGGCCGTCAACACCGGCGTCGCCAACGTGATGTCCAACTCCGGCCAGACGTGCAGCGCCTGGACCCGGATGCTGGTGGACGCCGACCGGTACGAGGAGGCCGTGGCGCTCGCCTCGCAGGCCGTCGCCAGGTACGTGCCCGGGGAGCGGGTCGGCCCGCTCGTCAACGCCAAGCAGCAGGCCCGGGTGCGCGGTTACATCGAGAAGGGCATCGAGGAGGGCGCCCGCCTCGTCGCCGGTGGCCCCGAGGCCCCGCTGCCCACCGGGTACTACGTCAGCCCCACGGTGTTCGCCGACGTCACCCCGGAGATGACCATCGCCCGCGAGGAGATCTTCGGCCCCGTCGTCTCGATCCTGAAGTACGAGGACGAGGCGGACGCGCTGCGCATCGCCAACGACACGGTGTACGGGCTCGCCGGCGCCGTCTGGGCCGCCGACGACGCGGAGGCCGTCGCCTTCGCCCGCCGGATGGACACCGGCCAGGTCGACATCAACGGCGGCCGCTTCAACCCGCTCGCGCCCTTCGGCGGCTACAAGCAGTCCGGCGTCGGCCGCGAACTCGGCGCGCACGGCCTGGCCGAGTACCTCCAGACCAAGTCCCTCCAGTTCTGAGCGCCCCGATCCCGCAACACCGATCAGCAAGGAGCCAGTCCGTGGTCCGCGCCGCCGTACTGTCCGCCGTCGGAGCTCCGCTGGAGATCACCGACATCACCCTGCCGGAGCCCGGCCCCGGGCAGGTGCGCGTCCGCCTCGCCGCCGCCGGGGTCTGCCACTCCGACCTCTCGCTGTCCAACGGCACGATGCGGGTGCCCGTCCCGGCCGTCCTCGGCCACGAGGGCGCCGGCACCGTCGTCTCGGTCGGCGAAGGCGTCACCCATGTCGCGCCCGGCGACGGCGTGGTCCTCAACTGGGCGCCCTCCTGCGGGAGCTGCCACCACTGCGGGATCGGGGAGGTCTGGCTCTGCGCGCGGGCCCTGGCCGGCGCGTCGAACATCCACGCCCGCACCGCGGACGGCACCGAGCTGCACCCCGGGCTGAACGTCGCCGCGTTCGCCGAGGAGACCGTCGTCGCCGGCAACTGCGTGCTGCCCGCCCCGGACGGCATCCCGCTCACCGACGCGGCGCTGCTCGGCTGCGCGGTGCTCACCGGGTACGGCGCGGTCCACCACAGCGCCCGGGTCCGCGCGGGCGAGACCGTGGTCGTCTTCGGCATCGGGGGCGTCGGCCTCGCCGTCCTCCAGGCCGCCCGGATCGCCGGCGCGTCGAAGATCGTCGCGGTGGACGTCTCCCGGGAGAAGGAGGAGCTGGCCCGCCGGGCGGGCGCCACCGACTACGTCGTCGCCTCCGACACCACACCCCGCGACGTCCGGGCGCTCACCGGCGGGCAGGGCGCGGACGTGGCCGTCGAGTGCGTGGGCCGCGCCGCCACCATCCGAAGCGCCTGGGAGTCCACCCGCCGGGGCGGCCGCACCACGGTCGTCGGCATCGGCGGCAAGGACCAGCAGGTGACGTTCAACGCCCTGGAGATCTTCCACTGGGGCCGGACCCTGGCGGGCTGCGTCTACGGCGACAGCGACCCGGCCCGCGACCTGTCGGTGCTGGCCGACCACATCCGCGCCGGCCGCTTCGACCTCTCCATGATGGTCACCGAGCGGATCGCCCTGGACGGCATCCCGGCCGCCTTCGACCACATGATCGCGGGAAGGGGTGGCCGGGCGCTGGTGGTCTTCTAGCGACTCGGGGCGGAAGGGGCGGCGGGCTCCAGCTGCTCGTACTGGAGCACGAGCCCGTCCACCAGGGCCCGCAGCCCCGTCTCGAAGGCCCCCTCGTCCACCTGCTGGCGCCGCTCGGCCAGCAGGTGGGCCTGGCCCAGGTGCGGGTAGTCGGCGGGGTCGTACGCCGTCTCGTCGTCCACGAAACCCCGGGCGAAGGAGCCGAGCGCCGAGCCGGTGACGAAGTAGCGCATCAGGGCGCCGATGTACGTGGCCTGGGCCGGCGGCCACCCCGCGCGCACCATCGCGCCGAACACCGCGTCCGCCACCCGCAGCCCGGCCGGCCGCCGTCCGGGGCCCTGGGCGAGCACCGGGACGATGTGCGGGTGCTCGGCGAGCGCCGCACGGTAGGAGACCGCCCAGTCGTGCAGGGCGGCCCGCCAGTCGCGCGGATCGGACTCCTCGAACATCGACAGGTCGACCTGTGCGGAGACGGAGTCGGCGACCGCGTCCAGGATCTCGTCCTTGTTGCGGAAGTGGTTGTACAAGGAGGGCCCGCTGACCCCCAGTTCGGCCGCCAGGCGGCGGGTCGACACGGCGTCCAGACCCTCGGCGTCCACGAGGGCGCTCGCCTTCTCGACGATGCGTTCTCTGCTCAGGAGGGGCTTGCGCGGGCGGGCCATGCGGCACATAGTAGGCCCTGCGAACCTAAAACTAGCAGTGCTAATTTCGAGGGAGGGTGCGGCCGATGAATCTGGAGCTCAGCGAGGAGCAGGAGGCCGTCCGCCGGCTCGCCGAGGACTTCGTCGCCCGCGACGTCGCCCCGTACGCCGTCGAGTGGGACCGGTCCGAGAACGTCGACAAGTCGATCGTGAAGAAGCTCGGCGCCCTCGGCTTCCTCGGCCTGACCGTCCCGGAGGAGTACGGCGGCTCCGGCGGCGACCACCTCGCGTACTGCCTGGTGACCGAGGAGCTGGGCCGGGGCGACTCCTCGGTGCGCGGCATCGTCTCGGTCTCCCTCGGCCTGGTCGCCAAGACCGTCGCGGCCTGGGGCGACGAGGAGCAGAAGCGGCAGTGGCTGCCCCGGCTGACCTCGGGCGACGCCATCGGCTGCTTCGGCCTGACCGAGCCCGGCACCGGCTCGGACGCGGGCGGCCTGACGACCAGGGCCGTGCGGGCCGGCGCGGACTACGTCGTCAACGGCAGCAAGATGTTCATCACCAATGGCACCTGGGCCGACGTGGTGCTGCTCTTCGCCCGCACCAACGACACCCCCGGCCACAAGGGCATCTCCGCCTTCCTGGTCCCCACGGACACCCCCGGCCTCACCCGCCGCACCATCCACGGCAAGCTCGGGCTGCGCGGCCAGGCCACGGCCGAACTGGTGCTGGAGGACGTCCGCGTACCCGCCACCGCCCTGATGGGCCCCGAGGGCAAGGGCTTCTCCATCGCCATGTCCGCCCTGGCCAAGGGGCGGATGTCGGTGGCGGCCGGCTGCGTCGGCATCGCCCGGGCCGCTCTGGACGCGGCCGTCGGATACGCCGGCGAGCGCGAGCAGTTCGGCAGGCCCATAGCGGGCTACCAGCTGGTCCAGGAACTCATCAGCGACATCTCCGTGGACGTCGAGGCCGCACGCCTGCTGACCTGGCGGGTCGCCGACCTCGTCGACCGGGGCCAGGACTTCGCCACCGCCGCGTCCCGGGCGAAGCTCTTCGCCTCCGAAGCCGCCGTCCGCGCCGCCAACAACGCCCTCCAGGTCTTCGGCGGCTACGGCTACATCGACGAGTACCCGGTCGGCAAGCTGCTGCGGGACGCCCGGGTGATGACGCTCTACGAGGGCACCAGCCAGATCCAGAAGCTGATCATCGGCCGGGCCCTGACGGGGGTCTCCGCGTTCTGAGTACCATCTGAGTATCCGCACGGATGTGGCGTGCGCCATGCTCCCGGATGCTGGGCGCATGAGTGAGACGACACCGGTCAGACAGCAGAACACCGCGGCCTACTACGGGCAGGCCGTCGCGTCCTTCGGGATCGCGATGGGTGCGGTGACCCTCGGAATCTACTGCCTCGACGCCGATGCCTGGGTGCGCGGTTTCCTCGCCATCGGCGTCCTCTATCTCGTCACGTCCGCCTTCACCCTGGCCAAGGTCATCAGGGACCGGCAGGAGGCGGGCCAGCTGGTCAGCCGGGTCGACCAGGCCCGCCTGGAGAAGATCCTCGCCGAGCACGACCCGTTCCAGAAGCTCTGAGACCCCACCCGCGCAAGTTCCCCTAAGCGCTTGCTCAGGATCGGGGTATGGTGTTCGTCCTGTTGACTGAGAGGGGCGAGCGACGATGAGCACGGCGCAGGAGACCGACGCCGAGGACCCGCCGTGGGCCGAGGTGACGCCCGAGGCCGCCCGGCGGCTCCTCGTCGCAGCCGTCGACGCCTTCGCCGAGCGCGGGTACCACGCGACCACCACCCGGGACATCGCGGGCCGCGCCGGCATGAGCCCCGCCGCGCTCTACATCCACTACAAGACGAAGGAAGAGCTGCTCCACCGGATCAGCCGGATCGGCCACGACCGGGCCCTGGCCCTGCTGGAGTCGGCCGCCGACGGCGGGGGCACGGCCGCCGAGCGGCTCGCCTCCGCCGTACGCTCCTTCGTCCGCTGGCACGCCGAGCGGCACACCACCGCCCGCGTCGTGCAGTACGAGCTCGACGCCCTCGGCGAGGAGCACCGCACCGAGATCATCGCGCTGCGCCGCAGGACCGACGCGGTGGTGCGCCGGATCATCGGTGAGGGCGTCGCCTCCGGCGAGTTCGACGTCCCGGACGTGCCGGGGACCACGCTCGCGGTGCTCTCGCTCTGCATCGACGTGGCGCGGTGGTTCAACGCCCAGGGCAGCCGGACCCCGGACGAGGTCGGGGAGCTCTACGCCGGCCTCGTGCTGCGGATGGTCGCCGCCGAACGCTGAGCACGGGCGCCGGGAGCCGGCGCGCGAACGCCCCCGGTCCCGAAGGCGGACCGGGGGCGTTCGCGTGCCGGGGAGCGCGGCTCAGAAGTAGTAGCGGGACACCGACTCGGCGACGCAGGCCGGCTTGTCGCCGCCCTCGCGCTCGACCGTGACGACGGCGGTGACCTGCACGCCGCCGCCGGCCTCCTCGACGCCCTTCAGGACGGCCGTCGCCCGCAGCCGGGAGCCCACGGGCACGGGGGAGGGGAAGCGGACCTTGTTGGTGCCGTAGTTGATGCCCATCTTCATGCCCTCGACCCGCATCACCTGCGGGACGAGTGCCGGAAGCAGGGAGAGCGTCAGGTAGCCGTGCGCGATCGTCGTGCCGAAGGGGCCGCTCGCCGCGCGCTCCGGGTCCACGTGGATCCACTGGTGGTCGCCGGTGGCGTCGGCGAACAGGTCGATCCGCTTCTGGTCGACCTCCAGCCAGTCGCTGTGCCCCAGCTGCTCGCCCACGCCGTCACGCAGCTCCTGCGCGGACGTGAAGATCCTCGGCTCAGCCATGTCCCTGGTCCCTGCCTTCCCGCTCTGCCGTCCATGCTCAGTGCTGTCTGAGCTCAGCGCTGTCTAAGCGCTTGCTCAGCATGCTGGGCTGGTGCGTTCCTGTCAACGACGGACCGGCGGGGGAGGGCCACGTAGGCTTGTCCGGGTGCCACAGATCCCGCAGACACTCCATGAACTCACGGTCGGCCAGCTCTCCGCACGCAGCGGCGCCGCCGTGTCGGCCCTGCACTTCTACGAGGCCAAGGGCCTGATCAGCAGCCGCCGCACCAGCGGCAACCAGCGCCGCTACAGCAGGGACGCCCTGCGCCGGGTCGCCTTCGTCCGCGCGGCCCAGCGGGTCGGCATCCCGCTGGCCACCATCCGCGAGGCGCTGGCCGAGCTCCCCGAGGAGCGCACCCCGAACCGCGAGGACTGGGCGCGGCTCTCCCACGCGTGGCGCTCCGAGCTGGACGACCGCATCCAGCAGCTGGCCCGGCTGCGCGACCACCTCACCGACTGCATCGGCTGCGGCTGCCTCTCGCTGGAGACCTGTGTCCTGTCCAACCCGGACGACGTCAGCGGCGAGCGGATAAGCGGCTCGCGCCTGATGCCCGAGCGCAGACCGGCGGGCCGCGCCGGAGGAGGGTGCTGAGCGGCCCGCACACGACGGGCCGCTCGCTCTTCTCGGGCCGCCGGGGCCAGGTCGCCCTTCTCAGGCCGCCCATGCCACGTCGCCGGCCCGGGTCCGCCGGGCCCGCGCCAGCGCCGCCGGGGTGAGTACGGGCTGCGGCACCACGATCCCGCACCCCGTGCACACCGGCCCGGACCACGGCTCGCTCTCCAGGTCGTGCCGCCAGGCGATCCGGGGCTGGGTGCACACCGGGCAGCCGGTGCCCGGCTCCGCCTCCAGGGCCGAGATCAGCCGGACCAGCACCTCGGCCAGCGGTGCCGAGGGGTGCACCGCCGGGTCGTCGCAGCGCGCCACCCCGTTGCCGCCCCAGGTGCGCCGGTGCCAGTCGTCGAACGCGCCGGGCCGGCGCAGCCCCCGGTGCTTCTCCCGCCTGCGGCGCTCGGCGAACCCCGCCTCGTAACCGAGCCAGACCGTGCGGGCCCGCTCCAGTTCGTCCAGGGCCCGCATCAGCCGCGCCGGGTCGGGGGCCCGGTCCTCGGGGGCTATGCCGTGCCGTGCACACAGATGGTCCCAGGTCGCCCGGTGCCCGTATGGGGCGAAGCGCTCCAGGCACTTGCGCAGCGAGTACCGCCGCAGCGCCAGATCGCTCCGCGGGTCGCGGACCTGTCTCGCCAGACTCCGGAAACCGGCCATTGAGCCGCCACCTCCGTCGCTCGTACTCCGTCGCCCGTACTTCGGCGTCAGGGGATGGACGTACATCTGCCCGGATCGGCTCCATCCAAGGGTGCGGCCGTCCGATGGGTGAGACGGGGCACAGGATCCGCCGGCATGTGGCGATTCGGAAAAGGTGACCGATGTTCATCTTACCGGCCGGTCGTACCGTCGGTAACCTGCGGCGCATCGGCCTCTCGGAGGAGTACGCATGCCCCCACGCACCCGTATGACCGCCCGCACCGGTACCACCAGAGCCGCCGCGTTCGCCGCGGCTCTCGCCCTCGGTACGTCCCTGCTCGCCGCCGCCCCGCACGCGGGCGCCGCCGAGGCGGACCCCGTGCCCGACTACTGCCAGGGGCAGTGCGACGACATCCTGCCGCCCGGCGAGAACGGCAACGCCACCCTCGTCGAGATCCTCGGCAACAAGGCGTTCGGCACCCACCCCGCGCACAGCGACGACCAGCTCGACCGCTACAACGGCCTGGTCGCCGGGCACACCGGCCTCACTGACCAGAAGCTGACCGACTTCTTCAACGACGCCTCCTTCGGCGTCCCGAAGGACCAGGTCGAGTCCGTCACCTCGCCCCGCGACGACGTCACCATCACCCGCGACAAGTCCTCCGGCGTCCCGCACATCAAGGGCACCACCCGCTACGGCACCGAGTTCGGAGCCGGGTACGCCGCCGGGCAGGACCGGCTCTGGCTGATGGACCTCTTCCGCCACATCGGGCGCGGCGAGCTGACCTCGTTCGCCGGCGGGGCGCTCGCCAACCAGGGCCTGGAGCAGGAGTTCTGGCCGCAGGCCCCGTACACCGAGGCCGACCTGGAGGCGCAGGTCGAGTACATCAGGACCCATGAGGGCGCCCGCGGCGAGCAGGCCATGGCGGACGCGCAGGCATACGTGGACGGCATCAACGCCTACCGCAAGAAGTCGAAGGACGGCCGCTACTTCCCCGGCGAGTACGTCCTGACCGGCAAGATCGACGCCATCACCAACATCGGCGAGATCCAGCCGTTCAAGCTGACCGACCTCATCTCGATCGCCTCGGTCGTCGGCGGCCAGTTCGGCGGCGGGGGCGGCGGCGAGGTGCAGGCCGCGCTCTCCCTGCTGTCCGCGCAGCAGAAGTACGGTGTCGCCGAGGGTACGAAGGTCTGGGAGTCGTTCCGCCAGCGCAACGACCCCGAGGCCGTGCTCACCATCCACGACGGCACCTCCTTCCCGTACGCGAACAAGCCCGGCAACGCAGTCGGCACCGCCCTCCCGGACCCCGGCTCCGTCACCACCGAGCCGCTGATCTACGACCGGACCGGCTCGGCCGGCACCGGCGCGAAGGCACCGGTCAAGGCCCCGGCGGACCTCAAGAAGGCCCAGGGCGTCTTCGACGACGGCGTCATCCCGGAGGGCTCGCTGCCCGACTCCGGCTCCGGCGCCCAGAAGCGCGGCATGTCCAACGCCCTGGTGGTCTCCGGCGCGAGCACCGCGAGCGGACATCCGATCGCCGTGTTCGGGCCCCAGACCGGCTACTTCGCCCCGCAGCTGATGATGCTCCAGGAGCTCCAGGGCCCCGGTATCAGCGCCCGCGGCGTCTCCTTCGCCGGTGTCGGCATGTACGTCCAGATGGGCCGCGGCCAGGACTACGCCTGGAGCGCCACCTCCGCCGGCCAGGACATCACCGACACCTACGCCATCGAACTGTGCGAGCCCGACGGCTCGGCGCCCACCAAGGACTCCACGCACTACCTCTACCGCGGCGCCTGCACCGCGATGGAGAAGCTGGAGAAGGCCAACTCCTGGAAGCCGACCGTCGCGGACTCCACGGCCAAGGGTTCGTACCGGATGCGGGTGTGGCGCACGGACTACGGCATCGTCACCCACCGCGCCACGGTGGACGGCAAGCCCGTCGCGTACACCACGCTGCGCACCACCTACCGGCACGAGGCCGACTCGATCATCGGCTTCCAGATGCTCAACGACCCGTCGTACGTCACCGACGCCGCCTCCTTCCAGCGGGCGGCGAGCAACATCGACTACGCCTTCAACTGGTTCTACGCCGACTCCCGCACCGCCGCCTACTACAACAGCGGCATGAACCCGGTGCGCGCGGCCGGCGTCGACCCGGCGCTGCCCATCAGGGCCGAGAAGGCGTACGAGTGGCAGGGCTACGACCCGGCGGCCAACACCGCCGCGTACACGCCCTTCGCCGAGCACCCGCACTCCAGCGGCCAGGACTACTACGTCTCCTGGAACAACAAGCAGGCCGAGGGGTACGCCGCCGCGGGCTTCGGGCTCAGCGCGGTGCACCGGGGCGACCTGCTCGACGACCGGGTCTCCAAGCTGGTCGACGAGGGCGGCGTGACCCGCGCCTCCCTGACCCGCGCGATGGCGGACGCGGCCCTCACCGACCTGCGCGGGGAGCAGTTGCTGCCCGAGCTGCTGAAGGTGATCCGCTCCCAGCCGGTCACCGACCCGGACCTGAACGCGGTGGTCCAGCAGCTGGACTCCTGGCGCGCCTCGGGCGCCCAGCGCAAGGAGAGCAGCCCCGGCTCGCACGCGTACACCCATGCCGACGCGGTACGGATCATGGACGCGTGGTGGCCGCGGCTGATCGAGGCGGAGTTCCGGCCGGGGCTCGGTGACGACCTGTACGGGGCACTGACCGCGAACCTCGCCACCGACGAGTCCCCGGCCGCCAGCCACGGACCGAGCGGGGCGCACAGCGGTTCGGCCTTCCAGTACGGCTGGTGGGGCTTCGCCGACAAGGACCTGCGCCAGGTGCTGGGCCGGCCGGTCAAGGGCCCGCTGGCCAAGTCGTACTGCGGCGACGGCGACCTGAGCGCCTGCCGTACGGCGCTGCTGTCCTCGCTGAAGGAGGCGGCGGCGGTGCCGGCGGCCGAGGTCTACCCGGCCGACGACAACTGCAAGGCCGGCGACCAGTGGTGCACGGACTCGATCATCCACCGCGCACTGGGCGGCATCGCCCAGAAGGCCATCCACTGGCAGAACCGCCCGACGTACCAGCAGGTGGTGGAATTCCCGGCCCACCGCTGACGAACCCAGCCGGCCCGGCCAACCATTCCAGCCCGTCCGGCGTTTGAGGACGGAACCGTTCACGCGGGCGGGCCCGAATCCAACGGGCCCGCCCGGCACCACCTCACCGATACTGCAAGTACCGTTTCCGCACCGCCCGGAACGCCGCGAGGTCGGCCGCCCACGCCCCCACCACCTCGTCCACATCCGCCCCCGCATCGATCATCGTGCGGACCCGCGTGTTGCCGGTCAGCTTGTCGATCCAGTTGTCCGACCGCCACGCGAACCCGCTCCACGTCCGCTTGGCCGTGATCAGCAGCGCGATCCCCGTGCGCACCGGGTCGAAGACCTCGCGGTCCAGGACGTGCACCTGCACCCCGCCCACCGTCACGCCCTCGAACTTCGAGAACGTCGGCGCGAAGTACGCCTCGCGGAACGCCACTCCGGGCAGGTCCAGCGTGTTCGCGGCGGCCGCCCAGGTGTGGTCGATGCCCTCCGCGCCCAGCAGCTCGAACGGCTGGGTCGTGCCGCGCCCCTCGGAGAGGTTCGTCCCCTCGAACAGGCAGGTGCCCGAGTAGACGAGCGCCGTGGCGGGCGTCGGCATGTTGGGGCTCGGCTGCACCCACGGCAGGCCCGTCTCGTCGAAGAAGTCGGAGCGCGACCACCCCGACATCTTCACGATCTGCAGGTCCGCCGGGCGGTCCGCCAGGAACTCGCCGTTGAACAGCAGTGCCAGCTCGGTGACCGTCATGCCGTGCGCCTGGGAGATCTCCCGGCGGCCCACGAACGTCCCGAACGCCGGGTCGAGGACGGGCCCGAGCGCGGCCCGCCCGGTCACCGGGTTCGGCCGGTCCAGCACGACGAACTTCTTGCCCGCGAGGGCGGCCGCCTCCATGCAGTCGTACAGCGTCCAGATGTACGTGTAGAAGCGTGCGCCCGCGTCCTGGATGTCGAAGACGACCGTGTCCACGCCGGACGCGGTGAAGACGTCCGCGAGGGCCCGGCCGCTCTTCAGGTACGTGTCGTAGACCGGGAGCCCGGTCGCGGGGTCGTCGTACCGGCCCTCCGAGCCGCCCGCCTGCGCGGTGCCCCGGAAGCCGTGCTCGGGGCCGAAGACGGCGGTGAGGTTCACCCGGCGGTCCGGGTGCATGACGTCCACGATGTGCCGGACATCGGACGTGATCCCGGTCGGATTGGTGACGACGCCGACCCGCTGCCCCTTCAGCAGGGCGTAGCCGTCCGCCGCCAGCCGGTCGAATCCGGTACGGACCCGGCGCTGCCCGTTGCCGTTGCCGTTCCCGTGTCCGTGACCCTTGCCGTGCGACGTACCGGCGGCCGCGGGCCCGGCCGACGCGGCCGTCGCCGCGAGGGCCCCCACCGCTCCGCCGGCGGTCAGCAAACCACGCCTGGACAGGCTCATTCGGCTACCTCCATGATCGCGACGTCTGTCATGGTCACGCACGCTAGCGCGCGGACGGGCCACGGGGAACGCGTCGGACGGGGCCGCCGTGCCAGGCGTGGTCCATGAGGTGGGGCCCACCCCTTCCCTGACGACATACCGACTGGTTAGTCTGCCGGTGCGGTCGTCGGCTGAGAGAGGCGTGAGCGATGAGTACGGTGCAGGGCGCGGGCGTGGTGGTCACCGGGGCCGGAGGCGGCATCGGCGCCGCGCTCGCCCGCAGATTCGCCGCCGAGGGCGCACGGGTCGTCGTCAACGACCTGGACGAGTCCCGGATCAAGGCACTCGCCGAGGAGACCGGCGCCGTCGCGGTCGCCGGGGACGCCTCGCGGATCGTGGACGCGGCCCGGGGCGCGCTGGACGGCACCATCGACGTCTACTGCGCCAACGCGGGCCTCGCCTCGCCGGGCGACCCCCTCGCCGACGAGGAGGTCTGGGCCGCCGCCTGGGACGTCAACGTCATGGCCCACGTCCGGGCGGCCCGCGCCCTGCTCCCCGACTGGCTGGAGCGAGGCGGCGGCCGGTTCGTCTCCACCGCCTCCGCCGCCGGACTGCTGACGATGATCGGCGCCGCGCCGTACAGCGTCACCAAGCACGGCGCGGTCGCCTTCGCCGAGTGGCTGTCCCTCACCTACCGCCACCGGGGCGTCAAGGTGCACGCGATCTGCCCGCAGGGCGTGCGTACGGACATGCTCACGGCCGCCGGATCGGCCGGCGAACTCGTCCTCGCCCCCGGCGCCATCGAGCCCGAGGCCGTCGCCGACGCGCTGTTCGACGCCATGGCCCAGGACCGCTTCCTGGTCCTGCCCCACCCCGAGGTCGGCCGCTACTACCAGGCCCGGGCCGAGGACACCGAC
The DNA here is from genome assembly GCF_004795015.1 of Streptomyces sp. A1277. GTDB lineage: Bacteria > Actinomycetota > Actinomycetes > Streptomycetales > Streptomycetaceae > Streptomyces. The sequence goes on along the minus strand of NZ_SSBI01000006.1, from coordinate 166,648 downwards.
CGCTGGCTCCGCGGCATGAACCGCCTTCAGCGCACCTGGGAGGAGACCGGCGCATGACCGAGTCGATCTACGCGGCGAAGCCCTGGCTCCCGCTGCTCAGCGAGGCCCAGCGGGCCCCCGTCCACCCCGCCGAGACCCTGGTGCACGCCTTCCGCGACTCGGTGGGCCGCACCCCGGACCACCCGGCGCTCGCCTACTTCGACGGACGCCTCAGCTACCGCGAGACGGACGAGCTGTCCGACTCCGTGGCCGGCCACCTCGCCGCCCGGGGCCTGGAGCGCGGCGACCGGGTCGCGATCATGCTCCAGAACTCCCCGCAGTTCGTCCTCGCCCTCCTCGGCGCCTGGAAGGCCGGGGCGACGGTCGTCCCGCTCAACCCGATGTACAAGTCCGCCGAGGTCGGCCATGTCCTCAAGGACGCCGAGGTCACCGCCCTCATCTGCGCGGACCGGGCCTGGGAGGCGTACCTGCGGGACACCGCGGCCGCCGCGCCCCGCGTCCGGATCGCCCTCACCGCGTGCGAGCTGGACTTCCAGACGGAGAACGACGAGCGGGTCCTGAACTTCGAGCGGCTGCCCGCCGCCCCGGACGCCGACGACCTGGTCGCCGTCGCCCGCCAGGGCCTGGCCGCCCCCGCCGGACGCGACCTCACCGCCGCCGACGTGGCGCTGATCAGCTACACGTCCGGGACCAGCGGCACCCCCAAGGGCGCCATGAACTCCCACGGCAACATCATGGTCAACGCCGAACGCCAGCGCACCGGCCACCCCGTCCCCGAGGGCGCCGCCTACTTCGCCCTCGCCCCGCTCTTCCACATCACCGGCATGGTCTGCCAGCTCGCCGCCTGCCTCACCAACGGGGGCACCCTCGTCCTCGCCTACCGCTTCCACCCCGGCGTGGTCCTAGACGCCTTCACCGAGCACCGCCCCGCGTACACCGTCGGCCCCTCGACCGCCTTCATGGCGCTCGCCGCCACCCCCGGCGTCACGCCCGAGCACTTCGCGTCCTTCCGGGTCATCTCCTCCGGCGGGGCGCCGCTGCCGCCCGCGCTCGTGGAGAAGTTCCGGGCGGGCCTCGGCCCGTACATACGCAACGGCTACGGCCTCACCGAGTGCACCGCCCCCTGCGCCTCCGTACCGCCCGAGCGCGAAGCCCCCGTCGACCCGGTCTCCGGCACCCTCTCGGTCGGCGTGCCGGGACCGGACACCGTCGTACGGATCATCGACGAGAACGGCGCGGACGTGCCCTTCGGCGAGCAGGGCGAGATCGCGGTGCGCGGCCCGCAGGTCGTCTCCGGCTACTGGCGGCTGCCCGAGGCCACCGCGGCCGCCTTCCCCGACGGCGAGCTGCGCACCGGCGACATCGGCTTCATGGACCGCGAGGGCTGGCTCTACGTCGTGGACCGCAAGAAGGACATGATCAACGCCTCCGGCTTCAAGGTCTGGCCCCGCGAGGTCGAGGACGTCCTCTACACCCACCCCGCCGTGCGCGAGGCGGCCGTCGTCGGCGTGCCCGACACCTACCGGGGCGAGACGGTCCGCGCCTACGTCAGCCTGCGCCCCGGCGCCACGGCCGACCCCGCCGAACTGGGCGCGTACTGCAAGGAACGGCTCGCCGCGTACAAGTACCCGCGCGAAGTCGAGATCCTGGCCGAACTGCCCAAGACGGCTAGTGGGAAGATCCTCAGGCGGGAACTGCGTTCACCCCGCTAGAAACGGTTCACCGGGCACGGTCCACCACGGAACGGAAGGAAGGCGGCGGCTATGGCCAAGGAGACGGACGGGAGCGGCACCCCCGTCCCCCAGCGGCTGCTGGCCGCCGCCACCCGGCTCTTCGCCGAGCAGGGCTACGACCGCACCTCGGTCCAGGAGATCGTGGAGGCGGCCGGCGTCACCAAGGGGGCGCTCTACCACTACTTCGGCTCCAAGGAGGACCTGCTCCAGGAGGTGTACGCCCGGGTGCTGCGCCTCCAGCAGGAGCGCCTGGACGCCTTCGCGAACGCCGAGGCGCCCATCGAGCAGCGGCTGCGCGACGCGGCGGCCGACGTGGTCGTCACCACCATCGAGAACCTGGACGACGCCTCGATCTTCTTCCGCTCCATGCACCACCTGAGCCCGGAGAAGAACAAGCAGGTACGGGGCGAGCGCCGCCGCTACCACGAGCGCTTCCGCGCCCTGGTCGAGGAGGGCCAGCACGGCGGGGTGTTCTCCACGGCCACCCCGGCCGACCTGATCGTGGACTACCACTTCGGCTCGGTCCACCACCTGTCGACCTGGTACCGCCCGGACGGCCCCCTCACCCCGCAGGAGGTCGCCGACCATCTGGCCGACCTGCTGCTCCGGGCGCTCAGGCCGTAGCGCGGTCCTCGCCGCCCAGCCGCCCGAGCAGCGCCTCCGCCGCCGGGTTGCGCGGCCGGGGCGCCCGCCCCACCAGCAGCACGCTCCGGCCCGGCTCCGGCTGCCGGATGGCCACGCACGGCAGCCCCGCGTCCTCGCCGATCCGGCGCGGCACGATCGCGACGCCGATGCCCGCCCGCACGAGGTCCACGAGCAGCCGGATCTGCGTGACGTCACAGGTGATGCGGCGCTCCAGACCGCAGTGCGCGGCCAGCCGGCGCACCGCCGTCTCCAGGCCCGTGCCCGCCCGGAAGTCCACGAACGGCTCGTCGGCGAGGTCCCTGATCAGGGTGCGCCCGGCCGTCGCCAGCCGGTGTCCGGGTGCGGTGATCAGCACCAGGTCCTCCCGCCAGGACGCGAACGCGGTGATGTCCGCGGGCAGTCCGGTGGTGTCCGGCGCCAGATGGGCGAGGTCCAGCTCACCGGCGCGCACCCCCGCCACCAGCTCCGGCGTCGTCGCCTCGCGCAGCGAGATCTGCACCCCGGGCATCCGGGGTTCCACCCGCATCCCCGTCCTGTGGACCGTGGCCTACGGCCCCGACCGCCCCCGCCCGGTCCGCCTCTTCGCCCGCTCCCTGCTCCGCGTCCGGGCCTTCGCCCGTGGCCTGGCGCTGGCCGATCACCTGCCGTCGGGCGGTTACTGACAGCGCGGCGGGCCCGCCGAAGGACACGGGTCCGCCGGAGCCGGTTCCCTACAGGTACCGCTTGATCTCCCGCCGGGCCAGCGACCGCTGGTGCACCTCGTCCGGGCCGTCCGCCAGGCGCAGCGTCCGCGCCGACGCCCAGAGTTCGGCCAGCGGGAAGTCCTGGCTCACCCCGCCTGCGCCGTGCAGCTGCACAGCCTGGTCGAGGATGGCGACGACCGCGCGCGGGGTGGCGATCTTGATGGACTGGATCTCGGTGTGCGCGCCCCGGTTGCCGACCGTGTCCATCAGCCAGGCCGTCTTCAGCACCAGCAGCCGCAGCTGCTCGACGGTGACCCGGGCGTCCGCGATCCAGTTCTGGACGACGCCCTGCTGGGCCAGCGGCTTGCCGAAGGCGGTACGGGAGACCGCGCGCCGGCACATCAGCTCGATGGCGCGCTCCGCCATGCCGATGAGCCGCATGCAGTGGTGGATGCGGCCGGGGCCCAGCCGGGCCTGGGCGATGGCGAAACCGCCGCCCTCCTCGCCGATGAGGTTCGCCGCCGGCACCCGCACGTCGTCGAAGACGACCTCCGCGTGGCCGCCGTGCCAGTGGTCCTCGTAGCCGTACACCTGCATGGCGCGCTTCACCGTGAGGCCCGGGGTGTCGCGGGGGACGAGGATCTGCGACTGCTGGCGGCGGATGTCCGCGCCGTCCGGGTCGGTCTTGCCCATCACGATGAAGATCGCGCAGTCCGGGTTCATCGCCCCGGAGATGTACCACTTGCGCCCGTTGATCACATAGTCATCCCCGTCGCGGATGATCCGGGTCTCGATGTTCGTCGCGTCCGAGGAGGCGACCTCCGGCTCCGTCATCGCGAACGCGGAGCGGATCTCGCCGGCCAGCAGCGGTTCCAGCCACTGCTTCTTCTGCTCGTCCGTGCCGAACTCGGCCAGCACCTCCATGTTCCCGGTGTCCGGCGCGGCGCAGTTCGTCGCGGTCGGCGCCAGGCGCGGGGAGCGGCCCAGGATCTCCGCCAGCGGGGCGTACTGGAGGTTGGTCAGCCCGGCGCCGTGCCCGGCGCCCGGCAGGAAGAGGTTCCACAGGCCCTGCCTGCGGGCCTCCGCCTTCAGGTCCTCCACCACCTGCGGGGTCTGCCAGGGCGAGTCCAGCTCGGCGCGCTGCTCGTCCGCGACCGGCTCGGCCGGGTGGACGTGCTCGTCCATGAAGGCGAGCAGCCGGGCGCGCAGCTCCTCGGTACGGGCGTCGAATGCGAAGTCCATGGGGTCGGTCAGCCTTCCTGGAGGGTGGTGAGACCGTGCTCGATGAAGACGGGGACGAGGTCGCCGATGCGGTCGAAGCCGCTGCCGACCGTCTGGCCCAGCGTGTAGCGGTAGTGGATGCCCTCCAGGATCACGGCGAGCTTGAACCAGGCGAACGCCGTGTACCAGGAGATGGCGGAGGTGTCCCGGCCGGAGCGGGCGGCGTAGCGCTCGATCAGCTCGGCGGGGGAGGGGTGGCCGGCCGCGCCGCTGGTGGTGGAGACGGGCGACTCGGGCAGGCCCAGGTCGGAGCTGTACATCACCAGCAGGCCGAGATCGGTCAGCGGGTCGCCGAGCGTCGACATCTCCCAGTCGAGGACGGCCTTGATCTCGTCGTCGGCGCCGATCAGGGCGTTGTCCAGGCGGTAGTCGCCGTGCACGACCGTGGGGGCGGGGGAGACGGGCAGGTCCCGGCCGAGCGCCGCGTGCAGTGCGTCGATGCCGGGCAGCTCGCGGTTGCGGGAGGCGTCCAGCTGCTTGCCCCAGCGGCGCAGCTGCCGGTCGAGGAAGCCCTCCGGGCGCCCGAAGTCGCCGAGCCCGACGGCTTCCGGGTCCACGGCGTGCAGCTCCACCAGGGTGTCGACCAGGGCGAGCACCGCCGCCCGGGTGCGCTCGGGACCGAGCGGGGCCAGCTGCTCCGCCGTGCGGTACGGGGTGCCCTCCACGTACTCCATGACGTAGAACGGTGAGCTGACGACGGTGTCGTCCTCGCAGAGCAGCACCGGCTCGGGGACCGGGACCGCCGTCGGGTGCAGTGCGCTGATCACCCGGTGCTCGCGCTTCATGTCGTGGGCGGTGGCCAGTACGTGCCCCAGCGGCGGCCGGCGGACCACCCAGCGGCTGGTGCCGTCGGTGACGACGTACGTCAGGTTCGACCGGCCGCCCTCCACGACCCGGGCGTCGAGCGGTCCGTTCACCAGCCCCGGGCGCTCGCGGTCGAGATGTCCGCGCAACCGGTCGAGGTCGAGACCTGGCGGGTGGGCGTGGCTCATCGTGCGTACCTCCGGACTGGGCGAACGGTCGGTCTCATGATGCCGACCAGTCGGTATGTCGTCCAGTGAACTCCCTTAACCGGACGCGCGGGCTCCGGCCGCGCCGCCGTCCGCCCCCTGGCGCGAGGTCGTATCCCTGAATAGAGTTCACGTATGGATACCGCGCTGCTGATCGACCACGTCCGGCTCACCCCGATCCTGATAGCCGACCCGCCCCTCCTCAACACCCAGGGCGTCCACCAGCCCTACACCCCGAGGCTGGTCGTGGAGGTCGTCACCCGGGGCGGGGTCACCGGCGTCGGGGAGACCTACGGCGACGGCAAGTACCTCGGACTCGCGGCGCCCCTCGCCGCCGCCCTGCCCGGACGGGCGGTCAGCGATGTGAACGGGCTGTTCGCCCTGGCCGACGAGGTGTGCGGAGATTCGCGGGCGGCCGACGAGCGGGTCGACGCGGGCGGGCTGCGGGGCGTCCAGACCTCCGACAAGCTCCGGCTCTCGGTCGTCTCCGGCTTCGAGGTGGCCTGCCTGGACGCGCTCGGCAAGACCCTCGGGCTGCCGGTGCACGCGCTGCTCGGCGGCAGGGTCCGCGACCGCGTCGAGTACAGCGCGTACCTCTTCTACCGCTGGGCCGAGCACCCCGAGGGCGGCGAGCGCGACGACTGGGGCGCGGCCCTCGACCCGGCCGGAGTCGTCGCCCAGGCCCGGCGCTTCGCCCGTGCCCACGGCTTCTCCTCCTTCAAGCTCAAGGGCGGCGTCTTCCCGCCCGACCAGGAGATCGCGGCCGTCCGCGCGCTCGCCGAGGCGTTCCCCGGCCGCCCGCTGCGGCTGGACCCCAATGGCGCCTGGTCCGTGGAGACCTCGCTGTACGTCGCCGAGCAGCTGAAGGACGTACTCGAATACCTGGAGGACCCGGCGAGCGGCACCGGGCCGATGGCCGCCGTCGCGGCGGGCACCGATGTGCCGCTGGCCACGAACATGTGCGTCACGACCCTCGCCGAGCTCCCGGAGGCGTTCGCCCGGGACGCCGTCCAGGTCGTCCTGTCCGACCACCACTACTGGGGCGGGCTGCACCGCACCCGTGAGCTGGCCGGTATCTGCCGCACCTACGGCGTCGGGCTCTCGATGCACTCCAACACCCACCTCGGGATCAGCCTCGCCGCCATGACGCACGTCGCGGCCACCGTCCCCAACCTCGACTACGCCTGCGACAGCCACTACCCCTGGCAGAGCGAGGACGTCATCACCACCCGCCACGTCTTCGAGGACGGCCACCTCACCGTCTCCGACGCCCCCGGTCTCGGCGTCGAACTGGACCGGGACCGGCTGGCCGCGCTGCACCGCCGCTGGCGCGACGACGACGGCACGATGCGCGAACGCGACGACGCCGCCGCGATGCGCAAGGCCGAGCCGGAATGGGTCACGCCGTCGATCCCGCGCTGGTGACGGGCCGGGCCGAGTTGCGGACGCCCCGGCGCGCCTTGAGGGTCGGAACATGAAGGCGATCAGTTACAGCAGATTCGGCGATGACGGCGTCCTGGAGTACGGGGAGCGGCCGGACCCCAAGGTCGGCCCCGACACCGTCCTGGTGAAGGTCCGGGCCGCCGCCGTGAACCCGGTCGACCGGCAGGCCAGGGAAGGCAACCTGGACGGCCTCCTGGACGCGGTCTTCCCGGTGATCCCCGGCTGGGACGTCTCCGGCGTCGTCGTCCAGCCCGGGGTGGCCGTGGACGAGTTCGCGGTCGGCGACGAGGTCATCGGCTACGTCCGCGAGGACTTCCTCGGCCGGGGCACCTTCGCCGAATACGTCGCCGCCCCCGTGCGCACCCTCGCGCGCAAACCGCTCAGCCTGAGCTTCGAGGAGGCGGCGGGCCTGCCCCTGGCCGGCCTCACCGCCTACCAGGTGCTCCACCGCACCCTGCACGTCCGCGAGGGGGAGACCGTCCTCGTCCACGCGGCGGCGGGAGGCGTCGGCTCGCTCGCCGTGCAGCTCGCCCGGCACGCCGGCTGCCGGGTCATCGGGACCGCGAGCGAACGCAACCACGACCACCTGCGGCGGCTCGGCGCGGAACCCGTGGAGTACGGGGACGGCCTCGCCGGCCGGCTGCGGGCCCTGGCTCCCGACGGGATCGACGCCGCGTTCGACACCGTGGGCGGCGAGGCCCTGCGCGCCTCCGCCGAGACGCTCGCCCCCGAAGGGCGGCTGGCCTCCATCGTGGACACCGAGGTGTTCTCGTACGGCGGCCGGTACGCCTTCGTCCGGCCGGACGCCCAGGACCTGGCGCATCTGGCGGAGCTGGCCGAACAGGGCATCGTCTCGGTCCACGTGGACCGGGTCTTCCCGCTGGCCGAGACGGCCGAGGCCCACCGGCTCAACGCCGAGGGCCGCACCCGCGGAAAGATCGTCGTCACGGTGGACTGGGACACGCCGGAGAGCTGACGCGCCCCGCGCGCGCCCGGGGTCAGAACAGCATGGCCGCCGCGAACACCGCCAGCGCGATCGTGCACGCGGCGGCCGTCACCGCTCCCGGGGCCTCCAGCGGGCGCGGGCGGGCGCCGCCCATGGCCTGCACCCGGCGGTTGGCGACCCACAGGAACCCCAGCCAGGCCAGCGCGCTCAACGCCAGGGCCACGATCCCGGCGCCCGACGCGCCGCCGTGCAGCGCCTGCTTGCCGGCCAGCAGCGCCGCCACCGTGCAGGACAGCGTCGTACGCCGCCACGCCAGCCGGGTCCGCTCGGGCTGGAGACCCGGGTCGCGCTCCTCGGCGGTCATCGGCCCTCCCAGCCGAAGACCACCACTACCACCATCGCCACCGCCACCACGGCGACCGCGAGGCTCAGCAGCGTCGGGAAGCGGGAGACCGGCAGGTCCTCGCCGCGCCGCATGGCCCGCTCGCACCGCACCCAGTGGTTGACGGCCCGCAGCGCGCACAGCACCCCGGCCGCCAGCAGGGCGAGAGCCAGTCCCGCGCGCACCCCCCAGGACAGCCCCGGCAGGAACTGGTCGACCGCGAAGCCCCCGCCGATCAGGGCCAGGGCCGTCCGGATCCAGGCGAGGAAGGTCCGCTCGTTGGCGAGCGAGAAGCGGTAGTCGGGGGTGTCGCCCTCGTCGCGGATGCGCTGCGGTGCGAACCACAGCCGCAGACTCTGCACGAATTCGTTCACGTGGCGACCTTATCCGTCACCTTCTCGCACACTCCTGGAGCGTTCAGGACACTTCCCGGTCCTGGAGCGCCCGCAGCCGCCGGTAGCAGTCGAGGCCGTCCGGCACCCACAGCCAGTCGCCGAGCCGCCGCTCCAGCTCCTCGTCGGTCAGGAAGGTGTGCCAGGCGACCTCCTCCACCTGGGGCCGCACCGGCAGCTCGCACCGGACCCGGTAGACGGACGACCACCAGGTGTGCCGGCCGCCCTCGTAGAGGAACTTGAACAGCGGCTGCGGGCGGGGCAGCCCCGAGACGCCCAGCTCCTCCTCGGCCTCCCGCAGCGCCGCCTCGTCGTAGCTCTCGCCGGCGCCGACCACCCCGCCGACGAACATGTCGTAGTGCGAGGGGAAGACCAGCTTGGCGGCGGTCCTGCGGTGCACGAAGATCCGGCCCTCGGCGTCCCGGGCCTCGATGAAGACGCACCGGTGGCGCAGGCCACGGGCCGTCGCCTCACCGCGCGGGGCCTGCCCCACGACCACGTCGTCCTCATCGACGATGTCCAGGATCTCGTCAGAAGGTGTCATGCCCGCCATCCAACAGCAGCCCGCCGACACCGTCCCACCCCCACCCCGGCCCCGGGGGCTCAGCGCGGCTGGAGGCTGTGCGTACGACGGCCGCCCATCGGCCCCTCCGGCATCGCCGGATGAAGCCCCAGCAGCACGATCCCGGCCACGATCGCCGCGAGTCCCGCCGCCTGCCAGGCCAGCGCGCCCGTGTCCGTCCGCACCTGGTCGCCCATGAACCCGATCCCGCAGGCGATCCCGGCCAGCGGCTGGGCCGCCGTCAGGGCGGGCAGCGACGTCCGGAGCGGGCCCGTCTCGAAGGCGCTCTGCACCAGCAGCAGCCCCGTCACCCCGAGCACGAGCACCGCGTACGGCTGCCAGGACGTCATCAGGCCCGCCCAGCCGCCCTCCGAGAAGCGCTGCCCGCTGACCCGGGTCAGCGCATCCTGCAATCCGTAGAGCAGCCCGGCCGCCACCGCGAGCAGCGCCGGGGACGCTGCGGACCGCCGGCGCTTGGCGAACGCGGTGAGCAGCAGGGCGAGGCCGGCCACCACGCCCACCACCAGCCAGTGCCGCAGCGGGCTGGACACCGCCTGGCCGCCCTTCGGCTCGCCCGCCAGCAGGAACGCGGCGACCCCGCCGGCCAGCAGCCAGAGCCCCGCCCAGCCCTGCCGGCCCAGCCGCTGGCCGGTGCGGTGCCGGGACAGGGTCATCGCGAAGAGCAGGTTGGTCGCGAGCAGCGGCTCCACGAGGGAGACCTCGCCCTTGCCCAGCGCCAGGGCGCCCAGCACCATGCCGCACACCATCAGACCGATACCGGCCAGCCAGCTGCGCACCTTCATCAGGTCGAGCAGCAGCCGGAACGTCAGATAGTCGCGCTTGGGCGCGTGGGCGGCGGCGGCCTGCTGGAGCACGAAGCCGAAGCCCAGGCAGCAGGCGGCAGCCACGGCGAGCACGAGGACCAGCACCGACACGCTTGTCCACCCCACGTCAGGCCGGAAGAGGGTGATGTGCTTCGACGATAGCGTCTGGGCGGGGCCGGTGCGGCGGCAGCGCGGCCGACCGGGCGGTTGACGCGGGGGCGGGCGGTGCCGAAGATCTGACGCACCAGTAACTTCGCGAGCCCCGACAAGGATGGAAGCCATGGCGTACGACGCTGATGTGATCGTGATCGGGGCAGGGCTCGCGGGTCTCGTGGCCGCCGCGGAACTCGTGGACGCGGGGCGCTCGGTCATCCTGCTCGACCAGGAGCCCGAGCAGTCGCTCGGCGGTCAGGCGCACTGGTCCTTCGGCGGCCTCTTCTTCGTGGACTCGCCGGAACAGCGCCGGCTGCGGATCAAGGACAGCCCCGAACTGGCCCTCCAGGACTGGATGGGCACGGCCGGCTTCGACCGCGAGGAGGACCACTGGCCGCGGAAGTGGGCCGAGGCGTACGTCGACTTCGCCGCCGGTGAGAAGCGCTCCTGGCTGCGCGCGCAGGGCCTGCGGCTCTTCCCCGTCGTCGGCTGGGCCGAACGCGGCGGCTACGACGCGACCGGCCACGGCAACTCCGTCCCCCGCTTCCACATCACCTGGGGCACCGGACCCGGTGTCGTCGCCCCCTTCGAGCGCCGGGTCCGCGAGGGCGTCGCCAGGGGCCTGGTCACTTTCCGCTTCCGCCACCGCGTCACCGGCCTCGCGCGCACCGGGGGCACCATCGACACGGTGACCGGCGAGGTGCTGGAACCGAGCGCCGCCCCGCGCGGGACCGCCAGCAGCCGGGAGAGCGCCGGCACCTTCGAGCTCCGGGCCCAGGCGGTGATCGTCACCTCGGGCGGCATCGGCGGCAACCACGACCTCGTACGCGCGCAGTGGCCCGAACGGCTCGGCACCCCGCCGGCCAAGATGCTCTCCGGCGTCCCCGCACACGTCGACGGGCTGATGCTCGGCATCGCCGAGGAGGCGGGCGCCTACCACATCAACCGGGACCGGATGTGGCACTACACCGAGGGCATCGAGAACTGGAACCCGATCTGGGACAAGCACGCCATCCGCATCCTGCCCGGCCCCTCCTCGCTCTGGCTGGACGCGCGCGGCAAGCGGCTGCCCGTCCCGCTCTTCCCCGGCTTCGACACGCTGGGCACCCTCGAACACATCATGCGCACCGGCCACGACCACACCTGGTTCGTGCTGGACCGGAAGATCATCGGCAAGGAGTTCGCGCTCTCCGGCTCCGAGCAGAACCCCGACCTGACCGGCAAGTCGATCCGCGACGTCATCGGCCGGGCCCGCGCGGACGTGCCGGGACCCGTCCAGGCGTTCATGGACAACGGTGTGGACTTCGTCGTGGAGAAGGACCTCGGCGCCCTCGTACGCGGCATGAACGCGCTCACCGGGGACGGGCTCATCGACGAGGACGAGCTGCGCCGCGAGATCACCGCCCGCGACCGGGAGATCGCCAACCCCTTCACCAAGGACCTCCAGGTCACCGCGATCCGCGGCGCCCGCACCTACCTCGGCGACCGGCTGATCCGTACGGCCGCGCCCCACCGCATCCTCGACCCCGCGGCCGGCCCGCTGATCGCCGTACGGCTGAACATCCTGACCCGCAAGTCGCTCGGCGGACTGGAGACGGACCTGACCTCGCGCGTCCTGACCGAGGACGGCACCCCGCTGGCCGGGGTGTACGCGGCCGGCGAGGCGGCCGGCTTCGGCGGCGGCGGGGTACACGGCTACCGCTCGCTGGAGGGCACCTTCCTCGGCGGCTGCATATTCTCCGGCCGGGCGGCGGGCCGTGCGGCGGCGAAGGCGGTCGGCTAGGTCGTCCTGCGGGGGCTTCGCGCCCCCCGCGCGCGTCCGTCCGGTGGGGTTCGGCGGCCGGAACCGTGCACAGGGGCCGGATCCGGGCATGGGAAGAAGATGCCAGGAGTAGCCGAACCCGTCATCAAACTCGTCCGGCGTACCACCGAACCCGTGGCGGCGCAGACCCTGCGCTCCACGGGCGCGGCGGTGATCGCCTATGCCGTGGCGACCGCGACGCTGACCGAGCCCGCACCCCTGACCGCACCGCTGACCGCGCTGCTCGTCGTCCAGGTGACCCTCTACGCCACTGTCAACATGTCGGTCAAGCGCGTGACCGCCGTGATCGTCGGCGTCCTGATCGCGAGCGGTTTCAGTTCGCTGGTCGGCCTGTCCTGGTGGAGCCTGGGGCTGACCATCTTCACGGCGCTGATCATCGGCAGACTGGTCCGGGTCGACGAATTCGTCCCCGAGGTGGCGATCAGCGCCATGCTCGTCCTCGGCGTCACCTCGGTGGCCGCGCGAACGAGCATGGCGTGGGAGCGCGTGTTCGAGACACTGATCGGCGCCGGTGTGGGCCTGCTGTTCAACCTGCTGTTCGCCCCGCCCGTGTGGGTGCAGACCGCGGGCGCCTCCATCGACGGACTGGCCCGCGAGATGGGGCAGATGTTCCGCGACCTGGGCAGCGACCTCGCCCGCCCGGTCACCGTCCCGGAGGCGGCCGACCGGCTGCACCGGGCCCGCCGTCTCGACCACGACATCGTGGAGGTGGACGCCTCGCTGCGGCAGGCCGAGGAAAGCCTCATGCTCAACCCGAGGGTGCGGCAGGGGCTGCTGCACCGCGTGGTGCTGCGCACCGGTCTGGACACGCTGGAGATCTGCGCGGTCGTCGTGCGGGTGCTGTCGAGGACGCTGACCGACCTCGCCAAGGACCGGGTGGACGAACCCCTCTTCCCCGCCGAGGTCGCCGGGCACATCACGGAGCTGTTCGAACAGATGGCGGGGGCCATCGAGAGCTTCTCGGTGCTCATCACCACCCCGGTGGCCGCCAGCGCGGAGGAGGCCGAGGACCGGCTCTTCGACGCGCTCAACACCAGCCGGGAGACCCGCGACCTGGTGGCGGACATGCTGCTGGCCGCGGTCCAGGAGCACCCCAGGAAGTGGCAGCTGCACGGGGCGCTCCTCGCCGAGGTGGACCGCATCCTGGACGAGCTGGACATCGAGAAGCGCACCGAGCGCCTCGGCCAGGAGCTGGACCGGCGCTCGGCCGAACTGCACGAGCGCCATCCCCGGCTGCTCGCGTTCCGCCGCCGTCTCGGCCTGGTCAAGAGCGCGCACCGGCGCGAGAGGGCGGCGGCGGAGGTGCGGTGAGCGGGACGGGCCCCGGTCAGTCCCGTACGGGCTCCGCGTCCACGGGCTCCGCGTCCACGGGCTCCGCGTCCACGGGCTCCGCGTCCACGGGCTCCGCGGCGGGGCCGAGGCGTTCGACGACCCGGAACCGTTCGGCGACGATCATGGTCTCGCCGTCGACCGTGAACTCCGGGTCGCCGAGCGCCTCGCGCATCTCGTCGCTGTGCCAGAAGCGCTCGTGTCCGGCCCGCCACTCGGCGACCGACGCGTAGCCCTCGCCCTCGTCCAGCGCGTGCTGGAGGTCGACGTCGGCCAGCCGCAGCACCCGTACCTCGGTCACTTCGAGCACCGCGGTCTCCCGGCCGTCCGAGTCGATGAGGGCGGACCGCTCACCGATCGGGGGCAGCTCCTCCTTCTCGATCTCGTACTCCAGGAGCAGGCCGGAGGTCGACACCTTCCGCCCGTCCAGGACCGCGGCGACCAGCTGGTCGCGCAGCGGACCGGGGAAGGCGAGGAGGAAGGGCTTGAGCGCTTCGCGGTTCTCCATGGCGCAAGTCTGGCATCCACCGGGGCGGATGCCAGACCTGCGGGCGGCTGACCGGCCCCGGCTACAGGACCAGGGACAGCAGCAGGATGAAGACCAGCGAGGCCACGGAGATGATGGTCTCCATCACCGACCAGGTCTTCACGGTCTGGCCGACGTCCATGCCGAAGTACTCCTTCACCAGCCAGAAGCCGGCGTCGTTGACATGGCTGAAGAAGAGCGAGCCCGCGCCGACGGCGAGGACCAGCAGGGCCGCGTGCGAGGTCGACATGTCGGCCGCCAGCGGGGCGACCAGACCGGCCGCCGAGATGGTCGCCACGGTCGCCGAACCGGTCGCGAGCCGGATCGCCACGGCGATCAGCCAGCCCAGCAGCAGCGCGGGGATCGACCAGTCCTCGGAGAAGTCCAGGATCATCTGCCCCACCCCGGCGTCGATCAGCGTCTGCTTGAAGCCGCCGCCCGCGCCCACGATGAGCAGCACGCCGGCGATCGGGGCGAGGGACTTCTCCACCGTCGTGGAGAGCCGCGCCCTGGTGAACCCGGCGGCCCGGCCCAGCGTGAACATGCCGACGAGCACGGCCGCGAGGAGCGCGATCAGCGGCGAGCCGATCACATCGGTGACCTTCTGGACCCCCTGCTCGGGGTCGTCCACGACGATGTCGACGAGCGCCTTGACCAGCATCAGCACGACGGGCAGCAGGATCGTCGCGAGGGTGGCGCCGAACCCGGGCCGGCGTTCCAGGTCCTCGGAGGGACGCTGCGGGATCATCTTCTCCGGCGCCTGGATGTCCACCCAGCGCGCGGCGAAGCGGGAGAAGACCGGTCCGGCGAGGATCACCGTCGGGATCGCGACGACCACGCCGAGGGCCAGCGTGACGCCGAGGTTGGCGTCGAGGGCGTCGATCGCGACGAGCGGGCCGGGGTGTGGCGGGATGAGCCCGTGCATCACGGACAGCCCGGCCAGGGCCGGGAGGCCGACGCGCATCAGGGAGTAGTTGCCGCGCTTGGCGACGAGCAGCACGACCGGGATCAGCAGGACGATCCCGACCTCGAAGAACAGCGGCAGGCCGATGATCGAGGCGATGAGGACCATCGCCCACGGCATGGCCCGCTTGCTCGTCCTCGCCAGGATCGTGTCCACGATCTGGTCGGCGCCGCCCGAGTCCGCGAGCAGCTTGCCCAGGATCGCGCCGAGCGCGATGAGGACGCCGACGCCCGCGACGGTCGAGCCGAGGCCCGCGGTGAAGCTCGCTATCGTCTTCGCCGGCGCGGCGCCGGCGAACGAGCCGAGCGCCAGCGAGCCGATGGTCAGCGCGAGGAACGCGTGCATCTTGAACTTGGTGATGAGCAGGACGATGACGGCGATGCCCGCCAGGACGGCGATGCCCAACTGCGCGTTGCCGGCCGAGGTGATCGGTTCGACGGCGTCCGCTGCCAGCATCTCGACGCTGAGACTGGTCACGGTGGTGATCCTTAGTCGTCGAGCCGGCGCAACGCGGCGACGGCTCGCTGGGTGATTTCTTCGGGGGTGCCGGATACGTCCACGGCGACGCCGGCCTCGTCGTCCTCCAGGGGCTGGAGGGTGGCGAACTGCGAGTCGAGGAGGGCGGTCGGCATGAAGTGGCCCTTGCGGCCCGCCATCCGCTCCTCGATCAGGGACCGGTCACCGGTCAGGTGCAGGAAGACCGCACCGGGGGCCCCGGCGCGCAGCCGGTCGCGGTAGGCGCGCTTGAGGGCCGAGCTGCTGACGACCCCGCCGAGCCCCGCCCGGCCGTGCGCCCACTTCCCGATCGCGTCCAGCCAGGGCCACCGGTCCGCGTCCTCCAGCGGGGTGCCGGCCGACATCTTGGCGATGTTCGCGGGGGGATGGAAGTCGTCGCCCTCGGCGTACGGAACGCCCAGTGCGGCGGCGAGCAGGGGGCCGATCGTGGTCTTGCCGGTCCCTGCGACGCCCATCACCACGACGACGTGGGGGGTGCTCATTGCGGTGCCTCGCTGTCTCTTCGATGTCTTCCTCGACATCGGTCCGTCGCGCTACTGAAACGCATACGTACGACTTATTCAAGATGCTGTGACATAAACGTCGTACTTTTTTGTGCCGGAGGCGGCCCCGTACTCTGGGGCCATGACCACACCTGCCCAGGGTCTCCACACGCATGTCCTGGACGCCCTGGGCCTGGAGATCGCCGCGGGGGAGCACCGGCCCGGCCAGGTGCTGCGCACGGACGAACTGGCGCAGCGCTTCGACGTCTCGCGCACCGTCGTCCGCGAGGTGGTCCGGGTGCTGGAGTCCATGCACCTGGTCGAGTCCCGCCGCCGGGTCGGTGTGACCGTGCGGCCGGCCGAGGCGTGGAACGTGTACGACCCCCAGGTCATCCGGTGGCGGCTGGCCGGCGCCGACCGCCCCCGCCAGCTGCGCTCCCTGACCGTGCTGCGCTCCGCGATCGAGCCGGTCGCCGCCTCGCTCGCCGCCCGCAACGCCACCCCCGAGCAGTGCGCCGAGCTGACCGAACGCGCCCTCGGCATGGTCGCCACCTCGCGCGGCCGGCAGCTGGAGGGCTACCTCGCGCACGACATCGCCTTCCACCGCATCGTCCTCAACGCCTCCGGCAACGAGATGTTCGCGCGCCTGGGCGACGTGGTCGCCGAGGTCCTGGCCGGCCGCACCCACCACCAGGTGATGTTCGAGGACCCCGACCCGGCGGCCGTCACCCTGCACGTCCGGCTCGCCGAAGCCGTACGCGCGGGCGACGCGACCGAGGCCGAGCGCCTGACGAAGGAGATCGCGGTCGGCGCCCTGCACGAGCTGGACGTCCTCGCGCCCTGAAGCCGGCAGCCGCCCCGCACGGCGTACCGTTGCCCGTGATCGATCCCGGGAGAAGCCGGGAGCACCGGTCTCAGCGAAGAGTCGGGATAAGGGAGTCCACGGGAATGCCGCAGCACGTACAAGGGGTCATCGCACCGGGCAAGAACGAACCGGTGCGCGTCGAGACGATCGTCATTCCGGACCCCGGCCCCGGTGAGGCCGTGGTCAAGGTCCAGGCGTGCGGCGTCTGCCACACCGACCTGCACTACAAGCAGGGCGGCATCAACGACGAGTTCCCCTTCCTCCTCGGCCACGAGGCCGCGGGGGTCGTGGAGTCCGTCGGCGAGGGCGTCACCGACGTGGCGCCGGGCGACTTCGTGATCCTCAACTGGCGTGCCGTGTGCGGCCAGTGCCGGGCCTGTCTGCGCGGCCGCCCCTGGTACTGCTTCGACACGCACAACGCGAAGCGGAAGATGACCCTGCTCGACGGCACCGAGCTGTCCCCGGCCCTGGGCATCGGCGCCTTCGCCGAGAAGACCCTCGTCGCCGCAGGACAGTGCACCAAGGTCGACCCCGAGGTCTCCCCGGCCGTCGCCGGACTCCTCGGCTGCGGCGTCATGGCGGGCATCGGCGCCGCCATCAACACCGGCCAGGTCGGCCGCGGCGACTCGGTCGCCGTCATCGGCTGCGGCGGCGTCGGCGACGCGGCCATCGCGGGCGCCCGGCTGGCCGGCGCGGCGAAGATCATCGCCGTGGACATCGACGACCGCAAGCTGGAGACGGCGAAGTCGATGGGCGCCACCCACACCGTCAACTCCCGCTCCGCCGACCCCGTCGAGGCCATCCGCGAGCTCACCGGCGGCAACGGCGCCGACGTCGTCATCGAGGCCGTCGGCCGCCCGGAGACGTACAAGCAGGCGTTCTACGCCCGCGACCTCGCCGGCACCGTCGTCCTGGTCGGCGTCCCCACCCCCGAGATGCAGCTCGAACTCCCGCTGCTCGACGTCTTCGGCCGCGGCGGCTCGCTCAAGTCCTCCTGGTACGGCGACTGCCTGCCCTCCCGCGACTTCCCGATGCTCATCGACCTGCACCAGCAGGGCCGCCTGGACCTCGCCGCGTTCGTCACCGAGACCATCGGACTCGGCGACATCGAGCAGGCATTCGGCCGGATGCACGACGGCGACGTCCTGCGCTCGGTGGTGGTCCTCTGATGGCCGCCCGCATCGACCACCTCGTCACCTCCGGCACCTTCGCCCTCGACGGCGGCGAGTGGGACGTCGACAACAACGTCTGGCTCGTCGGCGACGACACCGAGGCCGTCGTCATCGACGCCGCCCACGACGCCGCCGCCATCGAGGCCGTGCTCGCCGGGCGCCGGCTGCGCGCCATCATCTGCACCCACGCGCACAACGACCACATCGACGCCGCCCCCGCGCTCGCCGACGCCACCGGCGCGCCGATCCTGCTCCACCCGGACGACCTGCCGCTGTGGAGGCAGACCCATCCCGACCGCACGCCCGACGGCGAACTGGCCGACGGTCAGGAGATCACCGTCGCGGGCACCACGCTGACCGTCCTGCACACCCCGGGACACGCCCCCGGCGCGGTCTGCCTGTACGCCCCCGAGCTGGCCGCCGTCTTCACCGGCGACACGCTCTTCCAGGGCGGGCCCGGCGCCACCGGCCGGTCCTTCTCGTCCTTCCCGGTGATCGTCGACTCGATCAGGGACCGGCTGCTCACCCTGGACCCGGCGACCGCCGTGCGCACCGGACACGGCGACTCCACCACCATCGGCGCGGAGGCCCCGCACCTGGACGAGTGGATCGCCCGCGGTCACTGACCGCCCGGCCGCTCAGCCCTCCGGCCACGCGGAGAGCCGCAGCCCGCTCTCGAAGCGGTGCGGCTCTCCCGTGACCGGGTCGGTGAACTCCAGCACCCGGGCCAGGAGTTGCAGCGGACGCGAGAAGTCACCGGGGGCGGGGTCCGGCAGGACCGCGGGGTAGACCGGGTCGTGGACGAGCGGCAGGCCCAGGCCGTTCATGTGGACCCGCAGCTGATGCGTGCGCCCGGTGGCGGGCAGCAGCCGGTAGCGGCCGAGGCCCGCCCGGTGCTCCAGCAGCTCGATCCGGCTCTCGCTGTTCGGCTCGCCGGGCTCCTCGCGGGCGGCGATCACCCCGCGCTCCTTCACGATGCGGCTGCGCACGGTACGCGGCAGGACGAACCCGGGATCGTGAGGCGCCACCGCCTCGTACTCCTTGCACACCAGCCGGTCCCGGAACAGGGTCTGGTACGCGCCCCGCTCCCCGGGCCGCACCACGCACAGCACCAGGCCGGCGGTCAGCCGGTCCAGCCGGTGCGCGGGCTGGAGCAGCGGCAGGTCCAGTTCGCGGCGGAGCCGGGCCACGACCGTCTCGGTGATGTGCCGGCCGCGCGGGGTCGTCGCCAGGAAGTGCGGTTTGTCCGCGATCACCAGGTGCTCGTCCCGGTACACCACCGAGACCGGGAACGGCACCGGCTCCTCGGGGGCGAAGTTCCGGTGGAACCACAGGTAGCGGCCCGCCGCGTACGGCTCGTCGCCGGAGACCGGGCCCGCCGTCGACACGATCCGGCCGCCGGCGAGCAGCGCCCCGACCCGGTCCGCGCCGATCGCCCCGGCGAACCGGTCCAGCAGATGGTCGCGGACCGTCGCCCACCGCCCGTCCGGGTCCTCGGGGAGCCGCACCCGCACCGGGTCGACGCCCTCGCGCTGGGGGAGCGGCGAGGGCGGCGGCTTCGCCCGGCCCCTCACCGGGGACCCCCGCCCGGCACCGGCAAGCTGGTTGTTCTCATGGTGCCGGGCATCATTTCACGGCCCCCAGCCGACGCCGCACGGGCGTCAGGACGCGGAGGGCCTCAGCTTCTGCGGGCCGCAGCCGATCCGCTCGGCCTCCGCCGCCACGTAGTCCGGCAGCAGGTCGCGGGCGAACGTGAAGCGGCTGCCCTTGCCCGCCGGGCGCAGCTGCTCCACGACGAGCATGACCGGACCGGTCTGGCAGATCGCCTTGAACACGGCCCGGTTCCCGCCGATCTTGCCGTAGCCCTGGTTGCCGGTGCCGCTGACGGACTCGCCGGAACGCAGCGCGTCCCAGGAGAAGATCTCCGTCAGCGCCGGGTCCACCACCGTCGTCAGCCGCACGGACGCCTCCCGGGAACTGGTCCCCGCCTCGCAGACCCGGGCCGGGCCGCCCTCGCCGCCGACGCGGACCTGCCGCAGTTCCTCGCGGTACGCCTGGGGAAGGGTGAGACCCTCGATGCCGCAGAAGGCGGACGCCTTGGTGTCGTCCCACTTCACCGGCGCGGGCAGGGTGCGCGGCTCCTGGTACGTGCCGGTGCAGCCGAACTCCTTGATCACGCCGTTGGCGGCGTCCACGACGGCCGCGGTCAGGTCGCCCCGGTCCCGCAGGGTGTACTCGGACGAGACCTCGAAGCCCGCCCGGCCCATGCCGATGTCCACCACGGTGGGCCCGGTGAACTCGCTGCGCCCCGTGCATGCCTGCGGCAGCGCGATCCAGGCGCGCGAGGAGGAGGCCATGCCGGGCAGCCCGTCGCCGAGCGAGACCATTGCGGAGGAGAGGAACTCGCTGGGCCAGCTCCGGGAGTCGGTGCCCCGCAGGCCGTCCAGCCGGCGCACGTTCAGGGTGACCTGGCGGCGGGCCCGGTCGCCGTCGAAGCTCGTGATGCGGCACTGGCCGTACGTCAGCGCCTCGGCCATCGGGTCGCTGCGCAGCGACTGCTCCTCGACCTCGGTCCTGCGGTCGCCGAACAGCGACTTCATGGAGCCGTCACTGAGCGAGTCCCAGCAGGGCGCGGGCCCCAGCAGCGGAAGCGTGTCGGTGCGCCAGGCCACCGCACCGGCCCCCACGAGCGCCCCGGCCAGCGCGGCGGCGGTGACCGCCCGGGCGGTACGGCTGCGCAGCAGACGGCGGACGAACGAGGGCCGCGGGCCTTCGGGGAAGGACGGGGCCTCGGGGGTGGTGGCGCTCTCCGGGACGGCGGGGCCTTCGGGGGCTGTGGCCGGTGCGCCGGTCCCGTCTCCGGTGTCCGTCAAGGGCTTCTCCCCGTTCTTCTCCCGGTGCGTTTCCTCGTTCACGCGTCCTCACCGCTCCCGCTCTTGTCCTCGCACCCGATGCGCTTGCTCACGGACTCGACGTAGCGGTCGAACACCCGCTGGTCGTCGGGGAGGCCGAGGCCCTTGAGACCCGCCTCCACATGCCCGTAGAACACCGTCGGCCGGTCGTCGCAGCGCAGGCGCACCAGGCCCTGGGCGGAGCCCTCCGGCAGGCCCCGGAACAGGTCGGACATCCGGGGCCGGTTCGTCATCACGTACTGGGCGGACGGCTCGTCGGGCATCCGCAGCGCCTTCAACACCACCGAACACGTCTGGAGCCGGTCGGTGACCGCGCCCACCTGCTGGTAGTAGCGCGAGTTCCGGCCGAAGTCGAAGGCCACGCCGGGAATCCGGCACAGCGGGGAGGCGGCCCTCTCGTCGTCCTCGGCCACCGTCACCATCGGGGCGCTGGTGCGCAGAGGCTGTGCGGATGCACACCCGGCCTTCTCCATACCGGTGTTGGCGGCATCGAGCAGCATCCGGCCGACGTCGGGACGGGTGCCGATCGTGAAGGGCATGGCGACCTTGCCGAGATGGCCGTCGCCCGTGCTCCCGCTGCGGAGCGTCACAACGGTCGGCAGGGCGCCCTTGTCGCAGGCCGAAGGCAGCACCAGCATCGCCCGGTCGCCGGCGACCAGCCCGTCGAGGCCGCCCGGCAGGGGGGAGGCCGAGCCGTGGAAGAAGTGGGCCAGCCAGTCCCGCCGCTCCTCGGCCTTCGCGGGGACGGGCCCGTACTCCAGGATCACCGACTCCTTGAAGGTCAGCGGCTCGTCGGAGTCGTCGTCCTCGATCTCGGACGTCACGTACACCGTGCACGTGCCCTGCGGGTGGGCGGCCGAGGGCGCCGCCGACTCGGTGGACCCGCGTTCCGAGCCGGACTTGGCGAGGGCGTCGTCGCCGAGGAAGGACGCACCGCTGTTCTGCTCCCACGCGCCCCAGCAGTAGCTGTCACGGAAGGGCCAACTGTCCGTCGCCCACAGGCCGACGCCGGTCGCGAGCACCGCTCCGGCCACCACCCCGGCGACGATCGTGGTCCGTCGCCTGCGGCCGCTGCCCATCACATTCCCCCTTGCGAAGAAGCGAAGATCACACAAAACGCCGATGCTACGACGTCACCGATCGCGCGGAGGAAGCGGGGCGCGAGGCCAACTCGGTACAGAACGGTCTCCGTTGCCGATTCCGTACGGCGGCGGACCCGCCCGGGAGCCGCTGGGGGAGGGGCGGGCGCGCGGAGGGGTGCGCACGGCGAGGCCGCGTTCCGGTACGGGCCGGCCGGCCGCACGCCGGAGGGCCGTACAACGACACATCCCCGCGGTTCGTGAAGAACCGCGGGGATGTGAGTGGTGTCCGAGGGGGGACTTGAACCCCCACGCCCGATAAAGGGCACTAGCACCTCAAGCTAGCGCGTCTGCCATTCCGCCACCCGGACAAGGTGTCTGTCTCGCGGGCCTCGCCCGTTCCGACGTGGAAAACCATAGCAAACATCGGAGGGTGCTCGATCACGCCCGTTCCCGTGTGAAGGCCGCATGACGGGGCGCGGGGCCCCTTGGGTGTGCGCGTCCGGCGCGGGAGGATGAGGAGGAGCACCACAGCGACAGTGGAAGGAACCAGCGTGAGCGAGACCAATGCGGCCCGGACCGGCTCGGGTGAGACCGCCGAGAACGAGGTGGTGGACCTCTGTCGTGACCTGATCCGGATCGACACCAGCAACTACGGGGACCACTCCGGACCGGGGGAGCGGGCGGCCGCCGAGTACGTGGCCGAGAAGCTCGCGGAGGTCGGGCTCGAACCGAAGATCTTCGAGTCCCACAAGGGTCGCGCCTCCACCGTGGCGCGGATCGAGGGCGAGGACCCGTCCCGGCCGGCCCTGCTGATCCACGGCCACACCGACGTCGTCCCGGCGAACGCCCACGACTGGACGCACCACCCCTTCTCCGGCGAGATCGCGGACGACTGCGTGTGGGGCCGGGGCGCGGTCGACATGAAGGACATGGACGCGATGACGCTGGCGGTCGTGCGCGAGCGCATGCGCAGCGGCCGCAAGCCCCCGCGCGACATCGTGCTGGCCTTCCTCGCGGACGAGGAGGCGGGCGGCACGTACGGGGCCCGGTACCTCGTGGACAAGCACCCGGGCCTGTTCGACGGCGTCAGCGAGGCCATCGGCGAGGTCGGCGGCTTCTCCTTCACGGTCAACGAGAACCTGCGGCTCTACCTGGTGGAGACGGCGCAGAAGGGCATGCACTGGATGCGCCTGACCGTGGACGGCACGGCCGGCCACGGGTCCATGACCAACGACGACAACGCGATCACCGAGCTGTGCGAGGCGGTCGGGCGGCTCGGCCGGCACACCTGGCCGGTGCGGGTGACCAAGACGGTGCGCTCCTTCCTGGACGAGCTCTCGGACGCGCTGGGCACCCCGCTGGACCCGGAGGACATGGACGCCACGCTCGCCAAGCTCGGCGGCATCGCCAAGATGATCGGCGCCACCCTGCGCAACTCCGCCGCCCCCACCATGCTCGGCGCCGGCTACAAGGTGAACGTCATCCCCGGACAGGCCACCGCCCACGTCGACGGCCGCTTCCTGCCGGGGTACGAGGAGGAGTTCCTGGCCGACCTCGACCGCATCCTCGGCCCGCGCGTGCGGCGCGAGGACGTGCACGGCGACAAGGCGCTGGAGACCGACTTCGACGGCTCGCTCGTGGACGCCATGCAGACGGCGCTCAAGGCGGAGGACCCGATCGCCCGCGCGGTCCCGTACATGCTCTCCGGCGGTACGGACGCCAAGTCGTTCGACGATCTGGGCATCCGCTGCTTCGGATTCGCCCCGCTGAAGCTGCCGCCGGAGCTCGACTTCGCGGGCATGTTCCACGGCGTGGACGAGCGGGTTCCGGTCGAGGGGCTGAGATTCGGCGCGCGGGTGCTGGACCGCTTCATCGACCACAGCTGACCCGCCACGACGGAAATCGCCAGGGTGTACGCATATAACCGGAACGAGTGAATGGAGCGTTCTACTCGTAGCCCCGTTACTCCCTCCTCGTTACAGGTGATGCGGTCCGCGGCTGGGACCGCGTTTGCCAACTAGGAGGAATAATGATCAAGAAGATCGCCGCCGCTGCGGCTGTCACCGGTGGTCTGGTGCTCGCGGGCGCCGGCATGGCCGTCGCCGACTCGGGCGCCCAGGGTGCCGCCATCGGCAGCCCCGGCGTGCTCTCGGGCAACGTCGTCCAGGTTCCCGTCCACGTCCCCGTGAACGTGTGCGGCAACACGATCGACGTCATCGGTCTGCTGAACCCCGCCTTCGGCAACGTCTGCGTCAACGGCTGACGTCGTGCGTCGACCCGTAAGGGTCTGAGCCCGCTCGGCCCCGGGGCGCACTCCATGCGCCCCGGGGCCGTCGGGTCCTTTGCCTCCGCACAGTCGAGTCCGGGGGTACTCCGGAAGGTAGAAGGCAGGAAACACCTATGCGACAGGTCACGCGTAAAGGCCTGATCACCATGGCGGCCGCGGGCGGCGTTCTCGCGCTCAGCGGTGGCTACGCGCACGCCGACGCGGGAGCGGCCGGCGGCGCATCGAATTCCCCGGGGGTGCTTTCAGGGAATTCGGTACAGATTCCGGTCAACGTGCCGGTCAACGTGTGCGGCAACACGGTCGACGTCGTCGGACTGCTCAACCCGGCGATGGGCAACGCCTGCGCCAACGGTTCGGGCGGCGCGTCCGCCAACGGGCACGGCTCCACCGCGGGCTCGTCCGGCAGCCACTCCGGCAGCCACTCCGGCGGCGGCCAGGCATCGAACGACCACGGCCGGGCGGCCACCGGGAAGCACCGGGGCGCGCGCGACGACGACGGGGGCGGAGCCACCGCCCAGGGGTACACGCAGGGATCACCCGGTCTGCTCTCGGGCAACCTGATCCAGGCGCCCATCGACATTCCCGTGAACGCCTGCGGCAACAGCATCGACGTCGTCGGCCTGCTGAACCCCGCGATGGGCAACACGTGCGAGAACGAGAGCACGCCGCCGGTCGACGTTCCGGAGCCGCCGGTCCGCCATGTGACCCCGCCGGCGCCGCCCACCGTTCCCAACGCGCCCGAGCCGCAGACCGTGCCCGAGGACACCCCGCAGCTCGCCCACACCGGAGCGGGCGGGCTCGACCTGCTCATCCCGGCCAGTGCGGGACTGCTCCTCGCCGGGATGGGCACGGTGCTCTACCGCCGCGCCAAGGCCGCCGCCTGACGGCAGCGCCCCCACCGGCGGAGCACGACGAAGTGAGGGAACGGGCCCCGCGGCCGGCGGGGCCCGTTCCGTGTGTCCGGACGGCCCACAGGGGCGCCCACGGGTCTCACCAGGTGGCCCGCAGCTGACGGATGATCCGGCGGCGCAGCCGCACGCGGCGGCTGCCGTCCCGGCGCAGCGTCAGACGGTCCAGCTCCCAGTGCCCGTACTCGGCATGGTCGGTCAACAGGCGGGCCGTGTCCTTCCGGGACACCCCGCGCGGCACGTACACGTCGACAAATTCGTATTCCGGCATCGAATCTATTGTGCGGGCAGAGCCCCGGTACGGATAGCGTCTGCCTCATGTCTGATGCTGCGCAGCCCACCGCTGCCGAGGTACGCGCCGCCGCCGATGCGGTCAAAGCCGCGATCGACCACCACCTCGAGGCGGTCGAACGCCGGTCGGGGGACGATGATCCAGCCGTCTACGACGCGTTCAACGCACTGGCCGCCGCGGCCGAGGTCTACGACGAACTCCTCTACGACCGTCACGACGAGGTCACCCCCTTCGAGATCCCGGGCGCGCAGGACTCCCTGCCGCCCTACAACGGCCCGGAGGAGCCGCACGCGCTGAGCGTGCTGATCCGCCGCGACTACGCGGTGGTGGAGCCCCAGCGGCTGCTCGCACAGGCACAGCACCTCGCCGACGCCGACCCGGACGCCCGGGACAGCGGGAGCGCGGCGGTGGTCGGCGGCAGCGTCCATGCGGCGCTGGGGGTGCTCTTCGGGGAGTACGAGGCGGACGAGATCGCCACCCGGCACACGGAATTCGGCCTGGAGGAGGGGGACTCCACCCTCTGGGTCGCGGCCGCCGAGGAGCTGCCGGAACCGGGGGAGTGGCTGGACTCCCCGTTCGACGACGCGGACCCGGAGCTGGTGGTCTGCCGCTTCGACGTCAGCGCCGTGTTCGACGAGGACGACGCCGAAGAGGAGCCGGACGGACCGGCGCACAACATCGGCTGACCGCCCGGCGGTGACCGGCCCGGAGGGCCCCGCGGACGCCTGGTGCGGACCGCGGGGCCCTCCTGCCGTGTCACTGCTCCTGCCGCGAGCCCTCCAGCAGCGTGCGCAGCCGCGTGGTGCGCTCCTGGGCGGGGACCTCGGCCACCGCGCGCGGCAGGGCCTGGTCGACGCCGTGCACCACGGACAGGTGCCGCTCGCCCCGGCCGAACGCCGTGTAGACCCACGGCCGGCTCAGCCCGCGCGCCGCGTCCCCCGGCAGCACGACGACCGCGGCGGGCCACCGCATCCCGGCCGCCTGATGGGCACTGAGCGCCCAGGCGTGGCGCACCGAGGCCGCCACCCGCTCCTGCGGTACGACGACCGGGGTCCCCGCACAGTCCAGGTGCAGGCCCTCGGCGTCCGCCGACACGACCACGCCGGGCACCGTCCGCCCCGGGGCCGGGACATGGGCGACCCGGTCGCCCGGGTCGAAGCCGCCGAACCGCCCGGGGCCCGGGTTGAGCCGCTGCTTGAGCGCCTCGTTCAACGCCCGGGTGCCCGCCGAGCCGCCGTGGCCGACGGTGATGACCTGGGTGTCGCCGGAGGGCACCCCGATGGCGCGCGGCACCGAGTCGGCGACCAGCTGCACCGTGCGGTGCACCGCCTCGCCCGCGTCCCGCACGGGGACGATGACGACCTCCTTGCCCGGGGCCTCCACCTGGCTCAGCTCGCCGATGCCGATGCCCGAGACCAGCTCGCCGATCGGGCCGGAGTCCGGGGTGCGGGAGACGATCCGGGGGCAGGCGCGGGCGGCCAGCACATCGGCGAACACCTGGCCCGCACCGGCCGAGCCCAGCACGCCCGGGTCGCCGCTGAGGACCAGCCGGACGCCGTCGGCCAGGGACTCCACCAGCATCGCGCCGGTCTCGACGTCCAGCTGGGGCGCGTCCAGCACGACGAGCAGGTCGACGGCGAGCGCCCCCTCCTCGTCCCGGCCCGGCCCCTCGGTGCCCGACAGCAGCCCGGAGAGCGTGACCGCCGTCTCCGGGTCGCCCGTCTGCGCCGCCAGCCGCTGCCTGCCGTCCGCGCTGTGCGCGGCGCCCAGGGCCCGCAGGCCGAGGCCGCGCGCGGCGGCGATCAGCGCGGCGGGTTCGGCTCTGGCCGCCTCGCCGCCCGTGTGCGCGACGAGCCCGTGGGCGCCGGCCGCGCGGATCAGCTCGGCGGCCGACGGGGAGGGCGCGGCGGCGGCCGCCTGCGACCAGTCCGCCTTCTCGCAGGCGTTGACCAGCCGGGCCAGTCCGTCGGCGAGGCTCTCCTCGGCCAGCGCGTACCGGTCGAGGCCCAGGAGCACCGGCACCGGCTCGGCGGCCTCCTCCGCCCCCTCGGCATCCTCGCCGCTCTCCTCGCCCGTCTCGCCCGTCTCGCCCCTCTCGCCCGTCTCGCCCTCCGGGCCGTCCTGGAAGACCAGCACCACGCCCTCCGCGATGGCGTGCTGGACGGCCGCTTCGGCATCGCTCACACCCCGGCCGGCGAGGGCCGTGCGCACCTGGTCGGCGTCGAGCGCGGTGTGGCCCTGGAGCGCGGCGCGCTCCAGCAGCCAGCCGGTCAGGGCCGCGGTGCGCCGCTCGTCGTCGGGGCCGCAGCCCGCGCCGAGCAGCGCCCGGGCGAAGCCGTCGGCCTGCTCGGGTCCGACGCCGGGCAGGGCGAGCAGCTGCCAGGGGTCCTCGCGCAGGACCTCGGCGGCCCGGTCCCCGAGCAGGGCCGCCGCGGGCTCAGCCAGGGCCTCGGGGGCGCCGCCCCGGGACAGCACGGCGGTCGTGGCGGCGACGGCCTCGGGCGAGGCGGTCCGGGGCGCCGGGGCGGGTCCGGGGGCCCGTTCCCGTACCGGCGGCGGGGTGGGTGCGGCGCGGCGGGCGGGGGCAGGGGCGGGCGAGTCGAAGAAGGCGTTGGCGGGCTTGGCGCCGCTCTCCACCGCCCGGACGGCCGCCAGCAGGTCGGCCGCGGAGCCGCTCAGCTTCGCGCCGGCGTCGATGGGGCCCTCCTTCTCGGCCTTGCGCTTCTCGATCCGCTCGCGCAGCTCCCGCTGGGCGGCGAGTTCGGCCTCGGCCTCGGAGGGCGCGGGGGCGTCGCCCGCCTCGCCCTGCGCGTCCGTGCCCTCTGCCGCGCCGTCGTCCCCGTCCCCGTCCGCATCGGCGGCGGGCTCGGTGGTGGGCTCCTCCGGGACGACAGCGGCGGCGTCCTCGCCGGTGGCCGAGGGGCCGGGGGATTCCCCCCGGGGAAGCGCAGTCACAGCGTGCTCCAGTCCTGGTCGGGATAGCGGTGCACGGGCGCCGACACGTCGTCGAGCGCCTGGCAGATCTCGTAGGGAAGACTAAGCGCCTCCACTGACAACGCCTCCGTCAGCTGCTGCGCGTTGCGCGCGCCGACGATCGGCGCCGCCACCCCCGGCCGGTCCCTGACCCAGGCGAGGGCCACCTGGAGCGCCGTGGTGGCCAGCCCCTCGGCCGCCGTCGCCACGGCGTCCACGACCCGGCTCGCCGCGTCGTCGAGATACGGCTCGACGAAGGGGGCCAGCAGCTCGGAGGCGCCGCGTGAGTCGGCCGGTGTCCCGGTGCGGTACTTGCCGGTCAGCACGCCCCGGCCCAGCGGCGACGAGGGCAGCAGCCCCACACCGAGGTCGAGCGCGGCCGGCAGCACTTCGCGCTCCACGCCCCGCTGCAGCAGCGAGTACTCCATCTGCGTACTGGCCAGCCGGGTGCGCGTCCCGGGCCCGGTGAGCTGCCAGGTGGCGGCCTTCGCCAGCTGCCAGCCGCAGAAACCGGACACCCCGGCGTAGCGGGCGCGCCCCGAGGACACCGCCAGGTCCACGGCCTGGAGCGTCTCCTCCAGCGGGGTCGCCGGGTCGAAGGCGTGCAACTGCCACAGGTCCACGTAGTCCGTGCCGAGCCGGTTCAGCGAGGCGTCCAGGGCCGCCAGCAGGTGGCCGCGCGAGCCGTTGACCCTGCGGTACGGGTCGGCGACGCTGCCCGCCTTGGTCGCGATGACCAGGTCGCGCCGGGGGACCAGCCCCTCGACCAGCCGCCCGAGCAGGTATTCGGCCTCGCCGCCGCCGTACACGTCGGCGGTGTCGACCAGGGTGCCGCCCGCCTCCCAGAACACCTTCAGCTGCTCGGCAGCGTCGTGCTCGTCGGTGTCCCGGCCCCAGGTGAGGGTGCCGAGCCCGATCCGGGACACTCGTAGGCCGGTGCGGCCGAGATGCCTCTGCTCCATGGGCGCCGAGATTACTGGGCAGCCCTCCCGTGCGTGGCGGGCCTGTGGACAACCGGGCCCGGGGTGGCCCCTGCCGGATCGCGCGGCCGCGCGCTAGAGTCCGGAGCTCAGGGACGTTACTGATCAGTAAGGGGTTCGGCTATGCGGCTCGGCATCAATCTCGGTTACTGGGGCGCGGGGATGGACGGCGACAACCTCGCCGTCGCGCAGGAGGCCGACCGGCTCGGCTACGACGTCTGCTGGGCGGCCGAGGCATACGGCTCCGACGCGCCGACCGTGCTCGCCTGGGTGGCCGCGCAGACCGAGTCCATCGACGTCGGCTCCGCGATCATGCAGATCCCGGCGCGCCAGCCCGCCATGGCGGCGATGACCGCGGCCACGCTCGACTCCCTGTCCGGCGGCCGGTTCCGCCTCGGCCTCGGTGTGTCGGGCCCGCAGGTCTCCGAGGGCTGGTACGGCGTCAGGTTCGACAAGCCGCTGGCCCGCACCCGGGAGTACGTCGACATCGTCCGCAAGGCGATGACCCGCGAGCGCCTGTCGTACGAGGGGCGGCACTGGACGCTCCCGCTGCCGGAAGGACCGGGCAAGCCGCTCAAGCTGACCGTGCACCCGCAGCGCGAGCACATCCCGCTCTACATCGCCGCGATCGGCCCGAAGAACCTGGAGCAGACCGGCGAGATCGCCGACGGCGCCCTGCTGATCTTCCCGTCCGCCGAGCACCTGGAGGAGACCGCGGTCAGCCACCTGCGGGCCGGCCGGGAGAAGGCCGGCAAGACCATGGAGGGCTTCGACGTCTGCCCGACCGTGCCGCTCGCCGTCGGTGACGACGTCAACGGCCTCGCCGACATGTTCCGCCCCTACACCGCGCTGTACGTCGGCGGCATGGGCAGTCCGAAGCAGAACTTCTACAACCGGCTCGCCCAGCGCATGGGGTACGAGAAGGAAGCCGCCGAGATCCAGGAGAAGTACCTCTCCGGCGACAAGAGCGGCGCGGCCGCCGCCGTCCCGCACCGGCTGATCGACCAGACCACGCTGCTCGGATCGGTGGAGCGCATCGCCGAGCGCATGCAGGCATACGCGGAGGTGGGCGTCACCACGCTGACCCTGGCGCCGGCCGGCTTCACCCTCGACGAGCGGATCGCCGCGCTGCGGGCCGGCACGGACGCGCTGGAGCGCGCCGGGCTCGCGTAAAGGCCGGGGACCGCGCCGAGGGGGCGGCACTACGGCCGTGGTGGGGGCTCGGGGGCCTCCCCGCCACGGCCGTCACGCGGAACAACGCGGACGGGGCGGCCGGGTTACGGGTCCATGCAAAAACGGTTCGCCGATCTGTCCTCCGGCGCCCGGGCGGTGCTCGTTCGGCGCAGTCGCGGGTGCGCTCCTGTTGCCCGCCCGGGCCCGGCGCATTTGACTGGCGCTCGGCGACGCCGGCACGGAGGTGGCAGTGATGCTCTCGGCAAAGAACCTGTTCCAGGAGATCCTCGACAACGACGAGTCGTTCCGGCTGTTCTGCTCCATCGCCGCCAGCGGGGAGGCCCAGGGCGGCTGGGAGAACGGGCGCATCGCGGTCCTCGTACCCCTGAGCCAGCGTCCCCTGGCCCCCAAGATCGCCCGCCACGGCGCCGACGAGGACAAGCACGGCAGGATCTTCAACGCCCTGCTCAAGAAGCGCGGCCTGACCCCCGCCGAGGTCCCGGCGGACACCGACTACACCATGCTGCTGGAACGGCACGGTATCGGTCTCGCGCACGAGCAGCTGGGCCGCGACGAGCCCCTCACCGAACGCGACATCATCACCTACCTGGCCCACAGCCGGGTGACCGAGCAGCGCGCGTCCGAGCAGATGCGGCTGCTCGGCAAGCACTTCGCCGACCACCCCGAGCTGGGCCGCGCGGTGCAGATGATCTCGAACGACGAGGACAACCACCTGGCCTACTGCCACGAGGAACTGCTGCGCCTCGCCCGGGCCGGGCACGGCCGCACGATCCAGCACATCCTGCGCGAGTGCGCGCTCGCCGAGATCCGCGTCTACCGCGACGTCAGCCTCGCCGTGATGGACCACATGGGCCGGGTCCTCGGCTGGTCCCGGGCGAAGGCGGCGCTGCTCGCCGCGGGCATCCGTGCCGTCTACGCGTACGAGCGCCTGGGCGGCTGGCGGCGCATGGTCAGCCTGGCACCGCCCCGGCGGCGCGACGCGCTCGGCGGCCCCGCGGCCCCGGCGCCCGAGTACGCGTAGCAACCGCCCCTCAGAGCCAGCCGCGCCGCTTGAACTGCCGGTACAGGCCGAGGACCACCCCGGCCATGAGGAGCAGGACCGCCGGGTAGGACCCGACCCAGCGCAGCTCCGGCATGTGGTCGAAGTTCATGCCGTAGATCCCCGCGACCATCGTCGGCACCGCGGCCATCGCCGCCCACGCGGAGATCTTGCGCATGTCGTCGTTCTGCCGCACCCCCATCTGCGCGAGGTGCGCGGACAGGATGTCGGACAGCAGCCGGTCAAGGCCCTCCACCTGCTCGTTGGCCCGGGTCAGGTGGTCCTGCACGTCCCGGAAGAACGGCTGGGCGTGCTCCTGGACGAACGGCACCCCGGCGCTCACCAGCCGGGCCAGCGGCGCGGTCAGCGGGACCGTCGCCCGGCGGAACTCCAGCACCTGGCGCTTGAAGGTGTAGATGCGGGCCGCGGTGTTCTTGGAGTCGTCGGTGCCGCTCGGCGCGAAGACCTGCGTCTCCAGCTCCTCCAGGTCGACCTGGAGCTCGCCCGCCACGTCTATGTAGTGGTCCACGATCGCGTCGCTGACCGCGTACAGGACGGCCGTGGGCCCGTGCTTGAGCACCTCGGGCTCGGCCTCCAGCCGGCGGCGCACCGCGGCCAGGGGCGCGCCCTCGCCGTGCCGGACCGTCACGACGAACGAGTCGCCCATGAACACCATCAGCTCGTGGGTGGTCACCGTGTCGTCGTCGTGGTCGTACAGGACCGGTTTGATCACCGCGAACAGCGAGTCGTCGTACACCTCCAACTTCGGCCGCTGGTGGGCGGACAGGGCGTCCTCGACGGCCAGCGGATGCAGCCCGAACTCGGTGCTGACCTGGTCGAACTCCTTCTCCGTCGGCTCGTGCAGGCCGATCCAGAGGAACGCGTCACCGGCCGCCCGCGCCTGGGCGAGGGCATCGGAGAAGTCGGCGGGGCCGTCGGTCCGGCGTCCGTCGCGGTAGATGGCACAGTCGACAATCACGGCGTGCATTCTTCCCTGCTCCGCCCTTTGTACGCACCTTTGCCGGGGCGCCGCGCGCCTGCCCGGGACCGCGGGACAGCCCTTACGCTGGAGCCCATGCCCACCCTGATCCTCGTACGCCACGGACGCTCCACCGCCAACACGGGCGGGGTGCTCGCGGGCCGGACCCCCGGCGTCGCCCTCGACGAGCGCGGCGCCCAGCAGGCCGCGGCGCTCCCCGGACGGCTGGCCGCGCTGCCGCTGGCCGCCGCGGTCAGCAGCCCCCTCCAGCGCTGCCGGGAGACCCTGGCCCCCCTGCTGGCCGCCCGCCCGGAGCTGCCGCTGCACACCGAGGACCGCATCAGCGAGTGCGACTACGGCGACTGGTCGGGCCGCAAACTCGCCGAACTCACCGACGAG
The DNA here is from genome assembly GCF_004795015.1 of Streptomyces sp. A1277. GTDB lineage: Bacteria > Actinomycetota > Actinomycetes > Streptomycetales > Streptomycetaceae > Streptomyces. Next base: position 133,873 of record NZ_SSBI01000006.1, on the reverse strand, counting down.
CCGCTGATGACCGTGGTCCAGCAGCACCCCTCAGCCGCGGCGTTCCCCGGCGGCGAGTCGATGCGGACCATGCAGGCGCGCGCCGTCGACGCGGTCCGGGAGTGGAACGCGCGGATCGAGGCGGAGCACGGCGAGAACGCCCTCTACGTCATGTGCTCGCACGGCGACATCATCAAGTCCCTCGTCGCCGACGCGCTAGGCATGCACCTGGACCTCTTCCAGCGCCTCCACGCCGACCCGTGCTCGGTCACCGCGATCCGCTACACCCGGCTGCGCCCGTACCTGCTGCGGCTCGGCGACACCGGCGACCTCGCCGCGCTGGCGCCCCGCGAACCGGGCCCGGACGCCGGCGCCGCGCAGGACGCGGCGGTAGGGGGCGGCGCTGGGGCGCCGTGATCGCCGCGCGCAGTAGGGTGGACGCGCCGTAGAACGCTCTCCGGCCCACCCTCATCTGCCGTCGATTCTCAAGGGAGACAGGACGTGTCCCGTCAGGTGTTCCTCTACGACCCCCCGGACCGTTTCGTGGCCGGTACGGTCGGGCTGCCTGGGCGTCGTACGTTCTTCCTGCAGGCTTCCTCAGGCGGACGTGTCACCAGCGTTGCCCTGGAGAAGACCCAAGTCGCCGCGCTCGCCGAGCGCGTGGACGAACTGCTCGACGAGGTGGTGCGGCGTACCGGCGGGAACTCCCCGGTGCCCGCCGTCGCCCCGATGGACGTCACCGACACCGCGCCCCTCGACATCCCGGTCGAGGAGGAGTTCCGGGTCGGCACCATGGCGCTCGCCTGGGACGGCGAGGAACAGCGCATGATCGTCGAGGCCCAGGCCCTGGTCGAGCTGGACGCCGACTCCGTCGAGGACCTGGCCGAGGCCGAGGAGCGGCTGCTCCAGGACGAGGAGAACGGCCCGCCGATGCTCCGCGTCCGGCTCACCGGCGCCCAGGCCCGGGCCTTCGCCAAACGCGCCCTGGACGTCGTCAACGCGGGCCGCCCGCCGTGCCCCCTGTGCAGCCTGCCGCTCGACCCGGAAGGACACGTATGCCCGCGCCAGAACGGATACCGCCGGGGCGCCTGACCGACGCCGAGCTGGTCACCCTGCTCACCGAGGGCCGGCTGACCGTCCTCGGACAGGTGCGCGGGGCCTCCAACGCGGTGCTGTACTGCTCGGTCGCGTACGAGGACGAGGAGGCGGCTTGCGTGTACAAACCGGTCGCCGGCGAGCAGCCGCTGTGGGACTTCCCCGACGGCACCCTCGCCCAGCGCGAAGTGGCCGCCTACGCGATCTCCGAGTCCACCGGCTGGGGCCTGATCCCGCCGACCGTGCTGCGGGACGGGCCCTACGGCCAGGGCATGTGCCAGCTGTGGATCGAGGCGGAGCCGCCGGGCGAGGACGAGCCCGGACTGCTCGCGCTCGTCGAGGACGAGGAGCCCGGCGAGGGCTGGAAGGCCGTGGCGTTCGCCGAAGTGGGGGAGGGGAGGACCGCGCTGCTGGTGCACGCCGACGACCCCCGGCTGCGTCGGCTCGCCGTCCTGGACGCGGTCATCAACAACGGCGACCGCAAGGGCGGGCACCTGCTGCCCGCGCCCGACGGCCGGCTCTACGGCATCGACCACGGCGTCACCTTCCACACGGACGACAAGCTGCGCACCCTGCTGTGGGGCTGGGCGGGCGAGCCGCTGCCCGCCGAGGCCGTCGAGACGCTGGACCGGCTGGCCGCGGAACTGGCGCCCGGCGCCGCTCTGGTCACCCGGCTGGCCGAACTCATCACCGCGGCCGAGATCGAGGCCCTGCGGGCCCGCGTGAGCGCCCTGCGGGCCACCGGGCTGCACCGGCAACCGAGCGGCGAGTGGCCGGCCATCCCCTGGCCACCGGTCTGACCGCGCCCCGGTGACCGCCGGGGCGCGCACCGAGGCGCGCCGGCATGCACGTCGCGGGCCCGGGCGCAAGAGTGCCTCTTCGGTCGGGATCGGCCCTCCGGTTCGTATCCGGAAGCCGCATCCGGTTACGCTCGTGGCATGCATGCCTGGCCCGCTTCTGAGGTCCCCGCCCTGCCTGGCAAGGGCCGCGACCTTCGGATCCACGACACCGCGACCGGCGGACGGATCACCCTTGACCCCGGTCCCGTCGCCCGCATCTACGTCTGCGGCATCACGCCGTACGACGCGACCCATATGGGTCATGCGGCGACCTACAACGCGTTCGACCTCGTTCAGCGCGTGTGGCTCGACACCAAGCGGCAGGTTCACTACGTCCAGAACGTGACCGACGTGGACGACCCGCTGCTGGAGCGGGCCGTGCGCGACGGACAGGACTGGACCGAGCTCGCCGAGCGCGAGACGGCCCTGTTCCGGGAGGACATGACCGCGCTGCGCATGCTCCCGCCGCAGCACTACATCGGAGCCGTCGAGGCGATACCCGGCATCGTGCCGCTCGTCGAACGGCTCCGCGACGCGGGCGCCGCCTACGAACTCGACGGCGATGTGTACTTCTCCGTCGACGCCGACCCGCACTTCGGCGAGGTGTCCCACCTCGACGCGGAGGCGATGCGACTGCTCTCCGCCGAACGCGGCGGCGACCCGGAGCGCCCCGGCAAGAAGAACCCGCTCGACCCGATGCTCTGGATGGCCGCCCGCGAGGGCGAGCCGAGCTGGGACGGCGGCTCGCTCGGAGCGGGCCGGCCCGGCTGGCACATCGAGTGCGTGGCCATCGCCCTGGACCACCTCGGCATGGGCTTCGACGTCCAGGGAGGCGGCTCCGACCTCGTCTTCCCGCACCACGAGATGGGCGCGTCGCACGCCCAGGCCCTGACCGGCGAGCACCCGTTCGCCCAGGCGTACGTGCACGCCGGCATGGTCGCCCTGGACGGCGAGAAGATGTCCAAGTCGAAGGGCAACCTGGTCTTCGTCTCGGCGCTGCGCCGCGACGGCGTGGACCCGGCGGCGATCCGTCTCGCCCTCCTCGCCCACCACTACCGCTCCGACTGGGAGTGGACCGACCAGGTGCTCGCCGACGCCGTGGCGCGGCTCGCCCGCTGGCGCGCCGCCGTCTCGCGCCCCGACGGCCTGTCCGCCGACGCCCTGGTCGAGGAGGTCCGCGCGGCCCTCGCCGACGACCTGGACGCCCCGGCAGCGCTGGCCGCCGTCGACCGCTGGGCCGAACGGCAGAGCGCCGATGGCGGTACGGACGAGGGCGCGCCCGGCCTCGTCTCCCGCACCGTCGACGCGCTGCTCGGCGTCGCGCTCTAGTCGCTTTTTTCGTAACTCTCCGTCGCAGCAGCCCACTTCACCGGCCCCGGACTTCTTCATGAAGTTCGGGGCCGGTTCCGTTTTGTCCATGGTCAAATGCTCGGTGCTGCGCTAAAAGCGCTCTATGCAATCATCAACGCGCATCAGATCGGCGGTAGTTGCAACGCTGCTGGGACTGCTCGCCGTGCTCACAGGACCGGGCGGTGCCAGGGCGGCGGACGCGGCGGAGCCCACCGCCACGACGGTCGGCGACCTCACCGGCTTCTCGGCAGACGGGGCGGTGTACCGCCTGGCGGCGGGGGCGGCGAAGGCCCGGGTCAGCTTCGTCTCCGAGGAGACCTTCCGCATCGAACTCGCCCCGGACGGCACCTTCCGGGACCCGGCCGGCGACGCCATCGTGCTGCCGCAGGGCAAGCCGCCCCGCACCCGGTGGAAGGAGCGCGCCGACCGCTACGAGCTCTCCACCCGCAGTGTCACCCTCCGTGTCTACAAGTCGCCCCTGCGGTTCGCCCTGTACCGGGCTGACGGCAGCAGGGTCTGGTCCGAGGCGAAGGGGCTGAGCTGGGACGCCGAGCAGACCACGCAGACCCTGGCACGCGGGGCCGGCGAGCAGTTCTACGGCGCCGGCATGCAGAACGGCCGGGGCAACACCTCGCACCGCGGCAAGACCGTCGAGGTGGGCGTCGACTACAACTGGGACGACGGCGGCCACCCCAACTCGGTGCCGTTCTACCTCTCATCGGCCGGATACGGCGTCTTCCGCAACACCTTCGCGCCCGGCACCTACGCCTTCAACGACCCGGTGACCACGAGCGAGCGGGAACAGCGCTTCGACGCCTACTACTTCGCGGGCGACAGCGCCAAGGACGTCATCGGCCAGTACACCGGGCTCACCGGCAAGCCGTTCATGCCGCCGGTGTACGGCATGGAGATGGGCGACTCCGACTGCTACCTGCACAACGCCAACCGCGGTGAGCGCCGCACCCTGGACGCGCTGGACGTGGCCGACGGCTACGTCGACCACGACATGCCGAACGGCTGGATGCTCGTCAACGACGGCTACGGCTGCGGCTACGAGGACCTCGCCGAGACCGCGAAGGGCCTCCAGGACCGCAACATGCAGCTCGGCCTGTGGACCGAGGACGGCATCGACGCGATCGGCGACCAGGTCAAGGCCGGCCAGCGCGTCGCCAAGCTGGACGTGGCCTGGGTCGGCCCCGGCTACAAGTTCGCGCTCGACGGCTGCAAGGACGCCTACCAGGGCATCGAGGACAACAGCGACGCCCGCGGCTTCACATACGCCCCCGAGAGCTGGGCGGGCGCCCAGCGCTGCGGTGTCCAGTGGTCCGGCGACCAGTACGGCACCTGGGACTACATCCGCTGGCAGATCCCGACCTACGCGGGCGCCACGATGTCCGGCCTCGCCTACACCACGGGCGACGTCGACGGCATCTTCGGCGGCAGCGCCAAGACGTACACCCGTGACCTCCAGTGGAAGATGTTCCTGGGGACCACGATGACCATGGACGGCTGGGCGGCGAGCGACAAGCAGCCCTTCCGCTACGGCGAGCCGTACACCTCCGTCAACCGCGACTACCTCAAGCTCAAGGAGTCGCTGCTGCCCTACCAGTACTCCTACGCGCACGAGGCGACGAAGACCGGTGTCGGCATGGTCCGCCCGCTGGTCCTGGAGTACCCGGACGACCCGAAGGCCGCGACGGACGCGGCGAAGTACGAGTTCATGTCGGGCGAGGACTTCCTCGTCGCCCCGGTCTACGAGGACAGCACCGAGCGCGACGGCATCTACCTGCCCAAGGGCACCTGGACCGACTACTGGACCGGGCGCACCTACCAGGGCCCCGTCACCCTCGACGACTACAGCGCCCCGCTCGACACCCTGCCGCTGTTCGTCAAGGCCGGTGCCAGTGTGCCGATGTGGCCCGGCATCCGCTCGTACCAGGACCGCACCGCCTCCTCCCCGCTGGCCTGGGACATCTACCCGCAGGGCAGATCGTCGTTCACGCTGTACGAGGACGACGGCGTGACCCGCGCGCACCGCGACGGCGCGTACGCCACGCAGACCGCCGACGTCCGCGCCCCCGCCCGGGGCTCCGGCGACGTGACGGTGGACATCGGCGCGAGCAGGGGGAAGTTCACCGGCAAGCAGGCCACCCGCCCCTACGAGTTCACCGTGCACACCGGCTCCGAGCCGAGCGCGGTGAAGCTCAAGGGCAAGCTGCCCCGGCTCACCTCGGCCGCCGCGTACGCGAAGGCGAAGCAGGGCTGGTGGTACGACCGCGACGACCGCGGCGGCGTGGTGAAGATCAAGACCGCATCGCTGTCCACGGGCAAGAAGTTCTCCCTGAAGCTGGAGAACACCAGCGCGGTCGGCGGCCGCGACGCAGCCGCCACGGCCTCCGTCTCCGCGCCCCGGGGCCAGGAGACCGGCGCCGGCGCCCCGGGCACCGTCGCCGTCGACGTGACCGCGGGCAAGGCCGACGTGACGGACGCGGTCCTCACGCTCGACGTCCCGAAGGGCTGGCAGGCCACCCCCGCCGCGCCCGTGAAGCGGATACCCGCGGGCACCACCCGGCGGGTCGAGGTGAAGGTCACCCCGGCGAAGGACGCCCGGATCGGCGAGGAACGGATCACCGCCCTCGCGCGCTACCGCTCGTCGGGCGAGTCCCGTACCGCGTCCCAGCGGCTGGCGGTCTCCGTCATGCCGGCCCCGCCCAGCGGGGAGACCTGGGCGAGCGACATGGAGTGGCTGAACGAGACGAACGGGTACGGTCCCGCCGAGCGCGATCGCAGCAACGGCGAGTCGGGCGCGTCGGACGGCCACCCGATCACGCTGGCCGGGAAGGTGTACGAGAAGGGGATCGGCACCCACGCCGACTCCGACATCGAGGTCTACCTCGGCGGCCGGTGCTCGAAGTTCACCGCGGACGCCGGCATCGACGACGAGATCGACGGCTACGGCGAGGTGGCGTTCTCCGTGGAGGCGGACGGCAAGGTGCTGTGGACCTCGCCGAAGGTGACGGGGGCGTCCGAGACCGTTCCGGTGGACGTGGCGCTCGACGGCGCGCGGCACGTGCGCCTGAAGGTCACCGACACCAACGGGTCCAAGACCGGCGACCACGGGGACTGGGGCGCGGCGCGCTTCACCTGTTCCTGAATGACGGCGAGAAAGCAAGGGAGCCGGGCGGGTGCGCACCCGCCCGGCTCCGCGCTGCCCGGGCCGGCCCTTGCCGGGCCGGTCCTGCCCGGTTCAGTCCTGCGAGGGGCCGTCCGGGCCGTTGTCCGTGTCCGCGTCCGGCCCGTCGTCGGACGATCGCGCCGGGTCGTCGTCCGCGGCGCGGTCGTCGTCGGGGTCGCCGGGCGAGGGCCTTCCGGTCCCCGGGCCGCCCGGGCGGCCGCTTCCGGGCCCGCTCACCGGTCCGGGCCCTGTCTCCGGCCGGATCGGCTTCGGCGGTCTGGTGCGGCCGCTGGAGGCGTCGCGCAGATAGGTGGCGTCCCCGCTCTCCGTGGCGTGCCCGCCGGACGGCTGGCCGGGGCCCGGGTCGCGGCGCCTGAGATAGCGCTCGAACTCCCGGGCGATGGCCTCGCCGCTCGCCTCGGGCAGCTCCGCGGTGTCCCGGGCCTCCTCCAGCGTCTGCACGTACTCGGCCACCTCGCTGTCCTCGGCGGCCAGTTGGTCGACCCCGACCTGCCAGGCGCGCGCGTCCTCCGGCAGTTCGCCGAGCGGGATGCGCAGCCCGAGCAGGTCCTCCAGGCGGTTCAGCAGCGCCAGCGTGGCCTTCGGGTTGGGCGGCTGCGACACGTAGTGCGGCACCGCCGCCCACAGGCTCACCGCGGGCACGCCGGCGTGCGTGCACGCCTCCTGGAGGATGCCGACGATGCCCGTCGGGCCCTCGTATTTGGTCTCCTCCAGGTCCATGGTGCGCGCCAGATCGGGGTCGGACGTGACCCCGCTGACCGGGACCGGCCGGGTGTGCGGGGTGTCGCCCAGCAGCGCACCGAGCACCACCACCATCTCGACGCCCAGTTCATGCGCGAAGCCCAGGATCTCGTTGCAGAACGAGCGCCAGCGCATGGACGGTTCGATACCCCGGACCAGGACCAGATCGCGGGGCTTGTCCCCGCCGATGCGGACCACGGAGAGCCGGGTGGTCGGCCAGGTGATCTTGCGCACCCCGCCGTCCAGAAAGACGGTCGGGCGATTGACCTGGAAGTCGTAGTAGTCCTCGGCGTCCAGCGCCGCGAACACCTCGCCCTTCCACTCCCGGTCCAGGTGCGCGACCGCCGTGGAGGCGGCGTCACCTGCGTCGTTCCACCCCTCGAACGCGGCCACCATGACCGGGTCGATCAGCTCGGGAACCCCCTCGAGCTCGATCACCCAGGCCTCCTTCCGAAGTTCCCTTGTGTACGGAACAACCTTACGGCTTACGGCCTCCCGCACAGCAGGCCCTTGGCGCGGCCCGGGCAATACATCCGATCTGTGGTCCGCGATTTTGGGCCCACCTCTGGACTTACCTCCTCTGAGGCGGCTATACATCGGATGACCGGAACAGAGGTCCGATGTTATTTCCCCTGGGGGCGCACATGAGTCAGACCGTCACGGATTTCGAGGTCCACGACATCCGTTTTCCGACCTCGGAACAACTGGACGGCTCGGACGCCATGAACCCGGACCCCGACTACTCGGCCGCCTACGTCATCCTGCGCACCGACGCCGCCGACGACACCGGCGCCGCTGCCGAGGGGCATGGCTTCTGCTTCACCATCGGGCGCGGCAACGAGGTGATGGCCGCCGCCATCGAGGCGCTGCGGCCGCACGTCACCGGCCGCCCGGTGCCCCGTACGGCGGCCGACCTCGGCGCCCTGTACCGGGACCTCACGCACGACTCCCAACTGCGCTGGCTCGGGCCCGAGAAGGGCGTGATGCACATGGCGGCCGGCGCGGTGGTCAATGCCGCCTGGGACCTGGCGGCGAGACAGGCGGGACTGCCCGTCTGGGAGTTCCTGGCCGGCATGACGCCCGAGGAACTGGTCTCCCTGGTCGACTTCCGCTACCTCACCGACGCGCTCACCCCCGAGGAGGCGCTGGCCATCCTGCGGGCCGCCGAACCGGGCCGCGCCGAGCGCGCCGCCCGGCTGCGGGCCGAGGGCTACCCCGCGTACACCACCTCGCCCGGCTGGCTCGGCTACTCCGACGACAAGCTGGTCCGGCTCGCCAAGCAGGCCGTCGCCGACGGCTTCACCCAGATCAAGCTCAAGGTCGGCGGCGAGGTCGGCGACGACGTGCGCCGGATGGCACTCGCCCGCGAGGCCGTCGGCCCCGGCATACGGATCGCGGTCGACGCCAATCAGCGCTGGGACGTCGCCGACGCGGTCGCCTGGATGACCGCGCTCGCCCCGTACGACCCGCACTGGATCGAGGAGCCGACCAGCCCCGACGACGTACTCGGCCACGCCGCCGTGCGCGCCGGGCAGCCGGTCAAGGTCGCCACCGGCGAACACGTCGCCAACCGCGTCGTGTTCAAGCAGCTGCTCCAGGCCGGGGCCGTCGACTTCGTCCAGATCGACGCCGCACGCGTCGCGGGCGTCAACGAGAACCTGGCGATCCTGCTGCTGGCCGCCAAGTACGGCGTCCCGGTCTGCCCGCACGCGGGCGGCGTCGGACTGTGCGAACTGGTCCAGCACCTCGCGATGTTCGACTACGTGGCCGTCTCCGGCACCTGGGATGACCGGGTGATCGAGTACGTCGACCACCTCCACGAACACTTCGTCGACCCGACCGTCATCGAGAACGGGCGCTACACCGCCCCCGCCTCGCCGGGCTTCTCGGCCACGATGCGCCCCGAGTCGATCGCCGCACACAGCTATCCGCACGGGCCCGTCTGGCAGGCCCGCCGCGTCGAGAAGGAGGAGAGCCGATGACCGGCACACACGACTTCGAGGGAATGAACGCCCTGGTGACGGGCGGCGCCTCCGGCATCGGCGCCGCCGTCACGGCCCAGCTCATCGAGCGCGGCGCCCGGGTCGCCGTCCTCGACCGGGACACCTCAGGCGCACCCCGGGGGGCCCTCGCCGTCGAGGCCGACGTCAGCGACGACGCCGCCGTGCGCGCCGGAGTGGAGCGGGCCGTCTCCGTCATGGGCTCCCTGCACACCCTCGTCTCCAACGCGGGCATCGGCTCCATCGGCACCGTCGAGGACAACGCCGACGAGGAGTGGACCAGGGTCCTCGACATCAATGTCCTCGGCATGGTCCGCACCGCCCGGCACGCCCTGCCCCACCTGCGCAGAGCCGCCGCCGACCGCCCCGGCGCCGTGTCGATCACCCACACCTGCTCGATCGCCGCCACCGCCGGGCTGCCCCAGCGCGCCCTGTACAGCGCGAGCAAGGGCGCCGTCCTCGCGCTGACCCTCGCCATGGCCGCCGACCACGTCCGCGAGGGCGTCCGCGTCAACTGCGTCAACCCGGGCACCGCCGACACCCCCTGGGTCGGCCGGCTGCTGGACCAGGCCGAGGACCCGGCCGCCGAACGCGCCGCCCTCAGCGCCCGGCAGCCGCTGGGCCGGCTGGTCACCGCCGAAGAGGTGGCCGCCGGGATCGTCTACCTCGCCGGTCCCGCCGCGGCCTCCGTGACCGGCACCGCACTGGCCGTCGACGGCGGGATGCAGGGCCTGCGCCTGCGCCCCGCCGGCAGCTGAAACCGCACCGCCGCAATGCCATCCGGGCTCCGAGCCGCGACCTCACCAAGGAACGGGACACCAATGAGAGTGCGTACGACGAGTGCGGCCGCCTGTGCCGTACTGCTGGCCGTCACCGCCCTCGCGGGCTGCAACCGCGAATCGTCGGACAGCGGCGCGGGCGGCGGCAAGGTCGGCATCGACCTGCCGCGCAGCGACAGCGACTTCTGGAACTCCTACCAGAACTACATCAAGAAGGGCGTCAAGGACGGCGAGGTCTCCGCGCTCCCGCTGACCAACTCGCAGAACGACATCGGCAAGCTCGTCGCCAACGTCCAGACCTTCACCGACCAGGGTGCCAAGGCCGTCGTCATGGCCCCGCAGGACACCGGCGCCATAGCCGAGTCGCTCAACACGCTCAACGAGAAGAAGATCCCCGTCGTCAGCGTCGACACCCGCCCCGACAAGGGCGACATCTACATGGTGGTGCGCGCCGACAACAAGGCGTACGGGACGAACGCCTGCAAGTACCTCGGCGAGCGGCTGAAGGGCAAGGGCAAGGTCGTGGAGTTCCAGGGCGACCTGTCCTCCATCAACGGCCGCGACCGGTCCGAGGCGTTCAAGGCGTGCATGGACAAGGACTTCCCGGACATCAAGGTGTTCGAGCTGGCCACCGACTGGAAGGGCGACGTCGCCTCCGCCAAGCTCCAGTCGACGCTGGCCGCCCACCCCGACATCGACGGCATCTACATGCAGGCCGGCGGCGTCTTCCTGCAGCCCACCCTCGCGCTCCTGGAACAGAAGAAGCTGCTCAAGCCCGCCGGTTCGCCCGGCCACATCACCATCATCTCCAACGACGGCATCCCGGAGGAGTTCGACGCCATCAAGGCCGGGAAGATCGACGCGACGATCTCCCAGCCCGCCGACCTGTACGCGAAGTACGCGCTGTACTACGCCAAGGCGGCCCTGGACGGGAAGACCTTCAAGGAGGGTCCCACCGACCACGACTCCACCATCATCAAGATCCCGAACGGCTACGAGGACCAGCTCCCCGCGCCCCTGGTCACCAAGGACAACGTCGACGACCCGAAGCTGTGGGCCAACCAGCTGGAGAAGAAGAGCTAGCCATGGACCAGGCAGCACCACCCGCCGTACAGGCGGAAGGCGTCGTCAAGCGCTTCGGGCCGACCGTGGCGCTGGACGGGGTGAAGCTGACCGTGCGGCCCGGCGAGTCGCACGCGCTCGTCGGCCGCAACGGCGCCGGCAAGTCCACCCTGGTCAGCGTCCTGACCGGGCTCCACAAGGCGGACGCGGGCACCGTCACATTCGGCGGGGAGCCCGCCCCCGCCTTCGGGGACACCACGGCCTGGCAGTCCAAGGTCGCCTGCGTCTACCAGAAGTCCATGGTCGTCCCCGACCTGACCGTCGCCGAGAACCTCTTCCTCAACCGGTTCGACGACCACGCCCGCTGGATCAGCTGGGGCAGGCTGCGCAAGCGCGCCGAGCAGCTGCTCGCCGCGTACGGAGTCCAGGTCGACCCGAACACCCGGGCGCGCGATCTCGCGGTCGAGCAGCGGCAGTTCGTGGAGATCGCCCGCGCGCTGTCCTTCGGCGCCCGGCTGATCATCCTGGACGAGCCGACCGCCCAGCTCGACGCCCGGGGCATCGCCCGGCTCTTCGACAAGCTGCGCGAACTCCAGAGCCGGGGCGTGGCGTTCCTCTTCATCTCCCACCACCTCCAGGAGGTGTACGAGCTGTGCACCGCGGTCACCGTCTACCGCGACGCCCGCCACGTCCTGACCGCCCCCGTCGCCGACGTCGCCAAGGAGGACCTGGTCGCGGCGATGACCGGCGAGAAGGCCGCCGGCGCGACCGCCTGGCACGCGGCCGGCGACACGGCGCCCGACCTGTCGGCCGAGCCCGTCCTGACCACCGAACAGCTGGCCCTGGACGGCCGGTTCGAGCCCCTGGACCTCCAGGTGCGCCCCGGCGAGGTGCTCGGCCTGGCCGGCTCCGCGGCCAGCGGCAACACCGCGGTCGGCGAAGTGCTCGCCGGTATGCGCAAGGCGGGCGGCGGCACGGTCCGGGTGCGCGGCCGGGCCGTACGGACGGGCAGTGTCCCGCACGCCCTGGCCGCCGGGATCGGCTACATCCCCGAGGACCGGCACGACCAGGGCCTCGTCCTGGAGCGCAGCGTCGCCGAGAACGCCACCCTCACGGTCACCGACCAGCTCGGCCCGTGGGGGACCGTCCTGCCCTCCCGTACCAGGGAGTTCGCCCGGTCCATGATCGCCTCACTGGACATCAAGACCCAGGGGCCCGAGCAGCCCGTCTCCGGGCTCTCCGGCGGCAACCAGCAGAAGGTCGTGGTCGCCCGCGCGCTCGCCCGTGAACCCAGCGTCCTGGTGGCCGTCCGGCCCACCGCGGGCGTGGACGTCAAGTCCAAGGACTCGCTCCTCGGAGTCGTACGCCGGGTCGCCGACGCGGGCAACGCCGCGGTCGTCGTCTCGGACGAGCTGGACGACCTGCGGGTCTGCGACCGGGTGCTCGCCCTGTTCCACGGGCGGGTCGTCGCAACGTTCGACAGCGGGTGGACCGACGGGGAACTCGTCGCCGCCATGGAAGGTGTGGGGGAAAGGGAATGACCGGCACGGTACGGCCGTCCACGGCCGACGACTTCGACACGGCACTGAAGGGCTCCCCGGGCGGGAACAGCCCGCTGAGCCGGCTTGGGCTGATCCGGTGGAGCGACTTCTCGCTGGTGCCGGTGATCCTGGTGCTGATGCTGATCGGCTTCATCGTCTCGCCGGTCTTCCTCACCTCCGACAACCTGATCAGCGTCGTCCAGCAGTCCTCCGAGCTGAGCCTGCTGGTCCTCGGCCAGGCGCTGATCCTCATCTGCGGCCGGATGGACCTCTCGCTCGAATCGACGATCGGCATCGCGCCCGTCGTCGCGATGTGGCTGGTGCTGCCCGCCGAGGGCGGCCGCTTCGCCGGCCTCGGGCTCCTCCCCGCCTGGTCGGCGATCCCGCTCTGTCTGCTGGTCGGCCTCGTCATCGGTGCGATCAACGGCTTCCTGATGCTGAAGCTGCGGGTCAACGGCTTCATCGCCACGCTCGGCATGCTCACCATGCTGCGCGGACTCCACATCGGCATCACCGAGGGCAAGTCCATCACCGACGTCCCGGAATCCTTCCGCTACCTCGGCAAGACCTCGTGGTTCGGTGCGCCGGCCGCGGTCTGGATCTGCCTGGTCCTCTTCGCCGTCGGCGGCGCGGCCCTGGCCTGGCTGCGCCACGGGCGCTCGCTGTACGCGATCGGCGGCAACCCGGAAGCGGCCCGCGCCGCGGGCATCCGCGTCGACCGCGTCACCTGGATCGTCCTCGCCATCGGCGGCCTGCTCGCCGCCTTCGCGGGCATCCTCTACACCGGCCACTACGGGGCGGTCGCCGCGACCCAGGGCGACGGCTGGATCTTCCAGGTCTTCGCCGCCGCCGTGATCGGCGGCATCAGCCTCAAGGGCGGCCGCGGCACCCTGTTCGGCGCCCTGACCGGCGTACTGACGCTCCAGCTGGTCGTCAACGTCATGACCCTCGGCGGCGTCCCGGCCCTGTGGAACCAGTTCCTCAACGGTGCGATCATCATCGTCGCCCTGGTCATCTCCCGCTTCGCGAGCGGCGAGAAGCAGGACTGAAGGCCCGCCCGGACCCCGCTCCTCAAGCCCCTCCGGCGTTTGAGGAGCGGGGTCCGGGGCAGAGCCCCGGGTCGGCTACAACGTCGACCGCAACCACTGCTCCACGCTCGCCACATGCACCGTCGCCCAGGCCCGCGCAGCCTCCGCGTCCCGGTCCCGCAGCGCCGACACGATCGCCCGGTGCTCGTGCAGCGTCCGGCTCACCGCGTCCTCCTGGGTCAGCCCCCGCCACACCCGCGCCCGCGTCGTCGGCCCCGAGAGGCCGTCGAGCAGCGAGCAGAGCACCGAGTTGCCGGACGACTGGACGATGCCCCGGTGGAAGTCCAGGTCGCAGGCCACCAGCTCCTCCACGGACGGGCGCTCGCCCAGCGCGTCCAGCTGGGCGCTGAGCGCGTCCAACTGCTCCTCGCTGATCCGGCTCGCCGCCATCGCCGTCGCGGCCGGCTCCAGGATCCGCCGCACCGCAAGGAACTCCAGCACCGTGTCGTCGCGGTGGAAGTCCACCACGAAGCTCAGCGCTTCGAGCAGCAGCTGCGGGTCCAGGCTGGTGACGTACGTGCCGTCGCCCTGGCGCACGTCGAGGATGCGGATCAGCGACAGGGCGCGCACCGCCTCCCGCAGCGAGTTGCGGGACAGGCCCAGCTCCGAGGCGAGCTCGCTCTCCTTGGGGAGACGATCGCCGGGCCGTAGCGCACCCGAGACGATCATTCCCTTGATCTTCTCGATGGCCTCGTCAGTGACAGCCATGGGCGACCTCCAGACATCCGATGTATCGCCCTATTATGCGTGCCCGACGAGGGCCGGTACGACCTTCGGACCAACTCGAAGGCCGCCCGGCCACCCGGTGCGCGCCTCAGCCGCGCCGCTCGCCGAGCACCGACTCCACACCGGCCCTGATCTCGTCCGTCGCCAGGCCCCGGATCGTCAGCGTCGTCCGCCGCCGCAGCACGTCGTCCGCCGTCTCGGCCCACTCGTGGTCCCGCGCGTAGGCGACCTGCGCCCAGATCTCCGGGGCTTCCGGGTGGATGCGCTCGGCGAGGGCCGGGTCGTCGTTGGCCAGCCGGGCGATGTCGAAGGACAGCGAACCGTAGTGCGTGGCCAGGTGCCGTGCCGTGTCGGCGGCCATCCGGGGGCCGGGCGTACCGCCGTCGACCAGCAGCCGGTGCGCCACCGCGTTCGGGTTGGCGATCCCCGGCAGCGGCAGCTTCCTCGGCAGCCGGGCCATCGGCTCCATGTCCTCGGCGAGCGGGTGCCCGGGGAGCGCGGCCAGCTTGTTCATCACCGTACGGCCGATGTGGCGGAACGTCGTCCACTTGCCGCCCGCGACCGACAGCATCCCGCCCCGGCCCTCCGTCACGACCGTCTCGCGCTTGGCCTTCGAGGTGTCACCGGGGCCGCCCGGCAGCACCCGCAGCCCCGCGAAGGAGTACGTGATCAGATCCCGCGACAGCTGCTGGTCGCGCACCGAGAACGCCGCCTCGTCCAGGATCTGCGCGGTGTCCTTCTCGGTCACCGCGACCTCGGCCGGATCGCCCTCGTACTCCTCGTCCGTCGTGCCCAGCAGCAGCATGTCCTCCCACGGCAGGGCGAACGTGATGCGGTACTTGTCGATCGGCGTGGCCAGCGCCGCCTTCCACGGGCGGGTGCGCTTGAGCACCAGGTGCGCGCCCTTGGACAGGCGTATGGAGGGCGCCGCGTCCGGGTCCTCCATCTTGCGCAGGTGGTCGACCCACGGGCCGGTTGCGTTGAGCACCAGGCGGGCGGTGACACCGAACTCGGTGCCGTCGGTACGGTCCTGGAGGTCCGCGCCCGTCACCCGGCCCTTGGTGAACCGCAGCCCGGTCACCGCCGCGTGGTTGAGCACCACCGCGCCCGCGTCGACGGCCGCGCGGACCGTCATCAGCGCCATCCGCGCGTCGTTCATCTGGTCGTCCCCGTAGACCGCGACGGCCTTCAGGTTCTCCGTACGCAGCTCCGGCACATCGCGCCGCGCCCGCGCCGGGCTGATCACATGGCCGACGCCGTCGCCGAAGGCGGACAGCGCCGAGTACGCGAACACGCCCGCGCCGAGCTTCGCCGCGCCGTGCGGCCCGCCCCTGTACACCGGCAGGTAGAAGGTGAGCGGATTGGCCAGGTGCGGGGCCACCTGGCGGGAGACCGCACGGCGCTCGAAGTGGTTCTCCGCCACCAGCTTCACCGCGCCGGTCTGCAGGTAGCGCAGACCGCCGTGGAGCAGCTTGGAGGAGGCGGAGGAGGTGGCGCCGGCGAAGTCGCCGGCGTCCACCAGCGCCACCCGCAGCCCGGACTGCGCGGCGTGCCAGGCGGTGGAGATGCCCAGGATGCCGCCACCGATCACCAGGAGGTCGTACGTCGCCTTGGAGAGCTGCTCCCGGGTCTCGGCACGGCTCGGAAGGGAGCCGGAGGCCGGATGCGTCCCGAGGGCGGGGACGCTCTGCAGGGTGGTCATGTTGTCTACTCCTCGTCGTCCAGCCAGCCCATGGTGCGTTCCACGGCCTTGAGCCAGCTCTTGTACTCGCGGGCGCGGGTGTCCGCGTCCATGCGGGGGGTCCACTCGGCGGCCCTGCGCCAGTTGGCGCGCAGCGCGTCGGTGTCGGGCCAGAAGCCGACGGCCAGTCCGGCGGCGTAGGCGGCACCGAGGCAGGTGGTCTCGGCGACCATCGGCCGCACCACGGGCGCGTCCAGGAAGTCGGCGAGCGTCTGCATCAGCAGGTTGTTGGAGGTCATCCCGCCGTCGACCTTGAGCGCGGTCAGCTCGACGCCGGAGTCCTTGGTCATGGCGTCGCTGATCTCCCGCGTCTGCCAGGCGGTGGCCTCCAGCACGGCACGGGCGATGTGCGCCTTGGTGACGTAGCGGGTGAGGCCGGCGATGACACCGCGGGCGTCGGGGCGCCAGTACGGGGCGAACAGGCCGGAGAAGGCCGGCACGAAGTACGCGCCGCCGTTGTCCTCGACCGAGGAGGCCAGGGTCTCGATCTCGGCCGCGGACTGGATCAGGCCCATCTGGTCGCGCATCCACTGCACCAGCGAACCGGTGACGGCGATCGACCCCTCCAGGGCGTACACCGCCTTCTGCTCGCCGATCCGGTAGCCGACCGTGGTCAGCAGCCCGTTGTAGGAGTTGACCGGCGTCTCACCGGTGTTCATCAGCATGAAGGTGCCGGTGCCGTACGTGGACTTGGCCTCGCCCTCGGCGAAGCAGGTCTGGCCGAACAGCGCCGCCTGCTGGTCGCCCAGTGCGGAGGCCACCGGCACCCCGTCGAGCACGCCGCCCTTGGTGGTGCCGTACACCTCGGCCGAGGAGCGGATCTCGGGCAGCATGGCCATCGGCACGCCGATGGAGGAACAGATCTTCTCGTCCCACTGCATGGCGTGCAGGTTCATCAGGAGGGTGCGCGAGGCGTTGGTGACGTCGGTGACGTGGACGCCGCCGTCGGTTCCGCCGGTCAGGTTCCAGATGACCCAGGAGTCCATGGTGCCGAAGAGGATGTCGCCGCGCTCGGCCCGCTCGCGCAGCCCCTCGACGTTGTCGAGCAGCCAGCGGGCCTTGGGCCCGGCGAAGTACGAGGCGAGCGGCAGCCCGGTCTCGCGGCGGAAGCGGTCCTGGCCGACGTTGCGGCCGAGCTCCTTGCAGAGCGCGTCCGTACGGGTGTCCTGCCAGACGAGGGCGTTGTGGACGGGCTCACCGGTGTGCTTGTCCCACAGCAGGGTGGTCTCGCGCTGGTTGGTGATGCCGATGGCCTTCACGTCGGCGGCGGTGATGCCCGCCTTGACGATGGCTCCGGCGACGACCTCCTGCACGTTCTCCCAGATCTCGGCGGCGTCGTGCTCGACCCAGCCGGGCTTGGGGAAGATCTGCTCGTGCTCCTTCTGGTCGACGGAGACGATCCGGCCGTCCTTGTCGAAGACGATGCAGCGGCTGGAGGTGGTGCCCTGGTCGATGGCCGCGATGAACGGCCCGGTGCCGTGGGTGCCGGTGGTGTGTGCGTCGGTCACGGTGTGCTCCCGGAGGTCTGTGTGGTGTGGGTGGGGGCGGGCTAAGCGAAGGCGAGGTTGTAGAGCCCGCCCGCGAGTGCGCCGCCGATCAGCGGGCCGACGACGGGGACCCATGCGTAGCCCCAGTCGGAGCCGCCCTTGTTCGGCAGCGGAAGCAGCGCGTGCACGATACGCGGACCGAGATCGCGGACCGGGTTGATCGCGTACCCCGTCGGGCCGCCGAGCGACAGGCCGATGCCGACGACGACCAGTGCGGTGATCAGGGCGCCCAGCGCGCCGAGGCCGTTGCCGTCGTCGTTGAGGCCCTGGGTGAGGATCGCCAGCACCAGCACGATCGTGGCGATGACCTCGGTGAGGACGTTCTGCACGGCGTTGCGGATCTCAGGACCGGTCGAGAAGACACCGAGAACCGGTCCAGCCTTGGGAGCGGCGGTCTGGTCGACCATGCCCTCCTCACCCGTATGGGCGCGCAGGACCTCCGGATCGGTGAGATGGGCCCGGAACTGCCCGTAGTAGGTCAGCCAGACCAGCACCGCGCCGATCATCGCGCCGAGGAGTTCGGAGGCGAGGTAGAGCGGTACGTCGCTCCACTTCGTGCCGCCCTCGATCGCCAGGCCGATGGTGACCGCCGGGTTGAGATGCGCCCCCGACACGCCGCCGGCCAGATAAGCGCCGGTCAGGACCGCGAACCCCCACCCGAAGGTGATGGCGAGCCAGCCGGCGTTCTGCGCCTTCGAGTGCTTGAGCGTGACGGCGGCACAGACACCGGCGCCGAGCAGGATGAGTACGGCGGTACCGATGGTCTCGCCGATGAAGATGTCGGAGCTGGACACCCGCGACTCCTTTGTCGTTCGTCCAGGGAAGCCGAACCCCGGGTCCCTCCGGTGGTCCGCGCCCTCGTGTGAGGGCTTGGCCGGCCCTTGGCACAGTCACACCCTAACGCGTATTTCCGTTAAGTGTTCGACAATGCCGACCGGTGAACGGCAGTGTTTCTCCCGGGCGAAGCCAGCGTCAAGAGGTTGTGACCGCGGACTCGGCCGTCGGTGACGGCCGACGGGTGTACGGGGGTGCCCGGCGCGACGGCGGGGCGGGGGCTCAGAAGCGCCGGGCGCCCAGGTCCCGGGAGACCGCGCGGGCGCAGTCGCGTACGGCCGCGACCAGCTCGGGGCGCAGCTCCCCGTCCTTGCAGACCCGCTCCACCGCACCGGTGACGGCGATGGCCCCCACCGGCATCCGGCGCCGGTCGTGGATCGGGGCGGCCACCGCGGCCACCCCCTCCCAGGTCTCCTCCACGTCGGCCGCCCAGCCCCGGGCCCGGGTCAGGTCGAGCATCGCCTCGAACTCCTCCGGGCCGGTGACGGTCCGGGGCGTGAACGACCGGCGCTCGGCCTCCAGCGCCTCCGTGTGGGCCACCGGGTCGTACGCGGACAGCACCTTGCCCAGGGCCGTGGAATGCAGCGGCTGCATGGCCCCCACCTCCAGGACCTGCCGGCTGTCGTCGGGGCGGAAGACGTGGTGGACGATCAGCACGCCCTGCTGGTGCAGCACGCCCAGGTGGACGCTCTCGCCGCTGGACCGGGCCAGGTCGTCCGTCCAGACCAGGGCCCGGGCCCGCAGCTCGTGGACGTCGAGGTAGCTGTTGCCCAGGCGCAGCAGTTCCGCCCCGAGCTGGTAGCGGCCGGACGCGGCGTCCTGCTCGACGAATCCCTCGTGCTGGAGCGTGCGCAGGATGCCGTGTGCGGTGCCTTTGGCCAGGCCCAGGGAGGAGGCGATGTCGGACAGCCCGAGCCGCCGCTCGCCGCCTGCCAGCAGCCGCAGCATCGCGGCCGCCCGCTCCAGCGACTGGATGTTCTTGGCCATCGCGCCGTACTCCTCCACCTTGTTCGACAATGCTGAACACTATCGGCCGATGCCGACCCGCGCTCGACCGCGGCGGAAGTCCGCAGCTCCCCGCCACCCCGGACACAGCATGCAGTCCGGCTCGTGGGACAGAGTGACCGCCCGGGAGAAGGCCCGGCTACCCTGACCGGGTGCGCCTTCCGCCGAAGACGCAAAGCCGACAGCCGTCGCAACCCAGGGAGTACATCCATGGCCTCGTCGCCGACCTCTTCCGCCGACAGCCGGAACCGAGCCGCAGCCCTCCGTGAGGCGCTCGCCACCCGAGTGGTGGTGGCCGACGGAGCCATGGGCACGATGCTCCAGGCGCAGGACCCCACGCTCGCGGACTTCGAGAACCTCGAAGGCTGCAACGAGATCCTGAACCTCACCCGGCCGGACATCGTGCGCTCCGTGCACGAGGCGTACTTCTCCGTCGGCGTCGACTGCGTCGAGACCAACACCTTCGGCGCCAACACGGCGGCCCTCGGCGAGTACGACATCCCCGAGCGGGTCCACGAGCTGTCCGAGGCCGGCGCGCGCATCGCCCGCGAGGTCGCCGACGAGTACACCGCCTCCACCGGGGAGCAGCGCTGGGTGCTCGGCTCCATGGGCCCCGGCACCAAGCTCCCGACCCTCGGCCACGTCCCCTACGTCACCATCCGCGACGGCTTCCAGGCGAACGCCGAGGGCCTCGTCGCCGGCGGCGCCGACGCGCTGATCGTGGAGACGACCCAGGACCTCCTGCAGACCAAGGCCGCGATCCTCGGCGCCCGCCGCGCCCTGGACGCCCTGGGCAGCGACCTGCCACTGCTGTGCTCGCTCGCCTTCGAGACGACCGGCACCATGCTGCTGGGCTCCGAGATCGGCGCGGCCCTCACCGCCCTGGAACCGCTCGGCATCGACATGATCGGTCTGAACTGCTCGACCGGGCCGGCCGAGATGAGCGAGCACCTGCGCTACCTCACCCGCCACTCCCGCATCCCGCTGCTCTGCATGCCCAACGCCGGACTGCCGGTCCTCACCAAGGACGGCGCGCACTTCCCGCTCGGCCCCGAGGGGCTGGCCGACGCGCAGGAGACGTTCGTCCAGGAGTACGGGCTCTCACTGGTCGGCGGCTGCTGCGGTACGACTCCGGAGCACCTGCGCCAGGTCGTCGAGCGCGTGCGCGGCGCCGCCCCCGCGACCCGCGACCCGCGCCCCGAGCCCGGCGCCGCCTCCCTGTACCAGACCGTGCCCTTCCGCCAGGACACCTCGTACCTGGCCATCGGCGAGCGTACGAACGCCAACGGGTCCAAGAAGTTCCGCGAGGCCATGCTCGAAGGCCGCTGGGACGACTGCGTGGAGATGGCCCGCGACCAGATCCGCGAGGGCGCGCACATGCTCGACCTGTGCGTCGACTACGTGGGCCGCGACGGCGTCGCCGACATGGAGGAGCTGGCCGGCCGGTTCGCGACCGCCTCGACCCTGCCGATCGTCCTGGACTCCACGGAGCTGCCCGTGCTGCGGGCCGGCCTGGAGAAGCTCGGCGGCCGCGCGGTCCTCAACTCCGTCAACTACGAGGACGGCGACGGGCCCGAGTCCCGCTTCGTCAAGGTCACCCGGCTGGCCGCCGAGCACGGCGCCGCGCTGATCGCCCTCACCATCGACGAGGAGGGCCAGGCCCGCACCGCCGAGCACAAGGTCGCCATCGCCGAACGGCTCATCGCGGACCTGACCGGCAACTGGGGCATCCAGGAGTCGGACATCCTGATCGACACCCTGACCTTCACCATCTGCACCGGCCAGGAGGAGTCCCGCAAGGACGGCATCGCCACCATCGAGGCCATCCGCGAGCTGAAGAAGCGCCACCCGGCCGTGCAGACCACGCTCGGCCTGTCGAACATCTCCTTCGGCCTCAACCCGGCCGCCCGCACCGTGCTGAACTCCGTCTTCCTGGACGAGTGCGTCAAGGCCGGCCTCGACTCCGCCATCGTGCACGCCTCGAAGATCCTGCCGATCGCCCGGCTGGAGGAGGAGCAGGTCAAGGTCGCCCTCGACCTCCTCTACGACCGCCGCGCCGAGGGCTACGACCCCCTGCAGAAGCTCATGGAGCTCTTCGAGGGCGTCAACATGAAGTCGATGAAGGAGGGCAAGGCCGAGGAACTGCTCGCCCTGCCGCTGGACGAGCGCCTCCAGCGCCGCATCATCGACGGCGAGAAGAACGGCCTGGAGGACGACCTCGCCGAGGCCCTTCAGGACACGCCGGCCCTGGACATCGTCAACAACACCCTGCTGGAGGGCATGAAGGTCGTCGGCGAACTCTTCGGCTCCGGCCAGATGCAGCTGCCGTTCGTGCTCCAGTCCGCCGAGGTCATGAAGAGCGCGGTGGCCTACCTGGAACCGCACATGGAGAAGACCGACGCCGAGGGCAAGGGCACCATCGTCCTGGCCACCGTCCGCGGCGACGTCCACGACATCGGCAAGAACCTCGTCGACATCATCCTGTCCAACAACGGCTTCAACGTCGTCAACATCGGCATCAAGCAGCCCGTCTCCGCGATCCTGGAAGCCGCCGAGGAGCACAAGGCGGACGTCATCGGGATGTCCGGCCTCCTGGTCAAGTCCACCGTGATCATGAAGGAGAACCTGGAGGAGCTGAACCAGCGCAAACTGGCCGCCGAGTACCCGGTGATCCTGGGCGGCGCCGCCCTCACCCGCGCCTACGTCGAGCAGGACCTCCACGAGATCTACGAGGGCGAGGTCCGCTACGCCCGCGACGCCTTCGAGGGCCTGCGCCTGATGGACGCGCTCATCGCCGTCAAGCGCGGCGTCCCCGGCGCCACCCTCCCCGAGCTGAAGCAGCGCCGCGTCCCCCAGCGCGACACCGCCGTGCTGGAGGTCGAGGAACCGGAGGAGGGCGTGCGCTCCGACGTCTCCGTCACCAATCCGGTGCCCACCCCGCCGTTCTGGGGCAGCCGGGTCGTCAAGGGCATCCAGCTCAAGGAGTACGCCTCCTGGCTGGACGAGGGCGCCCTGTTCAAGGGCCAGTGGGGCCTCAAGCAGGGCAGGGCCGGTGACGGACCGACGTACGAGGAGCTCGCCGAGAGCGAGGGCCGCCCGCGCCTGCGCGGCCTGCTCGACAGGCTGCAGACGGAGAACCTGCTGGAAGCGGCCGTCGTCTACGGCTACTACCCCTGCGTCTCCAAGGGCGACGACCTGATCCTGCTGCACGAGGACGGCTCGGAGCGTACCCGCTTCACCTTCCCGCGCCAGCGCCGCGGCCGCCGCCTGTGCCTGGCGGACTTCTTCCGCCCCGAGGAGTCCGGCGAGACGGACGTCATCGGCCTCCAGGTCGTCACCGTCGGCTCGAAGATCGGCGGCGAGACCGCCAAGCTCTTCGAGGCCAACTCCTACCGCGACTACCTGGAGCTGCACGGGCTCTCCGTACAGCTGGCCGAGGCGCTCGCCGAGTACTGGCACGCACGGGTCCGCTCGGAGCTGGGCTTCGCGGGGGAGGACCCGGCGGACGTCGAGGACATGTTCGCCCTGAAGTACCGGGGCGCCCGCTTCTCGCTGGGCTACGGCGCCTGCCCCGACCTGGAGGACCGGGCGAAGATCGCGGACCTGCTCCAGCCGGAGCGGATCGGCGTCCACCTCTCCGAGGAGTTCCAGCTCCACCCCGAGCAGTCCACCGACGCGATCGTCATCCACCACCCGGAAGCGAAGTACTTCAACGCGCGGTAGGACACCGTTCGCCGCGCGGTAGCCGATCAGGTCGTACACTGGTCGGTCCAATGCAGGCCGGTCGCCCTTCCTCCGGGACGGGCGGCCGGCCTTCTCGTCCCTCATGGAAGGTGTGCCGGATGACCAGTACGGTTCCCGCGTCCCTGACCCGTACGGCCGAGGGCGCTGCCCTCCAGGCCGTGTTCCTCGACATGGACGGCACCTTGGTCGACACCGAGGGCTTCTGGTGGGACGTCGAGGCCGAGGTCTTCGCCGACCTCGGGCACCGGCTGGACGAGGCGTGGCGCGAGGTCGTCGTCGGGGGGCCGATGACCCGCAGCGCCGGCTACCTCATCGAGGTCACCGGAGCCGACGTCACCCTGGACGAGCTGACCGTGCTGCTCAACGACCGGTTCGAGAAGCGCATCGGCCGCGGCGTGCCGCTGATGCCGGGCGCCGCGAGACTCCTGGCCGAACTGCACCGGCACGAGATCCCCACCGCCCTCGTCTCCGCCTCGCACCGCCGGATCATCGACCGGGTCCTTGACTCCGTGGGCCGCCACCACTTCGCGCTCACCGTCGCGGGCGACGAGGTCACCCGCACCAAGCCGCACCCCGAGCCCTACCTCACCGCCGCCCGCGGCTTCGGCGCCGACCCCCGGCTGTGCGCCGTCATCGAGGACACCGCGACCGGGGTCGCCGCGGCGGAGGCGGCCGGCTGCCGGGTCGTCGCGGTGCCCTCGGTCTCACCGATCGCGCCCGCCGCCGGCCGGGTCGTCGTGGGCTCCCTCGAAGAAGTCGATCTCGCGTTCCTCAGGGGCCTGGTCACCTGAACGGACCAGGCGCGGCGCACGGCCACGAAGCCCGCCGCGAGGCACGCGAGACACCCCCGGGCCCCCGCCCACGCCTCACTGGGCGCCGGGGCGCACCAGGCCGCTCTCGTACGCGTACACCGCGGCCTGCACGCGGTCGCGCAGGCCCAGCTTCGTCAGCACATGGCCCACGTGCGTCTTCACCGTCGTCTCGCTGACGAACAGGTCGGCGGCGATCTCCGCGTTCGACAGGCCGCGCGCCACCAGCTTCAGGACCTCCACCTCGCGGTCCGTCAGCGTGTGCAGCGTGTCCGGCACCGGCTCCTCGCCGGACGGCAGGTGGTCCGCGTACTTGTCGAGCAGCCGGCGCGTGACGCTCGGGGCGAGCATCGCCTCGCCGCCCGCCACCACCCGGATGGCCTGAACCAGCTCATCGGCCGGCGCGTCCTTCAGCAGGAAGCCGCTCGCGCCCGCCCGCAGCGCCTCCACCACGTACTCGTCGAGGTCGAACGTGGTCAGCACCAGCACCTTGGCCGGACCGTCCCGGCCCGGGCCGGTGATCTGGCGGGTCGCCTCGACCCCGTCCATCCGGGGCATCCGGATGTCCATGAGCACCACATCGGGCTGGAGCGCGCGCACCTGGTCGATGGCCTGGAGACCGTCACCGGCCTCACCGACCACCGCCAGATCGCCCTCGGCCTCCAGAATCATCCGGAAGCCGGTGCGCAGCAGCGGTTGGTCGTCGACCAGAAGGACGCGGATAGCCACCAGATCTCCTCAATGCCCGTCAAGGGCCACAGGCCGGCCGGCCTCAGCCCGGACCGGGTCCATTCTGCCCTGGTCATCCTCCGCCGGATCCGCCGGGCGCACGGTCAGCGGATAGACCGGGGGAGTCCCGCCGAATTCGGGACAGAGCGCCTGGTGATCGCACCAGCCGCACAGCTTCGTCGGCCGCGGCCGCCACTCGCCCGTCCGCGTGGCCAGCGAGATCGCCTCCCACAGCGCCAGCAGCTTGCGCTCCACCCGCTCCAGGTCCGCCACGACCGGGTCGTACGTCATCACGTCACCGCTGCCCAGATAGACCAGCTGCAGCCGGCGCGGCACCACACCCTTCAGCCGCCACACGACCAGGGCGTAGAACTTCATCTGGAACAGGGCGCCCTCCGCGTACTCCGGACGCGGCGCCTTCCCCGTCTTGTAGTCGACGATCCGGACCTCGCCCGTCGGCGCCACATCGATCCGGTCGATCACCCCGCGCAGCCGCAGCCCCGACTCCAGCTCCGTCTCCACGAACAGCTCGCGCTCCGCCGGCTCAAGACGCGTCGGGTCCTCCAGCGAGAACCAGCGCTCCACCAGCCGCTCCGCCTGCGCCAGCCACTGCGCCAGCCGCTCGCCCTCCGGATCCTGCGCGAAGAGCTCGGAGAGCTCCGGCTTCGACTCCAGCAGCCGGTCCCACTGCCCCGGGACCAGCGCCGTCGCCCGGCCGGGCGTGCGCTCCGCCGCCGGATTGTCGAACAGCCGCTCAAGCACCGCATGGACCAGCGTGCCACGGGTAGCGGCCTCACTGGGCTTCTGGGGCAGCTTGTCGATGACCCGGAAGCGGTACAGCAGGGGGCACTGCATGAAGTCACTCGCCCGCGACGGAGAGAGCGACGAGGGCGGCTGCGGCCGGGGCGGAACGGAGGTCATGACGAAGACCCTACGACCCCCCACTGACACCAACCGGCATACCATCGACCACAGACCCTCGAACACCGCATCATCGTGCCGAAGGGCACCGAACCGAAGGGACCCCGTGGACGAGAGCGGCGACAGCCGGCAGCCGCGCCCCGGCCCGGGGGGAACCGGCCCCGGCGACGACCCCGGCAAGGGCGCGCCCCGGCGCCGGGACGAGCCGGGAGGCGGCATCCTCATGGGCCGCCCCTTCGGCGTACCCGTCTACGTCGCCCCCAGCTGGTTCGTGGTGGCGGCCCTGATCACCTGGGTCTTCGGCGGCCAGCTCGACCGGATCCTGCCCGGCCTCGGCGCAGCCCGCTACCTCGTCGCGCTCTTCTTCGCGATCGCCTTCTACGCCTCCGTGCTCGTGCACGAACTCGCGCACACGGTCGCCGCGCTGCGCTACAAGCTCCCCGTCCGCCGCATCCAGCTCCAGTTCTTCGGCGGCGTCTCCGAGATCGAGAAGGAGACCGAGACCCCCGGCCGCGAATTCGTCCTCGCCTTCGTGGGCCCGCTGCTCTCCCTGGTCCTGGCCGGCCTCTTCTACGTACCGCTGCTCTTCGTCGAGCGCGGCACCGTCCCCGCCGTCCTGCTCGGCGGGCTGATGATCTCCAACCTCATCGTCGCCGCCTTCAACCTGCTGCCCGGACTCCCGCTCGACGGCGGCCGCATGCTCAGGGCCGTCGTCTGGAAGATCACCGGCCGCCCCATGAGCGGCACCGTCGCCGCCGCCTGGGTCGGCCGCGCCCTCGCCGTCGGCACCCTCATCGGCCTGCCCCTGCTCACCCGCACTGGGGCCCTCGGCAACGACCCCGGCGAGATCAGCGGCATGGAAACCGTCACCGACGCCCTGCTCGCCGCGATCCTCGCCGCCATCATCTGGACCGGCGCGGGCAACAGCCTGCGCATGGCCCGGCTCCGCGAACACCTCCCCGACCTGCGCGCCCGCAGCCTCACCCGGCGCGCCGTCCCCGTCGAGGCCGCCACCCCGCTCTCCGAGGCCCTGCGCCGCGCCAACGAAGCCGGCGCCCGCGCGCTCGTCGTGGTCGACGGCAACGGCACACCCAAGGCCCTCGTCCGGGAGACCGCCATCGTCGGCATCCCCGAGCACCGCCGACCCTGGGTCCCCGTCAGCGGCCTCGCCCAAGACCTCACCGACGGCATGAAGGTCTCCGCCGAACTCGCCGGCGAAGCCCTCCTGGACCGCCTCAAGGCCGCCCCCGCCACCGAGTACCTCGTCGTGGAGGAGACCGGTGAGATCTACGGGGTCCTCTCCACCGCCGACGTCGAGCGGGCCTTCGTCGCCGCCATGGCCCGCCCCGCCGCCTGACGCTCGCACGTCTGTACGGGCAGCGGTCGGCGGCCCCCGAAACACCGGTACGCTGGTCACATGTCTGAACCGACCGGTGCCGCCCGCCGACGCGGGCCCTTCAAGGTCGGGGACCAGGTCCAGCTCACCGATCCCAAGGGACGCCACCACACCTTCACGCTCGAAGCCGGAAAGAACTTCCACACCCACAAGGGTTCTTTCCCGCACGACGAGCTGATCGGTGCCCCCGAGGGCAGTGTGGTCCGTACCACGGGAAACGTCGCCTACCTCGCGCTGCGCCCCCTGCTCCCCGACTACGTCCTGTCCATGCCCCGCGGCGCCGCCGTGGTCTACCCGAAGGACGCGGGGCAGATCCTCGCCTTCGGCGACATCTTCCCCGGCGCCCGCGTCGTGGAGGCGGGCGTCGGCTCGGGCGCGCTCTCCACCTTCCTGCTCCGCGCCATCGGCGAACAGGGCATGCTGCACTCCTACGAGCGCCGCGAGGACTTCGCCGAGATCGCCCAGCAGAACGTCGAGCGCTACTTCGGCAGCCCCCACCCGGCCTGGCAGCTCACCGTCGGCGACCTCCAGGACAACCTCACGGACACCGACGTGGACCGCGTCGTGCTGGACATGCTGGCGCCCTGGGAATGCCTGGACGCCGTCTCCAAGGCGCTCGTCCCCGGCGGCATCCTCTGCGCGTACGTCGCCACCACCACCCAGCTCTCCCGGACGGTCGAGTCCATCCGCGAGAACGGCTGCTTCGCCGAACCGCAGCCCTGGGAGTCGATGATCCGCAACTGGCACGTCGAGGGACTCGCCGTCCGCCCGGACCACCGCATGATCGGCCACACCGGCTTCCTCGTCACCGCCCGCCGGCTCGCCGACGGCGTCCAGGCCCCGGCCCGGCGCCGCCGCCCCTCCAAGGGCGCCTACGGCGAGGACTACGACGGCCCGGGCAGCCAGAGCGGCTCCGCCCCCCGGGACTGACCTCCCGCAACGCACCGGCGCCGCCGCCGAGTTCCCGGACCGACCCGGGAGCCCGGCGGCGGCGCCTTTTCGTTCCCGTCACGGTTCCCCGGGCCTGCGCGGGGGCCGTGATCCTCCGCCACCCCACCGTTCCCCTGCCGTGTGAGGTGTGGCACGATGCTGGCCACCCCCGCACCGCCGACGCCGAGGCGGCGGCACCGCCTCATCCGGCATCCCGCACCACAGGAACCACAACAGGAGACATCCCGCGTGCAGCCCTCCGCGCTCCCGGACCTCGCGCACACCGACACCAGGCCGATGCACTGGCTCGCCACCGCGGCCGCCATGGCCGCCGTCGTCGCGGCCGCCGGTCTGCTCCAGCCGGACGCGAGCGCCTCGGCCTCCACGCCCCACCCGGCCGCCGGCGCCCGGCACGGCACCGTCCGCGCCGCGGCGCCCGACCCCGCCAAGGCGGCCTTCCCGCTCGACTGCGGCGACCTCGGCAACACGGTGGCCAAGGAGGCACCCGGCGACCTCGACGGCGACGGCCGGCCCGAGACCGTCGCCGTCGTCCACTGCGCGGCCGGACTGGGCACCCCGCCCAGCGGCGTCTACGTCCTCACACAGGGAAGCGGGGCCACTCCCCGGATCGTCGCGACCCTGGTGGACCCCGCCCAGCAACTGAGCATCGGCGACTTCACGGTCCGCGACCGCGTCATCTCCGCCACGCTCCTCGGCTACTCCTCGTCCTCCGTACCCTCCTGCTGCCCCGACCAGCAGGAGAAAGTGACCTGGAAGTGGCAGAACGGCGCCTTCATCCGCACCGGCCGGACGGCCGGGCCCTCCGACAAGGGCGTCTGACCGCCCGCCCGGCCGCCGGGGATCAGGCCGCCTCGGGCCCGTAGACCTCGACCCTGTCCGAAACGCGCCGCACGTGGATGCAGTCGCCCGGGCACTCCTTCGCCGAGTCGACGACGTCCTGAAGCAGCGGCAGCGGCACCGGGGTGGTCGCGCCCTTGTCCTGGAGCAGCTCGTCCTCGTCGCTCTTCACATACGCCAGACCGTCGATGTCCAGCTCGAACACCTCGGGCGCGTACTGCACGCAGATCCCATCGCCCGTGCAGAGGTCCTGGTCGATCCAGACCTCCAGGTCCTGCGCCTCGCCATCGGTGGGAGCGTCCTGCCGCACGGTCATGTCGCCTGCCGTTTCCTGCGTATCCGGACCGGAAAAAGCCAGTCCTGACGGGTGTTGAACGCTTCGACGATACAACCGGCGGCTTTCCGATGTTGAACGGTGGGTATTCACCTGGGACGAGGGAGAGCGCAAGGGTGAAGATCGGACACACCCCACAGTCTTTGTGATCTAGGGGTTTCAATCACCACCCACCCAGGTAGGGTCAGGAAGCGTCCAGCTCCCCTTGGAGGAGGTGAGGACCGTGGCAGCCCACGACGACGACATCAACCGCGGCATCCGGCCCGGGCGGGGGTCCGACGACCCAGCCGGCCAGGTCGCCTATCTTGAGCAGGAAATCGCCGTCCTGCGACGTAAGCTCGCCGACTCTCCGCGTCATACGAGGATTCTCGAAGAGCGGATCGTCGAGTTGCAGACCAACCTCGCAGGCGTGTCCGCCCAGAACGAACGGCTCGCAAGCACACTCCGCGAGGCCCGCGACCAGATCGTGGCCCTCAAGGAAGAGGTCGACCGGCTCGCACAGCCACCGGCAGGCTTCGGCGTGTTCCTGCAGGCCAACGAGGACGGCACCTGCGACATCTTCACCGGGGGCCGCAAGCTCCGGGTGAACGTCAGTCCCAGCGTCGAGCTCGAAGACCTCCGGCGCGGCCAGGAAGTCATGCTCAACGAAGCGCTCAACGTGGTCGACGCCATGGAATTCGAGCGGGCCGGGGACATCGTCACCCTCAAGGAGATCCTTGAGGACGGCGAACGCGCCCTGGTCATCGGGCACACCGACGAGGAAAGGGTGGTGAGGCTCGCCGAGCCGCTGCTGGACATCACCATCCGCCCCGGCGACGCCCTGCTGCTCGAACCCAGGTCCGGCTACGTCTACGAAGTCGTTCCCAAGAGCGAGGTCGAAGAGCTCGTCCTCGAAGAAGTACCGGACATCGACTACGACAAGATCGGCGGCCTGGGCGACCAGATCGAGCTGATCCGGGACGCGGTCGAGCTCCCCTATCTCCACCCCGACCTCTTCCGCGAGCACGAGCTGCGCCCGCCGAAGGGCATCCTGCTCTACGGCCCGCCCGGCTGCGGCAAGACGCTCATCGCCAAGGCCGTCGCCAACTCCCTCGCGAAGAAGGTCGCCGAGGTCACCGGCCAGCCCGCCGGAAAGAGCTACTTCCTCAACATCAAGGGCCCCGAACTCCTCAACAAGTACGTCGGCGAGACCGAGCGCCACATCCGCCTGGTCTTCCAGCGTGCCCGCGAGAAGGCGAGCGAGGGTACCCCCGTCATCGTCTTCTTCGACGAGATGGAGTCCCTCTTCCGCACCCGCGGATCCGGCGTCAGCTCGGACGTGGAGAACACCATCGTCCCCCAGCTGCTCGCCGAGATCGACGGCGTCGAGGGCCTGGAGAACGTCATCGTCATCGGCGCCTCCAACCGCGAGGACATGATCGACCCCGCGATCCTGCGCCCCGGCCGGCTCGATGTGAAGATCAAGATCGAGCGTCCGGACGCGGAGGCCGCGAAGGACATCTTCGCGAAGTACCTCACCCCCTCGCTGCCGTTGCACTCGGACGACCTGGCCGAGCACACCGGCTCCAAGGAAGCCGCCGCGCACGCCATGATCCAGTCGGTCGTCGAGCGGATGTACACCGAGTCCGAGGAGAACCGCTTCCTCGAGGTCACGTACGCCAACGGCGACAAGGAGGTCCTGTACTTCAAGGACTTCAACTCCGGCGCGATGATCCAGAACATCGTCGACCGGGCCAAGAAGATGGCCATCAAGGCATTCCTCGACCACGGCCAGAAGGGCCTTCGCGTCTCCCACCTCCTCCAGGCATGCGTGGACGAGTTCAAGGAGAACGAGGACCTGCCGAACACCACCAACCCGGACGACTGGGCCCGCATCTCCGGCAAGAAGGGCGAGCGGATCGTCTTCATCCGCACGCTCGTCACCGGAAAGCAGGGCGCGGACACCGGCCGTTCCATCGACACGGTGGCGAACACCGGGCAGTACCTGTAGAAGGCGTACCGGCTGCGGATGCCCGGCCGGGCATCCGCAGCCGGTTGCTTTCCGGACAGCCGCGGCGACACCGCGGCAATCACGACGCAATTGATCTCCCCACCGGCACAGAGGCGTTCTAGGCTCTGGCGTACCGCCCGTCCACGCAGCTCGGCACGGGCGGACCGCACGCACCGAAGAAGCAGCGGTACTTGAGCGCCGCCCCGGAAGGGAGCGTCGCCGGGCAAGGAGGGCCGCATGACCGTACGGCGAGTAATGGGCATCGAGACCGAGTACGGGATCTCCGTGCCGGGACACCCCAACGCCAATGCCATGCTCACCTCGTCCCAGATCGTCAACGCCTACGCGGCGGCGATGCACCGGGCGCGCCGCGCCCGCTGGGACTTCGAGGAGGAGAATCCGCTGCGGGACGCGCGAGGCTTCGACCTCGCCCGCGAGACCGCCGACTCCAGCCAGCTCACGGACGAGGACATCGGCCTGGCCAATGTGATCCTCACCAACGGGGCCCGGCTCTACGTCGACCACGCACACCCGGAGTACAGCTCCCCGGAGATCACCAACCCCAGGGACGCGGTCCTGTGGGACAAGGCCGGCGAGCGCATCATGGCGGAGGCCGCCGAGCGCGCGGCGCAGCTGCCCGGCGCCCAGCCGATCCTGCTCTACAAGAACAACACCGACAACAAGGGCGCCTCCTACGGGACGCACGAGAACTACCTGATGAAGCGGGAGACCCCCTTCTCGGACATCGTGCGGCACCTGACGCCGTTCTTCGTCTCGCGGCAGGTGGTCACCGGCGCCGGACGGGTCGGAATCGGCCAGGACGGCCACGAGCACGGCTTCCAGCTCAGCCAGCGCGCGGACTACTTCGAGGTCGAGGTCGGCCTGGAGACCACGCTCAAGCGCCCGATCATCAACACCCGCGACGAGCCGCACTCCGACGCCGAGAAGTACCGCCGGCTCCACGTGATCATCGGCGACGCCAACCTCTCGGAGATCTCCACCTATCTCAAGCTGGGCACCACCTCGCTCGTCCTGTCCATGATCGAGGACGGCTTCATCAACGTCGACCTGGCCGTGGACCAGCCGGTGCGCACCCTGCACGAGGTCTCCCACGACCCGGAGCTCCGGCAGCTGATCACGCTGCGCAGCGGCCGGACACTCACCGCGGTGCAGCTTCAGATGGAGTACTTCGAGCTGGCCCGCAAATACGTCGAGGAGCGGTACGGGGCGGACGCGGACGAGCAGACCAAGGACGTCCTCAGCCGGTGGGAGGACACCCTCAACCGCCTGGAGAACGACCCGATGAGCCTGGCCGGCGAGCTGGACTGGGTCGCCAAGCGCCAGCTCATGGAGGGCTACCGGCGCCGCGACGGCCTGGACTGGGACGCGGCGCGGCTGCACCTGGTGGACCTCCAGTACGCCGACGTACGGCCCGACAAGGGGCTGTACAACCGCCTGGTGGCCCGCGGCCGGATGAAGCGCCTGCTCGACGAGGACGAGGTCGGACGGGCCCGCACGGCGCCGCCGGAGGACACCAGGGCGTACTTCCGCGGCCGCTGTCTCGAACAGTACGCGGACGACGTCGCCGCGGCCTCCTGGGACTCGGTCATCTTCGACCTGCCGGGCCAGGACTCGCTGCAGCGCGTGCCCACGATGGAGCCGCTGCGGGGCACCCGCGAACACGTACAGGGCCTCCTGGACCGCTGCCGTACGGCTCAGGAGCTGGTCCAGGTCCTGTCGGGCGGCTGAAAGGGCCTCCGGCTGGGAATCATTCCGATGACCTCCGGACGTTGAGACAAGTACCGGGCCAATGTCGGACCCCATGGGTAGGGTCTGATCAAGTGCTTCGAACCGAGCGGGGTGAGCTATATGGC
The DNA here is from genome assembly GCF_004795015.1 of Streptomyces sp. A1277. Lineage (GTDB taxonomy): Bacteria > Actinomycetota > Actinomycetes > Streptomycetales > Streptomycetaceae > Streptomyces. The sequence continues at coordinate 100,765 of NZ_SSBI01000006.1, read as the reverse complement.
GACCAAGGACACCGGCGGCGGACAGCAGAAGGCGACGCGCTCCACCGAGGAGGCCGAGGAGCAGGCGCAGGACGCGCAGGGCTCCGAGGACCTCAAGGAACGCCAGGAGAAGCTGAGCGACGACGTGGACGACGTCCTCGACGAGATCGACGACGTGCTCGAGTCCAACGCAGAGGATTTCGTCCGGTCATTCGTGCAAAAGGGCGGCGAGTAACCGGCCCGGCGCCGGAGCCGGCGGGTGTGCGGCACGGGCGATCCGCCCGTGCCGCACACCGCGGGCGATCGGACCGCGCTACCGGTCCGATTGCCCCCGCCTCCTATGTGGATCACCGCCGCCGGGCGGGTAGGGTCCGGGACGTACCGTGCTTCAACTGCAATTCGGCCATCGGCAAGTTGGGAGATGATCCTGACGCCTTGCGCAGGGCCATCGCATACCTGGAGGGAAACGCGTGGAAGCCAACACTCGTAGCACCGGGCGTCTACCAGCTGCCTTCCTGACGCCGGGGTCGTCCTCTTTCATGGACTTCCTGTCCGACCAGGCGCCCGGGATGCTGCCGGGCAACCGCCAGATGCCGCCCATGAAGGGGGTCATCGAGGCGCCCCACGGCACGACGATCGTGGCGGCGACCTTCCCCGGCGGTGTCGTCCTGGCCGGTGACCGGCGGGCGACCATGGGCAACATGATCGCGCAGCGCGACATCGAGAAGGTCTTCCCGGCCGACGAGTACTCGGCGGTGGGCATCGCCGGTACGGCGGGACTCGCCGTGGAGATGGTCAAGCTCTTCCAGTTGGAGCTGGAGCACTTCGAGAAGGTGGAAGGCGCCCAGCTCTCCCTGGAGGGCAAGGCGAACCGGCTCTCCACGATGATCCGGAGCAACCTCGCGATGGCCATGCAGGGCCTCGCCGTCGTCCCGCTCTTCGCCGGCTACGACGTCGACCGCGAGCGCGGGCGGATCTTCAGCTACGACGTCACCGGCGGGCGTTCCGAGGAGCACGGGTACGCCTCCACCGGCTCCGGCTCGATCTTCGCCCGGGGCTCGATGAAGAAGCTCTACCGCGAGGACCTGACGGAGGAGCAGACGCTCACGCTGGTCGTGCAGGCGCTGTACGACGCGGCGGACGACGACTCGGCGACCGGCGGCCCGGACGTGGCCCGCCGGATCTATCCGATCGTCACCGTCATCACCGACGAGGGCTTCCGGAGGCTGACCGAGGTGGAATCCTCCGAGATCGCCCGGTCGATTCTGGAGCGCCGCCTGGAACAGCCCGACGGCCCGCGCGCCGCGCTGCTCTGAGCGTTCGTATCCAGGCTTCTTCGATGCTCCTGCCACTGACAGAAAGGGACGGATAGCCGGTGTCGACGCCGTTCTATGTCTCACCTCAGCAGGCCATGGCCGACCGGGCGGAATACGCCCGGAAGGGCATCGCCCGTGGTCGCAGCCTGGTTGTGCTGCAGTACGCCGACGGAATTGTGTTCGTCGGCGAGAACCCGTCCCGTGCACTGCACAAGTTCAGCGAGATCTATGACCGGATCGGTTTCGCCGCGGCCGGTAAGTACAACGAGTACGAGAACCTCCGCATCGGCGGTGTGCGTTATGCGGATCTGCGCGGATACACCTATGACCGCGACGATGTGACGGCGCGTGGACTGGCGAACGTCTACGCGCAGACGCTCGGCACCATTTTCTCCAGTGCGGCCGAGAAGCCTTACGAAGTGGAACTGGTCGTCGCCGAGGTCGGCGCCGAGCCGGAGGGCGACCAGATCTACCGGCTGCCGCACGACGGCTCGATCGTGGACGAGCACGGCTCGGTCGCGGTCGGCGGCAACGCGGAGCAGATCAGCACCTTCCTGGACCAGCGCCACCGTGACGGAATGTCGCTCGCCGAGGCGCTGAAGCTGGCGGTGCAGGCGTTGTCGCGCGATCCCAACGGCAGCGAGCGGGAGATCCCCGCGGAGCGGCTGGAGGTCGCGGTCCTGGACCGTACGAGGCCCCAGCAGCGCAAGTTCAAGCGGATCGTCGGCCGGCAGCTGGCCCGGCTGCTGGAGGCGGACGCCGCCGCATCGACCCCGACGGACGCCCCGTCCGACGCGGAGGACGGCGACGCCGCGGATACGCCCGCGGCCACGTCGGACCCGAAGGGCGCGACGGAAACCACCGATTCCGGAGGGGACGTGGAGTAGCGGCCCCGGCCGCCCGCACCGCGACGCTCCGGCCCCGGTCCGCCCCTCCGGCGGGCCGGGGCTCCGTCATGCGTGCGGGGGGCCGGGCGGCGGGGCCGAGGAGCCGCGGGTGACCAGCCGCACCGGCAGGCTGCCCGGCTGGGCGCTCCGCCCGTCCAGGACGGCCAGCAGGGCGGCCATGCCGCGCTCGCCGACCTGCTCGGCGGGCAGCTGCACCGTGGTCAGTTCCGGCTCCACGGCCGTGGCTAGGGCCAGATCGTCGAAGCCGGTGACCGACAGGTCGTCCGGCACCCGCAGCCCGAGCCTGCGCGCGGCCTTGCAGGCGCCCGCCGCCAGGATGTCGTCGTCGCACACGACCGCGGTGGGGCGGGGCCCCGGGCCCCTCAGCGCGCGCTCCGCGCCCTCGCGCCCCGCCCGTACGTCCAGCGCGGCGGACACGGTGCGCACCTCGGTGCCCGGGACCTCGCGCAGCGCCTCGTGGAGGGCGTCCCCGCGGGCCGTGAACGTCCAGGTGTCGACGGCCGCGGCGAGGTGGAGGAAGCGCCGGTGGCCGAGGGCGAGCAGGTGGCGGGCGACCTGGCGCATCCCGTCGGCGATGTCGAGGTTGACCCGGGCGGCGGGGCCCGGTGCCGAGGGGTCGCTGTCCAGCATCACCAGCGGGACGTCCGCGCCGTGCAGGGCGTCGAGCGCGTCGGCGGCCATGGACGAGGCGATGACCCCGTCCAGGGCGGTGCGGGCCGAGGGGAAGGGGTCGCGGGCCGGGCCGGTGCCGTCGGGGGAGGGGTAGAGGACGACCCCGAAGCCGTGTTCGGCGGCGACCGCGGCGGCGCCGGTGTACACCCGGGCGAAGAACTCGTTGGTGAGGGCGGGGACGACCAGGAGGGCCGTCCTGGTCCGGCCGAGGCGCAGATTGCGGGCGGCGAGGTTGGGCCGGTAGCCGAGGCCCCGGGCGGCGTCGCGCACCCGCCCGGCGGTGGTCTCGGAGACCCGGCCCCGCCATTTGTCGCCGAGGACGAGGGAGACCGTGGCCTGGGAGACGCCTGCGGCCCGTGCCACGTCACGGCTGGTGGGCCGGGGCGGGCCGGGCGGTGCTGGGCTGGTCACGCGGGCCTCCGGGCCGGTCGGGGCAGGCCCGTGCGGTGGACCTGAGGACGGGCTCATGGTACGTATGAACCCGGTAGTTATACGTAAAACCTCGCGGCCCGAACGGGCGTCCGGGGGAGAGGGGCGGGACATGGCCGCGGGATATCTGGACATCCTCCGGGCGCGGCATGCCGCGCAGCTGCTGACGGGCACCCTGGTGGGCCGGCTGCCCAACGGCACCGCGAACATCGCGATCGTGCTGTTCGTCCGGGCCGAGGGCGGCAGCTACACCCTCGCGGGCGCGCTCGCGGCCGTCTACGGGCTGGCCACGGCGGTCGGACAGCCGCTGCTGGGCCGCGCGGTGGACCTGTACGGGCAGCCGCGCGTCCAGCTGCCCGCCGCCGTCGTGTCCGCCCTCGGCATGGCCCTGCTCGCCGTGGCGGGCTTCGGCTCCCTGCCGCTCGCCTACGCGGCGGTGGCCGTGGCCGGTGTGTTCACCCCGCCGCTGGAGGGCGGCCTGCGGGCCCTGTGGCCGAGCGTGCTGGGCCGCGAGGACCGGGTGCACCGGGCCTACGCCATGGACGCGGTCGCCCAGGAGGTCATGTTCACGGCCGGGCCGCTCCTCGTGACGCTCCTGGTCGCGCTCTGGTCGCCGGCCGCCGCCCTGATCGTCATCAACGCGATCGGCGTACTCGGCGCCCTGTCCGTCGTGCTGTCCGAGCCCTCGCGGACCTGGCGCTCCGCCCCGCGCGAGGCGCACTGGCTGGGCGCGCTGCGCTCACCGGGGCTGCTGGCGCTGCTCGGCGCGTTCTTCTTCGTCGGGCTGGCGCTCGGCTCCATCACCGTGGCCGGCATGGCGTACGCCGACGACCACGGCCGGGAGTCCGTCTACGGCTGGCTGATGGCCGCCCTGGGGCTCGGTGCGCTGATCGGCGGGGCGGCGTACGGGGCGCGGCAGTGGGCCGGGGCGCCCGAGCGCCGGCTGCGGGTGATCGTGGGGCTGCTCGCGCTGGGCTACCTGCCGCTGATGCTGACGCCGGGTGTGGTCGCGATGACCCTGCTGGCCGCGGTGTCCGGGGTGTTCCTCGCCCCGGCCGTCGCGTGCTCGTTCATCGTCGTGGACCGGCACGCCCCGCGCGGCACGGTGACGGAGGCGTTCTCCTGGCTCGTGACCACCTTCGGGGTGGGCGCGGCCGCCGGGACGGCGGTGGCCGGCCCGGCCGTGGAGCTGGGCGGGACGGCATGGAGCTTCGCCGTCGCGGGGGCCGGTGGGGTGGCCGCCCTGGCCGTCCTCCTGGCCACCGGGAAGGTCCTCGCAGCTCCCGCCCGCACCGCCGTAGCGGTGCGAGGATCGGAAAATGATCGAAACGGTGCCGTCGAACCCGGTTTCAGCTCGGGTCATCAGGCGTAATGTTCAGTCATGGACCGCCGCATTTTCGGGCTGGAGAACGAGTACGGCGTCACGTGCACGTTCAGGGGACAGCGCCGACTGTCTCCTGATGAAGTGGCGCGCTACCTCTTCCGCCGTGTTGTGTCATGGGGCCGCAGCAGCAATGTCTTTCTGCGGAACGGCGCCCGCCTCTACCTCGACGTGGGATCGCATCCGGAATATGCAACCCCCGAGTGCGACAACCTGACCGAACTGGTCACCCACGACAAGGCCGGCGAGCGCATTCTCGAAGGTTTGCTCGTCGATGCCGAACGCCGCCTGCACGAGGAGGGAATCGCCGGCGACGTCTACCTCTTCAAGAACAACACCGACTCGGCGGGAAACTCCTACGGATGCCACGAGAACTACCTCGTGGCCCGGCACGGAGAATTCTCGCGCCTCGCGGACATCCTCATTCCCTTCCTCGTCACCAGGCAGCTGATCTGCGGCGCCGGCAAGGTGCTGCAGACCCCGCGGGGCGCGGTCTACTGCGTCAGCCAGCGTGCCGAGCACATCTGGGAGGGCGTCAGCTCCGCGACGACGCGCTCCCGGCCGATCATCAACACCCGCGACGAACCGCACGCGGACGCGGAGCGCTACCGCCGCCTCCACGTCATCGTCGGTGACTCCAACATGTCCGAGACGACCATGCTGCTCAAGGTCGGCGCGACCGACCTGGTGCTCCGCATGATCGAGGCGGGCACGGTGATGCGCGACCTGACCCTGGAGAACCCGATCCGGGCGATCCGCGAGGTCAGCCACGACACCACCGGGCAGCGCAAGGTCCGCCTCGCCAGTGGCCGCGAGGCGTCCGCCATAGAGGTGCAGCGCGAGTACTACGAGAAGGCCGTGGACTTCGTCGACCGCCGCGGCATCCGCACGGGCAACGTCGAGCGCGTCCTCGAACTGTGGGGCCGCACGCTCGACGCGATCGAGGCGGAGGACCTCGACCGGATCGAGACCGAGATCGACTGGGTCATGAAGTACAAGCTCATCGAGCGGTACCGGGCCAAGCACAACATGACCATGTCGAATCCGCGGGTCGCCCAGATAGACCTCGCCTACCACGACATCCACCGCCGACGGGGGCTGTACTACCTGCTGGAGCGCAAGGGGCAGGCCGCCCGCGTGTGCAACGACCTGAAGATCTTCGAGGGCAAGTCGGTGCCTCCGCAGACCACCAGGGCGAGGCTGCGCGGCGACTTCATCCGGCGGGCCCAGGAGCAGCGGCGGGACTTCACCGTCGACTGGGTCCACCTCAAGCTGAACGACCAGGCGCAGCGCACGGTGCTGTGCAAGGACCCGTTCCGTTCCGTGGACGACCGCGTGGAGAAGCTGATCGCGGGTATGTGAGCCGGCGCGGGATGCGTCCAGGCACCGGCTGCGACTCGGGCCCCGTACGTTCCTCGTACGGGGCCCCTCGTACGGCCTAGAGTGGCGGGGTCCCGGACCCCCGGGGCGTGTCCCCCACATATGCCGTCTGAGATCTGAGGAACCAGTGCGCCGACTTGCCGGCCTTCTCGTCGTCCCCCTGCTGCTGTTGTCAGCGGCCTGCGGCAGCGACGACAAGGGCTCCGACTCCGCTTCCGCCTCCGCGTCCGCCCCTTCCACGGGTGGTTTCCCCGCCATCACCGCGGGCGCGAAGTTCGGCGAGAAGCCCACCCTGGCCAAGGGCAAGGGAACGCCGCCCAAGGAGCTGAAGACCAAGGTCATCAGCGAGGGCGACGGCGCGAAGCTCAAGAACGGCGACGTGGCCCAGGTCAACTACCTCGGCCAGCAGTGGGACACCACCGAGCCGTTCGACAACAGCTTCGACCGCAAGCAGCCGTTCGACCTGACGCTGGGCGCCGGCATGGTCATCCAGGGCTGGGAGAAGGGCCTGGTCGGCCAGAAGGTCGGCAGCAGGGTCGAGCTGGTCATCCCCCCGGACCTCGGCTACGGCGCCCAGGGCCAGGACCCCATCAAGCCGAACGCCACGCTCGTCTTCGTCGTGGACATCCTGAAGGCGAAGCAGATCCCGGCGTCCGCCAAGGGCACCGCCGTCGCCCAGGACGACATCGACCTGCCGAAGGTGGGTACCGAGACCGACGGCAAGGCGCCGAGCCTGAAAATCCCCAGCAAGGTCGACCCGCCGAAGAAGCTGGTCTCCGACTACGTCCTGGAGTCCAAGGGCGACGTCGTCAAGGACACCGACACGGTCGTCGTGAACTACGTGGCCAAGCTGTGGAAGGACGGCAAGGAGTTCGACAACACCTACACCACGGGCAAGACGGCCACCTTCCCGCTGGCCCAGGTCACCCTCAAGGGACTGAAGAACGGTCTGGTCGGCAAGAAGATCGGCAGCCGCGTACTCCTCGTCGTGCCGCCGGACCAGGGCCTCGGCGACAAGGAGCAGCAGTCGATCCCCGCCAACTCCACGTTGGTGTTCGCCGTGGACATCCTGGCGAAGATGTAAGACTGTCCCGGTTGCCCAGTTCATCAGTAAGAGGAGCAAGTCAGTGAGCATCGAGAAGCCCGAGGTCGACTTCCCGGGTGGCGAGCCGCCGGCCGACCTGGAGATCAAGGACATCTGGGAGGGCGAGGGCGAGGAGGCCAAGGCCGGCCAGCTCGTCTCCGTCCACTACGTGGGTGTGGCCTTCTCCACCGGCGAGGAGTTCGACGCCTCGTGGAACCGCGGCAAGCCGCTGCAGTTCCAGCTCGGTGCCGGTCAGGTCATCGCGGGCTGGGACAAGGGCGTGCAGGGCATGAAGGTCGGCGGCCGTCGCCAGCTGACCATCCCCGCGCACCTCGCCTACGGTGACCGCGGCGCGGGCAGCGCGATCGCCCCGGGCGAGACTCTGATCTTCGTCTGCGACCTGGTCGCCGTCTGATCCCGCGCACTCGCGCTCCGAGGGCCCGTGCCGCAAGGCGCGGGCCCTCGCTTTTGTCCGGACACCCCGGGGCGGTACGGTCGGGCGTCGTAGAGCACAACAGAAAGGGCGTCGATGGCGATTGCCAAGGCCGAGCGGCTGATGAACCTCGCGCTGTGTCTGCTGGGGACCCGGCGCCCGCTCAGCAAGCGCGAACTGCGCGGTTCCATCGAGGCATACCTGGAAGCCGGCTCCGACGACGCCTTCAACCGGATGTTCGAGCGCGACAAGGACGATCTGCGCGAGCTGGGCCTGGTCATCGAGACCGTGGAGAACCTGGACGGCGACACCGGCTACCTCGCCCGGCGCGACAGCAACCGGCTCCCCCCGATCACCCTGGACGCCGAGGAGGCCGCCGCTCTCGGCCTGGCCGCCAAGGTCTGGCAGCAGGCCCGCCTCGCCGGTGCGGCCAGCGGCGCCCTGCAGAAGCTGCGGGCCGCCGGCATGCCCGAGACCGAGGACGCCTACGAGGTGCACAGCGCCCTCGAACCCCGTATCCCCGTCCACGAGGCCGCGTTCGAACCCCTGATGCTGGCCTGCCGCGACCGCCGCCCGGTGGTCTTCGACTACCGCAAGGCCAACGCCGCCCAGCCCGAGCAGCGCCACGTCGAGCCGTGGACGCTGGAGTGCTGGCGCGGCCACTGGTACCTGGCCGGCTGGGACCGGGACCGCGGCGCCGAGCGCGTCTTCCGGCTCTCCCGGATCACCGGCAAGGTCCGCTCCCGGGCCGGCGCCTTCACCGCCGAGGTGCCCGACGTCGTCACCGTCCGCGAGACCGTCGAGAGCTGGGCCGGCGAGACGGCCACCCGGACCGCCCTGATCAGGCTGCGCACCGACTCCGGATACCCGCTGCGCGCCCGGGCCATATCGGTCCGGGAACTCGGGAACGGGTGGGAGGAGTTGGAGATCCCGTACGGACACGGCCTGGACGCCTGGCTCGTCGAGTTCGGCCCCGACGTCGTCGTCACCGGACCCGAGGACCTGCGGGCCGACGTGGTGGACCGGCTGCGCGCCGTGGCCAAGGACTGAGGGGACCGAATTCATGGCCACGAACGCCATCGACCAGACACGCCGGATGCTCTCCCTGGTGACGTATCTGCGCGAGCGCCCCGGCGCCCACGTCCAGGACGTCGCCCGGGCCTTCGGGATCACCGAGGACGAGCTGATCTCCGACCTCGACGTGCTGCCCATGTGCGGGACCAGCTTCCGGGGCGGCGACCTGCTCGACATCGACACCGACGGCGACCGCATCTGGTGGCACAACGCGGACGACGTCGCCGAACCCCTGCGGCTCGCCGCCGACGAGGCGACGGCCCTGCTGGTCGCCGCCCGCGCCGTGGCGACCCTGCCCGGGCTCCGCGAGAGCGACCGCCAGGCGCTGCTGCGCGCCACCGCCAAGCTGGAGACCGCCGCCGGCGAGGTGGGCGCCGCCAGCTCCAGGCTCTCGGTCACCTTCGAGTCCGAGGGCGGCGTCTTCGCCGAGGTGGACCGGGCGATCTCGGAGCGGCGCCGGCTCTGGCTGCGCTACTACTCGCCCGCCCGCGACGAACTCACCGAGCGCGAGGTGGACCCGATCCGGCTGTTCGCCGTCGGGCACACCTATATGGAGGCGTGGTGCCGCTCCTCCGAGGACCGGCGCACCTTCCGGCTCGACCGGGTCGCCGAGATCCGGCTGCTCGACGAGCCCGCCGCCCCGCCCGAGCTGGAGCTGCGGGACCTGTCGGCGGGGCTGGTCCAGCCGGCCGCCGAGGACCCGGAGGTCGTGATCGAGGTCGGCCCCGGCGGGCGCTGGGTCGCCGAGTACTACCCGCACGACCGGGCCGAGGAACTGCCCGACGGCGGTCTGCGGATCAGCCTGCGCACCCCCGACCCGGCCTCGCTGCGCCGGCTCGCGCTGCGGCTCGGCGGGGAGGGGCGCATCGTCTCGCCCCCGGAGCTCGCCGAGAGCGCGCGGGTCGCGGCCCGGGCGGCGCTCGCCGCGTACGACGGCGCGGCCTGAAGGGACGGCTGAGGAGACATGGGCCACCTGTCCGCGCTGCCGGGCCACGCCGCCGTATCCACCGTTCCGGTGCCGCAGTCGGCGCGCTTCAAGGCCGCCTGCCCCGACTGCCGCGCGCGCTTCGAGCTGGCGGCGGCGGAGTTCCGGCTCGTGATCGGCGCCACCAGCCGCACCACGTTCTACTCCTTCACCTGTCCCGAGTGCGCCGCGTGCGTCCGCAAGCCGGCGGGGGAGCGGATAGTGGAACTCCTCACCGACGGCGGCGTACGCACGCTGCGCCTGCACACCGGCTCCTGAGAGGCTCTGCGCATGTTCTGGCCCATGCTCGCCATCGCCCTGGGATTCCTCGGAATCGCCGTGCTCGGCGTGCTGGCCATCAAGGTGTTCGTCGAGGCCCAGCGCCTCGGCCGCCAGGTGACCCGCACCACGGAACGCATCAACCGCGCCGCCGACGACCTGGAGCGCGCGGCGGCGGGGGTGGCCAAGGCGAGCAGGGACGCGCTCTGACCCTGCGGCGGGTGCGGCGGAAAGCGCTTTACCGTTGTGGCCTGTCGGCCCGGCAGGTGCGGCGGGTAGGCTCATTCGCGTGGCCTGGGAGTGAGACGCGGGCCGCAGGTGGGAGTACGCGCAGGCATTGCCCTGTGTTTACCCCCGCGGGATACCATCGCCGTCGACGCGACGGCCTGACACCGGTCCGGCCGGACCTGCAGCCCGCCCCTGCTGCCTCAGCGAAGAAGGTAAACGGATATGTTCGGAAAGCTCGGTGCCCCCGAGATCATCCTGATTCTCGTAGTGATCATTCTGCTGTTCGGTGCGAAGAAGCTCCCCGACATGGCGCGTTCGCTGGGCAAGTCCGCCCGCATCCTCAAGAGCGAGGCGAAGGCGATGAAGAGTGAGGGCGGCAACACCGCGGCGGCTCCCGCGGACCCGCCGAACAACGACCAGGACGTGTCGGTGCCGCGCACCATCAAGGCGGCGCCCGGCGACGTGACCAGCTCCCGTCCCGTGTCGGAGAAGACCAACCAGTCGCAGAGCTGAGCCCGTGAACTGATCAAGAGCTGATCGAAGGCCGGCCCTGGGCGTCGGCCTGCGCACGAGATGAGGACGTGGGTTGCTCAAGTCTGCCCGCAAACAGGAGAAGGACCCCGAGGGGCGGATGCCGCTCGGGGAGCATTTGCGCGAGCTCCGTAACCGGCTCGTCAAGAGCGTGTTGGCGATGGTTGTCGCGAGCGTCGTCGCCGCCTTCTTCTACAAGGACGTCATGGAGTTCTTCACGAACCCCATTCTCAGGGCGGTGGGCTGCGAATACACTTTCTCCCACCTGGCCAAGGCGCCCAATGATGCGCACTGCGCGCGTATCGTGCAGAACGGCTTGCTGAGCCCCTTCACGCTGGCCCTCACGGTCTCTTTCTCGGCGGGTGCAGTACTGGCGTCTCCGGTTTGGCTCTACCAGCTTTGGGGGTTTCTCGCCCCAGGGCTTCATCGTCACGAGAAGAAATATGCTCTCGGCTTCGTGGGTGCGGGCTTCCCCTTGTTTGTCATGGGAGCATATTTCGCCTACTGGTCGCTGCCCAAGATGGCTTCCGTGATGTTGGAGTTCTCGCTCATCGGAAGCGACAACCAGCTCCCTCTCGACGATCTCCTCAAGCTGATCATGCGGATGATCCTCGTGTTCGGCCTTGCTTTTGAGCTTCCGCTGCTTCTGGTCATGCTGAACTTCGGTGGGGTCCTTTCCGGGAAGAAGATGATCGGCTGGTGGCGCGGCATGATCATGGGCATTACGCTCTTCGCCGCCATCGCCACTCCGAGCACCGATCCGATTTCCATGCTGGCGCTTGCGGGCCCCATCTGCGTGCTGTACTTCGGGGCTACGGGTATTGCGCTGGCGAACGACCGTCGTCGGGCTCGTCGGCGCGCCGAGGAGCCCGCTGATGATGAGGCTTCGCACCTCGACCTCACGCCGGAGAGCGTGGGTGCGGTCGAGCCGGTCAGTGCGAGTCGAGAGTTTCCCGAGCAGGCAACCGGTGAACGCTCGCGCGCGGAAGGGTATCGCGCGGATGGATATGACGACGTGACGTAGCGGGCTGCTACACGTCACGCAGAGAGGAGACCACCGGTCATGAGGTGGTCTCCTCTCTGCGTGTCACAGGGGAGAAGCGGCGCAAGCCTGCCAAGGGTTTGCCGAAAATCACCTTGTGAGTGACGAAGGGGGTGCATACCGTTCACCTGGTGTTTGGGGGCGTTCACGGCACGTCATGCGTGGAGGGGCCCCTTGTTTTTGCAATCCCAGGGGAGGGAAATTCAAAATGCGTCGTCGTGGTCTGATGCGGTCGACATTCGTAACGTTGGCCGCAGGTGGTGCGCTCTTCGTGACGATGGCTAGTCCTGCGGCTGCGGCCGAGGAGGTTGACAAGGGTGTCGCCAGCGGCGAGCCGAGTGGGGGGACCTGCATCGTGGAAGTAGCGGGTGCCACAGGGTGCTTCAAGCCCTACGGTGATGTGATCTACACCCGCGACAATTCCTATGATGCTTACTCCGTCTACGCCAAGTGGCAGAATCAAATTCGTGACTCCAGCGGTACGTGGCATGCGTACCGAAACGGTAAGTGCACGAACGACCGTGGACAAGGTGACTGGGCGAAGTGCGACAAGAACTTCTATGAGGCCAGCACCACAAACGCCTACGGGGGCAAGGGGAGCCGCATCAAGCTCACCGTCTGTGTCGCGAACCTTGGTGACGACCACTGTGCGACAACCCCGTGGCTCAGCAATGACAGCTGAGCCCATCGCCTGATCCGCGTTTCGCACCGTAGTAAGCGGCCCGCCCTAAGGGGGCGGGCCGCTGTCGATGATGAGCGTTTTCGACCGTGAGCGCGACGGTTACGAGAACATCACCTGACCTTGTAGGGTCCCCGGGTGACCAGCGAGATCACCCTCTTCGTCAATCCCACCGCGGGGCGCGGCCGGGGCGCGCGAGCCGCGCAGCCGGCCGCTTCCGCGTTGCGGGAGGCCGGCTTCTCCGTACGCACGATCCTCGGCGAGGACGCGGATGACGCGCTGCGCCGGGCGCGCGAGGCGGTGGCGGAGGGGACCGGGGCGCTCATAGCCGTCGGCGGGGACGGGCTGATGTCCCTGGCCCTCCAGGCGGTCGCCGGGACGCTCACCCCGCTCGGCGTCGTGGCTGTGGGCACCGGCAACGACTTCGCCCGCGCCCTGGGCCTGCCGATACGCGACCCGGAGGCGGCGGGCCGGCTCGCCGCCGACGCGCTCAAGGGCCGGGCGCCCGTGCGCGAGATCGACCTCGGCCGGGTCGGGGAGCGCTGGTTCGGGTCCGTGCTCGCCTCCGGGTTCGACTCCCGGGTCAACGATCGGGGCAACCGGATGCGCTGGGTGGGCGGTCGGTTCAAGTACGACCTGGCGATCCTCGCCGAACTCGCCGCCTTCAAGCCGATCACGTACCGCATGACCCTCGACGACGGGCCCGCACGCGAGATCCGGGCGACGCTCATCGCGGTCGGCAACGGCACGGCGTACGGCGGCGGCATGCGGATCTGCGCCGACGCGGTCATGGACGACGGCCTCTTCGACGTCACGGTGGTCGGCGAGTGCAGCCGTACGACGCTGCTCAAGGTCTTCCCCCGGGTGTACAGGGGGACGCACCTGAGCCACCCCGTCGTGACCGTGCACCGGGTCTCCTCGATCACTCTGGAAGCCGTCGGGATCACCGCGTACGCGGACGGCGAACCCCTCGGCGCCCTGCCGCTGACCGCCGCCTGCGTACCGAAGGCCGTGCGGGTGCTCGGGGCGGCTCCCGGGGCCTGAGCCATGGGCGATTAAAGATCGCGTCACTGTCGGAGGCGGCGGGTAGGCTCGTGGACAAGATGACAGAGGACCTCTCACCAGCTGAGCAATACCAGGCTTCCCGGCTCCGGGCCGCCGCGCAGGCGACCGCGCTCGGGCCGTTCCGCGAGATGTACGACTTCGATCTCGACCCGTATCAGATCGAGGCGTGCAAGGCGCTGGAGGCCGGCAAGGGCGTGCTCGTCGCGGCCCCGACCGGCTCGGGCAAGACGATCGTCGGCGAATTCGCCGTGCACCTCGCCCTGGAGCAGGGCCGCAAGTGCTTCTACACCACCCCGATCAAGGCCCTGTCGAACCAGAAGTTCGCCGACCTGGTCAAGCGCTACGGCGCGGAGAAGGTCGGCCTGCTGACCGGTGACAACAGCGTCAACGCCGACGCCCCGGTGGTCGTGATGACCACCGAGGTCCTGCGGAACATGCTCTACGCGGGCTCCCAGGCGCTCAACGGCCTCGGACACGTGGTGATGGACGAGGTGCACTACCTCTCCGACCGCTTCCGGGGCGCGGTGTGGGAGGAAGTGATCATCCACCTCCCCGAATCCGTCACCCTGGTCTCCCTGTCGGCGACCGTGTCCAACGCCGAGGAGTTCGGCGACTGGCTGGACACCGTGCGCGGCGACACCGAGGTGATCGTCTCCGAGCACCGGCCCGTGCCGCTCTGGCAGCACGTGCTGGCCGGCCGCCGGATGTACGACCTCTTCGAGGAGGAGAGCGACCACGGCGGCCGGGGCGTCACCCGCCGCGAGGTCAACCCCGACCTCGTGCGGCTCGCCCGCATGGAGAACCAGCGCGGGTACAACCCGCGCGAACGGCGGCGCGGCAAGATGGTGCGCGAGGCCGACCGTGAGCGCGAGCGCCGCCAGCGCAGCCGGATCTGGACGCCCTCGCGCCCCGAGGTCATCGACCGGCTCGACGCCGAGGGCCTGCTGCCCGCCATCACGTTCATCTTCAGCCGGGCCGCCTGCGAGGCCGCCGTGCAGCAGTGCCTGCACGCCGGACTCCGGCTCAACGACGAGGACAAGCGCCGGCTGGTGCGGGAGATCGTGGAGGAGCGGACGGCGTCCATCCCCCCGGAGGACCTGCACGTCCTCGGCTACTACGAGTGGCTCGAAGGTCTGGAACGAGGCATCGCCGCGCACCACGCCGGGATGCTCCCGAGGTTCAAGGAGGTCGTGGAGGAGCTGTTCGTCCGCGGCCTGGTCAAGGCGGTCTTCGCCACCGAGACGCTGGCGCTCGGCATCAACATGCCCGCCCGCTCGGTGGTCCTGGAGAAGCTCGTCAAGTGGAACGGCGAGCAGCACGCCGACATCACCCCCGGTGAATACACCCAGCTGACCGGCCGGGCCGGGCGGCGCGGGATCGACGTCGAGGGCCACGCCGTAGTGCTCTGGCAGCGCGGCATGGACCCGGGCGCCCTGGCCGGACTCGCCGGCACGCGCACGTACCCGCTGCGCTCCAGCTTCCGGCCGTCGTACAACATGGCGGTCAATCTCGTGCACCAGTTCGGGCGGCACCGTTCGCGCGAACTGCTTGAGACGTCGTTCGCGCAGTTCCAGGCGGACCGGTCGGTCGTCGGGATCTCCCGGCAGGTCCAGAAGAACGAGGAGGGCCTGGAGGGCTACCGCGAGGGCATGACCTGCCACCTCGGTGACTTCGAGGAGTACGCGCGGCTGCGCCGCGACCTCAAGGACCGGGAGACGGAGCTCGCCAAGCAGGGTGCCACGCAGCGGCGGGCCGCCGCCGCGGCCTCCCTGGAGAAGCTGAAGCCCGGCGATGTCATCCATGTGCCGACCGGCAAGTTCGCCGGGCTCGCGCTCGTCCTGGACCCCGGGCTTCCGGCCGGGCGGACCAACGGGCACGGCCACCGCGGCATGGAGTACCACGACGGGCCCCGGCCGCTGGTGCTGACGGCCGAGCGGCAGGTCAAGCGGCTCGCCTCGATCGACTTCCCGGTCCCGGTCGAGGCCGTGGAGCGGATGCGCGTCCCGAAGTCGTTCAACCCGCGCTCGCCGCAGTCGCGCCGCGACCTGGCGTCCGCGCTGCGCACCAAGGCCGGCCACATCGTCCCGGACCGGCACCGCCGGGGGCGCGCCCCCGCCGCCGACGACCGCGAGATCGCGCGCCTGCGCACCGAGCTGCGCGCCCACCCCTGCCACGGGTGCGACGAGCGCGAGGACCACGCCCGCTGGGCCGAGCGCTACTACCGGCTCCAGCGGGACACCCGGCAGCTGGAGCGGCGCATCGAGGGCCGGACCAACACGATCGCCCGCACCTTCGACCGGATCGTGGCCCTGCTCACCGAGCTGGACTACCTGCGCGGCAGCGAGGTCACCGAGCACGGACGGCGCCTCGCCCGGCTGTACGGCGAGCTGGACCTGCTGGCGAGCGAGTGCCTGCGCGCGGGTGTCTGGGAGGGGCTGAACGCGGCGGAGCTCGCGGCCTGCGTCTCCGCCCTGGTGTACGAGGCGCGGCAGGCCGACGACGCGGTGGCGCCGAAGCTGCCGTCCGGTCCCGCGAAGACCGCGATGGGCGAGATGGTCCGGATCTGGGGGCGGCTCGACGCCCTGGAGGAGGACTTCAAGATCAACCAGGCGGAGGGGGTCGGCCAGCGCGAGCCCGATCTCGGCTTCGCCTGGGCGGTGTACATGTGGGCGTCGGGCCGGTCGCTGGACGAGGTCCTGCGGGAGGCGGAGATGCCGGCGGGCGACTTCGTACGGTGGTGCAAGCAGGTCATCGACGTGCTGGGTCAGGTGGCTGCCGCCGCACCCCGGGAGGACAGCACGGTGGCGCGCAGCGCGCGCAAGGCGGTGGACGAGGTGCTGCGGGGCGTGGTGGCGTACAGCTCCCTGGGCTGAGGGCTGAGGGCTGAGGGCTGAGGGCTGAGGGCTGAGGGCTGAGGCGTGGCGCCGGCCCCGGCGCACGGCCGCCGGCCGGAGACGCGGTCCGGTCGGCGGTGGTGCGGGGGCTCCGTCCCCCCGGGAGTGGGCTGCGGGACGCTAACCGCGTCGGCCGCCGCGGCTCATCTTCATCGACGCGCCCGCGCACACCATTCCCAGCAGGGCGGTCAGTCCGCCGATGATGACGTTGTTCAGGACGACTCCCCTGTCCGGACTGCTGCCCACCACCCAGGGCGAGACGATCATCCAGGCACCCATGGCGACGATGGCCCAGCTCAGGCCGTACATCCGCTGCGGCATCGCGGTGAACCCGAGACCGAGCACGGCGATCGCGATACCCATGATCAGGTTGTTCGTCACCAGGGAGGACTGCGAGGTCGTGAAGTGCAGCACCCACGGGGAGACGGCGCAGTAAAGGCCGACCAGGAAGACCGGCGCGTCCACGAGCGCCACGTCGCGGCCGCCCATCACGCGCGCGTAGCGGTCGCTCATCTCCGGTGCATCGGGGTGTCCGGCCATGTCGTGGCCGGCGTGCGAGACGTTTGACATGAGTTCGTTCCCCTTCGGATCGTGCGGACCCGGTCACCGCCGTGTGCGGGAAATGGCCCGCACACACCAGTCTGCTCTTATATCTGGCTTATGCGTAGTTTTGCGGTGACCGGATCTCCGCAGCGTCCGCACTGTGCCCGACGGCCTCGCGGTGGGCGTGGCGCCCACCGCGAGGAGAACCGCTACGCGGCGGGCGGCATCAGCACCGTGTCGACGATGTAGACCGTCGCGTTGGCGGTCGGGACATTGCCGCAGACGACCTTCGAGGAGTCGTTGACGGTGTACGCCATGTCCGAGCCGGACGTCGTCAGCTCCTCCTTCTCCAGGGTGTCGAAGGACCCCTTCTCCAGCTGCTTCGGCGTCAGCTCCCGGCCCACCACGTGGTAGGTGAGGACCTTGGTGAGCGCGGCCTTGTCGGCGAGCAGCTTGTCGAGGTCGGCCTTCGGGATCTTGGCGAAGGCGTCGTTGGTCGGGGCGAACACGGTGATGTTCTGCGCGTTGTTCAGGGTGTCGACCAGGCCGGCCTTCTTGACCGCGGTGACCAGGGTGGACAGGGCAGGGTTGTGGGAGGCCGCCGTGGCGACCGGGTCCTTCGCCATGCCGGAGAAGGAGCCCGCGCCGTCCTTCGGGACCGACGCGCAGGCCGGACCGAAGGGCTTGTCCATGCCCATGGAGTCGTCGGCGGAGGGCGAGGCGGGCGCCGGGGCCTTCGCCGACGACGCGGTGGAGCCGGACGCGCTGTCCTTGGAATCGCTGGAACAGGCCGTCAGGGCCAGCGGCAGGATCGCCGCGGCGGACAGGGCGACGGCGGCGCGGCGGGCGTGGATGACCTTCATGGTGTTCTCCTGGTTCATACGCGTGACTGATTGATTACGAGGGGTAGTTGATGGGGGATGTGGGCGGCCCGGGCGGGCGCTGCACAAGTGGGTGCCCCGGGCGGCGCGCG
This sequence comes from Streptomyces sp. A1277, assembly GCF_004795015.1. Classification (GTDB taxonomy): domain Bacteria; phylum Actinomycetota; class Actinomycetes; order Streptomycetales; family Streptomycetaceae; genus Streptomyces. The sequence goes on along the minus strand of NZ_SSBI01000006.1, from coordinate 82,911 downwards.
CCGGTCAGGTCACGTCGACCACCACCGTGTGCCGGCCCGTCGCACCGTCGGGCACGGTCCCGGCGCGCCGGTCGGTCTGCACGGCGCCGGTCCGGTCCGTCGCGCGGACCTCCAAGGTGTGGCTGCCGGGGGTGGCCGGCCACTCCCATACCCACTGGCGCCAGGTGTCCCGGCCGGCCTGCGCGGCCAGCCGCGCGGGATGCCACGGGCCGCCGTCCACCCGGACCTCGACCCGCGTGATGCCCCGGTGCTGGGCCCAGGCGACCCCGGCGACCGGGACCGTGCCGGCCTTCGGGGAGGCGAAGGGGCGGGGGGTGTCGATGCGGGACTGGGTCTTGACGGGGGCCCGCGGGGACCACGACCGCTTGACCCAGTAAGCGTCGTAGGCGTCGAACGTGGTCAGCTCGATGTCCTTGATCCACTTGCAGGCCGAGACGTATCCGTACAGGCCGGGGACGACCATCCGGACCGGGAAGCCGTGCTCGAAGGGCAGCGGCTCGCCGTTCATGCCGAGGGCGAGCAGCGCGTCGCGGCCGTCCATGACGTCCTCGACCGGAGTGCCGATCGTCATCCCGTCCACCGAGCGCGCCACGATCTGGTCGGCACGCCCGCCCTCGGACGGCGGCCTCACCCCGGCCTCCCGCAGCAGATCGGCCAGCCGCACGCCGATCCACCGGGCGTTGCCCACGTACGGCCCGCCCACCTCGTTCGATACGCAGGTCAGGGTGATGTCGCGTTCCACGATCTCCCGGCGCAGCAGGTCCCGGAAACTCAGCGTCACTGGCTCGGGCACGCCCGTGCCGTGAATCCTCAGCCGCCACGCCTCGGCATCGACGCGCGGCACGACCAGGGCCGTGTCGACGCGGTAGAAGTCCTTGTCGGGCGTGACGAACGGGCCCAGGCCCCGGATCTTCAGCTCCGCGCCCGCCGGTACGGCAGGTGCCGGCGAGTCGGGCACGGGCAGCACCAGGTCGCGCCGGGACGCGGCGGCCCCGGCCTGCACGGCGGAGGTGATCCGCCGCCCCAGCAGACCGGCCCCGGCCGACGCGGCCGCCGCGGCGCTCGCCGCGATGACGAACCCGCGCCGGTCGAACGCCCCGGCCGCGGGCCCGCCGGGTGACGGGGCGACGGCCGGGGTCAGCCGTCCGGCCAGGAGATACAGCAACCCCGCGGCCACCACGGCACCGATCACCGACGGCAGGGCGTCGGACACCCGCCCCTCCGGCCGCCCGATGGCCGCCGCAGCCCCGACCGCACCAAAGACCAGCACGGCTGCGGCGCCCGGCAGCCGGTGCCGCAGCGCCAGCAGCCCGACCGCCACGGCGAACAGCGCCAGAAGGGCCAGGATGCCGAGCTCCAGCACCAGCTTGTCGTTCGTCCCGAAGTTCCGTACGGCGAAGTCCTTGAGCGCCGGGGGAGTGCGGTCGATCACCGCACCGCCCACCACCGCGACCGGACCCGCCTCGGGACGGACGACCGCCGCCATCAGCTCGGCGACGGCCAGGGCACAGAACCCGGCGATCACACCGCTGAGCGCCGCGCAGGCCGCACGGGCCCAACGGGACCGCCGGGGCGCTGCGGCCCCGGTCTGCGGATCGTTCCGATCTTCACTCACGACGGGGATTCGGCGCCGGGGGCCCGGCGGATTGGTCTGTCACCCGATCGGATGAGAGTTGCTTCCGGGCAATCCGCCGCGCGACCTGTAACGAACCACCTTCCCAGAGGCATCCGCCGCGTGCGGTGCCGGTGCTCGGAGGGAGTGGCATGACAGACAGGCGGCGACGCACGGCCGTCGTGGGCAGCGGGGTGGCGGGACTGACCGCCGCTCACATCCTGCGGACGGCCCAGGACGTGACGCTGTTCGAGGCGGACGACCGGGTGGGCGGCCATGCGCACACCCACGAACTGCCCGGCGCGGACGGCCGCGTCCACCGCGTGGACTCCGGCTTCATCGTGCACAACCGGCGCACCTACCCGCACCTGCTGCGGCTGTTCGCCGAACTCGGCGTGCCGACGCAGGAGTCGGAGATGAGCACGTCCGTACGGTGCGGGGGCTGCGGCCTGGAGTACGCGGGCGCCCGCGGCCCCGCCGGACTCCTCGCCCGCCCGCCCGCCCGGCCGCGCTCCGCGCCCCCGCCTATCCGCGCATGCTGGCCGCCGTGCCCCGGTTCCACCGGTCCGCCCGGCGGCTGCTGCGCGGCGGCGGACCGGACGCGGACACGCTGACCCTCGGCGAGTTCGCCGCGCGCGGCCGCTTCTCGCCGTACTTCACCGCGCACTTCCTGACGCCCCTGGTGGCGGCGGTCTGGTCCTGCGACCCGGCGACCGCGATGCGCTACCCGGCCCGCTACCTCTTCCGGTTCCTCGACCACCACGGCATGTTCGGCCCTGCCCCGGGCCTCCCGGCTGTACCTGCTCCAGGGCGCCCTGTGCTGGCTGATCTCGCTGCCCGTGCAGGCGGCCGGCAACCTGACCGGGCCCGTGGGCGCCGTGGCCTGGGCCGGGGCCGCGCTGTGGGCGGTCGGTCTGTTCTTCGAGGGCGTGGGCGACCACCAGCTGGCCCGGTTCAAGGCCGATCCGGCGAACCGGGGCAGGATCACGGACCGGGTGCTGTGGTCCTGGACCCGGCACCCGAACTACTTCGGGGACTTCTCGTGTGGTGGGGCCTGTTCCTGATCGCCTGCCAGGCGCCGGCCGCGGCCACGCTGGTGGCGCCCGCCCTGATGACGTATCTGCTCGTCGGCGGCAGCGGCAAGGCCCTCCTGGAGCGGCACATGGCCGAGCGCCCCGGCTTCGCCGCGTACGCCGCGCGGACCAGCGGCTTCTTCCCACGCCCGCCGCGCCGGGGCTGAACGGTCTCCGAGGGGGCGGGGCCCCGTCACGCGGCCCCGCCCCTCCGCCTCACGCTCTCGGCAGGTCCATGAGCGCGAGTGGATCCGAGGTCGGCTGCGCCGAGCCGCCCGCCGGTTCCACGGTGATGCCCATGCCCGTCGCCCCGTCGACCGGGCCGTCGAGCATGGCCGCGTACGTCGTCGGCGACGCGCCCGAGGCCCGCATCAGGCCCGCCGGGCGCATCGTGCCGCCGTCGTCGAACCACAGCTGGTACACCTTGCCGCTAGGTGCCTTCGCCAGCCCCGAGGCCAGGAACACGGCGCGGTCCTGGCTCCGGGAGACCACCACCGTGCCCTTCGCGCCGTTCTTCAGCGTGCCGGCCGACGACCGGGCGTCGGGGGCGGCGAGGACCTCGGCCACCTGCGCGCCCTGCTGCCGGGCGGCCTCCGCCTCCTGGCGGGCGTCCCGCGCCTCCTGGTGCTGCCAGACCGCGACGCCGCCGAAGCCCGCCGCCGCGGCCAGGCTCGCCGCCAGTGCGAACCGGGGCCATCCGGCCGCCCCGCCCCGCCGGACACGCGAACGGTCTCGGCGGCCCACGGCCGGCGGCTCCTGGCGTACGGTCGTGATCTCCCGCAGCACCCGCTCGCGCAGCTCCCGGGGGGCCGGGGCGGCGGCGGCCAGTCCGAGCCGGGTCGCGGTCTCGGAGAGCTCGCGCACCTCCACGGAGCAGGCATCGCAGGCGCCGAGGTGCCGTTCGAAGTCCCGGCGTTCCGCGTCCGGGAGTGCGTGCAGGACGTAGGCACCCGTCAATGTGTGGAGTCCGGCGTCACTCATGCGCTCACCCCGAGGCAGTCGCGCATCCGGATCAGTCCGTCGCGCAGTCGAGTCTTGATCGTGCCGAGCGGCACCGCGAGCAGTTCGGCCACCTCGCGGTAGGTCAGCCCGCGGTAGTACGCCAGGGTGACGGACTCCCGCTGCAGCTCGGAGAGGGTCCGCATGCAGCGGCGCACCTGCTCGCGCTCCAGCCGGCTCTCGACCTGTTCGGTGACGTCGTCGAAGGCGGGCGTGCGGTCGAGCAGGGCCGCCTTGTGCTCACGGGCGGCCGCCGCCTGCGCCGAGCGGACGCGGTCCACGGCGCGGTGGTGGGCCAGGGTCAGCACCCAGTTCATGGCGCTGCCCCGGGCGGCCTGGAAGCGCGACGCCGTACGCCACACCTCGACCAGGACCTCCTGGGCGACCTCCTCGGACTGGGCCGGATCGCGCAGGACGCCGCGGACGAGCCCGAGCACCGGAGCGCTCACCGTGTCGTAGACCTGGGCGAAGGCGTCCTGGTCGCCCCGGGCGACCCTTCCCATCAGCTCCTGGAGATCGGGCCCCGCCGCGGCCGTTCCGCTGATGTACACGGCTTCTTTCACGCGGGGGTTCCCTTCGATGGTCATCGCTCTCCGGGGGTGATTCGGAGCCGGTGCCGGTGCGGATTGGCGGGGGCGGGCATCTTTCCACGTCTCCTGCGCCGGACGACCTCTGAAGAAACGCGCGTCCGACAAGAAGGGGGCGGTGTCGGTGGCCGAGCGGCGCAAGCTCAGCAATCCGCTGGCGCTCACGGTGATGGTGCTGCTCGCCGAGCGCTCCATGCATCCGTACGAGATCGCCCAGACCCTCCGCAGGCGGGGCAAGCAGCACAGCGTCAAGATCAATTTCGGCTCGCTCCACACCGTCGTCCAGAACCTGGAGAAGCACGGTTACGTCGAGGTCGCGGTCGTACAGCGCGAGGGCAACCGCCCGGAGCGCACGCTGTACGGCATCACCGAGGGCGGGCGCGTCGAGATGCTGGACTGGCTGTCCGACCTGATCGCGGTGCGGCCGAGGAGTTCCCGGCCTCCGAGACGGCCCTCGCCCTGCTGCCGGTGCTGCCGCCGCAGGAGGTGGAGACCCTGCTCGGCGACCGGGAGCAGGCGCAGAGCAAGCAGGCCGCGGCGCTGCGCGGAGTGCTCAGCCGGCTCGGTGACAGGCTGCCCCGTGTCTTCGTCGTCGAGACGGAGTACCAGCCGCACATGCTGGAGGCTCGGGTGGCGTGGATCAGGAAGTTCCGCGAGGAGATCGGCGACGCCACCATCAGCGGCATCGAGGAGTGGCAGTCGTTCCACGACACCGGCGAGGTCCCGCAGGACTGGCAGGACATCGACGCGCAGGAAACCGCCCGCGACCCCGGGCGGACGCAGGCGAAGACCCCGGCGGCAGCTGTTGCAGCAGCGCCCACCGGGGTCTCGAACCCCGGGGCCTTCCGTTTGGATCAGACCGGGCTCGCGGGCTCCGGTGCCTGATCCGCCCTGATCCGAACGAAAGGCCCCAGACCGGACGGCCGTGGAGGCGGCCCGGGCCATCGAGGTGCGGCACACCCGTCCGTCGCCGCGCACGACGTCCTGCGCCACCCCGACCGGGTGCGCCGCGCGATCGGGGCGCCCAGAAGTCCGGCGCCGGCCCCGTCGCCACCGGCCGCGAGAACCTGCTGCTCCAGGGCAGGCTCCACGGGATGCGCGGCGCCGCCGTGCAGCGCAGCGCCGACGAGCTGCTGGCGCGCTTGGGCCCGGCACGCCGAGAACTTGGGGAAGCACCTGACACAGCCCGGCCCGCCCTCCGGGCGAACGACGGGAATCTGAGACAGAACCTAGGCCGCGCCCTCCTGCTCGCGCTCCACCTGTTCGTTCCACTCGCGCTTGACGGAGCGCCAGGCGTCGTCGTCCTTGCCGAGCCGCCAGTAGCCGGAGATCGACAGCTGCGACACCGGGATCTCGCGCTCCAGGCGCAGGTGGCGGCGGATCTCCTTGACGAAGCCCGCCTCGCCGTGGACGAACGCCTGCACGTCACCGGGCGGGAACTCCAGCTCCTTCACCGCCGCGGTGAGCGCCTCGCCGACCGGGCGGCCCGCGCGGTGCAGCCAGGTGATCTCGACGCCGTCCGGCGTGGCGATCTTCTGCTCCTCCGCCGCGTCCTCCACCTCCACGAACGCGCGGACCACCGCGCCCGCCGGCATCTGCTCCAGCGCGGCGGCGACGGCCGGCAGCGCGCTCTCGTCGCCCACCAGCAGGTGCCAGTCCGCCGAGGCGTCGGGGGCGTAACCGCCGCCGGGGCCCAGGAACGTCACCTGGTCACCGGCCTCGGCCCGCGCCGCCCAGGGGCCTGCGAGGCCCTCGTCGCCGTGGACCACGAAGTCGATCGCCAGCTCGCGGGCGCCGGCGTCCCAGGAACGCACCGTGTACGTACGGGTAGTGGGCCACAGCTCGCGGGGATACTCCTCGCGGATGCGGGCCATGTCGAAGGGGTGGGCGTAGTCCGCGCCCTCGGGGGCGAAGCACAGTTTGACGTAGTGGTCGGTGAGGCCCGAGAGCGTGAAGTCCGCGAGACCGTCACCGCCGAGCACCACCCGGATCATGTGCGGGGTGAGCTGCTCGGTGCGCAGGACCTGCGCTCCCTGAGCCTTGGGTGCCCGCCGCTCCGGTCGTTCTGCCACGAGGTTTACTCCCTGCTGCCGGAAAATGGGGCCGTCGACCGATACGGACATCGATCTTAGGGTTACCTAACTTAACACCTCAGGGGTGCAGTACGGCGAGCAGGCGCTGAAGTGCTCCGCCCAGCCCCCACCGCGCCGCGAGGGCGTCGAGCGCGGCCGGGTCGCGCGGCCCGGCGGGCAGCGCGGGGTCGAAGTCCGGCAGCGGTACGTCACCGGCGACCCGCACCACCTTCGGCGCGACGGCCACATAGGCGCGGGCCTCGTCCAGCCGCCTGCGCTGCGAGGGCGGCAGCCTGGCGGCCGGGTCGTCCACGGCGGCCATGATCCCGGCCAGGTCGCCGAAGGCGTCCAGCAGCTTCGCCGCCGTCTTCTCGCCGATGCCGGGCACGCCGGGCAGCCCGTCGCTCGGGTCGCCGCGCAGCAGCGCCAGGTCCACGTAGCCCGGGCCGTCCACGCCGTACTTCTCGCGCAGCCACGCCTCGTCCGTCACCTGGAGCGTGCCGACCCCCTTGACCGGGTAGAGGACCCGCACCCGCCGGGCGTCGTCCACCAGCTGGTAGAGGTCGCGGTCGCCGGTGACGATGTCGACCGGCCCGGCCGCCCGGCCCGCCAGCGTGCCGATCACGTCGTCCGCCTCGTACCCCGCGACCCCGACCCGGGCGATGCCGAGGGTGTCCAGGACCTCCGCGATGACCGGCACCTGCGGCGCCAGCGTGTCGGGCGTCTCCTCCTCGTCGGGCGCCCCGGCCCCGGTCTCCACCGCGACCCGGTGCGCCTTGTACGAGGGGATCAGGTCGACCCGCCACTGCGGCCGCCAGTCCGCGTCCCAGCAGGCGACGAGGTCGTCGGGCCGGTGGTCCCGCACGAGCCGGCCGATGAAGTCCAGCAGCCCGCGCACGGCGTTGACCGGGGTGCCGTCCGGCGCGCGCACCGAGTCGGGCACGCCGAAGTAGGCGCGGAAGTAGAGGGAGGCGGTGTCGAGGAGCATCAGGCGTCGCGTCACACGCCGATGATGCCGCACGGCACCGACAACGGCCGCCCTGGCCGTGATTCCCGTACGCCGAGCCCATGTGTGTGATCCAGGTCACTCTTGTGTTTGCTCCGATTAAGTGGGGGCAGGCGCGGCACTGGAGCGGACCACGTCGCATTTTCAACTAGTGCATGTGCCATGCGGACGGAATCCGTGCCGCTCCACGGTCTGCCGGAGGGGGTGGCAGACCGTTTTCGGTTCGACGCGTGAGGTGTATGTGTCCAGGCTGCAAGCCGAGCACTTGTACAAAGTGTTCGGCAGACGACCCGCTCAAGCCGTGCAGAAGCTGCGGAGCGGTACCGACCGCGGCGCACTGCGCGCCGACGGAACGACCGCAGCGGTGATCGACGCCTCGTTCACCGTGGAACCGGGCCAGATCTTCGTCGTGATGGGTCTGTCGGGCTCGGGCAAGTCCACGTTGCTGCGGATGCTGAACGGCCTGCTGGAGCCCACCTCCGGCCAGGTGCTCTTCGACGGCCAGGACCTGACCGCCCTGAGCCCCGCCCAGCTCCGCCACGTCCGCTCCACCAAGATCAGCATGGTGTTCCAGCACTTCGCGCTCTTCCCCCACCGGAGCGTCCTGGAGAACGCCGCGTACGGCCTGGAGGTGCAGGGCGTCCCGCGCGCCGAGCGCAACCGCCGCGCCACCGAGGCGCTGCAGCTGACCGGCCTCGCCGGCTGGGAGAAGTCCTGGCCCGACGAGCTCTCCGGCGGCATGCAGCAGCGCGTTGGCCTGGCCCGCGCGCTCGCCACCGACGCCGACCTGCTCCTGATGGACGAGTCCTTCAGCGCGCTCGACCCGCTGATCCGCCGCGACATGCAGGACCAGCTGCTGGAGCTGCAGAAGCGGCTGAAGAAGACCATCGTCTTCATCACCCACGACCTCAACGAGGCCATGCGCCTCGGCGACCGCATCGCCGTGATGCGCGACGGGGAGATAGTCCAGCTCGGCACCGCCGAGGACATCCTCGTCACCCCGGCCAACGACTACGTCGCCTCCTTCACCCAGGACGTGGACCGCTCCCGGGTGCTGACGGCGGGCGCCATCATGGCCGAGACGCAGACCGTCATCGGCACCCTCTGCGACCAGGGCACGGAGCTGCGGACCCCCGCCGACGTGCTGCGGGCCACCCCGGCCGCCGTCACCGAGTCCACGCCGATCATCGAGCTGTTCACGCCCTGCTCGCGGAGCCGGGTCGCGGTGGCCGTGACCGACGACAAGGGCAAGCTGCTCGGCGTCGTGCCCCGGGAGCGGCTGCTCGCCGTGCTCGGCGAGCCGATGACCCCCGCCGAGGCGCCCCGGGACGCCGCGACCTCGCTGAAGAAGGTGGCCGGTGTTTAGGCTCCGTCTCGGCGACTGGGTCGACTCCGCGGTCGACTGGCTCCAGACCCACCTGGCCTGGCTCTTCGACGCCATCAGCTCCGTCGTGAGCGGCATGTTCGACGGCATCGCCGCCGTCCTGTCCGCTCCCGCGCCCCTGCTCTTCGCGGGCATCGTCGCCGTCATCGCCTGGTGGCTGCGCGGCCTGCTCGCCGGCCTCCTCGCGTTCGTCGGCTTCGCCCTCATCGACTCCGTCGAATTGTGGGACGAGGCGATGGACACCCTCACCCTGGTGCTCGTCGCGACGATCGTGACGCTGGTGCTGGCCGTGCCGCTCGGCATCTGGGCGTCCCGCTCCAAGACGGTCAGCGCGGTGACCCGGCCGGTCCTCGACTTCATGCAGACCATGCCCGCCATGGTCTACCTGATCCCCGGCGTGATCTTCTTCGGCGTCGGCGTCGTCCCCGGCATCATCGCCACCATCATCTTCGCGCTGCCCCCGGGCGTCCGGATGACCGAACTCGGCATCCGCCAGGTCGACGGCGAGCTGGTCGAGGCCGCGGAGGCGTTCGGCACCACCTCCCGCAACACTCTGCTGCGGGTGCAGCTGCCGCTGGCCCTGCCCACGATCATGGCGGGCATCAACCAGGTCATCATGCTGGGCCTGTCCATGGTGGTCATCGCCGGCATGGTCGGCGGCGGCGGCCTCGGCGGCTCCGTCTACCGGGCCATCGGCAACGTGGACGTCGGCCTCGGCTTCGAAGCCGGTGTCTCCATCGTCATCCTCGCCATGTACCTGGACCGGATGACCAGCGCCCTGGGCCGCGAGGTCTCCCCGCTCGCCCGCCGCGCGCTCGCCAAGGCGCAGTCGATGACCGGCGGCCTGAAGATCTGGCACCACCGCCCGCAGCCCGTCGTCGCCGTGGCCGGGGTGGTCGCCCTGGCGCTCGTCGCGGGCGGCATCGGCCTGTTCGGCTCCTCGGACGAGGACGCCACGACCGCGTCGGACCCGGCGAACATCGGGGCCGGCAAGAAGATCAGCATGGGTTACATCCCGTGGGACGAGGGCATCGCCTCCACCTTCCTGTGGAAGGAGATGCTGGAGCGTCGCGGCTTCGACGTCGACGTCAAGCAGTACGAGGCCGGCGCGCTGTACACCGGCATGGCGGGCGGCCAGATCGACTTCGAGACCGACTCCTGGCTGCCGGTCACCCACGCCTCGTACTGGGAGAAGTACAAGGACCGCCTGGAGGACATGGGCTCCTGGTACGGCCCCACCTCGCTGGAGCTGGCCGTCCCCAGTTACGTCAAGGACGTGAAGTCCCTGGCCGACCTCAAGGGCAAGGCGTCCGACTTCAAGGGCCGGATCGTCGGCATCGAGCCGAGCGCCGGTGAGACCGGCCTGCTCAAGGACAAGATCCTGCCCGGCTACGGCCTGGACAAGGAGTACAAGGTCGTGGACGGCTCCACGCCGTCCATGCTGGCCGAGCTGAAGCGCGCGTACGCCAAGAAGGAACCGATCGTCGTACCGCTGTGGTCGCCGCACTGGGCGTACAACCAGTACGAGCTGACCAAGCTCAAGGACCCCAAGAACCTCTGGGGCAAGGGCGACGGCATCCACACGCTGACCCGCAAGGGCTTCACCGCCGACAACCCCGAGGTCGGCGCGTGGCTCAAGGACTTCAAGATGAGCGAGGACCAGCTCACCAGTCTTGAGGCCCAGATCCAGAAGAGCGGCTCCGGCAAGGAGCAGGAGGCCGTCCGCACCTGGCTGAAGGCCAACCCGGACGTCGCCGGCAAGTGGACCCCGGTCAAGAAGTCCGCCCCCGCCAAGGGCGCGAACGGCAAGGACGAGCGCGACCGCGCGGTCGAGATGGCCTGGTTCCCCTGGGAGGAGGACATCGCCGCCACGTACCTGTGGAAGGCCGTCCTGGAGGACCGCGGCTACAAGATCAACCTCAAGCAGTTCGAGGTCGGTCCGATGTACACCGCGATGTCGCGCGGCCAGATCGACGTGCAGTTCGACGGCTGGCTCCCGTTCACCCAGAAGAACTACTGGGACAAGTACGGCTCCAAGCTGACGGACATGGGCTCCTGGTACGGCCCGACCTCGATCGAGGTCGCGGTGCCCGACTACGTCAAGGACGTGAAGTCCCTGGCCGACCTCAAGGGCAAGAGCTCGAAGTTCAGGGGCCGGATCGTCGGCATCGAACCCGGCACCGCCACGATGGAGAACCTCAAGAAGAACGTGCTCCCGGCCTACGGCCTGGACAAGGAGTACAAGGTCCTCGACTCCTCGACGCCCGGCATGCTGGCCGAGCTGAAGCGCGCCTACGCCAAGAAGGAGCCCATCGCCGTCCTGCTGTGGACGCCGCACTGGGCGTACAGCGAGTACGGGATGACCAAGCTCCAGGACCCGAAGAAGGCATTCGGGGAGGGCGACCGGCTGCACACCATCGCCTCCGAGCAGTTCCCGGAGAACTACCCGCAGCTGACGAAGTGGTTCAAGGACTTCAAGCTGAGCGAGGACCAGCTCGCCGGCCTGGAGAACCAGATCCAGAAGCACGGCACGGGACACGAGGAGCAAGCCGTGAAGGCATGGATGGAGAAGAACCCGGGCATCGCGGACAAGATGGCTCCCCAGTCGTAGCCGCGACCGGCCCCCACCGGGGCCGCGGCACATGAAGGGGTGGGTCCCGCAGACGGCGGGACCCACCCCTTCCGGCGTTCCGAAGAGGTCACTTTCCGGGCCGTCCTCGCGTAACGGTGTGCGCGAGGCGCCCGCAACCGGAAGGATGGCCAGTCGGGAGGGAGCCGGACATGGACGAGAAGGAAACACTCCGGGTGGGCGCCGCCGTCCGCCGACAGCGCAGATCCCTGGGACTCACCCTGGCCGCGGTCGCCTCGCGCAGCGGTCTGTCCGTACCGTTCCTCAGCCAGATCGAGAACGAACGCGCCAGACCCAGCACACGGTCCCTGGACCGGGTCGCCGAAGCACTGGAGACCACCCCGGCGCGGCTGCGCGCCGCCGCCGACTCCGCCCGCGCGGTCGATGTCGTGCGCGGGACGCAGGAGGACGGGGTGCACCGCGTGGTGCGCGGACGCCACCAGCTCAGCGCCCTGGAGTTCACCGGGGAGCTCGACCTCGGGCGCGAGTTCCAGCACCGCAACGACGAGCTGCTGTACGTCGCGGAGGGCGCCGCCGAGGTGGAGGCGGAGGGCCAGGCATACCGGCTGGTCCAGGGCGACACGCTGTTCCTGTCCGGCGGGGTGCGCCACCGCTGGCGGGCCACCCTCCCCGGCACCCGGCTGCTGTGCGTCGCGGTGGCCGAGCACATCGACGCCACGTCCGACCCCCGGCGCTGACCGCCCGGGGGCCGGCGAGCGGCCCCACCTCTCAGGCGGTACGGGCCGCCACCGGGGCGGGCCCCTGCGGCGCGGCCAGCAGCGCCCCGCTGACCAGCCCGCGCACCGTGCGCACCCCGGCCACCGCCCACGCCGACACCAGCAGCACGTACAGCGCCACGGCCAGCCAGGTGAACGCGGTCAGGCCGGTGTGCCGGGCCAGACCGGCGGCGCCCGTCACACACGTGCCGACGGGGAACGTGAAGCCCCACCACGTCATCGAGAACGTCATCCCGCCGCGCACCGCCCGCACCACCAGCGCCGCGGCCAGGGCCAGCCACAGCAGGGCGAACCCCATCACCGGCACCCCGTACAGCACGGCGAACGCGCCCAGCGCGGAGGCGTACGCCCCCGGGACCGCTCCCGGCGCCACATCGGCCAGCGCGTTGACCGCGGTCGTCGACTGGCCCAGCGGACCGAGCACCAGGAACAGGGTCGGAGTCAGCGCGAGCGGCAGCGGGCCCCGGTGCACCAGCCGGCCGAAGACCAGGGGCAGCATCACCAGCGTCGCCAGGAGGCTCAGCCCGAACATCGCGTAGCAGCCGAGCAGCAGCGCCTCCCGCCCCTGGCCCGCGGGCAGCTCCGGCACCAGCAGCGGGCCGAGGGCGGCCGACACCATCGGAGCCACCACCGGCAGCAGCCACACCGGCGACGCGGTGCCCGGCTCCGGGCGGTGGCGCACGATCATCAGATACGGGACCGCCACCGCGGCGGCCAGCCCGGTCAGCGTGCCCGCCGTGTACAGGACCACGTCCAGCGCGAGCGCAGCCGAGTGCCCGATGACGTCCCTGCCCACGACCATCCCGGAGCCCCCGACGGCCAGCAGCGCCATCGAGAGACAGCCGTAGAACGGTGCGACGGCCGGGTCCAGGAGGTGGGCGCGCGCCTGGTCGCGGTGGGCCGCCCAGTGCCCGGCGCGCGCCGTCAGCACGGCGGCGAGCAGCAGCGCCGAGAGCAGCCACACCGCCGTGCAGGCGCCCCGCAGCCCGGGCACGTGCACGGGCAGCGCGACGCCCGCGCTCGCCACGATCGAGGTGCCCATGACCGTCGCGTACCAGTTGGGGCCGAAATACCGCAGCGTGGGCCGCCGGACGGCGGCGGAGTACGGGGGATATGTGCGGGTCTGCGGAAAGGTGGCCATGCCACGATTCTCCGGGGCCGGGCAGGGCCCCACCAGGGAGCGCTGCCCTATGAGGTCATAAGGTGGACTTATGTCCAGCGATCCGCCCGCCCTCCTGTCCCACCGGGTGCCCGATCTCGGCGCGCTGGAGCTGCTTCTCGCCGTCGCCCGGCACGGCAGCCTCGGCCGGGCCGCCCGTGACGTCGGCATCACCCAGCCCGCCGCCAGCAGCCGCATCCGCTCGATGGAACGGCAGCTCGGCCTCGCCCTCCTCGACCGCTCGCCCCGGGGCTCCCGGCTCACCGACGCGGGCGCACTGGTCACCGACTGGGCGCGCCGGGTCGTGGAGGCCGCCGAGGCGTTCGACGCGGGCGCCCAGGCGCTGCGGGTCCGCCGCGACTCCCGGCTGCGGGTCGCCGCCTCCATGACCATCGCCGAATACCTGCTGCCCGGCTGGCTCATCGCCCTGCGCGCCGAACGGCCCGGCACCGCCGTCTCGCTGCTCGCCGGGAACTCCGCCGTGGTCGCCGAGCGGCTGCTGACCGGGGACGCGGACCTCGGCTTCGTGGAGGGCCTGTCCGTACCGGAAGGGCTCGACGGCACCGTCATCGCCCACGACCGCCTGGTCGTCGTGGTCGCCCCCTCCCACGCCTGGGCCCGCCGCCGCACCCCGCTGACCCCGCGCGAACTGGCCGCGACCCCGCTGATCCTGCGCGAGCACGGCTCCGGCACCCGCCAGGTCCTGGACGCCGCGCTCGCCGTGCACGGCCCCCTGGCCCAGCCGCTCCTGGAACTCTCCTCGACGACCGCGCTCAAGGGTGCGGCGGAGAGCGGCGCGGGCCCCTGTGTGCTGAGCGAGCTGGCGCTCGGCGAGGAGCTGTCGGCCCGCCGCCTGGTCAAGGTCCCCATCGCCGGGGCCCGGCTGCGGCGCCAGCTGCGCGCGGTCTGGCCGGCGGGCCACCGCCCCACGGGCCCGGCCCGCGACCTGCTCACGCTGACGAGGACGGGGACACCTGCCGGTGCCTGAAAAACGGGGCGACGCGCCCGGCGGGGCACGGCACCCTTGCAGGGCCCGGCACCCCACCGAAAGGACCACCCCGTGAGCCCCGTGACCACCGCGCCGCACCTGCGACGGGCCGGCGCGGACGACGCCGCCGAGGTCACCCGCCTGCGCCGGATCATGCTCGCCTCGGCGGGCATCGTCCCGGAGGCCGACTGGACCCCGCAGTGCGAGGCGTACTTCCGTGAACGGCTCGGCACCGACCCGCACTTCGTCGCCTATGTGATCGACGCCGGGGATCGGCTGCTGTCCAGCACGGTGGGCCAGTACATGTGGTCCCTCCCCAGGCCCGGCCGCGGCCCCTACGCCGGGCACATCGCCTCGGTCGCCACCGACCCCGCGCACCGGCGGCGGGGATACGCCCGCCAGACCTTCCAGGCCGTCCACGACCACCTCGTCGAGGCCGGCTGCTCCCGGATCAACCTGACCGCCACCCCCGAGGGCGAGGGCCTCTACCGCTCCCTGGGCTACGGCGACCCCACGGGCCCCATGCCGCTGACGTGGACGGCCGACTGAGCAGCGCCAAACCGGTGGCCCGCCCACCCCGGCCCCGGAAGGATGGAGCGATGACCGCCACCGCACCGCCCGCCCGGGGCGTCCGCCACCACTGGGCCGACCTGCCCGCCGCCGTCCGCAGCGGCGTCGAGGACATCCTCGGCGCCCCGGTCGTCGGGGCCCGCACCCAGAACGGCGGCTTCTCGCCCGGGGTCGCCGCCCGCGTCCGGCTCGCCAACGGCGGCCGCGCCTTCGTCAAGGCCGTGAGCGCCGAGGTGAACCCGGACAGCCCGGACCTGCACCGCGCCGAGATCCGCCACACGGCCGACCTGCCGCCCCACGCCCCGGTGCCCCGGCTGCTCGGCTCGTACGACGACGGCACCTGCGTCGCCCTCGTGCTGGAGGACATCGAGGGCCGCCAGCCCCGCGTCCCCTGGGACCGGGACGAACTGGACCGCGTCCTGGCGGCCCTCGGCGGCCTCGTCCGCCTCCTCACCCCGGCCCCGGCCGACGCGCCGCCCGCCGCCGGGAGCAAGTCCACGACGTTCACCGGCTGGCGGACCCTGCACGCGGCGGGCGACACCACGGGCCTGGACCCCTGGGCGGCGCGCCGGCTCGGAACCCTGGCGGAACTGGAGTCCGGCTGGGCGCGGGCCGCCACCGGGGGCACCCTTGCCCATGGCGACCTGCGCGCCGACAACATCCTGCTCACCGGGGACCGGGTCGTCTTCGTGGACTGGCCGCACGCGGTGCGCGCCGCCCCCTGGTTCGACCTGCTGGTGATGCTCCCCTGCGTGGCGGCCCAGGGGTACGCGGCCGGACCGGTCGGCCCCGACCCGGAGGCCCTGTTCACCGCCCACCCGCTCGGCCGGGACGCGGACCCGGACGCGGTCACCGCCGTACTCGCCGCCGTGGCCGGGTACTTCGCGGAGCACGCGCTGCGTCCCGCCCCGCCCGGCCTGCCCACGCTCCGGGCGTTCCAGGCGGCCCAGGGCGCCGCCGCCCTGGACTGGCTACGCCACCGGCTCGGCTAGCCGGGCCTCCCGGGAAGCGACGGCCTGCACCAGGCCCCGCACCACGCGCAGGTCGTCGCCCGCCTCCGGATGCCACTGCACTCCCAGCACCCAGTGGTCGCCGGGCAGTTCGACCGCCTCCACCGTGCCGTCCGCCGCGTGCGCCGAGGCCACCAGGCCGGCGCCGATCCGGTCGACGGCCTGGTGGTGGTACGTGGGGACGGCGCACACGTCCGGCACCAGCGACGCGTACCGGGTGCCCGGCACCGGCGTCACCGGGTGCGAGCCGAACACGCCCGTCGCCCCGTCAGGGCCCGCGTGCCCGTCCAGATGCTGCGTCAGGGCGCCGCCGCACACCACGTTCAGCAACTGCAACCCCCGGCAGATCCCCAGCAACGGCGTCCCGGACTCCAGCGCCGCACCGATCAGCGCCGCCTCCCAGGCGTCACGCTCCGGCGCCGGCGGCCCGGTCCGCGGATCGCGCCCGGCCCCGTAGCGCGCGGGCTCCACATCCGGCCCGCCCGCCACCACCACCGCGTCGAGCCGCGCCACCGCCTCGGCCGCGAGCTCCGGCGCGTCCGGCGGCAGCAGCACGGCCAGGCCACCGGCCTCGCGCACCATCCGCGCGTACCCGGCGGGCAGCAGCGCGGCGGGCAGCTCCCACACGCCCCAGCGCACCGACGCCTCCAGATAGGTGCTGATCCCGATCAGCGGACGGTTCACCGGATGCCTCCTCGAAGCGGCGCGCGGAACACCCCGGCACCGTACCCACAACCGCCGCCCTGCCCATAGATTTGGACCGTCCGCCGGCCCGTGAGGAGAGGACCCGACCGTGTCCGACCGAACAGCCCCGCTCGCCCTCGGAGACCTGCGCCGCCTCGTGCACGACGGTGAGATCGACACCGTGGTCCTGGCCTTCCCCGACATGCAGGGACGGCTCCAGGGCAAACGCTTCGCCGCCCCCTTCTTCCTCGACGAGGTCGTGCGGCACGGCACCGAGGGCTGCGCCTACCTCCTCGCCGTCGACACCGACATGAACACGGTCGACGGCTACGCCATGTCCTCCTGGGACAACGGCTACGGCGACTTCGCCATGCGCCCCGACCTCACCACCCTGCGCCGGGTGCCCTGGCACGACGGCACCGCGATGGTCCTCGCCGACCTCGCCTGGGCCGACGGCTCGCCCGTCGCCGCCGCACCCCGGCAGATCCTGCGCCGCCAGCTCGAACGCCTCGCCGCGCACGGCTACACCGCCCACGCCGGCACCGAACTCGAGTTCATCGTCTTCAAGGACACCTACGAACAGGCATGGGACCGCGGCTACCGCGACCTGACCCCCGTCAACCAGTACAACGTCGACTACTCCGTCCTCGGCACCGGCCGCGTCGAGCCCCTGCTGCGCCGCATCCGCAACGAGATGGCGGGCGCCGGCCTCGCCGTCGAGTCCGCCAAGGGCGAGTGCAACCCCGGCCAGCACGAGATCGTGTTCCGCTACGACGAGGCCCTGGTCACCTGCGACCAGCACGCCATCTACAAGACCGGTGCCAAGGAGATCGCCGCCCAGGAAGGCATGGCGCTCACCTTCATGGCCAAGTTCAACGAGCGCGAGGGCAACTCCTGCCACATCCACCTCTCGCTCCGCTCCACCGACGATCCCGGACGATCCGTCATGGCCGGTGAGAGCGGCGCGATGTCCCCGGTGATGCGGCACTTCCTGGCCGGCCAGCTCGCCGCCCTGCGCGACCTCGCCCTCCTCCTCGCACCGAACATCAACTCCTACAAGCGGCTGCGCCCCGGCTCCTTCGCCCCGACCGCCGTCGCCTGGGGCCACGACAACCGGACCTGCGCCCTGCGCGTCGTCGGCCACGGTCCCTCGCTGCGCTTCGAGAACCGGCTCCCCGGCGGCGACGTCAACCCGTATCTGGCCGTCGCCGCCCTCGTCGCCGCCGGCCTGCACGGCATCGAGCACGAACTCGAACTCCCCGAACCCTGCGAGGGCAACGCCTACACCGCCGGCTACGACCAGGTCCCCGCCACCCTGCGCGAGGCCGCCGCCCTCTGGGAGGACAGCGAGATCGCCCGGGAAGCCTTCGGCGAGGACGTCGTGGCGCACTACCGCACCATGGCCCGCGTCGAACTGGACGCCTTCGACGCGGCGGTGACCGACTGGGAACTGCGCCGCTCCTTCGAACGCCTGTGAGGCCCGAGTGACCCGAGCGCCGCTTCTTCGAACGCCTGTGAGGCCCGAGTGACCCGAGCGCCGCTTCTTCGAAAGCCTGTGAGGCCCGAGTGATCCACGAGCACCACGTCCTGAACCCGGCGACCGGGGAAACCGTCGCCACCGTCCCCGCCACCTCGGCGGCCGGCGTGCACACCGCCGTCACCCGCGCCACCGCCGCCCAGCGGACGTGGGCCGCCCTTGCCCCCGCCGACCGGGCCCGGCTGCTGCGCCGGTTCGCCGCCGCCGTCGACGCCCGCACCGAGGAGCTGGCCCTGCTGGAGGTCGAGGAGGCCGGGCACACCATCGGCAACGCCCGCTGGGAGGCCGGCAACGTCCGCGACCTGCTCGACTACGCCGCCGGGGGAGTGGAACGGCTCAGCGGCCGGCAGATCCCCGTCCCCGGCGGCATCGACCTCACCCTTCTGGAACCCCTCGGCGTCGTCGGCGTCATCGCCCCCTGGAACTTCCCCCTGCCGATCGCCGCCTGGGGCACCGCCCCCGCCCTCGCCGCCGGCAACGCCGTGATCCTCAAACCCGCCGAGACCACCCCGCTGACCGCCCTCAGGCTCGCCGACATCGCCCTGGAGGCGGGCCTGCCCGAACACCTCTTCCAGGTGCTGCCCGGCGCGGGCGACGAGGCCGGCAACGCCCTGGTCGAACACCCGGACGTCGCCAAGATCGTCTTCACCGGCTCCACCCGCACCGGCAAGCGGATCATGGCCAAGTGCGCCGACCGCCTCAAGCGGTTCACCCTCGAACTCGGCGGCAAGAGCCCCAACATCGTCTTCGCCGACGCCGACATCGAGGCCGCCGCGGCAGCCGCCCCCCTCGCCTTCCTGGACAACGCCGGCCAGGACTGCTGCGCCCGCACCCGCATCCTCGTCCAGCGCTCCGCGTACGACCGCTTCCTGGAACTCCTCGCCCCGGCCCTCAAGGCGGTCGTCGTCGGCGACCCCGCCGATGAGAGGACCCGGATGGGCCCGCTCATCTCCCGTACCCAGCTGGACCGGGTGCGCGGATACGTCCCCGAGGGCGCCGCCGCGATCCGGGGCACCGCCCCCGAGGGCCCCGGCTTCTGGTACCCGCCGACCGTCCTCACCGACACCCCGCCCCACGCACCCGTCGCCACCGAGGAGGTCTTCGGGCCCGTCGCCGTCCTGCTGCCCTTCGAGGACGAGGCGGACGCCGTCCGGCTCGCCAACGCCACCGAATACGGTCTCGCCGGCTCGCTCTGGACACGGGACGTCGGCCGCGCCCTGCGTGTCTCCCAGGCCGTCAGGGCGGGCAACCTCTCCGTCAACTCCCACTCGGCGGTCCGCTACTGGACCCCGTTCGGCGGGTTCAGGCAGTCCGGCATCGGCCGCGAGCTCGGCCCGGACGCCCTCACCGCCTTCACCGAAACCAAGAACGTCTTCCTCAGTACGGAGGTCTGAACCGCAATGACCACGGACCACGGGATCATCTGCCGCCGCCTCGTCGGCCGCACCGCCGTCATCACCGGCGCAGGCAGCGGCATCGGCCTGGCCACCGCCCACCGGCTCGCCTCCGAAGGGGCCCACGTCGTCTGCGGCGACATCGACGCGGCGGCGGGCGAGGCGGCGGCCGAAGCGGTCGGCGGCACCTTCGTACGCGTCGACGTGACCGACCCCGGACAGGTCGCGGAGCTGTTCCGGGTCGCCGACGACACCTATGGCTCGGTCGACATCGCGTTCAACAACGCCGGCATCTCGCCGCCCGACGACGACTCCATCCTCACCACGGAACTGGAGGCGTGGAAACGCGTCCAGGACGTCAACCTCACCTCCGTCTACCTGTGCTGCAAGGCCGCCCTGCCCTACATGCGCCGCCAGGGCCGCGGCTCCATCATCAACACCGCCTCCTTCGTGGCCCGGATGGGCGCGGCGACCTCGCAGATCTCGTACACCGCCTCCAAGGGCGGGGTGCTGGCGATGACCCGTGAACTGGGCGTCCAGTTCGCCCGCGAGGGCATCCGCGTCAACGCGCTGTGCCCGGGGCCGGTCAACACCCCGCTGCTGCGGGAGCTGTTCGCCAAGGACCCGGAGCGGGCGGCCCGCCGGCTGGTGCACATCCCGCTCGGCCGGTTCGCCGAGGCGACCGAGATCGCGGCCGCCGTCGCCTTCCTGGCGAGCGACGACTCCTCGTTCGTCAACGCCACCGACTTCCTGGTGGACGGCGGCATCTCCGGCGCCTACGTCACTCCCCTGTAGCGGGCCCGGGCGGGCGGGGCCTCTTCTAGAGTGGGGCGATGAGCAACGCGACACCGCCCGGCTGGTACCCGGACACGTCCGCGCCCGGCAGCGAGCGCTGGTGGGACGGCACGGCCTGGACCGCCCACACCCGCGCCGTCGCACCCGCCCCCGCCCCGCCGTACGCCGCCCACCAGCAGCCGGCCGCGCCGGCGGGCGGAAAGGGCGGCAAAGGCGCACGGGCCGTCGCGCTCGTGGCGGCCGGTGCGGTCGTCGTCGGCGCCGTCGTGACCGGGGCCGTCCTGCTCACCGGGAAGGACGACCCCGCGACCCCGCACGCCCACTCCACGCCCGCGCGGACCGGCACGGACGACGAGGCCCCCGGCGACGACAGCCCCTCCCCGGACGACTCACCGGCGGACGAGGACCCCACGGTGCTCGTGGACCAGCTCAACGGCATCACCCTGCCCATCCCCGACGGCTGGGAGCGGCCGGAGCGGAACGCCGGGGTACTCCTCACCATCCGCACCAAGGACTCCTACGACTGCCCCGGGGCGTCGTCCTCCTTCTGCTACCACGGCACGGTCACCACCCGCACCCCGAGCGGCACCGACGCCACCACCCCGCAAGCCCTCGCGAAGGAGGACATCGCCGACGCCGCGGATCGGGCGTACGAGGAGGACCTCGTCGGCCGGCGCATCCACGGCGGCATCACCTCGCACCGGCAGATCGCCGCCGGCGAGGTCGGCGTGGCCGGCCGCACCGGCTACTACATCCGCTGGCAGGTCACCACCGCCAAGGGCCCCGGCGGCTACGTGCAGTCGCTCGCCTTCCCCTCGGCCGTCGGCAGCGAATCGCCCGTCATCGTGCGGTACGCCTTCGACGCGGGCCCCGACGGGCCGCCGCTGACACTCATGGACACCCTCACCCGGTCCATCCGGCCCCTCGGCGACAGCGCGACCGACGGCGGCGTCGGCAGCTCGATCGCAAGGTAGAACGCGGCTCAGAGGAAGGTGCGGCCCTCGCCCCGGTACGTCGGGACGGTCGCCGTCACCCGGTCGCCCTCGATGAGCTGCAACGCGTCGAAACGCTCGCACAGCTCACCGGCCTTCGCGTGCCGGAACCACACCTTGTCACCGATCAGCAGGTCGTCGGCCGGGGCGCCCAGCAGCGGGGTCTGCACCTCGCCGGGCCCCTCCTGCGGGTCGTAGCGCAGCCCCTCCGGCAGGTACGGGACCGGCAGCCGGTCCGCCCCCGCAGCCCCCGACGCCGGGTAGCCGCCGCCGAGCACCGTCACCACGCCCACCCCGGGCCGGCGCACCACGGGCTGCGCGAACAGCGCGGCCGGGCGCGCGGTGAACGAGGTGTAGTTGTCGAACAGGCGCGGCACATAGAGCCCCGAACCGGCGGCGATCTCCGTCACGGCGTCCTCCGCCGCGGTGTGCTGCACGCTGCCGGTGCCGCCGCCGTTCACGAACTCCAGGTCCGGCGCCACCGCACGGACCGCCCGCACCACCTCGGCCCGCCGGACCGCCAGCTCCTTGCGGGCCGTGGCCTGCATGAGACGGATCGCCCGGGACCGCAGCGGCCGGCCCGCGACCGAGTCGCCGACCCCCGCGATGTGCCCCTCGTACGCCATCAGACCCACCAGCCGGAAACCGGGCCGCCGCACCACGGACCTGGCCAGCTCGGCCAGCTGGGCGGGGGAGCGCAGCGGCGAGCGCAGGGCCCCGATCCTGACCCGGCCGCCCAGCATCCGCAGCGAGGTGTCCAGCTCCAGGCAGACCCGGATCTCCTCGGCGCCGCCCGCCCGCGCCGCGTCGATCAGGTCCAGCTGGGCGTGGTCGTCCACCATCACCGTCACGGCGGCCGCGAGCTTCGGGTCGGCCGCCAGCTCCGCGTACGCCGGCCGGTCGGCGGAGGGATAGGCGAGCAGGACGTCGTCGAACCCGGCCCGCGCCAGCCACAGCGACTCCGCGAGCGTGAACGACATGATGCCGGCGAACCCGGGCCGGGCCAGCACCCGTTCCAGCAGGGCACGGCAGCGCACCGACTTGCTCGCCACCCGGATGGGCTTGCCCGCGGCGCGGCGTACGAGATCGTCGGCGTTGGCGTCGAACGCCTCCAGATCGACGACGGCTACGGGGGCGTCGAGATGGGCGGTGGCCCGGTCGTAGCGGGTCCGGTCAGTGGCACGCGCAGTCATGGCCGCAGCTTGCCAGACGGTTGTACCGCTGGGTAGGGGGACGATCCGTGCAGATCGTCCGGTGCGGTGTCCGTCCGCTCCCACCCGGGCCGCCGCAGCCCGTAGAGTGACGCCCACGCGGCGAGCGGGTCCCGTCCGAGCAGGCAGGGGCCGCGCGCGGTACGGAACGGACCAGGGGGGCGGATGAGTACCGAGGCGCAGCGCGCTCCCGTCCCGCCCCGCCCGAGCACCCCGCCGCGCCCCACGACCCCGCCACGCCCCGCCCCGTACTTCCCCCCGCCCCCGTATCCGGGCGCGACCGCACCCCCGCCCCCGGCCGTCCCGCCGCCCCCCGCGCACACCCGGCGTCCGTACCGGGCCGTGGCCGCCGGTGTCTGTGCCGTGCTCGGCCTCGGGCTGATCGGCGGGGCCGCCACCGGCAGCTGGCTCATCAGCGACTCCACGGCCGGTCCGGCCACCCGCAGCGCGTACACCGTGGGCCGGGACGCCTGGCACAGCATCCCCGTGAACACCCTCTTCCCCCGCACCCTGAAGGGCGAAGGCGCCGGGCCAGGCGGCGCCGACCGGGTCTGGACCAGGCTCGCCGTCGCCCCGGACAGCGGCTGCGCCACCGCACTCGACCCCCTGCTGACCAAGACGCTCCGCACGGTCGGCTGCGCCCACGTGCTGCGGGCCACCTACACGGACGCGACGGCCAGCAGCGTCACCACCGTCGGGCTCGTCTTCACCGAGGCCGACACCGACGCGATGCGGGCCCTGAGCACCCGCTTCGCCGACGAGCACCTCGACCGGCGCGCCGACCTGCTGCCCCGCACCTACCCGGTGCAGGACAGCCCCGCCGACGCGTTCGGCAACCGGCAGCGCGCCAGCTGGTCCGTGCACGTGCTGACCGAGGTCCCCGTCGTCGTCTTCTCCGTGTCCGGGTTCGCCGACGGGCGCGCGACCGCCTCGCCCCAGCCCGCCGAGCAGGCCATGGCGTCCGGCGCCACCACCGCCGCCGCGCAGGCCGGACTCGGGCACGAGGCCAAGGGCGTGGCCGACCGCGTCGAGCGCGCCCTGCGCACCACCGTCGCCGACCTCACGGAGAAGCCGGAATGACCCGCCGCGCCCGCCACCGCGTCCTCGGCGCCCTCTGCACCGCCACCGCCACCGCCTTCGCCCTGCTGCCCGTGACCCCCGCCGGGGCGGACACCATCCGCGCCCAGCAGTGGGGCCTGGACGCCCTGCACACCGACCGGGCCTGGCAGACCACCCGGGGCAAGGGCGTCACCGTCGCCGTCGTGGACACCGGGGTCGACGGCAGCCTGCCCGACCTCACCGGCCAGGTCCTGACCGGCAAGGACATGATCGGCTTCGGCGCCGGCCGCGGCGACAGGGCCTGGGCCCGGCACGGCACCGCCATGGCCGGGATCATCGCGGGCCGGGGCCACGGCGAGGGGCGCGCCGACGGTGTCCTCGGCATCGCCCCCGAGGCGAAGATCCTGCCGGTGCGCGTCATCCTCGAAGCGAGCGACCCGGCCCGCGCCGAGGCCCGCAAGACGCGGGGCACGGCCCTCGCCGACGGCATCCGCTGGGCCGCCGACCACGGGGCCGACGTCATCAACCTCTCCCTGGGCGACGACAGCGAGTCCGCCCACCCCGAGCCCGGCGAGGACGCCGCCGTCCAGTACGCGCTGAAGAAGGGCGCCGTCGTCGTCGCCTCGGCCGGCAACGGGGGAGAGAAGGGCGACCACATCTCCTACCCCGCCGCCTACCCCGGAGTGATCGCCGCCGCCGCCGTGGACCGGTACGGCACGCACGCCTCGTTCTCCACCCGCCGCTGGTACGCCACCGTGAGCGCCCCCGGTGACGACATCGTCGTACCGGCGCCCGACCGCAAGTACTACGTGGAGTGGGGCACCTCCGCCGCCGCCGCATTCGTCTCCGGGGCCGTGGCCCTCGTCAGGTCCGCGCACCCCGGACTCTCGCCCGCGCAGATCAAGAAGCTCCTCACGGACACCGCGCGCGACGCCCCCGCCGCGGGACGCGACGACGCACGCGGCTACGGGATCGTCGACCCGGCCGCGGCCATCGAGGCGGGCGGCAAGCTGCGCCCCGCCGGGGTGGGCACCGACTCCGCCCCGGCCGGCTACCGCGAGCGGTACTTCGGGAGCGGGCCCACGCCCGAGCCGGAGGACGACGGACCGGCCGACTGGCTCGCCCCGGCGGCCGGCGGCCTCGGCGTGCTCCTGCTCGCGGGGGCCGTGGCACTCTGGCGCGGCCGCGACGGCCGCTCCCTGTTCCCCCGGCGCCGCTGACCCGCCCGCGCCCCTTCACCGCGCGGCCTCCAGCAACCCCACGGCCGCCTTCGCCGCGTCCAGGCCCGCCGCCCCGCCGACCGCCGCCAACAGCGCGGTCGCGGAGTCGTTGTCGCTGTTCTCGATCATCGCGGCCGCCCGGGCCCGCTCGGCGGCGGTCAGCCCACGCCCCTCGTCCTGCGCCCGCAGCAGCAGCGCCGCCAGGATGTCCACCTTGACGATGCTCGCCGTCTCGTACGTCTTCGCCGCGCCCCCGTACACCGCACGCGCCCCGCTGCCGCTGTCCAGCACCGCCACCGAGAGCGCCGGCGGCGCCGCGCCCAGCAGCGGCTCGACGGCCCCGGCCAGCTCCGCGTCCAGATCCACCACCGGCTCCTCGCTCGCTTCCGGGGACGCCGACGACGAGGCCGGCGACGCCGAGGATACGGAGGCGACGGCCGCGGGCGCCCGGTCCGGCACACGGCCGACGAGGTACGCGCCTCCCGCGGCCGAGGCGGCCAGCACGGCGGCGGCCGTCAGGGATACGGGCAGGGCGGAGCGGCGTATGCGGTGTCGGGGCATGGTCCGGACGCTAGGAACCGTGGCTGAGAACCGGCTGGGCCCCACCTGTCGGCCGGATGAGAATGCCCAGGCACTACGCTCGCCCTGTGGCGCAGAAGAACATTCCGGACCCCGGTTACTCCGACGACGACGGCGCGGCCGACCCCGCACTGGCCGGGGCGCTCGCCGCCTGGGCCGAGGACCGCACCGCCGTCGCACCCGTTCTCGAAGCCCTGCGGGGGGCCCGGCTCCTGGTTCCCGTGGTGGCCGTCCTCGGTGAGGTGGAGGTGGACGAGAAGGGGCTTCGCCGGGAGAAGACCAGCGACATGGCCGTCCCCACTCTCCAGGCCGGCGGCCGCCGCGCGCTGCCCGCCTTCACCTCCACCGCCTCACTGGCCCGCTGGGACCCGCAGGCCCGCCCCGTCGCCGTACCCCTGCACCAGGCGCTCCAGGCCGCCGCGCACGAGAAGGCCGACACCGTGGTGCTCGACCTCGCCGGTCCGGTGGCCTTCGAGCTGACCGGCCCCGCCCTGCTCGCCCTCGCCGAGGGCCGCACCAGCGCCGACCCGCTGGACGACCCGGCCGTCACCGCCGCGGTACGGGACGCGGTCGCCGCCGAGCCCGCCGTGCTCCGCGCCCACCTCGGCCCGGGCAGCGCCGACGGCACCCTCGCCCTGGTCCTCGCGGCCGACGCCGACCCGGCCGAGGCGGCGGGCCGCGTCGCCCGCGCGCTGGCGGCCGACGAGGTGCTGCGCGCCCGGCTGGTCCGGGGCCTGGACCTCGCGCTGCTCCCGGCCGGCGCGCACACGCCCGGTGAGGCCCTGTTCGCGCGCTGATCACTGTCCGCGAAGGTCTGCGCCTACCCCGTACGCGGTGAGCCCCCCGCCGGAAGGACCGGCGGGGGGCTCACGTACGGAAGGGGAGGGGGTGACAGTGCTCGCTCAGCCGAAGACCGGGCCGGTGTACTTCTCGCCCGGGCCCTGGCCGGGCTCGTCCGGGACGAGCGATGCCTCACGGAAGGCCAGCTGCAAGGACTTCAGGCCGTCACGCAGCGGAGCCGCGTGGAAGGAGCTGATCTCGGTGGTGCTCGCGTCCAGCAGCCCGGCCAGCGCGTGGACCAGCTTGCGGGCCTCGTCCAGATCCTTGTGGTCGTCGCCGTCCTCGGTCAGCCCGAGCTTCACGGCGGCGGCGCTCATCAGGTTGACCGCGACCGTCACGATCACCTCGACGGCGGGCACCTCCGCGATGTCGCGGGCCATCTCGTCGAAGCCGGGGGAATCACAGCTGGGGGTCGCGTCACTCATGCGCCTTACGATAGGCCCACGGCGCCGGCCCGCCGCCCGCGGGAGCCGGTGCGCAGGCCGGTTGGTGCGGGCCCGGCCGAGCTGCTAACCTTGGGTAACGACCGGCTGGGCAGCTATGTGCCCGGCCCACAAGTGGAGGCTCCGATCTCCCACCTGGCCGTCCTCAGGACGGCGGGTCACCGGTCAGGTGGTGCCCATCGTTCCGTACGGACGATGGAGCCGCCCGATGCGCCCCGCGGTTCACCGTGGCGGTGTTCCGGTTTTCCAGGAGCCCCGCCTGTGTCCCGTCCGGGGCATTTTTCTTGCTCCGATGCGGTTGGTCTGTTGAAACAGACGTTACGCGGCTGTCCGCCAGGCGGCCGCGTGGTGCTACCGAGGAGGATCCATCAGCGCCGAGCCCCGCATCAACGACCGGATTCGCGTACCCGAGGTGCGACTTGTCGGTCCCAGTGGCGAGCAGGTCGGGATTGTTCCACTTGCCAAGGCCCTGGAACTCGCACAGGAGTACGACCTCGACCTGGTCGAGGTGGCGGCTACCGCCCGTCCGCCCGTGTGCAAGCTCATGGACTACGGGAAGTTCAAGTACGAGTCGGCCATGAAGGCCCGTGAGGCGCGCAAGAACCAGGCGCACACGGTCATCAAGGAGATGAAGCTCCGGCCGAAGATCGACCCGCACGACTATGACACCAAGAAGGGTCACGTCGTTCGGTTCCTCAAGCAGGGCGACAAGGTCAAGATCACGATCATGTTCCGCGGTCGCGAGCAGTCCCGCCCCGAGCTGGGCTTCCGACTGCTCCAGCGTCTCGCTTCGGACGTGGAGGAACTCGGCTTCATCGAGTCCAACCCGAAGCAGGACGGCCGGAACATGATCATGGTCCTGGGCCCGCACAAGAAGAAGACCGAAGCCATGGCCGAGGCCCGCGAGGCCCAGGCCGCCCGCAAGGCGGAGCGCCAGGGGAACAACACCCCCGACGCCGAGCCCGAGGGTCAGGCGCCCGAGGCTCCGGCCGAGGCGCCCGAGGCCGAGACACCTTCCGAGGCGTGACCTTCGGGGGTCGCCATCCAGGCGCCCCCGGGTCCCCCCGGAATCCCATGAAGATCTGACGCCCCTGCGGTCCGGTGCCCGCACCGAGAGGGGCGCCACTGACGAGGAGAGAACGGCGCGATGCCGAAGAACAAGACGCACAGCGGTGCCAGCAAGCGCTTCAAGATCACCGGCTCCGGCAAGGTGCTCCGCGAGAGGGCCGGCAAGCGCCACCTTCTCGAGCACAAGTCGTCCAAGAAGACCCGCTCGCTGACCGGCACGGTCGTCGTGGCTCCGGCCGACGCCAAGAAGATCAAGAAGCTTCTCGGCAAGTGAGGCCGTCGTCCCCGCCGATGTTGGGGACGCGCCCTCGATCCGACCGGGACCAATTCGTTTCCGGGCCGTGTGAGTACGACCACGGCCCCGCTACAAGGAGTTAACAAGTGGCACGCGTCAAGCGGGCAGTCAACGCCCACAAGAAGCGCCGGGCGATCCTCGAGCAGGCCAGCGGTTACCGCGGTCAGCGTTCGCGCCTGTACCGCAAGGCCAAGGAGCAGGTCACCCACTCCCTGGTCTACAACTACAACGACCGCAAGAAGCGCAAGGGCGACTTCCGTCAGCTGTGGATCCAGCGCATCAACGCCGCTGCCCGCCAGAACGGCATGACGTACAACCGCCTCATCCAGGGTCTGAAGGCCGCCAACATCGAGGTGGACCGCAAGATCCTGGCCGAGCTCGCGGTCAACGACGCCAACGCGTTCGCCGCCCTCGTCGAGGTCGCCCAGAAGGCCCTCCCGAGCGACGTCAACGCCCCGAAGGCCGCCTGATCCAGGCCGCACTTCTTGGCTTTTGAGCCGGACCCGCAGGCGCTCGCCGTCTGCGGGTCCGGTGCGTTGCACGCCGTGTGTCCGCGAACCGCGCGGCGCACGACCCGGACCTACGTCACGCAGAGAGGCGCGCCGCCGACATGGGCACCCCCGAACTGATCTCCCCGCGATCGCCACGGGTCGCCGCCGCCCGGCGGCTGGCCAGGCGCAACTTCCGCGGCAAGGAGCGCAGGTTCATCGCCGAGGGGCCGCAGGCCGTGCGCGAGGCCGCCGGGCACCGGGGCGGCGACGGCGAGCCCACCCTCATCGAGCTCTTCGCCACCGTCGAGGCCGCCGAGCGCTACGCGCCCATCATCGACGCCGCCCACGACGCGGGCGCCCGTGTCCACCTCGCCGACAGCGACGTCCTGGCCGACGTCTCCCAGACCGTCACCCCGCAGGGCCTGATCGGCGTCTGCCGCTTCCTCGACTCGCCCTTCGAGTCGATCCTCGCCGCCCGGCCCAAGCTCGTCGCCGTCCTGGCCCACGTCCGCGACCCCGGCAACGCCGGCACGGTGCTGCGCTGCGCCGACGCCGCGGGCGCCGACGCGGTCGTCCTGACCGACGCATCCGTGGACCTGTACAACCCCAAGTCGGTCCGCGCCTCGGTCGGTTCGCTCTTCCACCTGCCGGTCGCCGTCGGCGTACCCGTCGAACAGGCCGTACGGGGGCTGCGCGAGGCGGGCGTGCGCATCCTGGCCGCCGACGGCGCCGGCGCGGACGACCTGGACGACGAACTCGACGCCGGCACGATGGGCGGTCCCACCGCCTGGGTCTTCGGCAACGAGGCATGGGGCCTGCCCGAGGAGACCCGCGCGCTGGCCGACGCCGTCGTGCGGGTGCCGATCCACGGCAAGGCCGAGAGCCTCAACCTCGCCACCGCCGCCGCGGTCTGCCTGTACGCCTCCGCGCGCGCCCAGCGCCCGCGCCGCACCGCCGGCTGACCCCGCCGCGCACCCCAGTCCTCGGCGGAGAGTCCCCGCAGGGTGTCGCTCCGTCACCGACGACTAGTAGGGTGACGGACTCGGGGGCCCACTGCACCGGTTCGAGACGTGGGGTACGGGATATGGCTGTCGGCATGAGCGGGCCGCGCGCGACACACGCGGCCGTCGTGCGCGCCGCCGGTGAGCCGGACGGAGTGACCGTCGCGGACATCGGCCCCGGCGGACAGGCGCTGGACCCCGACGACCTCCCCGACGGGCTGGTCGTCGCGGACGAGACCGGCCGGATCATCTGCTTCAACGCCGCCGCCGTCCGCATCACCGCCGTCCCCAGGGCCGCCGCCCTCGGCCGCCCGGTGGAGCACGCGCTGCCGCTGGAAGACCTCAAGGGCCGCCGCTGGTGGGAGCTGACCGACCCCTACGGCGGCCTCGCCACCCGCGTCGGCCAGCCCGAGCGCAACCTCCTGCTGCCCGGCGGCCGCGAGGTCCTCGTCTCCGCCCGCTACGTGCGCGAGAGCCCCACCGGACCGGTCAGCCGGCTCGTGATCAGCCTGCGCGGCACCGAGGCCCGCCGCCGCTCCGAGCGCAGCAACGCCGAGCTGATCGCGACCGTCGCCCACGAACTGCGCTCGCCGCTGACCTCGGTCAAAGGTTTCACCGCGACCCTGCTGGCCAAGTGGGAGCGTTTCACGGACGCCCAGAAGCGCCTGATGCTGGAGACCGTCTACGCGGACGCCAACCGGGTCACCCGGCTCATCACCGAGCTCCTCGATATCTCCCGGATCGACTCGGGCCGCCTGGAGCTGCGGCGCCAGCCCGTGGACCTGTCCGCCGCCGTCGAGCGCCACGTCCAGGCGCACACCGCGGCCGGCCAGGACCCCGGCCGCTTCCTCGTCCGCACCTGCCAGCCGCTGCCCGCCGTGTGGGCCGACCCCGACAAGGTCGACCAGGTGCTCGGCAACCTGTTGGAAAACGCGGTGCGCCACGGCGAGGGAACTGTCACCATCGATGTGGCACCCGCACCGGCGAAGAGCGACGAGAGGGGAGCGGCCGTCACCGTGAGCGACGAAGGTCCCGGCATCCCCGAGGAGTCCATGAGCCGCGTCTTCACCCGGTTCTGGCGGGGGAGCAAGCGCGGTGGTACGGGCCTCGGCCTCTACATCGTCAAGGGCATCGTCGAGGCCCACGGCGGCGCCATCACGGTCGGCCGCGGCCCCGGAGGCGGCGCCGAGTTCCGATTTATCCTGCCCGTGAGCACGCCGGCCTACATGCAGTAACGGGCCCGAGCGGCCCACGGGCGCCCCGCACATCTCCTGACCCTTAGACTCGACCCTTGGCACCTTTGTGCCCTTCTGGCGTCGAGCGGGGCCACGGGGTTCCGGGGGTATCCCCGGTCAGCGCAGTACCAGCCAATCGGAAGTACGGGAAGAGATGTCGGCACCGAACAAGTCGTACGACCCAGTCGAGGTCGAGGCACTGAAACCGGAAGAGATCGAGCGCATGCGGGACGAGGCGTTCGCCGCCTTCGCCGCCGCCGGCGACCTCGACGCGCTCGCCCAGGCGAAGACCGCGCACACCGGTGGCACCTCGCCCCTCTCGCTCGCCAACCGCGAGATCGGCGCGCTGCCCCCGCAGGCCAAGGCCGAGGCCGGCAAGCGCGTCGGCCAGGCCCGCGGCGCCGTGGGCAAGGCCCTCGCGGCCCGCCAGGCGGAGCTGGAGGCCGAGCGGGACGCCCGCGTCCTGGTCGAGGAGGCGGTGGACGTCACGCTGCCCTACGACCGCACCCCGGGCGGCGCCCGCCACCCGCTGACGACCTTCATGGAGCGCGTCGCCGACGTCTTCGTGGCCATGGGCTACGAGATCGCCGAGGGCCCCGAGGCCGAGGCCGAGTGGTTCAACTTCGACGCCCTGAACTTCGTGCCCGACCACCCGGCCCGGCAGATGCAGGACACCTTCTTCGTGGAGGGCGCCGACGGCGCGAAGAACGACGAGTCCGGTGTCGTCCTGCGCACGCACACCTCGCCGGTCCAGGCCCGCACCCTGCTCGACCGCGAGCCCCCCGTCTACGTCGTCTGCCCCGGCCGCGTCTACCGCACCGACGAGCTCGACGCCACGCACACCCCGGTCTTCCACCAGATCGAGCTGCTGGCCGTCGACGAGGGCCTCACCATGGCCGACCTGAAGGGCACCCTCGACCACATGGTCCAGGCGCTCTTCGGCCCGGACATGAAGACCCGGCTGCGCCCGAACTTCTTCCCGTTCACCGAGCCGTCCGCCGAAATGGACATGGTCTGCTACGTCTGCCGCGGCGCCTCCGTCGGCAACCCGGACCGCCCCTGCCGCACCTGCGGCAGCGAGGGCTGGATCGAGCTCGGCGGCTGCGGCATGGTCAACCCCAAGGTGCTCACGGCCTGCGGCGTCGACCCCCGGAAGTACAGCGGATTCGCCTTCGGGTTCGGCATCGAGCGGATGCTGATGTTCCGCCACAACGTCGAAGACATGCGAGACATGGTCGAGGGTGACGTCCGGTTCACCCGGCCCTTCGGGATGGAGATCTGATGCGCGTCCCGCTTTCCTGGCTGCGGGAGTACGTCGACCTGCCGGCCACCGAGACCGGCCGTGACGTACAGGCCAAGCTCGTCGCCGTCGGCCTTGAGGTCGAGACGGTCGAGCAGATCGGCGCCGGCCTCACGGGCCCGCTGGTCGTCGGACAGGTGCTGACCATCGAGGAGCTGGAGGGCTTCAAGAAGCCGATCCGCTTCTGCACGGTGGACGTCGGCACCGCCAACGGGACCGGCGAGCCGCAGGAGATCGTCTGCGGAGCCCGTAACTTCGCCGTCGGCGACAAGGTCGTCGTGGTCCTGCCCGGCGCCGTGCTGCCCGGCGACTTCGCGATCGCCGCCCGCAAGACGTACGGCAAGACCTCGCACGGCATGATCTGCTCCACCGACGAGCTCGGCATGGGCGACGACGGCACCCACGGCATCATCGTCCTGCCCCCGGAGCACGAGGCCGGCACCGACGCCATCGAGCTGCTCGAACTCGTCGACGAGGTCCTGGACATCGCCGTCACGCCCGACCGCGGCTACTGCCTGTCGATGCGCGGCGTCGCCCGCGAGACCGCCATCGCCTACGGCCTGCCGCTGCGCGACCCGGCCCTCCTGGACGTGCCCGCGCCCAACGCGTACGGCTACCCGGTCAAGGTCTCCGACCCGATCGGCTGCTCCCGCTTCACCGCGCGCACCGTCGTCGGACTCCAGCCCGAGGCCCGGACCCCGATCTGGATGCAGCGCCGGCTGCAGAAGGCCGGCATGCGGCCGATCTCGCTCGCCGTCGACGTCACCAACTACGTGATGCTCGAACTCGGCCAGCCGCTGCACGCCTACGACCGGACCCGCATCGACGGGCCGATCGGGGTGCGCCGCGCCGAGCAGGGCGAGAAGCTCACCACGCTCGACGGCGCGGTCCGCGTCCTGGACGCCGGCGACCTCGTCATCACGGACAACCGCGGCCCCATCGGGCTCGCGGGCGTCATGGGCGGCGCCGACACGGAGATCGCGGACGCCGCCGAGGGCGCGCACACCGCCGAGGTCGTCATCGAGGCCGCGCACTTCGACGCGATCTCGATCGCCCGCACCGCGCGCCGCCACAAGCTGCCCTCCGAGGCGTCCAAGCGCTTCGAGCGCGGCGTCGACCCGCAGGCCGCCGCCGCTGCCGCGCAGCGCACCGTCGACCTGCTGGTGCTCCTGGCCGGCGGCACCGCCGAGGCGGGCGTCACCGAGGTGTCGGCCCCCTCCGCGCCCCGCACCATCACGATGCCGGCCGACCACCCCGACCAGGTCGCCGGTGTCACCTACGGCCGCGAGACCGTCGTGCGCCGCCTCCAGGAGGTCGGCTGCGACGTCTACGGGCAGGACGAGCTCCTCGTCACCACCCCGTCCTGGCGGCCGGACCTGAACGAGCCGAACGACCTCGCCGAAGAGGTCATCCGGCTTGAGGGCTACGAGAACCTCCCCTCCACGCTCCCGACGCCGCCCTCAGGACGCGGCCTCACCGACCGCCAGCGGCTGCACCGCCGCGTCGGCCGGGCGCTCGCGGGCGCGGGCTACGTCGAGGCCCTGAACTACCCGTTCATCGGCGAGGCGGTCCTGGACCAGCTCGGCCTGGAGGCGGACGACGCCCGCCGCCGCACCGTCAAGCTCGTCAACCCGCTCTCCGACGAGGAGCCCTCACTGCGCACCACGCTGCTGCCGGGCCTCCTCGGCGCACTGCGGCGCAACGACGGCCGCGGCAGCCACGACCTCGCGCTCTTCGAGACCGGTCTCGTCTTCCTGCCCACCGGCCAGGAGACCGAGCCCGTCCGGCTGCCCGTCGACCGGCGCCCCTCGGACGAGGAGATCGCCTCGCTCGACGCCGCGCTGCCGCGCCAGCCGCGCCGCGCCGCCGTCGTCCTCGCGGGCGCCCGCGAGCAGGCCGGCTGGTGGGGCAAGGGCCGCCCCGCCGACTGGGCGGACTCCGTCGAGGCGGCGCGCACGATCGCCCGCGAGGCCGGTGTCGAGGTCGCCGTCCGCGCCGACCGGCACGCCCCCTGGCACCCGGGCCGCTGCGCCGCGCTGTACGTGACGGTGGCCGGCGAGGAGACCCTGTTCGGGCACGCCGGTGAGCTGCACCCGCGCGTCGTCAAGGAGCTCCACCTGCCCGAGCGCACCTGCGCCATGGAGGTCGACCTCGACGTCCTGGAGCAGACCGTCGACGGCGTCCTGCGGGCCCCGCGGATCTCCACCTTCCCGGTGGCCACCCAGGACGTCGCGCTGGTCGTCGGCCAGGACGTGCCGGCCGCCGACGTGGAGCGGGCGCTGCGCGACGGCGCGGGCGAACTGCTGGAGTCGCTGCGGCTGTTCGACGTCTTCACGGGCGAGCAGATCGGTGAGGGCCGCAAGTCCCTGGCGTACGCGCTGCGGTTCCGTGCCGCCGACCGCACCCTGACGGTCGACGAGGCGAGCGCCGCCCGTGACACGGCGGTGGCGCTGGCCGCCGAGCGCACGGGAGCGGTGCTGCGCGGCGCGTAGCCGCTCCGCACGCTGAGGAGGGGCGTATCCGGGAGACCGGGTACGCCCCTCCTGTGTCTCGCAGGTCCTCTCCGCCGCGGAGTGTCGGGCAGGTCGGCGGGGGACTGTGCGGGGGGCGGTCGCCGTGCTGTACGAGGGGGAGCAGGCGACCGGTCCGCGTCCTGCGAGGTATTCACCGCGCGACGGGCGCGCTGGTGGCCGTCGCCGGGATCTGCGCCTACGACTCCGACGCGCACGGCCTCGCCCAGCGCTACTTCCACCAGGCGCTGCGCCTGGCCAAGGCGAGCGGGGACCGCGGGCTCGGCGGCTATGTGATCGCCCTGCTGGTCAACCAGTCGCTGTTCCTGGCCGAGTACCGCCAGTCCGTGGCCTTCGCCGAGGCGGCCCTGCGCGCGGCGGGGCGCGAGATCACTCCCGCCCTCGCCGCCGACCTCCACGCGATGCAGGCCAAGGCGTACGCCCGGCTCGGGGACCGGGCGGGCGCGCTGACGTGCATCGGCCGCGCAGAGTCGGAGGCCGCCCGCATCCGGCCGGGGGAGCCGGACGAGACGGGGTACGTCCAGCCGGGCCTGGTCGACGTGCAGGCGGCGGAGGCACTGCTGAGCCTCGGGGACCTCGCGGGCGCGCGGG
Organism: Streptomyces sp. A1277; assembly: GCF_004795015.1. Taxonomy (GTDB): domain Bacteria; phylum Actinomycetota; class Actinomycetes; order Streptomycetales; family Streptomycetaceae; genus Streptomyces. The sequence continues at coordinate 47,819 of NZ_SSBI01000006.1, read as the reverse complement.
AGCACGCGGTGGCGGCGGTGGGCGCGCCCGCGCACGACCGGGGCATGGTCCACCGGCTCGCGATGCTGACCACGATCGAGCTGCGGCAGGGCGAGGCGGACCGGGCGGCGGTCACGGCCACCGAGATGGCGGACCGGGCCAGGGGCATGGAACCGCAGCGGCTGCGGGACCGGCTGCGCACGGTGCGCGAGGAACTGGTCGCCAGCCGGAGCGCCGACGCGGAGCGGGCCGCCGAACGTGTCGAGGGGGCACTGCGCGTACCGCTGTGACCCCGAGTCTGCTGCGATACGGCCACCTACGAGCAAGAGGGCGGCAGAACCGTGCAGTGGACGAATCTGAACGAACAGACTGTGTGCGGGAACCGTTGGTTCCGGGTCAATCTGGCCGATGTCGCGCTCCCGGACGGGGGCCGTCTCGACCACTTCGTGATCCGGCTCCGCCCGGTGGCGGCGGCGACCGTCGTCAACGAGGCGAATGAGGTGCTGCTGCTGTGGCGGCACCGGTTCATCACCGACAGCTGGGGCTGGGAGCTGGCCGCGGGCGTGGTGGAGGACGGCGAGCGGCCGGCCGATGCGGCCGCCCGTGAGATGGAGGAGGAGACCGGCTGGCGCCCCGGCCACCTGCGCCCGCTGCTGACCGTGGAGCCGTCCAACGGCCTCACCGACGCCCGGCACCACTTCTACTGGGGCGAGGAGGCGGCCTGGACCGGAGAGCCCCGCGACGCCTTCGAGTCCTCGCGCCGTGAGTGGGTACCGCTCAAGCTGGTGCCCGACATGATCGCCCGCGGCGAGGTCCCGGCGGCGGGCATGGCGGCCGGGCTGATGATGCTGCACCACTTACGGCTGGGCTGAGCCGCGTCCGGTACGGGCGAGGGGCGCGCCGCCCCTCCCCCGTACCGGCCCGCCGTGTCACGCGTACGGGTAGAACCCCGACCCCGACTTCCGGCCCAGCCGCCCCGCGTCCACCATCCGCTGGAGCAGCGGGGGAGCGGCGTACAGGGGCTCCTTGTACTCGGCGTACATCGAGTCGGCGACCGAGGCCACGGTGTCCAGGCCGATCAGGTCGGCGAGCTTGAGCGGGCCCATCGGGTGGGCGCAGCCCATCTCCATGCCGTTGTCGATGTCCTCGCGGCTGGCGATGCCGGACTCGAACATCCGGATCGCGGAGAGCAGGTACGGGATCAGCAGGGCGTTGACGACGAAGCCGGAGCGGTCCTGGGCGCGGATCGGGTGCTTGCCCAGTATGTCCTGCACCACGGCCTCGGAACGCGCGATCGTCTCGTCCGAGGTGGTGAGCGCGGGGATCAGCTCGACGAGCTTCTGCACGGGCGCCGGGTTGAAGAAGTGGATGCCGATGACCTGGTCCGGGCGGGAGGTCGCGACGGCCAGCTTCACCAGCGGGATCGAGGAGGTGTTGGAGGCGAGGATCGCGTCCGGGCGGGTCACCACCTGGTCGAGCACCTGGAAGATCTCGGTCTTGACCTGCTCGTTCTCCACGACGGCCTCGATGACCAGGTCACGGTCGGCGAACTCGCCCAGATCGGTGGTGAAGCTGAGGCGGTCCAGCGTCTCGTCGCGCTCCGCCGTGGTGATCTTGCCGCGCTCTGCCGCCTTCGACAGGGAGTTGTGCAGCCGGGTGCGGCCGATCTCCAGTGCCTCGCCGGTCGTCTCGGCCACCTTCACGTCGAGGCCGCTGCGGGCGCAGACCTCCGCGATGCCGGCGCCCATCTGGCCGCAGCCCACCACTCCGACGCGTGCAATGTCGGCCATAGAGTCCGTCACCTGTGCCTCTCGATGCTCTCCGTTCGGCGGCTTCCGTCTGATTCCGGGCTCCACCACGACTCCACGACGTTACTCCGTCGCTTACCGGGGATAGCGGGCCGGGGCGGGCATGCTCGGATCTGTGCCCGGATTGCGGGGATGTGAGCGAGTGCGGAGAAGGGGCAGGTGCGACGCGATGCGAGGAATGGCCCGAAGGGGTTTTGTGACCGGTGCGGCCGGGACGGTCGCCGGGGTGGTGGGGGCGGCCACCGTGGCGGGTGACGCCGCCGTCGCGGCGCCCCGCCGGGCGGACGCCCGCCCGGGACCGGCCGGCCGGCGGGACGTGGTGCGGCGAGAGCTGCGCGGCATGTGGGTGGCGACCATCGCCAATACCGACTGGCCGTCGCGGACCGGCCTGTCCGCCGCCGCGCAGCGGGCGGAGCTGATCGCATACCTCGACGAGGCCGTCGAGCGGAAGCTGAACGCGGTGATCCTCCAGGTCCGCCCGTCCGCCGACGCGCTGTGGCCCTCCCCGTACGAGCCGTGGGCCCAGTGCCTGACCGGGGTGCAGGGCAAGGACCCCGGCTGGGACCCGCTGGGCACCGCGGTCCAGGAGGCGCACAGCCGGGGGCTGGAGCTGCACGCCTGGTTCAACCCGTACCGGGTCGCCAACCACACCGACCCCTCGAAGCTGGCCGCCGCCCACCCGGCCCGCCGCCACCCCGACTGGGTCCTGCCCTACGGCGGCAAGCTCTACTACAACCCGGGCCTGCCCGAGGTCCGCACCTTCGTGCGGGACGCGATGCTCGACGCGGTCCGCCGCTACGACATCGACGCGGTGCACTGGGACGACTACTTCTACCCGTATCCGGTGGCCGGCCAGACCTTCGCGGACGGCGCCGCCTACGAGAAGTACGGTGCCGGCTTCCCCGACAAGGCGTCCTGGCGGCGCGACAACACCGACCAGCTGGTGCGCGAGACCTCCGAACGCATCAAGGCGCTCAAGCCCGGCGTCCGCTTCGGGATCAGCCCCTTCGGCGTCTGGCGCAACACCGGCACCGACCCGGCCGGCTCACGGACCAGCGCGGGCGTGCAGACGTACGACGACCTGTACGCCGACACCCGGGGCTGGATCAAGAAGGGCTGGCTGGACTACATCTGCCCGCAGGTCTACTGGAACATCGGCTACCCGGCGGCCGACTACGCCGTTCTCGTGCCCTGGTGGTCCGACGTCGTACGCGGCACGGGCGTGGACCTCTTCATCGGTGAGGCCCTGTACAAGTGCGGCGACTCGGCCCAGGGCGCCGCCTGGCAGGACCCGGCGGAGCTGTCCCGGCACATCGACCTCGCGGCCCGGCACGACCAGGTCCGCGGCCACGCCTACTTCTCGGCGAAGAGCGTGGCCGCGGACCGGATCGGCGCGATGGACCGGGTGGTCGCCGACCACTACCGGTCACGAGCGCGGCCGCCGCGCTGACGGTCAGGTGATGTCCGCGTCCCGGCCCGACGCGCAGCCGGTGTGCTGGACGACGCTGTCGGGGCCCGGTGCGAGCAGGTGTTCGTGTCCGTCGTCGAAGCGGACGCGGTACGGGGGAGTGCCCCCGTCACCGAGCACTTCGACGATCTCCGCGACCCGGTCGTGCTGACCCACCGTCCTGCCGTGGGTCAGCAGCCGGTCGCCCGTGTGTGCCTCCATCGGGAGTGACCTCCTCACGGGTGGCGTTCCGCTTCCGCCCAGTCTATGACCGGGTGCGCCCCGCCCGCTGGGTGAGCGCGATGCAGACCAGGACCGCGACGGCGGCCACCGGCGCCGCCGCCGCGACCTCTTCGCCCAGCAGGAAGAACGACCAGAACAGGGTCAGCAGCGGCTGGGCGAGCTGGAGCTGACTGGCCCGGGCCACCCCGATCTCGGCCATGCCCCGGTACCAGACGTACAGGCCGAGGAAGGTGGAGACGGCCGACACCCAGACCAGTCCGACGACCCCGTGCACCGTCAGCCGGACCGGCTCGTACGCCAGCGCGACGGCCGCCCCCGCCAGGGTGAGCGGCAGCGTGAGGATCAGCGCCCAGCCGGTGACCTGCCACCCCGGCATCACCTTCGCCAGCCTGCCGCCCTCGGTGTACCCGGCCGCGCACACCAGCAGCGCGCCGAACAGGTAGAGGTCGCCGGCCGACAGCGCCCCGCCGCTCTGCGCCACGGTGAAGGCGATCACCACGGCCGCCCCCGCCACCGCCGCCGCCCAGAACGCGCGGGGCGGGCGCGTCCCGGTCCGCAGCGAGGAGAACACCGCCGTGGTCAGCGGCAGCAGCCCGACGACCACCGCGGCGTGCGAGGTCGTGGACGTACGCAGCGCCAGCGTCGTCAGCAGCGGGAAGCCGACCACCACGCCGCCCGCCACCACGGCCAGGCCCGCCCAGTGCTCCCGGGCCGGCACCCGCGCCCGGGCCGCGAGCAGCAGCCCGCCGGAGAGCGCCGCCGCCAGCAGGCTGCGCAGGGCAACCAGGGACCAGGGGCCGAAGCTCTCCAGGCCCCACACCGTGGACGGGAAAGTCAGCGAGAACGTCACCACGCCCAGGAGGGCGAGCAGCGTCCCCCGCCGGGAACCCGTCTCGGCGGGCTGCCCAAGGCCGCCTTCGACGGGCGGCACCGCTATCGTGACGTGTGAAGTAGCGCTACTGTCTGCTCTCATGTATGAGCGTAGCAGTGTGGCAGAGCTGGCCACAGCCCTGCGGTCGGAACTGAACCGCTACTCTCCGGGCGAGAAGCTGCCCTCCAGTCGTGCCCTGGTCGAACGGTTCCGGGCGAGCCCGGTCACCGTGTCCCGGGCCGTCGCACAGCTCGCCGCCGAAGGGCTCGTCGTCACCCGCCCCGGCTCCGGCGCCTACCGGGCCCAGCCCCTCGCGGACGCGCCGCCCCCGGCCGGCGACACCTCCTGGCAGGAGGTCTCGCTCAGCGGCGACGGCGGCCCCGAGGCGGTGCCCCGTACCGTCGACGTGTCGGGCCTCCTGGTCAGCCTCGTCGCCCCGCCCACCGGCGTCATCGAGCTGAACGGGGGCTATCTGCACGCCTCGCTCCAGCCCGAACGCGCCCTCGCCGCCGCCCTGACCCGGGCCGGCCGCCGCCCGGGCGCCTGGAGCCGCCCGCCCATCGACGGACTGACCGAACTGCGCGCCTGGTTCGCCCGGGACATCGCCCCCGCGCTCGGCGCCGCCGACGTGCTGATCACCGCGGGCGGCCAGAGCGCCCTGGCCACCGCGCTGCGGGCGCTCGCCCCGCCCGGTGCGCCGGTGCTGGTGGAGTCACCCACCTACCCCGGCATGCTGGCCGCCGCCCGGGCCGCGGGGCTGCGGCCGGTGCCCGTCCCGGTGGACCGCGACGGCGTGCGCCCCGACCTGCTCGCCGCCGCCTTCCACGCCACCGGCGCCCGCGTCTTCGTCTGCCAGCCCCTCTTCCAGAACCCGACCGGCACCGTCCTGTCCGAGGCCCGCCGCCCCGAGGTCGTACGGATCGCCCGGGAGGCGGGGGCGTTCGTCATCGAGGACGACTTCGCCCGCCTGCTCGCGCACGACGACGCGGGCGCCCTGCCCCGGCCGCTCGCCGCCGACGACCCCGACGGAGTCGTCGTCCACACCCGCTCCCTCACCAAGGCCGCCTCGCCCAGCCTGCGCGTGGGAGCAATCGCCGCCCGGGGCCCGGCCCTGGAACGGCTGCGCGGCATCCAGATCGTCGACAGCTTCTTCGTCCCCCGGCCGCTCCAGGAGGCGGCGCTCGAACTGGTCGGCTCGCCCGCCTGGGGCCGCCACCTGCGTTCCGTGGCGGCGGAACTCCGGGCCCGGCGTACGGCGATGACGGCGGCGCTGCGCGAGACGCTGCCCGGGCTCGGACTGCCGCACATCCCGGTGGGCGGCGGCTTCCTGTGGCTGCGGCTGCCCGGCTCCGAGGCCGGAACGGACGAGTCCGCCATGGTCCAGGCGGCGCTGCGCGCGGGGGTGGCCGTGGCGCCGGGGCGGCCCTACTTCAGCGCCGAGCCCCCGTCGCCGCACATCCGGCTGAGCTTCGTCTCCGTCGCCGGGCCGGCCGAGATCGCCGAGGGCGTGCGCCGGCTGCGTACCGCCTGGGAGGGCACGCCGGCGATCGGTGTCTGACCGGAGGGCCGGGGCCCTGCCGTACGAGAGCCGGGGCCCCGCCGTACGAGAGCCGGGGCCCCGCCGTACGAGACCGGGCGGCACTCTTGACCGACGCGGCGATCGGCTCCACGATCCGCCCATGAGTGTTCGAGTCTCGCTCGTCGCCGCAGCGCGCAGTTCCTCCCTGCTCGCCGAGCGCTTCGACGACGACCGGCCGCTCGACGAGTCCGGCCGGCACGCGGTGCGGTTCGCCGCCCCTGCCCTGGCGCCCCTCGGCGCCGCCGAACTGCGCTACTGCTCACCGACCCCGCGCAGCCGCGCCACGGGCGAGGCGCTCGGCTTCCACCCGCTGCTCCAGCCGGCGCTGCGCGACTGCGACATGGGCCGGTGGCGGGGGTGTACGCTCACCGAAGTCGCCGCCCGCGAGCCGGCCGCCGTGGACGCCTGGCTCGCGGACCCGCGCTCCGCGCCGCACGGCGGTGAACCGCTGCTCGCGTTCATCACGCGGATAGGCGGCTGGCTGGACACCCGCCCGGTCTGCGACGGCGCCGTCGTCGCCGTCGCAGAACCGGCGGTCGTGCGGGCCGCCCTCGTCTACGCGCTGAAGGCCCCGCCGTCCTCGTACTGGAACGTCGACGTCGGCCCGCTCTCCACCGTCACGCTCACCGGACTGCCGCACCGCTGGTCCCTGCGCCTGGAGGCGGGGGCGGGCTGAGGCACGGATTTCACCCCTCCCGGCCCGGGGCCTTCGGGTCCTCGGGGGCGGGCGGCTCCTGGGCGGCGGTCAGGAGCGAGAGCGCCTCGGCGATGCCCCGCTCGGCGGTGGCCTTGTCGATGCCGAGGCCGCTGAGCACGCCGGAGCCGTCCTCGTGCTCCAGGAGGGCGAGCAGGATGTGCTCGGTGCCGATGTAGTTGTGCCCCATCCGCAGGGCCTCGCGGAAGGTGAGCTCCAGCGCCTTGCGGGCGTCGCCGTTGTACGGGATCAGCTCGGGGAGCTCGCCGTCCGCGGCCGGCGGCAGCGCCTCGGTGGCGGCCTGCCGGACGGAGTCCAGGACCACGCCCTGCGCCCTGATGAACGCCGCCGCGAGCCCTTCCGGCTCGCTGAGCAGGCCGAGGACCAGGTGCTCGGTGCCGATCTCGGCGTTGGAGGCGGCCCGCGCCTCGTTCTGCGCGGCCATGACCACGTTCTTGGCGCGCGGGGTGAAGCGGCCGAAGCCCTGGCTCGGGTTGAGGTCGGAACCCTCGCCGGGGTCCTTGGCGACGAAGCGCTTCTGGGCCGCCTGCCGCGTCACCCCCATGCTCTTGCCGATCTCGGTCCAGGAGGCGCCGGAGCGGCGGGCCTGGTCCACGAAGTGGCCGATCAGGTGGTCGGCGACGTCACCGAGGTGGTCGGCGGCGATGACGGCGTCCTGGAGCTGGTCGAGGGCGTCGGGGTGGACCTTCTTGATGGCTGCGATGAGGTCGTCGAGACGGACGGGATGCGTCGGACCTACGGGATTCGTCATGCGTCAACCGTAAGTTGACAGTCCTGTCACTGTCAACTGTCGGTTGACAGTGCATCGGTGTCTTCGGCTCCGCTGTCCGCGAATGACGGACGCGCCGGTCGACGGGGTACGTCGTCCGGCGCGTCCGGTCAGCTGTCGGCTGGGTGTGCGGGGTCCTGAATCAGAGGATCCCGGAGTCGGCGATGGTGACCTTCGCCTTGGTGCGGCCGCTCTGCGAGCCGAGCGCCTCGATCCGCTTGACCAGGACCATGCTGTCCTCGTCGGCGACCTCGCCGAAGACGACGTGCTTGCCGTCCAGCCAGGACGTCACGATGGTCGTGATGAAGAACTGCGAACCGTTCGAGTTCGGGCCGGCGTTGGCCATGGAGAGCAGACCCGGCTTGGTGTGCGCCAGCTTGAAGTTCTCGTCCTCGAACTTGGCACCGTAGATGCTCTTGCCGCCCGTGCCGTCGCCGCGGGTGAAGTCGCCGCCCTGGAGCATGAACTCGGGGATGACGCGGTGGAAGGAGGAACCCTTGTAGCCGAAGCCGTTCTGCCCGGTCGCCAGCTGGCGGAAGTTCTCAGCGGTACGGGGAACGACGTCGTCGAACAGATTGAAGACGATCCGCCCGGCGGGCTCGTCGTTGATGGTGATGTCGAAGAAAACCTGACTCGTCATGGAACCATCCTGACATCTCTTCGGACCGGCCCGGAGCCCCGCCCCCTCACACCCCGGTGCTCCCGTCGATCCGCTCGCGCAGCAGATCGGCGTGACCGCTGTGGCGGGCGTACTCGCCGATCATGTGGTGGTAGATCCAGCGGAGCTTCACCTCGCCGCCCATGAAGGGCGCCGAGTCCTCCGGCGACCGCTCGGCGCACACCGCGCGGGACACGGCGATCTCCTCCTGCCAGGCCGCGCACGCGCCGGCGAAGGTGGCGCCCCCGGAGAGCTCGAACCCCCCGTCGTGGCCCTCGGGACCGGCCGGCCCGCCGTGCACCGGAGGGACGTCCTCACCGGTCAGGACCCGGCGGAACCAGTTCCGCTCGACCTCCGCGAGGTGCTGGACGAGCCCCATCAGCGTCAGCGACGACGGCGGTACGGAGGCGAGCCGCACCTGCTCGTCGGTCAGGCCCTCGCATTTCGCGGCCACGGTGGCCCGGTAGAAGTCGAGCCAGCTCTCCAGGCCGGTGCGTTCGTCGGCGTCCAGGGGCGGCATCGGGCGTGCGGTGTGCGTCATGGTCACCGATGCTGCCAGCAGGGTCTGACAACCGCGCCCCGGACCGCCTGGCTACGGCCGCCGGCGGGGCTTGCCGCGCCCCGCCGCCGCACCGCCCTTGGCCCCACGAGCACCCTTGGCGCCCTTGCCTCCCGCCGCACCGCCCGCGCGGCCGGCCTTCCCCGCAGCCGACTTCTGCCGCGCCCCGCCGCTCTCGGCGCGCTTCGCCTTCGGCTGGGCCGCGGGCGCCGTGCTGCGGCCCCGCGAGCTGTTCACGGTCCGGCCGCGCACGATGCCGATGAAGTCCTCCACCTGGTCGGTGGTCTTCTCCTGCGGCCACGACAGCGCGATGCGCGACTCGGGCGCGTCCGACAGCGGGCGGTACGTCAGGTCCTTGCGGTGGTGCAGCCGGGCGAGCGACTGGGGGACGACGAGGACGCCCACCCCCGCCGCCACCAGCTCGATGGCGTCCGCCGTGGTCGCCGGGCGCTCGATCGCCGGACGGCCGGGCAGCCGCTCCCAGGCCAGGGTGTCGTCCTGCGGGTGCAGCACGATCTCGTCGGCCAGCTCGGCGAGGGACAGCTCCTCGACCGCCGCGGCCACGTGGTCCTTCGGGACCACCACGACGGTCGTCTCGGTGTAGAGCGGGATCGCGCTGAGGTCCGTACCGTCGACCGGCAGCCGGACGAACCCGGCGTCGGCGCCGCCGGCGCGCAGCAGGTCCTGCGCCTCGGAGGCGGGCACCGGGACGAGGTTCAGGGGGGTGCCGGGCAGGCGCTCGTTCCAGATCCGCACCCACTTGGTGGGCGTCACTCCGGGGACGTACGCCAGCCGGAACGAAGGGGATGCTTCCGAGCGTGTCACCCCGCCAGGTTACCGGCCGTGGTCGGATCCACCGCACGCGCTGGATACCCTTGACACCATGAAGTCCCACCAGACCGCCCAGACCATGAAGCCCGCCACCGCGGCGAAGAAGCTGGGTGTGTACCTCGAGGCCACCCCCGCCGAATTCCAGGAGGGTGTCGTCTCGCGCGCCGAGCTGGCGGCCCTCCAGGCCGATCCGCCCCAGTGGCTGCGCGACCTGCGGAGCAACGGCCCGCACCCCCGCCCGGTCGTCGCGTCCAAGCTGGGCATCTCCATCTCGGGCCTCGCCCGCGGCGGGGTCACCGAGCCCCTGACCACGGAGCAGATCGACGCGCTGAAGCAGGACGACCCGGAGTGGCTGCAGAACGAGCGCACCACCCAGGCGGACGTCCGCAAGGAGAACGTCCGCATCAAGGAGCGCAACGCCGAACGCGAGGCGAAGGCGCGCGACGCGCGTTCCTGACGCCCGGAGAAGCGGGCGAGGGGCGCGTTCCGCAGTCTGCGGAACGGGCCCCTCCCGGCTCAGAGGCTGTAGAGCCCGGCCCCGTCGTCGCCGCCCAGGTTCGAGCCGAACCGGGCCTTCTTCACGGGGGCGCCCAGGTCGACCGGGTTGAACGCGAAGACGCCGGTCGTGGTCAGCCCCGAGGACGTGCCGCGCAGCGACCACACCGCACCGCCGTCCGCGACCGCCTCCAGGTTCTCGTCGGGGGCGCCGGCCGTCAGATCCGCCTTCCCGTCCCCGTTGACGTCGAGCAGCCGCACCGAACCGCCGAAGTGGTCACCCGTCTCCGCCACGCCGGGCATGCCCGCCGTGTCCTGGTGGAAGGACTTCGCGCCGGTGCCGCTCAGACCGCCGGGGCCGCCCTTCAGCAGCACCACGGCGCCCGCCGCCCTGGTCGTCCCGATGCCTTCGAACGGCACACCCACCGCGAGGTCGTCGTAGCCGTCGCCGTCGACGTCACCCGCGTTGAGCCGGGCGCCGAACTGGTCGCCCTTCTCGCTGACCCCGGGCACGCCCGCGGTGTCCTGGGTGATCGTCTTCGTCCGCGTCGTGCTGGGACCGGACGCGGAGCCGTAGTAGATCCTGACGGTGCCCGGGTCCGTGGGGAAGTCCTCCACGATGTCGCCCGGTACCACGCGGGTGGCGAGGTCGTCCTTGCCGTCCTTGTCGAAGTCACCCACCGCGAGGGACGAGGCGCCGGGGAGCGGGGTGGAGACCGGCGACAGACCTCCGGGGGTACCCAGCCACAGCTTGGCGCCCTCGGAGTGCTCCTCGTACACGTAGGTGGTGCACAGGTCGTCGATGCCGTCGCCGTTGAAGTCGCCCACGGCCGTGGTGCCCATGTAGTTGTCCGTGTCGAACATCGTCACCAGCTGCTCGCGGGCGGGTGCCCCGGACCGGTCGAACGGCCCGTACAGCACGCTGCGTTCCTCGTACTCCCCGCCGTGGTCCAGCATCAGGTCCGTGTCGCCGTCGCCGTCGAAGTCACCGGCGGTGAGGTTGGACCCCACCTCGGTGTCGGGCGGGGCGGCCAGCCGCACCGCGCCCTGTCCCGTGAGGCCGCCGGTGCGGCCCCACAGGACGATCACCGAGCCGAAGTTGTTCGGGGACGTCAGCCATTCGTTGGCGTACAGCGCCAGGTCGGTCAGGCCGTCGTGGTCGAGGTCCTCGGCGACCATCCGGGAACCGAAGCTGTTGCCGTTCTCGGGTTCGCCCGGCACACCGGCCGTGTTCTGGTCGATGACGGTCGTGTGCGCGGTGCTCAGGCCCTGTGCGGAGCCGTAGGCGACGGTGACGTACCCCGCCCACTCGTGGCCGTCGACAGCGGCGGCGGGGGCCGCGACGACGACGTCCTGGTAGCCGTCCCCGTTGAAGTCCTCCCGCACGGTGGTGGTTGCCGTTCCCCCGGCCGTACCCGCGTGCCCGCCGCCGGGCGCTGCAACGGCCGTGCCGCAGGACAGCGCCGTCGCGGCACAGACGGCCACGGTCAGCATGGTGCGAATGCCCACAGAACTCTCCTTGGTCGCGTACGCGGAGCCAATGGCGTACGAGGTGTGAGGGCTCACATGGGAGACAGCCGCGAACCGGAGAAGGTTGCCCGGCGAACGGGACGTGAACTCGGCGCGCGGGAAAAGGAGTCGGGGCCGGGTGCGGGGGCGGTCCGTGGCCGCCCCCGCACCTGCTCAGCTGCCGGCCAGCAGGGTGAGCGTGTCGATCACCCGGTTCGAGAAGCCCCACTCGTTGTCGTACCAGGCGGACACCTTGATGTGGCTGCCGTCGACCCGGGTGAGCGCCGAGTCGAAGATCGAGGAGGCCGGGTTGCCGGTGATGTCGGCCGACACGAGCGGGTCCTCCGAGTATTCGAGTACGCCCGCCAGCGGGCCCTGCGCCGCGGCCCGGTACGCCTCCAGCACCTGGTCACGGGTCACCTCCCGCGCCACCGTCGTGTTCAGCTCGACGATCGAACCGACCGGGACCGGCACGCGGATCGAGTCGCCCGACAGCTTGCCGTCCAGGCCGGGCAGCACGAGCCCGATCGCCTTGGCGGCGCCGGTCGTGGTCGGCACGATGTTGACCCCGGCGGCACGGGCGCGGCGGGCGTCGCGGTGCGGACCGTCCTGGAGGTTCTGCTCCTGCGTGTAGGCGTGCACGGTCGTCATGAAGCCGTGCTCGATGCCCGCGAGGTCGTCCAGCACCGAGGCCAGCGGGGCGAGCGCGTTGGTGGTGCAGGAGGCGTTCGACACGATCGTGTGCAGCTCGGGGTCGTACGCGTCGCTGTTGACCCCGTACGCGAGCGTCACGTCGGCCCCGTCCGACGGCGCGGCGACGAGCACCCGCCGCGCACCGGCGTCGAGGTGGGCGCGGGCGGCCTTCGCGGAGGTGAAGCGGCCGGTCGCCTCCACGGCGATCTCGACGCCGAGCTCCGCCCAGGGCAGCCGCGCCGGCTCCCGCTCGGCGAGCACCTTGATGCGGCGGCCGTCCACCACGAGGGTGTCGCCGTCCACGGTGACGGGGCGGCCCAGCCGGCCGGCCGTCGTGTCGAACGCGAGCAGCCGGGCGAGGGTGGCGGGCTCCGTGAGGTCGTTGACGGCGACCACGTCGAGGCCGCTGTCGCGTTCGAGGAGCGCGCGCAGCACGTTGCGCCCGATGCGGCCGAATCCGTTGATGGCGATGCGAGTCATGTGGGATGTCCCTTCTCTCTTCCCCACCACCATCGCGCCGCGCGGCCACCCGAGACAGCGGCGTGATCGCCACGGTCCGTAAGGATCTCGCCAGGCGCACCGAAGAGCTGTACGTCCCCTTATTCGCCCCGGGCGAAGGTGCGCCGGTACTCGCTCGGCGTGGTGCCGAGGATGCGCTGGAAGTGCAGGCGCAGATTGGCGCCGGTGCCGAGGCCGACGTCGGCGGCGATCTGCTCGACGCCCCGCTCGGAGCGTTCGAGCAGCTCGCGGGCCAGGTCGACGCGGGCGCGCATGACCCACTGCATCGGCGTGTAGCCGGTGTCCTCGGCGAAGCGCCGCGAGAAGGTCCGGGGCGACACCGCCGCGTGCCGGGCGAGCGCGTCGAGGGTCAACGGCTCGCCGAGCCGGTGCAGCGCCCACTCGCGGGTGGCGGCGAACCGCTCACCCAGCGGCTCGGGCACGCTGCGCGGCACGTACTGCGCCTGGCCGCCACTGCGGTAGGGGGCCGCGACCAGCCGCCGGGCCGCGTAGTTGGAGGCCGCCACTCCGAGGTCGCCGCGCAGCACGTGCAGGCACAGGTCGATCCCGGAGGCGGCGCCGGCCGAGGTGAGCACGCTGCCCTCGTCGACGAACAGCACGTTCTCGTCGACCCGGACCAGCGGGTACTTCGCGGCGAGCGCCCGCGTGTAGTGCCAGTGCGTCGTGGCCCGCCGGCCGTCGAGCAGCCCGGTCGCGGCCAGCGCGAACGCCCCGGTCGAGATGGCGGCCAGCCGGGCTCCCCGCGCATGGGCGGTCACCAGCGCGTCGATCACCGCCCGGGGCGGGTCGTCCCGGTCGGGCAGCCGGTACCCGGGCACGAACACGATGTCCGCCCAGCCGAGCGCGTCGAGCCCGTGCGTGACGTGGTACGCCAGCCCGTCACCCCCGGCGACGAGCCCGGGCGCCGCCCCGCACACCCGCACCTCGTACGGCATGCTCGCCCGGGTCGTGAACACCTGGGCCGGAATCCCGACGTCGAGCGGCTTCGCACCGGCGAGCACGAGGACGGCGACGCGAAGCAGACGGGGACCGGGGGCAGACGCTGACATGGGCGGCAGGCGGGGACCGGGGGCAGACGCTGACATGGGCGTGAGGGTACGCGGCCGGGTGGACGCCGCCGGTGGACGCTCCGGTACCCTTCCTCAGCCCGGCCACTGCTCCGGCTCGCCGAACCCCGGAGCCGGCGCTTCCGGCGCCCGGGGCGTCCCGCCGAGCGCCACCGGCCCCAGGCCCGGCGGCAGTTGGGCGACGGCCACGGCCACCGCCTCCTCGGCACTGGTGAATTCGCCGAGATCGCTGGTGAGGGGCCCGCGCCCCACCCGGAACACACCGTCGCCGCCCGCGACCAGGCACGGGCCGACCGCCTTCAGGGCGGGGCGGGTCGTGGCGGAGAAGCGCAGCGCCCAATGGCTGGTGAACGGGTAGAGCGCGCGGAGCGCCGGCTCGGCGTACGCCGTCTCGATCAGGGACCGGTACGCCGGGGCCCACACGTACTCCAGCTCGGCCGCCTCCCGGCGCTTGCCCTGCCACTCCGACTCCGTCAGGCGTACGGGGTCGAGGCCGGGCACCTCGAACCGGCCGGTGGGGTGCGCGAAGGGGGCCGCCTCGCGGATGTCCGCCAGGGACGCCCCGTCGTGCCAGGCCCGCGCCGCCCTCGCGACCTGTGCCAGGTCGTCCGTCTCGCCGCCGACCAGGGGCAGGGACTGGAAGGCGTCCGTTCCGCTGATACGCCACTTCCGTTCGAACCGCCAGGCGCTGATCCCCAGCGGCTCGCGGTGCGGCAGCGTCGTGCCGGCCGCCGCGTGGAGCAGCGGCTCGGAGCCGGAGGACGTGACGGGGACGGCATCGAGGCGGCCCGCCGCCACGGCCCGGAGCGTGGCGGCGAGGCTGCCGTGCGCCGCGACGTCGGGGTAGAGGGCGGCGGGGACGGGGGCGTGGTCATGGTGCCGATCCTGCCCGAGGCGGGGCGAGCGAGGAACGGGCATCAGCCGTCAGTCGAGGCAGAACTCGTTGCCCTCGACGTCCTGCATCACCAGGCACGACTCGTTCTCCTCGTCGGCGACCAGCAGCCGGACCCGCGTCGCGCCCAGCGGGAGCAGCCGCGCGCATTCCGCCTCCAGCGCGGCGACCCGCTCCTCGCCGACGAGCCCCGTGCCCACCCGCACATCGAGGTGGACCCGGTTCTTGACGACCTTGCCCTCGGGGACGCGCTGGAAGTACATCCGCGGACCCGCCCCGGTGGGGTCGGAGCACGCGAAGCCGGCGTTGCGGCGCTCGGGCGGCAGCGAGTCGTTGTAGTCGTCCCACGAGGCGAACCCCTCCGGGGGCGGCGGTGCGACGTACCCCAGCACCTCGCACCAGAAACGCGCGACACGCTCCGGGTCCGCGCAGTCGAAAGTCACCTGGACCTGCCTGATCGTAGCCATGGGGCCACCCTAGGGGGAGAGTTCTCGCACGCGTGTCCGAAAGTGCGCCGGCGGCCGGCGGCACGCGGAGCTCCCGTCGGCCGACGGGCCCGCCGCCGATCCGCTGCCCGACCCCTCGCCGAACAGGCCCGTCCCGGCTTCCTATGCTCCCGGCATGAAATTCTTCCGGTCGCGTGCCAGACGTACGAAGCCGTCCCCCGTGTCCCGGGCCAGGGCTCTGTATCAGGACGGGCGTTACGCCGAGGCGGAGGCCGAGGCGGGCGCCGCGGCCCGGTCGCGGCCGCATGACGACGCGGACCTAACGCTGGCGCTGAACATCGCCGCGCTCTCGATCGGCGCCCAGGGCCGCCATGCCGAGGCTCTCGCCGCGTACGACGCGGCCCTGCCGGTCTTCGGCAGGACCTTCGGGGCCGATCACTGGCCGACGCTGAAGTTGCGTTCCGACCGCGCCCAGCAGCTGGCCGCGCTCGGTCGGCACGCGGAGTGCGAGGCGGAGTGCGAGGCCGTTGTCCGGGCCGCGGCCTGCGGCACGGGTCCCGAGATGCGGCTCGTGGCGGCGGCCGCGAGCAACGGACGGGTCTTCGCCCTCAATGCGCAAGGGCGCCACGCGGAGGCCGAGGCGCTTGCCCGCGAAGCGCTGGCCCCGCTCGGCGAACCGGACCGGCTCTGCCTGGTGCTGCGGCTCGGCCTGGCCCGCAGCCTCAACGGACAGGCCCGCTACGAGGAGGCTCTCGCCGAGGCGGCGGGCGCCGACGCGCTGCAACACGGTCTGCCCCCGGAGCAGCGCGGCCAGGAGGCCGGCGCCGTGGAGCTTGTCGCGGCCACCGCCCTCCTGGGGCTGGGCCGTGATGCCGAGGCCCGGGTCCGGGCCGTGAGCGCTCACGATGCCTGCCTGGCCTCCTTCGGCCCGACCCATCGCCGCACCACCGAGGCCCGGGCCCTGCTCAACCGTTGCGACGGTGCCTGAGGTGACCGAGCACGGCAGTATGCGCATGCGAGGACGGCCGGCGACGCCCGCGCGGTGCGCAGAGCACGCCCGGGCGAAGCCGCCCCCTCCGCCGGCCGACGCCGACCGTGCCCCTTACCAGGGCACTACGCCCGCGTCCTCGAAGAACTGGCCGGTCGGGCCGTCGTCGGGCAGGGTCGCGAGTGTGATGGCGATCGCCGCACCCTGTTCGGGGGTGCGCACGCCGCGGAAGCCGTTGAGGTCGGTCGCGACGTAGCCGGGGCAGCCGGCGTTGATCAGGATGTTCGTACCGCTCAGCTCCCTGGCGTACTGGAGGGTGACGGCGTTCAGGAACGTCTTTGACGGCGCGTACGCCACGGCCACCGGACCCGTCGTCTGCTCAGTCCCGGTTCCCGACTGCCGGGTGAGGGAGCCGACACTGCTGGACATGTTCACGATCCGGGGTGAGGCGGAGCGGCGCAGCAGCGGCAGCATCGCGTTGGTCACGCGGATGACGCCGATCACGTTGGTCTCCACGACCGTCCGGATGACGTCGGGATCGACCCGGGTGGGCTCCTGCGGCATGCCGCCGGTGATGCCCGCGTTGTTGACGAGCACGTCGAGGCGCCCGGCCTGCTCCTCGATCAGCCGTGCGGCGGCGGCCGCACTCGCATCGTCGGTCACGTCCAGTGGCACGCCGAACGCGTCGACGCCGGCCGCGCGCAGTTTCTCCACCGCGGCCCCGCGGCGCTCATCGTCGCGGGCGCCGACGCCGACGCTCCAGCCGAGGGCACCCAGGCCCGCGGCGATCTCGTAGCCGATTCCCTTGTTCGCGCCGGTGACCAGCGCAATCGTTCGTTCGCTCATGAGGACCATGCTGCCCTCGGAGCCCGATGGGGGTCCAAGACCAATAGGGTGGCAATCGATACCGGCAGGGTATTGATCCGGGTACCGTGGCGCTTATGGAGACCCGGGAACTGCGCTATTTCGTCGCTGTCGCTGAAGAGTTGCACTTCGGGCGCGCCGCGCAGCGGCTCGGGATCTCCCAGCCGCCCTTGTCACGTGCGATCCAGCAGCTCGAACGCCGGCTCGGGGCGGCGCTGCTGGACCGGACCAGCCGCGCCGTTGCGCTCACCGAGGCCGGCGGGGTGCTGTTGGTCGAGGGCCGGGCGGCCCTCGCCGCGGTCGACGCCGCCGAACGCCGCGCCCGCCGCGCCGCCCTTTCCGCGACCGGCCGCCCCGACCTGGTCCTGGTCACGAAGGCCAGTGCGTCCAGAGAGCTGCTGGCGAAACTGCTCGACGCGTATGCCGCCGAACCCGGCGCGGCCCCCGTCGACGTCATCCTGTGCGGCCCGGCCGAGCAGGGGCGACTCCTGCGCGACGGCCGGGCCGACGTGGCGCTGCTGCACCGGCCGTTCGACTCGACGGCCGGGTTCGACACGGAGGAGCTCGGCACGGAGGGCCAGGTGGTGATCCTGCCGTCCGGGCATCCGCTCACCGCCCGGGCCCATGTGCACACGGCCGATATCGCCGCGCTGCCGGGCCTGCCCCTGCCGCGCTGGCCCGATCCCGACGGCGGCTACCCGCCCGGCCCCGGCCCACAGGTCCGCGACCACGCGCAGCTGCTGCAGCTCGTCTCGCTCGGCCGCGCCTGCGCGGTCGCACCGGAGTCGTGCCGAGCCCAACTGCCCGGTGATCTCGCGGCCGTTCCGGTGCTGGACGCGCCGGCGGTCACCACCGTGATCGCCTGGCCGTCGCACAGCCGGTCCAGGGCCGTCGCCGACCTCGTCCGGACGGCGGCACGTCTTCAGCCGGAGGCGCTCGGCCACCCCTGAGCGGGCATAGAACGCACGGATTCTTTGCATAAAAGTGCATCGCTGCGTATAGTCATGCCGTCGATGAGGAGGCTTTTGATGGCGGTACGTGCAGCAGTGGCAGGAGCGAGCGGTTACGCGGGCGGGGAACTGCTCCGCCTGCTGCTCGTCCACCCCGAGGTGGAGATCGGCGCCCTCACCGCGAACTCCAACGCGGGCCAGCCCCTCGGCGCCCTGCAACCGCACCTGCGCCCCCTGGCCGACCGGGTCCTCCAGCCGACCACCGCCGACGTGCTCGCCGGGCACGACGTGGTCTTCCTCGCGCTGCCGCACGGGCAGTCCGCCGCCGTGGCCGAGCAGCTGGGTGACGGGGTCCTCGTGGTGGACATGGGGGCCGACTTCCGCCTCCGCGACGCCGCCGACTGGGAGGAATTCTACGGCTCGCCGCACGCCGGGACCTGGCCCTACGGGCTGCCCGAACTGCCCGGCGGGCGGGCCGCCCTGGCCGGGAGCAAGCGCATCGCGGTGCCCGGCTGCTACCCGACCGCCGTCTCGCTCGCGCTCTTCCCGGCGTACGCGGCGCGGCTCGCCGAGCCGGAGGCCGTGATCGTCGCAGCGTCCGGGACCTCCGGCGCCGGCAAGGCGGCCAAGCCGCACCTGCTCGGCTCCGAGGTGATGGGCAACATGACGCCGTACGGCGTCGGCGGCGTCCACCGTCACACGCCCGAGATGATCCAGAACCTCAGCGCCGCCGCCGGCGAGCCGGTCACCGTCTCCTTCACGCCGACCCTCGCGCCCATGCCCCGCGGCATCCTCGCCACGTGCAGCGCGAAGGCGAAGCCGGGGTCGAGCGCCGAGACCGTACGCGCCGTTTACGAGAAGGCGTACGCGGACGAGCCGTTCGTCGATCTGCTGCCCGAGGGGCAGTGGCCCGCCACCGCCGCGGTGTACGGCTCCAACGCCGTCCAGATCCAGGTCGCGTACGACGAGGCGGCCGGCCGGATCGTCGTCGTCAGCGCCATCGACAACCTCGCCAAGGGCACCGCGGGCGGCGCCCTGCAGTCCATGAACATCGCCCTCGGACTGCCCGAGGACACAGGTCTTTCCACGATCGGAGTCGCACCGTGAGCGTCACGGCAGCACAAGGGTTCTCGGCGGCGGGCATCGCCGCCGGAATCAAGGAGAACGGCAACCCGGACCTGGCCCTCGTGGTCAACAACGGTCCGCGCCGCGCCGCCGCCGGCGTCTTCACCTCCAACCGCGTCAAGGCCGCCCCGGTGCTGTGGTCGGAGCAGGTCCTCAAGGGCGGCGAGGTCACCGCCGTCGTCCTCAACTCCGGCGGAGCCAACGCCTGTACGGGCCCGCAGGGCTTCCAGGACACCCACGCCACCGCCGAGAAGGCCGCCGAGGTGCTGGACGGCCACAGCGCGGGCGAGATCGCCGTCGCCTCCACCGGGCTCATCGGCATCCTGCTCCCCATGGACAAGCTGCTCCCCGGCATCGAGAAGGCCGCGGCCGCCCTCAGCGAGCACGGCGGCGAGAAGGCCGCCATCGCCATCAAGACCACCGACACCGTGCACAAGACCGCCGTCGCCGGCGGCGAGGGCTGGACCGTCGGCGGCATGGCCAAGGGCGCCGGCATGCTCGCCCCCGGCCTGGCCACCATGCTCGTCGTGCTCACCACCGACGCCGACGTGGACGCCCCCGGACTCGACGCCGCCCTGCGCGACGCGACCCGCACCACCTTCGACCGGGTCGACTCGGACGGCTGCATGTCCACCAACGACACCGTGCTGCTGCTGGCCTCCGGGGCCAGCGGGATCAGCCCGGAGCAGAAGGACTTCGCCGAGGCCGTGCGTACCGTCTGCGACGACCTGGCCCGGCAGCTCATCGGGGACGCCGAGGGCGCCTCCAAGGACATCCGGATCGAGGTCGTGAACGCCGCGACCGAGGACGACGCCGTCGAGGTGGGCCGCTCCATCGCCCGTAACAACCTCCTCAAGTGCGCCATCCACGGCGAGGACCCCAACTGGGGCCGGGTGCTCTCCGCCATCGGCACGACGAAGGCCGCCTTCGAGCCGGACGAGCTGAACGTCGCGATCAACGGCGTGTGGGTCTGCCGCAACGGCGCCGTCGGCGAGGACCGCGACCTCGTCGACATGCGCTTCCGGGAGGTCCGGATCACCGCCGACCTCGCCGCGGGCACCGAGTCGGCCGTCATCTGGGCCAACGACCTCACCGCGGACTACGTCCACGAGAACAGCGCGTACAGCTCATGAGCGCCGCGCGGAAGCACACCGCACTCCCGAAGGCGCAGACCCTCATCGAGGCCCTGCCCTGGCTGACCCGGCACAACGGCAAGACCGTCGTCATCAAGTTCGGCGGCAACGCCATGATCGACGAGGAGCTGAAGGCGGCCTTCGCCCAGGACGTCGTCTTCCTGCGGCACGCCGGCCTCAAGCCCGTCGTCGTGCACGGCGGCGGCCCGCAGATCAGCGCCCAGCTCGACAAGCAGGGCCTGGTCAGCGAGTTCAAGGCCGGCCTGCGCGTCACCACGCCCGAGGCGATGGACGTCGTACGGATGGTGCTCGCCGGGCAGGTCCAGCGGGAGCTGGTCGGCCTGCTCAACCAGCACGGGCCGCTCGCCGTCGGCATGACCGGCGAGGACGCCCACACCATCACCGCCGTACAGCACCGCCCCACCATCGACGGCGAGCTCGTCGACATCGGCCGGGTCGGCGAGATCACCGCCATCGACACCGGCGCCATCCAGGCCCTGCTGGACGACGGCCGCATCCCGGTCATCTCCTCCATCGCCCGCTCCGCCGACGACAACCACGTCTACAACGTCAACGCCGACACCGCGGCCGCCGCACTCGCCGCCGCGCTGGACGCCGAGACGCTGATGGTCCTCACGGACGTGGAGGGGCTGTACGAGGACTGGCCCAACAGCGACGACGTGATCAGCCGGCTCACCGCCACCGAGCTGGAGAAGCTCCTGCCGGAACTCTCCAGCGGCATGGTGCCCAAGATGCAGGGCTGCCTGCACGCCGTACGCAACGGGGTGGAGACGGCCCGCGTCATCGACGGCCGGGTGCAGCACTCGATCCTGTTGGAGATCTTCACCGACGAGGGAATCGGCACGATGGTCGTGCCCGACGCGCAGGGGGAATCATGACCAACGCGGAACTGTCGCAGCGGTGGCAGCACGCGCTGATGGACAACTACGGCACCCCGAAGCTGTCCCTGGTCCGCGGCGAGGGCGCCCGCGTCTGGGACGCGGACGGCACCGAGTACCTGGACTTCGTCGGCGGCATCGCGGTCAACGCCCTGGGCCACGCCCACCCCGCCGTCGTCGAGGCGGTCACCCACCAGATCTCCACCCTCGGCCACGTCTCCAACCTGTTCATCGCCGAGCCGCCCGTCGCGCTCGCCGAACGGCTCCTGACGCTCTTCGGCCGCACCGGCAAGGTCTACTTCTGCAACTCGGGCGCCGAGGCCAACGAGGCCGCGTTCAAGATCGGCCGGCTGACCGGGCGCACCCACATGGTCGCCACCGACGGCGGCTTCCACGGCCGGACGATGGGCGCGCTCGCGCTCACCGGACAGCCCAAGAAGCGCGAGGCGTTCACCCCGCTGCCCGGAGACGTCACGCACGTCCCGTACGGCGACGCGGACGCGCTGCGGGCCGCCGTGACCACCGACACCGCACTGGTGATCATCGAGCCGGTCCAGGGTGAGAACGGCGTCGTCGTCCCGCCCGGGGGCTACCTGGAGGCCGCCCGGGAGATCACCCGGGCCACCGGCACCCTCCTGGTCCTGGACGAGGTGCAGACCGGGATCGGCCGGTGCGGCACCTGGTTCGAGCACCAGGCCCACCAGGGCGTCGAGCCCGATGTCGTCACCCTCGCCAAGGGGCTCGGCGGCGGACTGCCGATCGGTGCGACGGTCGCGTTCGGTGCTGCCGCCGACCTGCTGGCACCCGGACAGCACGGCACGACGTTCGGCGGCAACCCCGTCGCCTGCGCCGCCGGTCTCGCGGTCCTGGACACCCTCGCCGCCGACGGCGCGCTGGACCGGGTGAAGCGGATCGGCGAACGCCTGCGCAACGGTGTGGAGGCGCTGAACCACCCGCTGGTCTCCCACGTCAGGGGCTCCGGCCTCCTGCTGGGTATCGTGCTCACCGAGCCCCTCGCGCCCCAGGTGCAACAGGCGGCTCAGGGAGCCGGCCTCCTGGTGAACGCACCCGCACCCGATGTCGTGCGGCTGATGCCGCCGCTGACCATCGGGGACGCGGAGGCGGACGCGTTCCTCGGGGCGCTGCCCGGCGCCCTCGACGCGGCATACGGGGACGGACGATCCGGAGAGAAGCGCTCCTGAGAATGAGGCGACGACGATGACCGAGGCGCAGGGATCCGAGTTCGGCGGGCCGTCCGTGCCGCAGACCCGCACGGCGCGCCACCGCCGGATCGTGGACATCCTCAACCGGCAGCCGGTGCGCTCGCAGAGCCAGCTGGCCAAGCTCCTCAGCGACGACGGACTGAGCGTCACCCAGGCGACGCTCTCCCGCGACCTGGACGAGCTGGGCGCGGTGAAGATCCGCAACACCGGGGGCGAGCTGATCTACGCGGTGCCGAGCGAGGGCGGCTTCCGCACCCCGCAGGCGCCGCTGGGCGGCTCCGCCAAGGAGGAGCGGATGCGCCGGCTCTCCGCCGAACTCCTCATCTCGGCGGAGGCGTCGGCCAACCTGGTGGTGCTGCGCACACCGCCGGGCGCCGCGCAGTTCCTCGCCTCGGCCATCGACCAGGCCGAACTGCACGACATCCTCGGCACCATCGCGGGCGACGACACGCTGATGCTGATCAGCCGCGACCCGGCCGGCGGGCAGGCGCTCGCCGACCACCTGCTGCGGCTCGCGCAGAACGAGCGCTGACGGCGGGCGACGGCCGTCAGTAGTTGGTGATCGCGGTCGTGCCGGAGACGGTGCCGATCGCGATGTGGGGGCTGCGGGCCGGATCGGCCCAGGCCAGGATGCGGTCCATCGCGTCCGCCGGTACGGAGACGCAACCGGCGGTCGCCCCGCTGCCGTTGACGTGCAGGAAGATCCCGGCGCCCCGGCCGCGTACCGGCTTGTCGTAGTTGAAGCCGACGACGAGCGCCCGGGCGTACTGCGTGGGGTACGCGGTGATCTGCTCGGACTCCGAGGCCCGGCAGTCCGAGGGCAGCGGCTCCACCCAGCGGTTGTAGTCGCGCGCCTCGTTGTCCTCGCACCACCACGAGGCGCTGCTCGCCTGCCGGTACGGGTAGCGCGTGCCGGCCGGCGCGGCCTTGACCCCGAAGGCGTACGGCAGGTCGTACAGCCCGGTCGGTGTCGTATAGGTGCTCTGCCGGCGGGTGCTGCCCTCGGTGAGCCCCTTCGAGCCGAACCGCGCGGCGGCGGTCCCGGCGGCGGTCCACTTCCCGTCGCGCAGGTCCCACCAGGTGAGCGTGCCGGTGGTGGACGAGGTGCCGTCCGCCATGGCGGTGATCAGCTGGGTGCCGCCGCCCGTGTCGGCGAGCCGTACCGGCAGCGGGGCGGTGGCCAGCGGAGGCCGGCCGGCCCCGACCACGGTGCCGAGGGCCAGTAGGACGGCGGCGGTTGTCATGAGTCTTCGCATGCCATGGACTTTAGGACGCTCGCCGCCCGCGCGCCCCGAGAACGGCTTCGATCGTGCGCCCCACTGACAGCCAGCTTTGACAAAGCATGCATAGCTCTGCATAGTTATGCCTATCAGTGATCGTGGCACTTCCGAGGAGCACGCAGTGAGCAACGGCAACGGCAACGGCGACGTACGTCTCTGGGGCGCCCGCTTCGCCGATGGCCCGGCCGAGGCGCTGGCCCGGCTGTCCGCGTCCGTCCACTTCGACTGGCGGCTCGCGCCGTACGACATCGCCGGCTCCCGTGCCCACGCCCGCGTCCTCAACAAGGCGGGCCTCCTCACCGAGGACGAGCTGACGCGGATGATCGCGGGCCTGGACCAGCTGGAGGCGGACGTCGCCGACGGCTCCTTCAGCGGCACCATCGCCGACGAGGACGTCCACACCGCCCTGGAGCGCGGCCTGCTGGAGCGGCTCGGCCCCGACCTCGGCGGCAAGCTGCGCGCCGGCCGGTCCCGGAACGACCAGATCGCCACGCTCTTCCGGATGTACCTGCGCGACCACGCCCGCACCATCGGCTCCCTGATCGCCGACCTCCAGGACGTCCTGGTCGGCCTCGCCGAGGCGCACCCGGACGTGGCCATGCCCGGCCGTACGCACCTCCAGCACGCGCAGCCGGTGCTCTTCGCCCACCACGTCCTGGCCCACGCCCAGTCCCTGTCCCGGGACGCGGAGCGGCTGCGGCAGTGGGACGAGCGGACCGCCGTCTCCCCGTACGGCTCCGGCGCGCTCGCCGGCTCCTCGCTCGGCCTGGACCCGGAGGCGGTCGCCGCCGACCTCGGCTTCGAGCGCGGTTCGGTGGGCAACTCCATCGACGGCACGGCGTCCCGGGACTTCGTCGCCGAGTTCGCGTTCGTCACCGCGATGATCGGCGTCAACCTCTCCCGGATCGCCGAGGAGATCATCATCTGGAACACGAAGGAGTTCTCCTTCGTCACCCTGCACGACGCCTTCTCCACCGGCTCCTCGATCATGCCGCAGAAGAAGAACCCCGACATCGCCGAACTGGCCCGGGGCAAGTCGGGGCGGCTCATCGGCAACCTGACCGGCCTCATGGCCACGCTCAAGGCCCTGCCGCTCGCGTACAACCGAGACCTCCAGGAGGACAAGGAGCCGGTCTTCGACTCCTGCGACCAGCTGGAGGTCCTGCTCCCCGCCTTCACCGGCATGATGGCCACGCTCACCGTCAACCGCGCGCGCATGGAGGAGCTGGCCCCGGCCGGCTTCTCGCTCGCCACCGACATCGCCGAGTGGCTGGTCAAGAAGGGCGTGCCCTTCCGCGTCGCGCACGAGGTCGCCGGCGAGTGCGTCAAGGAGTGCGAGCACCACGGCATCGAGCTGGACGAGCTGACCGACGAGCAGTTCGCCAAGATCTCCGATCACCTGACCCCGGAGGTCCGCTCCGTCCTCAACGTGGCCGGTGCGCTCGCCTCCCGCAGCGGCCGCGGCGGCACCGCCCCCTCGGCCGTCGCCGTCCAGCTCGCCGAGGTCAAGGCGGACCTCGCCGTCCAGCACGCCTGGGCGGACGCGCGCAAGTAGCCGGCCGCGCATCGCGGGCTACGTTGGAGGGTAGGCGCGTGTCCTGCCGACGACGAGGAGCCCGCGATGCCGTTCGCCCGACTTTCCGCAGCGACCACCCCGACCGCCCACATCGGGCTCGGCCTGGCCGCCGTCGGCAGGCCCGGCTACATCAACCTCCACCGCGACCGCGACCTGCCCGGCGACCGCTCGCCCGGCGCCCTGCGCGACCGTACGCACGAACTCCTCGACGCCGCCTACGCGCAGGGCGTCCGCTACTTCGACGCGGCCCGCTCCTACGGCCGCGCCGAGGAGTTCCTCGCCGAGTGGCTGACGGCGCGTCCGGAGGCGGACGACGTCGTCGTCGGGAGCAAGTGGGGCTACACCTACACCGCCGACTGGAGCGCCGACGCCGAGGCGCACGAGGTCAAGGACCACTCCCTCGCCGCGTTCGAACGCCAGCGCGCCGAGAGCGCCGCGCTGCTCGGCGACCGGCTCGACCTCTACCAGATCCACTCGGTGACCCCCGACAGCCCGGCGCTCACCGACAAGGAACTGCACGCCCGCCTCGCCGAGCTGGCCGCCCAGGGCGTCAGTGTGGGCCTGTCCACCAGCGGCCCCGCCCAGGCCGACGCGATCCTGGCCGCCCTCGCCGTCACGGTCGACGGCGCACCCCTCTTCCGTACCGTCCAGGCCACCTACAACGCGCTGGAGACCTCGGCGGGCACCGCGCTCGCCGAGGCCCACGCGGCCGGTCTCACCGTCATCGTCAAGGAGGCCATGGCCAACGGCCGGCTCGCAGGCACCCAGGCGCCCGCCGTGGTGCGGGAGATCGCCGGCGAGGAGGGGCTCGGCAGCGACGCGGTCGCGCTGGCCCTGGTGCTGCACCAGCCCTGGGCCGGTGTCGTGCTGTCCGGGGCGGCCACCGTGGGCCAGCTCTCCGGCAACCTCCACGCGGCCGTCCTCGGTCTGGACGAGGAGCGGCGCGCCCAGCTGGACGCCCTGGTGGAGGAGCCGGAGGCGTACTGGCGCCACCGCGCGTCGCTCCCGTGGAGCTGACGCTTCCCGGGGCAGGCGTTCAGGCGTTGTCCTCCCGGCCGTCCGCCCAGGCGGCCAGGGCGTCGAAGTCGGTGGGCGCCAGTCCGACGGCGGGGTCGATCCACCGCAGCAGGCTGTCCCCGGCGGGCGGCCGTCCGGCGACCCACTCCCGGTCCCGGTCGCTGATCTCGTCGCCGATCGACGCGAACGGCGGCCCGGCCGCGTACGCGACCACGTACCGCGTCTTCCGGTAAGTCCCCTCCGGCGCGGGGCCGTGCATCTGCGGCCAGTCGATGAACGGCAGCCGGGGCAGCCCGATCCGCGGGCCGATCCACTCGTTCGCCTCGTCCTTCCAGGTCGTCGCCCGGACCAGCTCGTAGCGCCCGACCAGGGCCAGGAGCCGTGCGCCGTGCGCGGGGTCGAGCAGGACGGGCAGGGCGGGGCCCGCGGTCCACCCGGTCGGCCGCATGCGGTGGCGGGTGTATCCCGGCGGAGGCCGGTGGCCGGAGAGCGCCGCGTATGGATTGAGCGGACCGTCAACGTCGATCAGCAGCGGCTTCATGACGCCATGGTCCCCGGACGCGACGGCAGGGGCGAGCACATTTCCGGTGAGACGATTATGTCTCAAATGGGTTAGGGTCGTCTCATGACTCTTGATCGTGAGCAGGTGCTGCGCAGTGCCGCGGCCCTGCTGACCCGCAAATCCACCGCCACCATGGACGAGGTCGCCAAGGCTGCCGGTATCGGCCGCGCCACCCTGCACCGGCACTTCGCCGGCCGGGACGCCCTGGTCAGGGCCCTGGAAGAGCTCGGCATCCAGGAGTTCGGCGCCGCGCTCGACGCCGCCGCGATGGACGAGGGTACGTCGGAGGAGGCGCTGCGCCGGTTCGTCGTCGCCGTCGAGCCGAGCGCCGGGCTGCTGTCCTTCCTCGTGACCGAGAATCAGCTCTTCGAGGGCGACGACCAGAACGCCGGCTGGGACCGGCTGGACGCCCGCGTCGCCGCCTTCTTCCGGCGCGGCCAGGAGCGCGGCGAGTTCCGCATCGACCTGACCCCGGCCTGGCTGACCGAAGCCCTCTACGGGCTCATCGGCAGCGGGGCGTGGGCCGTTCAGGCGGGCCGGGTGGCCGCGCGGGACTTCCCGTACATGATCGCCGAGTTGCTGCTCGGCGGCGCACGCCGGAGCGTGGAGCAATGAGCAGCGCCGAACAGCACCCGGAGCCCGCCCCCGAGACGCACCGCCCCGGGCGATGGATCGCGCTGGCCGTCCTGGTCCTCGCCGTCCTGCTGGTGGCCGTCGACGCCACCGTGCTGGGCCTGGCGACCCCGTTCCTCAGCGAGGACCTCGAACCGACCGGCACCCAGCTGCTCTGGATCGGTGACGTCTACTCCTTCGTCATCGCCGGACTCCTGGTCTCCATGGGCAGCCTCGGCGACCGCATCGGCCGCAAGAAGCTGCTGCTGTGCGGCGCCACCGCCTTCGGCGCGGTCTCGGTGCTCAACGCCTACGCGCACACGCCCGAGATGATGATCGTGGCGCGGGCCCTGCTCGGCGTCGCCGGCGCCACCCTGATGCCCTCCACCCTCGCCCTGATCCGCAACCTCTTCCACGACCCCCGCGAGCGGAGCCTCGCCATCGGCATCTGGGGCGCGATGGCCTCGGCCGGCGCCGCCGTCGGGCCCGTGGTCGGCGGCTTCCTCCTGGAGCACTTCTGGTGGGGCTCGGTCTTCCTGATCAACCTGCCGGTGATGGCGGTGCTGGTGGTCGTCGGGATCAAGATGATCCCCGAGTCGAAGAACCCGGCGCCCGGCCCCTGGGACCTGCCGAGCGTCGGGCTCTCCCTGGTCGGCATGTTCGCGGTCGTCTACGCCGTCAAGGAGCTGGCCGCGCACGGCGGCGGCTGGAAGGTCGCGCTCGTGGGCGTCGCCGGGCTGCTGGCGCTCGTCTGGTTCGTACGCCGGCAGTTCCGGCTCCCCGCGCCCCTGCTCGACATGCGCCTCTTCCACCACCGGGGCTTCTCCGGCGCGGTCCTCGCCGACCTGCTGACCATCCTCGGCCTGTCCGGCCTGGTCTTCTTCCTCTCCCAGTTCCTGCAACTGGTCCAGGGGCGCGGGCCGCTGGAGGCGGGGCTCGCCGAACTGCCCGCGGCCGTCGGCGCGGTCACCGCGGGCCTGCTGGCCGGCACGGTCGCCCGCCGGTTCACCGTACGGGTGGTGGTGGCCGGCGGGCTCGGCGCGATCGGCGTGGCGCTGGCCGCGGTCGCAGCCGTGCACCGGGACACGGCCTACCCGCTGATCGGCGCGCTGCTCCTGATCGTCGGCGTGGGCGCGGGCTTCGCGTTCACCGTGACCTCCGACGTGATCCTCTCCAGCGTCCCCAAGGAGCACGCGGGCTCGGCCTCCGCGGTCTCCGAGACGGCGTACGAACTCGGCGCCGCCCTCGGCATCGCCCTGCTCGGCTCCATCGTGACCGGCGCCTACCAGAGCTTCACCGACCCGCCCGGCACCCCGCCCGCCGTCTCATCGGCCGCCCACGAATCGCTCGGCGGCGCGGTCGAGTCCTCGCACCTGCTGCCGCCGCACGAGGCGGCCGGGCTGGTCTCCTCCGCCCAGGACGCCTTCGTCGACGGGCTGCACCTCGCCTCGGTCGTCGGAGCCGTCGTCCTCCTGGCCACGGCGGCCGCCGCCTGGTTCCTGCTGCGCGGGCAGGAGCTGGAGGAGGGCATCGTGCACGAGTAGCGCCCGGATCACCCGACCGGTCAGCGGCCGGTCGGGTGATCCGGAAAGACGACAGGGCCCGTCCCCCAGCCGGGGGACGGGCCCTGTCGTGCGGCGGGCGGATCAGGCCGCCTTCGCCTTCGTCGCATACATGTCGACGTACTCCTGGCCGGACAGCCGCATCACCTCGGCCATCACGGAGTCGGTCACCGCCCGCAGCACATAGCGGTCGCGGTCCATGCCCTCGTAGCGCGAGAACTCCATCGGCTCACCGAAGCGCACCGTGACCTTGCCCGGCCGGGGCAGACCCGAGCCGCCCGGCTGGAGCTTGTCCGTGCCGATCATCGCGAACGGCACCACCGGCGCACCCGTCATCAGCGTCAGCCGCGCGATGCCCGTACGGCCCCGGTAGAGCCGGCCGTCGGGGGAGCGGGTGCCCTCCGGGTAGATCGCGAAGGCCCTGCCCTCCTCCAGGATCCGGCGGCCCGTCATCAGCGCCGCGACCCCGCCGCGCCCGCCGTCGCGGTCCACCGGGATCATGCCCACGCCCGTGAAGAACCAGGCCATCAGCCGGCCCTTGAGCCCCTTGCCCGTGACGTACTCGTCCTTGCCGATGAAGAACACCGGACGGTCGCAGCAGATCGGCATGATCATCGAGTCGATGAACGTCAGGTGGTTGCCCGCCAGGATCACCGGCCCGGTCCCCGGGATGTTCTCGATGCCTTCCATCCGCGGACGGAACATCAGGCGCAGGATCGGTCCGAGCACTGCCTTGATGAGTGCGAGTCGGGACAACGCTTCCTCCGGTGTAGTGGCCGGGCCGGCCGAGGCGACGGATGGAGAGGCTCCATGCAGGTGAGGACGATACTCGCGGGTACTCGCCGAGCGCACATCGGGTTCACACGGCGGATACACCGTGTCGACACGTGTTTGCGTCATGTTCGCCCAGGTGCCGCCCCCACGACCGTACCGCTGCCTACGCTCGGTCCTCGCCCGACAGGTGCCGTACATCACATGCGAGGAGCATTCAATGGCAGAGCGCGCGCAGGCCGCACCGGGACGACGGACCGTCATCGGAGCGGGGGCGGCGGTACTCACGACCGCCGCCCTGGGCGTCACCACAACGGCGCAGGCGGCCGACAAGTCCGGCCGGCCCGGCGGCGGCCACCGCCTCGACCTGCCGGTCCCGACGGTCATCGGCCACCGGGGCACCAGCGGCTACCGCCCCGAACACACGCTGGGCTCCTACCAGCTCGCGCTCGACATGGGCGCGCACATCATCGAGCAGGACCTCGTGCCCACCCGTGACGGCCACCTCGTCTGCCGTCACGAGAACGACATCACCGCCACCACCGATGTCTCCGCGCACCCCGAGTTCGCGAACCGCAGGACGGTGAAGACGGTCGACGGCGTCTCCCTCACCGGCTGGTTCACCGAGGACTTCACCCTCGCCGAACTGAAGACGCTGCGCGCCAAGGAGCGCATCCCGGCCAACCGCCAGAAGAACACCCTCTACGACGGCCGCTGGGAGATCCCCACCTTCGAGGAGGTCCTGCGCTGGGCCGACCGCGAGGGCCGGCGCCGCTCCAAGCCGGTCTGGCTGTACGTCGAGACCAAGCACCCCACCTACTTCCGCGGCCTCGGCCTCGGCCTGGAGGAGCCGCTCGCCAAACTGCTGCGCCGCTACGGCCGGCACCGCGCGCAGTCGCCGCTGATCCTCCAGTCCTTCGAGCCCGGCAGCATCCAGCGCCTGGCGAAGCTCGTCGCGAGCCCGCGCATCGTCCTGCTCTCCGGCACGGGCACACGCCCCTGGGACTTCGAGGTCTCCGGCGACCCGCGCACCACCGACGACCTGGTGAAGCCGGCCGGCCTGAAGTGGATGGCGTCCTTCGCGCAGGGCATCGGCCCCACCCTGGACCTGATCATCCCCAAGGACGCCTCGGGCCGGCTCGCCGCACCCACCACCCTGGTGCGCGACGCCCACGCCCAGGGCCTCATCCTGCACCCGTACACCATGCGCAACGAGAACACCTTCCTGCCCGCCGACTTCCGGCGCGGTACGGACCCCAACGCGTACGGCGACGCGTTCGGCGCCTTCGCCGCGTACTTCGCGACCGGGATCGACGGGATCTTCTCCGACAACCCGGACACCGCTCTGCTCGCGGCGGCGGATTTCGCCAGGCAGTAGCGGCAGGCCCCGACCCGGCGTCAGCACCCGTCCGGTGCGGCCCCGGTCGGGTGGTGACCGCTCCGTTCACCGGCCGGCGGCCCGCCCAGGGCGTCGGCTGGGCCATGAACCGTGTCGATCTTCGCCAGGCACCTCCCGTCCACGGCCGCCTCGTCCTCGTCCGCGCCCTGCACCCGCTGGTCAGGGCCGAGGCGAGGGCGGAGGCCGCCTCGTCCGCGACCGGGGCCGCCATCGATCCCGCCGACCTCGAACAGGCCGTCTGTGTACGGCTCCTGGAGGGGTCGGCGCGCCAGGGACCGCCCGCCGACCCCGCCCGCCGGGTGCGCGACACCGTACGGGCCGAGGCGCGCAGGGCCCGCCGCACCGCCCAGCGCGAGCGCCCCTACCGCGACGACCGCGCCCCCGACCCGGCCGGCGGTCCGGAACGCGCCGCCCTCGGCGCCGACCAGCGCCGGATGCTGCGCACCGCGATGGAGCGCCTGCCCGCCGGTTGTGCCCGCTTACTGGTCGCGATGTTCGCGTCCACCGATCGCAGCTACCGTCACATCGCAGGGGAGTTGGGTATGTCACAGGGGAGTTTGGGCCCCATGCGTTCCCGATGCCTTGGATGTCTGCGCAGAATGCTCGCGGCGGAGGTTGTAGCTCCTGAACTGCGGGGAAAGGAGCGGTAGACAACCGGCGGATCAGGTGAGCGGGAGGCATGCGCACATGGGCATGAGCGTGATCATCTCTGCGGCGGGCGCACAGGACGCCGAAGAGATTCTGAAGCTTCAGTACCTCTGTTTCCAGAGCGAGGCGGAGCTGTACGGGAATTACCGCATCGACCCGCTCGTCCAGACCCTCGACTCGGTGCGCGCCGAGATCGCGGAGAACCTGGTGTACGTGGCGCGGCTCGGCGACGAGGTCGTCGGCTCGGTGCGGGGATCGACGGACCCGGAGGGCACGGGCCGGATCGGCAAGCTCTGCGTCCATCCCCGGCTGCGCGGCCACGGCCTCGGCGCCCGGCTACTGCGCGCGGCGGAGGCGGGCCTCGCCGACGAGCACGCGGCCACCCGCTTCCGGCTGCACACCGGCCACCGCAGCGAGAGCAACCTGCGGCTCTACCGGCGTGCGGGATACGCCGCCGTGGGCAACACGACCGGCGACGACGGGGTCATGATGATCCTGCTGGAGAAGGAGGCACCGGCGCCGACCGCCTACGTGGCCAGCGCGTAGCCGTACAGGTGCCGCGCCCCGCCGTTACGCGGTCCGGGCGCGGCGCAGCCACATCATCCCGGTCACCGGCAGGATGACCGGGATGAACAGGTAGTCCCGGCCGCAGTAGGACCAGACGGTGGCGTCGGCGAACGCGGACGGCTCCACCAGCGTCCAGATCCCCACGATGAGCACCCCGGCCAACTCCGCCGCACAGCACACCAGGGCCGTGCGGCGCGCCCGCTCGCCGCCGCGCACCAGCGAGTACGTGATGAAGCCGTAGACGACCGCGGCGACGGCCGAGAGCAGATAGGCGAGGGGGGCGCGGCCGAAGTCCAGGATGATCTGGACGATCGAGCGGGAGGCCGCCGCCACGGTGAACACGCCGTAGAACCAGACCAGGACGCGCCCCGGTCCGGTGCCGAGGTCGAAGGGCCGCTTCTCGCCGTCGGCCGTCGCTGGGGTGCGGTCGGTGTCGGTGTCGGTCACGGTCAGCTTCCCCAGATGTCGTAGAGCCGTACTTCGAGGACGGCCAGGACGACCGCGCCCGCCGCCACCGTCACCGAACCCCACCGGGTCCGCTCGCTCAGCGACAGGAACCCCGCCGCCGGCACGGCGAGGAAGGCCCCGGCCAGATACGCGATGAAGATGGTCATGCCCTGCTCCGGCCGCTCGCCGCGGGCCAGCTGCACGATCCCCACCACCAGCTGCGCCAGGGCCAGCAGCGAGACCACGGCCATGCCCATGAAGTGCCAGTCCTTGGTGGGCTGGTCCCGGTAGGCGGCGAATCCGCACCAGGCGGCAAGGGCGAGGGCGGCCACGCCGACCGCGATCGTCAGGGCGTCAAGCATGAGCCGAGGGTATTACGGGACGCCCGGCCCGCCGCGTGCGCCCCCGCGCAGGAAGGACCCGCGACCCGGGGCAGGCAGGACCCGCGACCCGGTGGCCCTGCCGTGGGCGGGTACGGACGGGCGACCGTGGCCTTGACCACAGCGTGCGGCGCGCCCGGGCATCCCGGAAGCGGCATCACCGGCCACTCGTAGGGCACATCCGTGCAGGTCAGAGCGGTTTGGCCGGAATTCGCCGACCAATACCGGCCACCCGTACCGCACCGTCCACGCCTGTCCGCTATCCGGACAACCGGTCCGGGCGGAGCGTTACGTCTGTTTTACTGGGGCCCATGACCACGACGAGCAGCCGCACCCTTGCGACCGAGGCGATCACGACGCCCGGTGCTCGTTGTATGTGTCGAATGCGCGCCTTCTGAGGGCCCACGACCGAGCCTCGCGCCCCGAAGCGAGACCCACTCCCGGCCGCCGTCCGCACCCAGCGGAACGAGCCCGTACGGGCACCCGGCCCCGCGGCCACCGCCGCGCCCGGCCGCCCCGGGAACCCGCTCGGAACGTCCGATCGAAACGTCCGGATCAGTCTTCCCGGACGCATGCCCCGTGCCCGGCGGACACCGCGCCGCGCACTCGACAGTGACGGAAAACCCCTGTGATCACCACGACGGGCCTCACGAAGGTCTACCAGTCGCGCGACCGCGAGGTCACCGCCCTGGACGGCGTCGACCTGCACGTCCGCGAGGGCGAGGTGTACGGCGTCGTCGGCCGCAGCGGCGCCGGCAAGTCCTCCCTGATCCGCTGCGTCAACCTCCTGGAGCGCCCCACCTCCGGCACCGTGACCGTGGCCGGCCGGGACCTCACCGCCCTCGCGGGCCGGGGCCGCCGCGCCGGCAGGGAACTGCGCGAGGCGCGCAGCCGCATCGGCATGGTCTTCCAGCACTTCAACCTGCTGGCCTCCCGCACCGTCCAGCGCAACATCGAACTCCCGCTGGAGATCCTCGGCGTCACCGGACGCGAACGGTCCCGCAAGGCCCTCGAACTCCTCGACCTGGTCGGCCTCGCCGACAAGGCCAAGTCCTACCCGGGCCAGCTCTCCGGCGGCCAGAAGCAGCGCGTCGGCATCGCCCGCGCCCTCGCCGGCGACCCCAAGGTGCTCCTCTCCGACGAGGCGACCTCCGCCCTGGACCCCGAGACCACCCGCTCCATCCTCCAGCTGCTGCGCGACCTCAACCAGCAGCTCGGCCTCACCGTCCTGCTCATCACCCACGAGATGGACGTCGTCAAGACCATCTGCGACTCCGCAGCCCTGATGCAGAAGGGCCGCATCGTCGAGTCCGGCACCGTCGGCGAACTCCTCGCCACCCCCGGCTCCGAGCTGGCCCACGAGCTGTTCCCGGTGGGCGGCACCGCCTCCGGACCCGACCGCACGGTGGTCGACGTCACCTTCCACGGCGACGCCGCCGCCCGCCCGGTGATCTCGCAGCTCTCCCGTACGTACAACATCGACATCTCGATCCTGGGCGCCGCGATGGACACCGTCGGCGGCAAGCAGATCGGCCGCATGCGCATCGAACTGCCCGGCCGGTTCGAGGAGAACGTCGTCCCGATCGGCTTCCTGCGCGAGCAGGGCCTCCAGGCCGAGCCGGTGGACGCCGCGACCGTGCCCGTGCCCGCCCCCGCACCGCTCACCGAGGAGGTGGCGAAGTGACCTGGTCCGAAATGCAGCCGCTGCTCACGCAGGGAACCGTCGACACCCTCTACATGGTGCTGTGGTCGGCCCTCGTCACCGTCCTGGTCGGGCTGCCGCTCGGCGTCCTGCTGGTCCTCACCGACAAGGGCGGGCTCCTGCAGAACACCCCGGTGAACAAGATCGTCGGCGTGATCGTGAACATCGGGCGCTCGCTGCCCTTCATCATCCTGCTGATCGCCCTGATCCCGTTCACCACCTGGGTCGTCGGCACCTTCATCGGCCCCACCGCGATGATCGTGCCGCTCGCCGTCGGCGCCATCCCGTTCTTCGCCCGGCTGGTCGAGACGGCGGTGCGCGAGGTCGACCACGGACTCGTGGAAGCCGTCCAGTCCATGGGCGGCTCCATCCCGACGATCGTCCGCAAGGTCCTGCTCCCGCAGGCCCTGCCGTCCCTGGTCTCCGGCATCACCACCACCGTCATCGTGCTCATCGGCTACTCCGCGATGGCCGGCGCGGTCGGCGGCGAAGGGCTCGGCTCCAAGGCCGTCACCTACGGATTCCAGCGCTTCGACAACCGGTTCATGCTCATCACCGTCGCGCTGCTCATCGTCATCGTGACCGCCGTCCAGCTGATCGGCGACGTGGCCGTCCGCCTGCTGGCCCGCCGCGGCCGCACCACCTGAGACCTCCCGTCACCACGAGCCCGCACTCCTTGTCCGGGCGCACCACCATCACCACCTGAAAGAGGCACTTTTCGTGCGTACCGCCATCAAGTACACCGCCACCGCCGCCGCGACCGCCGCCCTCGCCCTCGGCCTCACCGCCTGCGGCACGGACTCCGACCCGGCGTCCAAGAGCGGCACCGCCGACAGCTCCAAGGCCCTCGTCGTCGCCGCGTCCCCGACGCCGCACGCCGACATCCTCGGCTTCGTCAAGAAGAACCTCGCCGACAAGGCCGGCCTCAAGCTGGAGGTCAAGGAGTTCACGGACTACGTCCTGCCGAACACCGCCACCGAGACCGGCCAGGTCGACGCCAACTTCTTCCAGCACCAGCCCTACCTGGACGACTTCAACCAGAAGAACGACACCCACCTGGTCTCCGTCGGCACCGTCCACCTGGAACCCCTCGGCCTCTACTCCAAGAAGGTCAAGGGCCTCGACGGCATCAAGTCCGGCCAGACCATCGCCGTCCCCAACGACACCACCAACGAGGGCCGCGCGCTCCAGCTGCTCGCCGAGAACAACCTCATCACCCTCAAGGACGGCGTCGGCACCAGCGCCAAGCTGAGCGACATCACCGACAAGAAGGGCCTGAAGTTCAAGGAGCTGGAGGCCGCCACGGTCCCGCGTGCCCTGAACGACGTGGACGCCGCCGTCATCAACGGCAACTACGCCATCGAGGCCAAGCTCAAGCCGGCCGACGACGCCCTCGTCCTGGAGAAGGCCGACGGCAACCCGTACGCCAACATCATCGCCGTGAAGAAGGGCAACGAGAAGGACGCCCGCGTCCTCAAGCTCGTGAAGCTCCTCCACTCCGACGAGGTCAAGAAGTTCATCGAGGACACCTACCAGGGCTCGGTCATCCCGGCCTTCGGTGACACCAAGTCCTGATCCGCACACGGCACTTGCCCGACGAGCCCCGCACACCCCGCCCCGGGGGTGCGGGGCTCCGCCGTACCGACCCGGCCATGCAAGCCCTCCCGGTGATGCTGCATGCTGTGCATTCACACGGTCTTCGGCATGGAGCTGCGCATGACTTCCACCTTCCCGGACATCTCCATCAGCACGGACCGGTTGGTGCTGCGCCCATTCGACATGGCGGACATCCCCGCGTACATCGAGATGATGAACGACGAACTCGTCACCGCCTGGACCGACGCCCCCCACCCCTACACCCAGGTCGACGCCGAACGCTGGGTGCGCAGGATCGCTCCTGCACACCGCACCAAGGGCGACGGAATCGCCCTGGCCGTCACCGAGTTCCTCACCCAGCGCCTCGTCGGCTCGGTACGGCTGCACCACACCGACTGGCGCACCCTGGCCACCGAAGCCGACTACATCACCGCGCCCTGGGCCCGCGGCGAGGGATACGCCACCGAATCCGTCCTCGCCCTCGCCCAGTGGCTCTTCGGCGACCAGGGCTTCGAGCGCATCGAACTGCGCACCGCCGCCGACAACACCGCCTCCCAGCAGGTCGCGCAGAAGCTCGGCTGCATCAGCGAGGGCGTCCTGCGCAACGCCCGCATAGCGCGCTCACAGACCGAGGACGGAGGATGGACCGACATCAGGACCGACCTGATCGTCTGGGGCCTGCTCCCCGAAGACCTCGAAGGCGTCGCCGAGCAGCTCGCCGACGCCGGCGGGTACGGCACCTACAACGACTGGCACTGACCGGCCCCGGGGCTCCGGCCCAGCACCGGCGGGGACCGGGTAACCTCACCCTGCCGCCCCGGGCAACCCGCCCCCCGCCCGCGACGAATCCAGGAGACTGACACCAAGATGGCCGACCGGGTCACAGTGATCGGCTGGGACGGCTCACCGCTGACCAGAGCGGCCACCGCCGCACTCTCGGCCGCCACCCTGGTGGCCGGCGCCGCCCACCACCTCGCACTGCCGGAAGTGCCCCGGGACGCGGAACACATCCGCCTCGGCTCGATCGACCTCGCCGCCCGCCGGATCGCCGGCCACCGCGGCAGCGCCGTCGTCCTCGCCGACGGCGACCCCGGCTTCTTCGGCGTCGTCCGCACCCTGCGCGCCCGCGAACACGGCCTGGAGGTCGAGGTGGTCCCGGCCGTCTCCTCCGTCGCCACCGCCTTCGCCCGGGCCGGCATGCCGTGGGAGGACGCCCAGACGGTCGTCGCCCACCCCCGCACCCTGCGCCGCGCCGTGAACGTCTGCCGCGCCCACCACAAAGTCGCCGTCCTCACCTCGCCCGGCGCCGGACCCGCCGAACTCGCCCTGCTCCTCGAAGGCGTCCACCGCACCTTCGTCATCTGCGAGCAGCTGGGCACCGACCGCGAACAGGTCACCGTCGTCACCTCCGACACGGCAGCCGACCACGTCTGGCGCGACCCCAACGTCGTCATCGTCATCGGCGGCGGCCCCGAGCAGCAGGCCGAGGGCACCTGGATCGCCGGCCGCCACCCCGCCCGCCCCCGGGGCGTACGCGGCTGGGCCCTGCCCGTCGGCGCCTACCCGGACCCGGACGCCCGCCCGGCGGGGGAGAGCGGCGAGGGCGAGGGCCCGGTCCTGCGCGCCGCCCAGCTCGCCCACCTCGGCCCCCGCACCGGCGACCTGCTCTGGGACATCGGCTCCGGCGGCGGCGCCCTGTCCGTGGAGGCGGCCCGGTTCGGCGCGGCGGTCCTGGCCGTCGACAGCGACCCCGCCGCCTGCGCCCGCACCACCGCGGCCGCCCGCGCCTTCGGCGTCCAGCTCCAGGTCGTCGAGGGCCGCGCCCCGCACGTGCTGGAGCGGCTGCCCGAACCCGACGTCGTACGCATCGGTGGCGGCGGCGTCCCCGTCGCCACCGCCGTCGCCGACCGCCGCCCGGAGCGGATCGTCACCCACGCCTCGACCCGCGACGAGGCCGAGGCCCTGGGCGCCGCCCTGGCCGAGAACGGCTATACGGTCGCCTGCTCGCTCCTCCAGTCCGTCGAACTCGACACGGCCGCATGGGCGGAGCGCGAACGCACGGTCGTGTTTCTGCTCTCCGCACTGCGTTCGGACCTTGCCCCCTGACCCGTCCGCACACGGTGCGGGGTAGGCTGGCCGATCGTCGCACCGCTCCGGGACGTTCGTCGTTTCGTTCGTCAATGTCCGGAAAAGGGGACCGTTTTGGCCCTCGCTGTGGTACGGCAGAACCCTGGGACGCGCAACGTGGCGCAGTCCACAGCGAGCCGTGGCGAAATGACCTGCCGCGGCAACGAACGACCGCGAGAATGCAGGATGTCCGCGACCGATTCGTGCCGCGCGGCGCGCCCGCTCGTTCCACTGGACGAGCACCGGCGTGCCGTGTTCGGGCGTCCCGGGCGAAGGGCCGAAGGAGCACTGACGATGGGCGAGGGGAACGCATGAGTGACACCGGCCGGATCCCGGGCGAGGGACTGCCGGAGAACGCAGGCATGGTGGAGCAGCCGGGAGCCCCCGCCCCCGACTCCTACACCTACCTCGAACCCTCCGCGCACACGCCCGAGGACGACGACCTCCTGCTGATGCCGAGCGCGCAGGGCGCCTGGGGCGAGCCCCAGCCCGCCCCGGCCCCCGGCCCCTACACGGACGGTACGGGCGCGCAGGGCGGCTACCAGCCGGCGCAGGCCCCGCAGCAGCACGCCCAGGGCCCCGTCCAGCTCCAGGATCAGGTCCCGGCGTACGCGATGCAGCAGGCCGCCGCCGAGCCGCTGCCGGAGACCGGCCAGGGCGCCCACGAGTCCGGTGGCCGCGATTCCGGCTCCGTCGACCTCGGCGCCGTACGCATCCCCTCGCCCGCCCCCGCAGCCGCCCCGCAGCCCCAGGCGCCCGCGCGCCGCCCGCTGCACCGCGGCCCGGCCTCGCCCGAGCCGTCCTACGGCGGTACGTCGGGCGCCGGCGTGGTCCGCTCGCTCGCCGACCGGGGTCCGGCCGGAGCCCCTCAGGCCCCGTCCCAGGCTCCCGCCCCGTCCGCCGCCCGCCACGCGGGCCCGGCGACCGCTGAACCCGAGTACTTCGAGCCCCCGCTCCCGGGCCCCCAGCTCGGCGAGATCCCCCCGCAGGACACGCACCAGTGGACCGCCCAGCCGGCGGCTCCCGAGCCCGTGGCCCAGGCCCCCGCAGCAGAAACGGTCGTCCCGGAGCCGGTGGCCGCCGAAGCGGCGGAGCCGGCCGCGGTGGCGGAGGCCCCCGCGGCGGTGGCCCCGCCGGTGGACCGGCCGGCCGTGGCCGAGGCGCCGGTGGTCGTGGAGCCGGCCCCCGTGCAGGAGGAAGCCGTACCCGTGGTCCCCGCGCCGGCGGCCGAGCAGTCGATACAGCCCGAGGCCGTGGCCCCGGCGCCGGTCGCCGAGCCCACGGCCACGGAGCTGGAGCCCGAGCAGGAGCCGGAGGTCATCGAGACCCCGGACCTCGGCGGTGAGGCGGAGCCGGAGACCCTGCCCGTGGCGGAGCCGGTCCAGCCGGAGCCGGAAGCGCCGCCCACGGCCGTTGCGCCGGAGCCGGTGGCCGAAACCCCGGCCGCAGAGGCGCCGGAGGCAGCGGTGGCCCCGGAGACGGCTGAGGCCATTGAGGTTCCTGTGACCTCTGTGACCCCTGTGACCCCTGTGACCCCTGAGGTCCCTGAGGTCCCGGAGGCCGCTGTGGTCATCGGGTCTCCCGAGGCTGAGGCTGCCGAGACCGCCGAGGCCACGGCGGCTCCCGAGGTCGAGGCCGTCGCCAGCCCTGAGGCTGCCGCAGCTCCTGAGGCCGCAGAGACCGCCGAAGCGCCTGAGACCCTGGTTGCCGCCGAGGCTGCCGAAACACCTGAGCCCGCCGAGGCCATGGCGCCCGCCGAGGCGCCCCAGCCCGCAGAAGCAGAGGTTCCGGAAGCGGCTACCGAGGTTTCCGAGACCCCCGCCGTGCCGGAGGCACCGGCAGCAGCCGAGGCCCCGGAGAGCCCCCGGACAGACGAGACCGGCCCCGAGCCCGCGTCCGTGCCCGACCCCGGACCCGAGCCCGTATCCGCACCCGAGCCCGTATCCGCACCCGAGTCCGTATCCGAGCCCGTATCCGCACCCGAGTCCGCGCCCCGGCCTGAGGCGGCGGAGCAGGAGGAGACGCCTGCCGCCGCGCCGCCCGCGCCCGGGTACGACGACGCGGAGCGGGAGGCGGTCCTGCGGGTCATGCGGGAGCGCCGCGACATCCGCAACGGCTTCCGCGGCGACCCCATCCCGCACGAGGTGCTGCTGCGCGTCCTGGAAGCGGCACACACCGCGCCCAGCGTGGGGCACTCGCAGCCGTGGGACTTCGTGGTGATCCGGTCGGCGGAGACGCGCCGCTCGATGCACGAGCTGGCGCAGCAGCAGCGGGAGGCGTACGCCAAATCGCTGCCGAAGGCCCGGGCGAAGCAGTTCAAGGAACTGAAGATCGAGGCGATCCTCGACACACCGGTCAACATCGTCGTGACCGCGGACCCGACGCGGGGCGGCCGCCACACGCTGGGCCGGCACACGCAGCCGCAGATGGCCCCGTACTCCTCGGCGCTGGCCGTGGAGAACCTGTGGCTGGCGGCGCGAGCCGAGGGCCTGGGCGTCGGCTGGGTGAGCTTCTTCGACGAGCGCGAGATGGTGCGGGCGCTGGGACTGCCGGAACACCTGGAGGTCGTGGCGTACCTGTGTGTGGGGTACGTGGACGAGTTCCCGGAGGACCCCGAGCTGATGCAGACGGGCTGGTCGAAGAGGCGGCCGCTGTCGTGGGTCGTGCACGAGGAGACGTACGGCCGCCGTGCGCTGCCCGGCGAGGCGCCGCACGACCTGCTGCAGGAGACGATCTCCAACATCCGGCCCCTGGACGCCAAGGCGCTGGGCGAGGCGTGGGAGCGCCAGAAGCGGATGACCAAACCGGCCGGCGCGCTCGGCATGCTGGAGATCATCTCGGCGCAGCTGTCCGGGCTGTCCCGGATGTGCCCGCCGCCGATCCCCGAGCCCGCGGCCGTCGCGGTCTTCGCGGGTGACCACGGGGTGCACGCGCAGGGCGTCACGGCGTGGCCGCAGGAGGTCACGGGCCAGATGATCGCGAACATGCTCGGCGGCGGGGCGGTCTGCAACGCCTTCGCGGCGCAGGTCGGCGCCGAGGTGTGCGTGGTGGACGTCGGCGCGGTCGCGGAACTGCCCGCGATGCCCGGCCTGCTGCCCCGCAAGGTGCGGGCCGGTACGGCGGACTTCACGACGGGCCCCGCGCTCACCCGCGAGGAGGTCCACGCGGCGATCGAGGTCGGCATCGAGACCGCGCGCGATCTGGTCGCGGCGGGCAACAAAGCCCTGCTGACCGGTGAGATGGGCATCGCCAACACGACGGCGTCGGCGGCCCTGATCTGCGTGTACACGGGGATGGACGCGGCCGAGGTGACGGGCCGGGGCACGGGCATCAACGACGAGATGCACGCCCGCAAGATCGACGTGGTGCGCCGCGCCCTCGAACTGCACCAGCCGGACCCGGCGGACCCGATCGGCGTCCTGTCGGCGGTCGGTGGCCTGGAGCACGCGGCGATGGCCGGGTTCCTGCTGGGCGGGGCGTCGCTCCGCACGCCGGTGATCCTCGACGGCGTGAGCGCGGGTGCGGCCGCCCTGGTGGCCCGTGCGATCGCCCCGGAGGCCCTGGCGGCCTGCATCGCGGGCCACCGCAGCGCCGAGCCGGGCCACGTGGCAGCCCTCAACAAGCTGGGCCTGCGCCCCCTGGTCGACCTCGACCTCCGCCTCGGCGAGGGGACCGGCGCCCTGCTGGCCCTCCCGATCGTGCAGAGCGCGGCCCGTGCGATGCACGAGGTGGCGACGTTCGACTCGGCAGGCGTAACGGAGAAGTAGCCGCGGCCGTGGGGGTTCGGGGGCGCTGCCCCCGAACCCCCGCGCCTCAATCGCCGGAGAGGCTCGGAGATCCAGCCCCGCCGGCGTTTGAGGCGCGGGGTCCGGGGCGGAGCCCCGAAACCCCAGCCCCTCCGGCGCTTGAGGCGCGGGGTCCGGGGCGGAGCCCCGAAACCCAGCCCCGCCGGCGCTTGAGGCGCGGGGCCCGGGGCAGCGCCCCGGTTACGGGAAGGGGCGGGGAGGGGAACGCCCGCCGCAGGCGTCCCACCCCCACCCACCCACCCACCGCACCCGCACCCCCCACCGCACCCGCACCCCCCACCGCACCCGCACCCCCCACCGCACCCGCACCCCCCACCGCACCCGCGCCCCCCACGCACCCGCACCCCACCCCGTATCGTGAA
This sequence comes from Streptomyces sp. A1277, assembly GCF_004795015.1. Classification (GTDB taxonomy): domain Bacteria; phylum Actinomycetota; class Actinomycetes; order Streptomycetales; family Streptomycetaceae; genus Streptomyces. Next base: position 5,143 of record NZ_SSBI01000006.1, on the reverse strand, counting down.
CCCCGCACATCACAGCCGCTCCACCGCCGCAGCGGCCGCGCACCCCGCATCGCACGAGGAGCCCGCACCGCCATGGCCGAGCACGCCGATCGCCCCGCTTACCCCGTCGGACTGCGCCTGAGCGGGCGCCGCGTAGTCGTCGTCGGCGGCGGCCAGGTCGCGCAGCGCCGCCTCCCCGCCCTCATCGCGGCCGGAGCCGACATCGTCCTCGTGTCCCCGTCCGCCACCGCGTCCGTCGAGGCGATGGCCGACGCCGGCGAGATCCGCTGGGAGCGCCGCCCGTACGCCGAAGGCGACCTGACCGACACCTGGTACGCGCTCATCGCGACCGACGACCCGGTCGCCAACGACGCCGCGTCCGCCGAGGCCGAGCGCACCCGCACCTGGTGCGTCCGCAGCGACGACGCGGAAGCCGCCACCGCCTGGACCCCGGCCACCGGCCGCAGCGAGGGCGTGACCGTCGCCGTGCTCACCGCGGGTGCGCACGGCCGCGACCCGCGCCACTCGGCCGCCGTCCGCGACGCGATCGTCGAGGGCCTGCGCGACGGCAGCATCGCCGCCCCGCACCACCGCACCCGGACCGCCGGCGTCGCCCTGGTCGGCGGCGGCCCCGGCGACCCCGACCTGATCACCGTCCGCGGCCGCCGCCTCCTCGCCGAGGCGGACGTCGTCATCGCCGACCGGCTCGGCCCGCGCGACCTGCTGGACGAACTCCCGCCGCACGTCGAGGTGATCGACGCCGCGAAGATCCCGTACGGCCGCTACATGGCGCAGGAGGCCATCAACAACGCCCTGATCGAGCACGCCAAGGCGGGCAAGGCGGTCGTCCGGCTCAAGGGCGGCGACCCGTTCGTCTTCGGCCGGGGCATGGAGGAGGCTCAGGCGCTCGCCGCCGAGGGCATCCCGTGCACGGTCGTCCCCGGCATCTCCAGCTCGATCTCGGTGCCCGGCGCGGCCGGCATCCCCGTCACCCACCGCGGCGTCGCCCACGAGTTCACCGTGGTCAGCGGCCATGTCGCCCCCGACGACGAGCGTTCGCTGGTCGACTGGGCGGCCGTCGCCCGGCTGCGCGGCACCCTGGTGCTCCTGATGGCCGTCGACAAGATCGGTGCCATCGCCCGCGCACTCGTCGAGCACGGCAGGTCCCCCGAGACCCCGGTCGCGCTCGTCCAGGAAGGGACGACGGCCGCCCAGCGCCGCGTCGACGCGACGCTCGCGACCGTCGCCGAGCGCGTGGTCGCCGAGGATGTACGCCCGCCCGCCGTCATCGTCATCGGCGATGTCGTCGCGGTAGGCCCGGCCACCGCACCGACCGCCAGGTAACCAGCGGTAACGGATCTCCTCCAGACCGTTGGCAGCACACACCGGACAAGGCAGTATCAAAACCGTGGCTGATCTCATCACCGTCGACGACCCCGACGACCCCCGCCTGAGCGACTACACCGGCCTGACCGATGTGGAACTGCGGCGCAGAAGGGAGCCCGCCGAGGGCCTCTTCATCGCCGAGGGGGAGAAGGTGATCAGACGCGCCCGGCACGCCGGGTACGAGATGCGCTCCATGCTGCTCTCGGCGAAGTGGGTCGACCTGATGCGCGACGTCATCGACGAGGTCCCGGCCCCCGTGTACGCGGTAAGCCCGGAGCTCGCCGAACGCGTCACCGGCTACCACGTGCACCGCGGCGCCCTCGCCTCCATGCAGCGCAAGCCCCTGCCGACCGCCGACGAACTGCTGCGCACCGCCCGCCGGGTGGTCGTCATGGAGGCCGTCAACGACCACACCAACATCGGCGCGATGTTGCCTTTGGGTCTACAAGAGCGTGCTGGTCAACGTCGTATCGCGATCTTCGAGGATATCGTTGATCATGCCAATCTGGGTGCCGCTTTCCGCAACGCGGCGGCTCTGGGAGTGGAGGCCGTGTTCCTCACTCCGCGCTGTGCCGACCCCCTCTATAGGCGGGCTGTAAAGGTGTCCATGGGGGCTGTCCTGTCGGTTCCGTATGCCAGGTTCGAGTCATGGCCACATGACGCCGAAGTCGTCCGGCAAGAAGGCTTCGTGCTCGCGGCTCTCGCCCTCTCGCCGAACTCCATCACGCTCGACGAGCTCGCCGGTCGCCGCTACGAGAAGCTCGCCCTGATGCTGGGTACGGAGGGGGAGGGGCTGTCGGCCGGAGCGCTACAGGCCGCCGACGAGCATGTACGCATCCCGATGGATGCCGGTGTCGACTCATTGAACGTAGCCGCTGCCTCAGCTGTCGCCTTCTACGCCACCCGGCCCACCGAGGTATGAACCGCCCTGGACCTCCTAGCGGTCCATCCCACGGCGACCCCGCCCACGTATGACACGGTTCCGAACCGCAGGCGGCCGCCGCTCCCGCCAAGGTAGGCGGCAGCGGCGGCATCCACCTCAGACGCTCAGATCAGCGCAGCGCCAGTATGGCAAGCGTCAGAAGGGCCGTGGCCCCGGACCAGCTGAGTGTCCGCACAATGACCCCACCGCCAGAGATGCGGCCCACACCTGTCCCATCCCTGCGTAGCAGCGAGGACGGCTCTGACCAAAGGTAGGCCAGTACGCCCATGCCGAGAAGCACACCTAGGCCAAGCCAGTAGCCGGCGCTGACAGCTCGTAGGGAATGCCGCAGGCAGATGTCCGCGAGCACCGCAAGAAACGCTGCCAGGACCGCCCACTTGAGCCACGTCGGTTCGATCAACCGCCAATAGAGGACAGGGATTGCCACGGACAGGCCGCCGAGGCGCGCCAGTGGATCGACCGAGTCGAAGGAGATTTCTTTTCCCGGGGTCCCGAGAGAGGACCGAACCAGGTCCGCGAAATCCTGCTCATCACCCAGCCCGTCGAACCGGTGGCTGAGTTCCTTTTCACCCAGCAACCCTGTGGACCATCGTGCCCGAACTTCTGTGGGGGACACATAGACCACATGCATCGACGTCGCACGCCCGTTGCTAAAGTCACGCGACAGCTCAGACATGCCAACTTCTTGAGGGAAGACAGAGGACATCGCAGCCAGAAATCCCAACAAGAGCACCAGAATGGTGCTTATGCGAAGGGCTCTGAGCAACGGAAATTTATGCACGGTATACTTCACCACCGCCTTCACTCCGTCACCGTAACAGTCCAGTAGTACGTCTGGTGCAGATTAGCCATCTGTCGACCCTGTGCAACGTCAGGCCAGAAGTGGGTCAAAGAATGCATCCCTGTTGCATTGTATGCAGCAAAGGCAACTGTGAAGCTCCTGTTTTGCTTATCTACGTTAATCACCTGGTGCACCTGGTCGTAAGATCCAAAGAATGCTTCTGGCGTCGAGGCGCCGTGCTGTCCGTCTGTAAGCATCCCCGTAATATCTCGGAGGATATTCGACTTCGGGTCCTTACGTTTCGATACGCCGCCCAGTTTGGCATCCGGATCATTCGGGCTGATGTCATACCCAGCACCAGAGATTTTCTTCTGCAGCTCGGCGAGCAACTCCGTTGAGTACTTATTGCCAGCCAACTGCTGCGTGAGGAGACTCCCGGCACCGAAAGTTCGAACCCCACCCTTCCCGTTAAGCCACTCGTTGAGCAAGTCATTCCAGGTTGCGGTCGACCCAGTTTTCGCCATGTCTGCACAGCCTGCAGCAGCCCCGGAGGTCACCATCGCGCCTTCGACGCACTTCGAGTTACCAGCCACTGTCAAAACATATTTCCGAAGCTCTTTCGCGAGACTTTGATAAAGCGATCCCTGATGCCCCTTCATCAGTTTCCCTAGAGCTGAAAGCGCATCTTGACACGTCTTATCGCACCCCCCGGACTCACTGTTGGTGGTGCCGCTGACATCTCCTGAGTCGCCACTGTCGGAGCCACCCTTGTCCCCGGAGGTGTCTCCCTCGGTGGAGCCCCCGCCACAGTCACACATGGGCAGGAGCATCAGGCCGGTGGGGTCGCTGTAGGTGGTGGGGTTGTTGTTGCTGTAGGTGTATCCGTTGATTGGGGTTTGCCCGCGTTTGTGGACATCTCTTGAGGGTCAGATCGTGGGATCTGGCATGGAGGTGTCGTGGTGGGTACAGCCCGGTATTCGGAAGAGTTCAAGCAGGACGCGATCAAGCTGGTGGCCTCCACCGGCCGGTCCATCAACTCGGTGGCCAAGGACCTTGGTGTCAACACCGAGTCCCTGCGGAAATGGGTACGTACGGCCGAAGCCGCCCAGGTCGGCGGGGGTGGTGAGCCGATGACTCCGGCGGAGCGTGAGGAGCTGAAGCGGCTGCGTAAGCAGGTGCGTGAGCTGGAGCTCGAGAAGGAGATCCTGAAGAAGGCGGCGCAGTATTTTGCGAAGGAGATGGGTCGATGACCGGCCGCTGGCGGTTCATCTCCGACCACCACATGGAGTACGGCATACAGCGGCTGTGCAGAATCTTCGGGGTCTCTCGGTCCGGCTTCTACCGCTGGCGGGCCGCCGGGCCTGACCGGGCGGCCAGGGCGGCGGCGGAGGAGGCGCTGACCGAACGGATCCGCGGCATTCACACCGGGACCAACGGCGCCTACGGTGTTCCCCGGATCACGCGTGAGCTGCGGGAATCAGGTCCGGTGGTGAACCACAAGCGGGTCGCCAGGCTGATGCGCGCCGCCGGAATCGCCGGCCGCCACCTACGTAAGGGAAAACGCACCACGGTGCAGGACGCGCGAGCGCCCAAAGCACCCGATCTGGTGAAACGCGACTTCACCGCATCCAGAACAGACGTGCGCTGGTGCGGCGACATTACCTACCTGCCGGTCGGGAACGCCTGGGTGTATCTGGCGACCGTCATCGACATGCACTCGCGGCGGGTGGTCGGCTGGTCCATGGCCGAGCACATGCGGGCCGATCTGGTCATCAATGCGATCGAGGCAGCTGTCGCCACCCGTGGCGGATCTGTCGATGGCGTGGTATTTCACTCGGATCGCGGCACGCAATATACATCGGACGCCTTCGCCGCTGCATGTCGCAGACACGGAATTCGCCGCTCCATGGGCCGAGTTGGGTCCAGCTACGACTGTCAGTCTGTTCGTACCGGATCCCGCAAGGATCGGGTAGTCCCGGCCGTGACGGTCTGACTCTTGCTTACGACCGACCCCACGGGTGTCCTGGCGTTGATCTGTCGACCGTCCGGCCGGG
>NZ_SSBI01000069.1 GCF_004795015.1 Streptomyces sp. A1277 | reverse complement strand
GCCCGTCCGGCCGCGTGCGTGGTGGCTCCGCCGATGCGCCGACAAATCCGAAACAGGACAGTCGAAGACGTCAGTCAGTCGGCGAGTCAGACGCATCAGCAGAACCACCACTCACATCCTCACTGTCCAGTCGGGGTCCCGGCGGTGGAACTCGGTGACGGCGAGTTCGAAGAACTGGCCGGAGGGCTTCCGGCTGGTCGCATTGACCACCAGTGCCGTGAGCATCGGATCGGTGCCGGTGCTGTCCAGGCGGCAGACGTCCCCCAGCAGGAGCGACATCATGCGGCCGCGGTAATGCACCCGGTGCTCCGGTGCGAGGGCCTCGCTCAGCGTCTTGTAGGTGTCGGTCCGGCCCTCTTGGGCCCACCCCCTCAGAATCTCCAGCATGGTGTCCCGGGCGGCTACGTAGTCCGCATCTCCATACTTCATGTGATCCCCCTCCAACCGACTGAAGCGACACCGTACCGAGTGGGGACGGTGTCGGGGCAGAACCTGGAACAGTTGCCCGCGCGCCGCCTCGGTGGGCGGGGAGCGAGCCCGTCCACCACGATGTCTGGCTCGTCCGTCGCCGGGCGCGAGGCAGGCGGAAGACCTGGCAGTGGCGGCGCTGCCCCAGACGCTGACCCCCGCCTGCCCGGGCCGCCCACCCCTGCTGTCTCCGACCCGGATTCCCTCTCGCCGTCGCTTCCGTAGACCCGTGGTGCGTGTGCCATGCGGCCAGTCTGACCTGGCGGCCAAGGCCCCAGGGTGGAGCCCGATCCACCCTTACTACCGTTGCTGCGCTGTTCTGCCAGCGGCAGAACACCAGCCGGACCGGGCTCGACGATCACTACAGTCCAGTCCCATGACGACGATTACGACGCGTACGGTCGAGTATCCGGCCGACGGTCTGACGATGAGCGGGCACCTCGCGCTCCCGGCCGGTGTCGACCGCCGGCCCGCGGTGCTGCTCGGACCAGAGGGCATGGGGCTCAGTGACGTCGAGCGCCGCCGGGCCGATGCCCTCGCCGAACTGGGATATGTAGCGCTGGCCTTCGACCTTCACGGCGGGCGCTATTTGGGCGACCCCGAGGAGATGCTGGCCCGTTGCCTGCCGCTGCTCGCTGATCCCGACCGGATGCGAGGCATCGGCCATGCGGCGCTCGACGTGTTGCGCACCGAACCGCGGACCGACCCCGACCGGATCGCCGCCGTCGGCTACGGCACCGGGGGCGCAGTCGGACTGGAACTCGGGCGCGGCGGCGTCAGCCTGCGCGCGATCGGGACAGTCAACGCACTGACCACGGGCAGACCGGGCGAGGCGGCGCGCATTCGCTGCCCGGTGTGGGCCGGGGTCGGGTCGGAAGACCCGATCATGCCGCCCGCGCAACGGAACGCCTTCACCGCTGAGATGCAGGCCGCGGGCGTCGACTGGCGCCTCGCGGTCTACGGCGGCGCCTTGCACGCCTTCCACCACCCGCCGGTCGCCCACCCCGTGGTCCCCGGCGTCGGCTACCACCCACGGCACGCGCAGCGAGCCTGGCGCGACGTCGTCGACCTGCTCGCCGAGTGCCTGCCCGTGACGGAGGATCTGGGGCGTGACCCAGGTAAGCATGCCGGCGCCGGGCACTGACAGTCCCCTCTCCTCAAGTCCGCACAGCAGAACCGCATTCGGGCGGATGCTCGGTCGCGGAAACGCATTCGCAACTGCCGCAGTGCATGCCGGATTTCTGCGGCAGAGCCCCCACGGTGATCACCGCGATCTGCGGCGGGCCCTCCCGGCCGCCGGGACGAGGTGTACGCATTTACTGCGGCATGTCAGGGGGCGGGGCGGCGCGACGATCGAACCGGTGACCGATCTCGGGAGTGGGGGCGCGCTTCGGTTGCCGCGCGCTCGGGTCGTACCTCTGCCCGCCCCGCCCGCGTCGTACACCGCGGCGGTCGGGCGCTACCTCACCGGCGCGGGCATCATGAAGCCCTTCGCGCGGATCTACCGGTCTCGCCGACGACGTGGTGATGGACGCTCGCCGGCGAACCGGAGCCGACCGGACCCGCCCGCCGGAGCGCGAAGCCCCCGTCTTCCCCGTCGCCGCGATCGACGACCCGGCACTGCCGGAGGTGCTGGCTGAGCCGGCGGCGGCGCGGGCGGACGAGAGGGACGCCGACACCGTCAACCGGGAACTGTTCACCGCGCGCAAGGCAGTCGGCTGGTGGCAGCGCCAGGGCTGGATCGAAGGCGATCCCACGATTGGCATCGAGCGGCGGCCGGCACCGCCGGACCGCACCAATGCCTCGCTGGGAACCAGATCGTCGCCTTGTAGCGCCTCGACGTCGCTCTGCGGGAGAAGACGCAGTGGAAGATGCTCTACGAGTCCGCCGCACGGGCCGACGAGGTGCTGTGCCTCAACGTGGAAGACCTCTGCCCGCAGGACAAGCGGGGCAGGATCACCGCCAAGGGCGGGGCGACCGAGTGGATTCACTGGCAGTCCGGCACCGCCCAGCTCCTGCCCCGCCTCATCGCCCGCCGTGCCCTCGGCCCGCTGTTCCCACCGACCGCAAGGCCCCGCCCGGAGCACCGGCGCCCGACGCGTGCCCGAAGACCGGCCGGGCCCGGCTCTCCTACCGCCGCGCTGAGGAGATCGTCGAGGAGAACACCCGGCTGCCGGCCGACCCCCTCGCCTCACCCGACGACGTCGAGGAGCTGGACGACTGGACGCTTCACCGGCTATGGCACAGTACCGTGACGTACGACGCGGAGAACGGCACCTCGGCCCCGATGCTGCTGGCCCGCTCCCGTCACGCTTCCGTCCGCGCCCTGGAACGGTACGCCCGCCCCGGCGTCGACTCGGTTGCCCGGCACGTCGCCGAACGCGACCCCGCTGCACGTCGCCGCACGCAAATCCGAGCGGATCAGGTCTCCAAGATCATCCCGTTGCTCCTTTGGCGTATCTCGGTCACTCCCCTTAGTCTCCCGCGCGGTCGGCAGCGCCTCCTCGAGCTTGGGCCGCACGGGGATGCGGGTGCTGATCTTCTCGCTGAAGATCTTGTCGAGGGGGATGCCGTGCCCCGCGAACGCGTTGAGCCGGCAGTCGAGTTCCTGCCCGAGGGACGAGCAGCGCGCGTAGCCGATGCGAGTGTCCGCGCTCGGCAGGTCCGGGTCGATCCGCGCCGGCGGCGGGGTGTCAGGGCGCCACGGCCGGCACCCGCGGCGCCTTCTTCGGGCGGGGACCCATGGTGAAGCGGCGGGTGTGGCAGGCGGAGGTGATCGCGCCGGCCGCGAGCGGCAGGGCGAGCTGGGCCGGGCATCACCCTTCGGGCAGATGTGTTGTTCAATGTCGTCGGCGCCCGACCGTTCACTGGGGCAGCAGGACTGCTGAGTGCTCGTCATGGGCCCGGGTTTTCGCGCAATGCAAGCCTCAGAAGGGGGCCCGTACTGCCTTTGAGTATGAACGGGTTCTGAGAACCGATCGGAGGACGGTGGGGGTTCGGCAGCCCTTAGCTGCGTACCGCAGCCAGGCATTGGTCGTACAGGTCAAGGATGTCGCCCTGCCCGTCGCTCTCGAGCCACGTCGCAGTGGCGGCATCGAAGCACGCGAACGCTGTCGCCACGATGGCGCGGGCTTGCCCCCTGTCCGTCCCCGAGGGCGCCAGTCTGGCTTCGAGCACTGGCAGTAGCTCCTCCTGGCAGCGCACGCGCTTCCCGAGATAGGCGGCGCGCAGCGAGTCGGTGTGGTGCACCAAGCGGAAGCGCTCCAGCGCCTGCTCGGGGCTTTCGTGGAGGGAGAGTGCGGCCTTGAACGCGGCACGCAAGGTCTCCCAGGCGCCGACATCGGCGGTCTGCTTGCGGACGGTTTCCGTCAGGAGGGCGGCGAACTGCTCCTCGGTGCCGCCGATGAGGTCTTCCTTGGTGCCGAAGTACCGGAAGAGGGTGCGCTGGGAGACGCCGGCTTCGCGGGCAATCTGCGCGATGGTCGTCTCGTCGTATCCCTGGTGCGTGAACAGGCGCAACGCGGTCTGGAGGATCTCCTGGGCGGCCAGCTGCCGCGTGCGATCCCACAGCGTCGGCGTAGTCGCCCCTTTGCCTTGTGTCCCCTGCGTCATGCCATCAGCTTAGTCCGGCCTGCCAGTCTGGCACCTACAGGTGCCTTGGCAGTCACTGCCAATAAGGCATACGGTGTCATGGAAGCGAGACCGGGCACCTGCACAGTGCTTTGCCTCTCAGTTCCTTCTGCCCGTGGCGAAGAGGGACTGGAGGCGCCCCGCGCAATCAGCAAGGAGAGCAACCGTGGCAACAAAGACAGCACTCATCACCGGCGGAACCAGCGGAATCGGTAAGGCCACCGCAGAACTGCTCCACTCGCGCGGTTACCGCGTCATGGTCACCGGCCTCGGCGACCTCGACAACGCCGCCCTTCCCGCAGACGTCACCGCCGTCGAGGCCAACATCGGCTCCCTGACCGACATCGACCAGGCCCTGGACCAGGCGCGCGAGCATCTGGGCTCCCTCGACCTGCTCTACCTCAACGCCGGCCTCCCCCGTCCCGGCCTCTCGATCGAGTCCACCGACGAAGCCACCTTCGACGCCCTGTTCGACATCAACGTCAAGGGCAACTTCTTCACCCTCCAAAAGGCGCTCCCCCTGCTGAACGAAGGCGCGTCCGTGGTGTTCACCGTCGGCGCCGCAGAGGGACTCGGCGCCGCCATGACCGCCGCCAAGGGAGCCCTGCTGCCCCTCGTATGCTCCCTGGCCATCGAACTCGCCCCCCGCCGCATCCGCGTCAACGCGGTAAGCCCCGGCGTGGTCGACACCCCCGCGTACGGCAAGATGGGCATCTCCCCCGACACGATCGCCTCCTGGGGCGAAGGCGTTCCCCTCGGTCGCGTCGGAGCCCCCGCGGACATCGCCGAAGCCGTCGCCTTCCTCGCATCCGACGCAGCCGGCTACATAACGGGCGACAACCTGCTCGTCTCCGGCGGCATCGGCGTCCACGCCCGCGCCATGTAGGTGATGGGGCCGCAAACCGATCAGCGCCCTAGCTTTGCCGTCTCATGGCATTGGTTCCTGCTGTCCGGCATGGCGGGCGTAGGACGCGAGGCGATCGGCGAGCTCGATGACGAGGTCGCGCAGTTCAGCGGGGCGCTCGATGACGAACGGCCGGTCGAGTGAGGCGAGTACCGGAGGCAACCAGTCGAGCCGCTCCGCCCGCAGCTCGACGCGCATCCAGCGCTCGGTTGCCCGGCCCTCCTCGCCTGCCGCGGGCTCGTGCTCCTCCAGGTTCGCGACGCCGGCGGGAAGGCGGGCGCGGATCTGCTCGACCGTCCCGTGGATACGCAAGGTCACCTCATGCCGGTACTCAGCCGTGGTGAAGCCTGACAACACGCGCTGTGCCGGACCGGGGCCCGCCGGCGCTTCGAATGAACCGGGCAGGGCCCGCGCGTCTGCGATGCGATCGAGCCGGAAGGTCCGGTCCTCGCCGATCCGGGCGTCCTTGCCCGTGACGTACCACCGACCCGAATGGGCGACGATCCCGTACGCGTGCAGCGTGCGCTCGCTGCGCCGTCCGTCGCGGTCGGTGTAGCGCATCGAGACCGGTCGGCGGTGGCGCACCGCATCGGCGATGGTGAGCAGGACCCCGGCGTCCGGGGTGTCGAACTCTCCGGGCTGTTCCGTGAAGGCGAGGGATTCCAGGAGTGTGTCGAGTCGGCGGGCGATGTGCTTGGGCAGCACCCTCCGGATCTTCGCCGATGCCGTCTCGCTTGCCGTGCGCTCCGTCGTCGTCAGCCCTGCCCGCCGGCCGGCGACCAGGCCGAGCAGCACGGCCAGCGCCTCGTCGTCGCTGAGCATGAGCGGAGGCAAGCGGTACCCGGGGGCGAGCCGGTACCCGCCGTAGCGGCCGCGCACCGATTCCACAGGCACGTCGAGGTCGATCAGCTGGTCCACATACCGACGCACGGTGCGCCCTTCGACGCCGAGCCGGTCGGCCAGTTCGGCCACCGTCCGGGTGCCGCCCGACTGCAGCAGCTCCAGGAGTGTCAGCACGCGGCCAGTGGGTCGGGACATGTGCACAACCTAGCGCGAATACAGGACCGATTCTGTCCACTATTTCTCCTAGCCTGCGACGTGCACGCATCCGGCACAGCCAAGGAGATTCCCATGGACTTCGTCTCGATCCGCATCATCACCAGCGACGTAGCGCGCCTCGTCGAGTTCTACGAGCGAGCCACAGGAGTGCGGGCGACGTGGGCCACTGAGGACTTCGCCGAACTCAAGACCCCGGGCGCCACCCTCGCGATCGCCGGCACCCGCACCGTCCCGCTGTTCGCCCCGGGCTCCGCCCGCCCGGCGGACAACCACAGCGTGATCACCGAATTCCTCGTCGACGACGTGGACCGCGTTCACCAGAACCTGACCGGCTTCGTCACCGACTTCGTCAATGAGCCCACCACGATGCCCTGGGGCAACCGGTCGCTGCTGTTCCGCGACCCCGACGGCAACCTCGTCAACTTCTTCACCCCCGTCACCCCGGCGGCTATCGAAAAGTTCGCAGGCTGACGCCACGCACAGCCGCTGACGCGGGAGCCCCGAGGTCCCCAGGGCTCCCGGTGAACGCGGCCGCCGAGACCAGGAGCGCCACCAGCAGGGGGGGGCACGGGGGCGCACCGCTGACCCCCGAAGGACGTCTGCGCTTGTGCCTGCGGGCCGACGCTGGACGTCCGGTCGCGCACGTCGCTGCGCAAGCCGGGCTCTCCCGCCGCTGCCTGCGATGGCGGCCGGGCGCATGCCGAAGCCACCGCCGTGACGGGGGCTTCGGTGGTGGTGGGGGCCGGTCTGGGCGTGCGGTTCACTGCCGGCGCCGCATTCCTGGCGGGACATGTCCGGGGCTGTCGGGCTTGGCGGGGCGCTAGCCGGAGTTGCAGTTGGCTGTCCGCCTCCCAGCCGGGCAGGGGCTCGGCCGGCCAGGGCAGGATCTTGGCGTACTGCTCGTAGGCGGCGGCGGCGCGGGTGCGGTGGAGGGCGAGCTGCGGCGGTACCGCGTCCGTGCTCCTGCCGCGGTCCGGCCGGACCGGTCGGGTCCGGCCGGAACGGCGGATCAGATGTCGACGACCCGGTAGGCGATGGTGTAGACGCCACCGGAGCCTTCCAGGACCCGGTACTGGGTCTCCGCGCCGACCTCGTTGCCCGTGACGGTCACCGAGCCGAGCCGGTCGTCGCTGCTGGTGCTGTCGTAGTCCCACAGCGAGAGCGTGCGGGACTCCGTCTTGCCCAGGACCAGCAGCGCGTTGCCGTTGCTCTCGCTCAGGGAGCGGCGGTAGCCGGTGCCCATGGTCTGGTATGACGCGTTGGCGGGCCAGAGCTTCACGGCCTTGCCGCCGTTCGCCGCGATGTTGAGGTATGCCTCGTCGTGGTCGCCCTCGCTCTCATCGCCGCAGTACAGGTCGACGAGCTGGATCTGCACGTAGTCGACCGGATCGGCCTGCGCGGCGCCCGCGGCGCCCACCAGCGAGGTGAGGCCCAGCGCGCCCGCGAGGGCGAAGGTGGTCATTCGTCGGACGGTCATGTTGTCCCCCGTAGTCTCAGGTTTTCGCCGGTCCCCCGACCGGCTCGAAGAACAGACTGCCGGACCGCTGCCCGCCGTTCTACGCGCGTTCCGCTGAGCGGAACCGACGCGCGGAGAGGAACCGGCTACGTCACGAGCGCATACCTGACGTTGAGTCAGTAGTGCAGGACGGGAGGCAGACAGGGCGAGGACGCGCCGGCCCGGGCCAGGGCCGCCGTGACGGCCGCGCCCGCCCGAGCCGCCTCGTGGGCCGCCCGCTGCAGCCCCTGCGCGGACAACGTCATGACGGCGATCGCGGCGACGGTCCGGTCGTCGCGCCCCCGCACCGGAAGCGCCGCACAGCACACCCCGTCCATCACCTCCGCGCACTCCAGCACCGCCCCCGGCAGCCGGCCCCCGGAGCCGGCCCGGCCCCGATCGCTCAGCACCTGGCCGGCCGCCGTGTCCAGCAGGAAGCTCATCCCGTTCCGCACCGGCACCAGCGGCTCCACCTCGCCCGGCACGGACGCCACGGTGAGGGCCCGGCCGTCGTGCAGGACGGTCAGCAGGGCGCTCGCCCCGGTGGATGCCCGCAGCCGGTGCAGCGGGTGACGGGCCGCCACCCGTAACCCCGGATGCGGCTCCCACGCCTGCCCGAGGCGGTAGAGCTGCGAGCCGACGCGGTAGCGGCTGCCCCGCCGCTCCACCGCACCCACAAGCAGCAACTGCTCCAGCAGCCGGTGCGCGCTCCCCTTGGGCAGGGCGCAGGCCGCGGCGATCTCGGTGAGCCCTGCCTCCCCGCCGCACCTGCGCAACGCCTCCAGGAGCGCGAACGCCCCCTCGATCACGCCCCGCCCGCGGTCCGTTCCCCGCTCCTGCTCCCTGCCCGCGTGTCGCGACATCTCTCCCCCGGTCGGTCACCGGGCCGTACCCCTTCGCACGGCCGCCGAGAGAGAATGCCCGCCCTGCACAGCAGGGGCACACCCCGCCACGCGAGAACGTGACACACAGCACACCGACCGCGGCTACCCATGGGACGAGAGGAGCACAAGAGGGCTCGGGGACCTGGTGAGGCGGGTCGGCGGCGGGCGGCCCCGGGCCCCGGTCCGGGTCTGGCCGGGACCGCGACGGGCAGCCGTTTTGATCCGGTTGATCCGACGCGCCCGGACTTGGCGCAGCGCAGCCGCCACGCGAGGAGCACTTGCCGCAGCGCAGCCGCCACGCGAGGAGCAGGTGCGGGCGCCGGCCGGCCGGTCGGGACAAGGGGCTGCCCGCTGTTGCGGTCACGGCAGGGGCGTTCCTTGTCTTGCCGAGCGCCCAAGGCCGTAACCCGGTGACCTGCGTACGAGTTGGCGGCGGCGGAGGTGCCTTGGTGAGTACCTGCAAGTTGGGTGCGCGCACCGCGAAGAGGATCGCGCAAGACCTTCGCCGAGCGCTGCTCTCCCCATTACACCTGACCGTCTTCCGGAGCCAGGGCTACACCTTCCTTCTTCGAGCCGATCCGAGCACAGGCAAGGCAATGCGGCTCCCAGGGATGAGCACGATCCTCATACCCCCAGCGGTGTAGCTGGCGCAGTCTCCGCCCGATCAGTCACCGCAGGAATCGAAAGGAAGGCCAGCAAGTACCGAGCGCTCGCCCAGGAAGGCAGGACTCCCGCTTATCGCGGCGGCCGGCGCGCACAAGTTCACTGGCCTCCAGGTCCAGCAGCTTGATGGCCTGCTCAAGGGCTCTCCCACACTGCGAGTCCAGTCCGACTTTGGCGGCCCATTCATCCGTCACCCCGTCGAGAAGTACCGGGCCGAGCTGCGGGAGCTAAGTGCCACCGTGACCACGCACCCGTGCTGTTGCAGGTACGGGAGAGTGCGATCGTGCTGCACGCGACGCACTGGCCCGACGAGGTCCGCGGCCCCGAACATAGCGGCCCGCTTGCACCGCCTGCCGGCCCGGCGGCGGCCCGTGGCTGACCTGCGTTCTTCCCGGAGAACGCAGGTCAGCCGCTCCTCACGCCTCGCGGTGTCGACCTGCGAAGCGCTGACGAACGGCTGGTGCGTACAGCGCCGGAGACCTGCCCCGGGGTCAGCCCCGCAGCGTGGCGATGGCCTTCTCGATGCGCCGCCGACGCGTCTCGGGCATCTTCGCGCTCTCGACGGCACGCACGTGCTCGCGCTTGCGGCTGTACGTGAGGTGGTCGTACGCGGCCCGGGCGGCCGGATCGTCGTCCAGGGCCCGGGCGAAGTCCTCCGGCTCCACGACGACGCGCGGCTCGGTGTCGAGCTCCAGCTCGACCTCGACCTCCTCGCCGATCTCGACACCCGCGGCCCGCCGGTTGGCATGGCTGAGCCCGATCAGGTGACGGCCGCGCAGGAAGGCGACCCGGCTCCGCCATGAATGCCCGTTGAGCGTGATCGTCACCGGCGGCCGGGAGCCCTCGCCGAGAGCTTCCACCACCTCGGGCGGGACCAGCAGACCCCGCATGGGCTCGGGCGGCTCGACGTAGGACAGAAACTTCATGATCCTTCTCCTGGTTCTCAGCCGGGCCGCCCGGCTGCGGTCATGGCTACTCGGCGTAGGGCTGGTCGGTTCCCTGGTCGCTGAAGCCGAGACTCCAGACGTAACCGTCCGGGTCGGCGAAGGTGCCGCCGTACCCGCCCCACGGCAGGGCGCCGGCGGGCTTGAGGACCGTGGCGCCCGCCTTCGCGGCCTCCGCCATGACCTCGTCGACCCGCGACTCGCTGCGGACGACATAGGTCATGACCAGTCCGCTGAAGCCGCTGCCCTCCTGGTCCGCGCCCACCTGCTGGGCGAGTCCTTCGCGGCTGTAGAAGCCGACGGGCGAGGCGCCGTCCGACTCGAAGAACACCGAGACGCCGTAGTCGTTCTGGATCTTCCAGCCGAGCCCTTCGGCGTAGAACTGCTTGGCCCGTTCCATGTCCCGGACGCCGAGAAGGATCGAGCTGACGTGTGCCTTCATGTCGTACTCCTTGAGCGGTAGAGATGTACGTGCCCGGTAGGGACGGAGGTCAGGCCGGTGGGCGAGCCGCAGCCTCCCGGCCCGGGAACATCACCGTAGGGCCGTGCGGCGACCGGGGCTTCTTGATTCCTGACCGGTCTCGCGGCCTTCCGCGCCTTTCGCGGCTCAGCACCGAGAGGAGATGTGATCCAGCGAGCCTTGCCCTCGCCGACATCGCTGAGGACCTTGAAACCGAGGACGTCGCGGCGGGCGGTGTTGGTGCGCTGCCCGACGGGTTTGTGGTCGTCGTACTTGAACTTCGCGCGGACCTCGGTGACGGCCAGGCGCAGGCCGCGGATGCCGGGCAGCATCCGCCCGTAAGGGGGCTGGGCGACCTTGGCGGGGGCGTGGTCGCCTTCAGGCTGGAAGTGCGCCGTCTGTTGGCGTAGCAGCTCGGCCTTGTCCTCGGGGTCGTCGATGATCGTGGCCTGGCAGGTGAACTGGACGGCCGAGTAGTAGCTGGTCGGGACGCCGTCGGTGGGTGGGATGCCGGGCTTGGCGCGCGCCGAGGGCCGGGGACGAAGGCGTAGTCGCTGGTCACGGTGAAGGTGACGTTCGGGTCGACCTCGATCGCCTTCCAGACGGGGTAGGGGCGAGCAAGGTGTATCAGCGGGGTGCTGCCGTCGGCGGTGAAGTGGGTGGGCACGACGATGGCGCATGTCCGAGCAGGCCGTTGACGCTGAGGATGCCGAAGTCGTGTCCGTCGGCGATCCAGGTCTGCCGCTCGGCGTCGTCCAGGGCGGCGTCCCAGGGCTGGATGAATATGCCGGGGGTCTTTTCTGGGTGTGGGGTCAGATGAGGGCGAGGAGGCTGACGGCGACGGCGGCGGCGCCCAGGCCGATCAGCTGACCGCAGTGGATCCGTTCGGCCAGGACGCTGCGGGCGAGAAGGATGGTGCCGGCCGGATACAGGGCGGTGATCACGGCGGCGATGGCCAGGTCGCCGCTGCGGGCGGCGAGCAGGAACAGCAGGTTGGCCACCGAGTCCAGCACACCGGCCGCCGCCGACATCGCGTACGCGCGCTTCTCCGCGCCCAGTCGCCGCAGCATCAGCCCGGTCGCGGCCAGAGTGACCGCGGAGGACACGGCCCGGCCGGCGATCAACGGGCCGACACCGCTGTCGGACGGCGTCTGGTACAGGAGGACCAGCTGTAGGGCGATTGGCAGCCCCGGCGCCGAAGGGTGGCAGCAGCGCCGTCCGCGACGGCCGGGCGCCGTCCGCGACGGCCGGGCGCTGCCCGCACCGTGCCCGGCGCTGACCAGCACCACCGCCGCCGGCGCCAGCGGCAAGCCGATCAGCCCGGCCAGGCCCATGCGCTCGCCCTGTACCAGCCCCACGCCGACCGGCAGCATCGCCGAGACCAACGCGGTGATCGGGGACGACAAAGTCGGGGTCGGCCTCCCGCAAGACTTTCAGCAGGCCCGGCGCTCGTTCGGCGAGCAGGCGGATGACCGCGTTGGTGTAGGCGTGAGCGGTGGACTCGCTGATCCCGAACCCGGCAGCGATCTTCGCCAGGGTGTTGTGCTCCCGCAGGTACACCAGTGCCACCATCGCGCGCTGGGACGGACGGGGCTTGCACCGGCGGTCGCCCTCACGGGTGGCGATCAGCATGGTGGGCCACTCCGCGAGCGCATGAGGTAGGTCGAGTGCGGCAGGATAGATGGCCAACGAGGCCCCCGAACAGCGTGGTTGAGACGTCAGACATCTCCATCAACAGCTCGGGGGCCTCGCTCGCTGCGCGTTGTGGCCCGTCACCTGATCGGTGACCGACTCGAAGAGGCTCACTGATCTACTCGCCTGGAGGGGACGACGCGATGGCCGAGACCGAATCGGCACTGCGGACGCTCGCGCACGACGTTCGCGCGGCCCGGAGCCGTGCCGGACTGTCCCTGGACGAACTCGGCCGCCGAGCCAAGGTCAGCAAGGGTGCTCTGGTCGCCTTGGAAGGGCCCAGGGCAACCCGAACTTCGCCACCCTGTCCGCCCTGCCGACACCTTGGGCATCTCGGTGTCCGCACTGATGGAGGGGCCGGCCGAAGGTCGCGGCCGGGTCGTGTCCGCCAACGCGGTCATGCCTTTGCGGGCCGGGGAGAAAGGCGGCGAGGCGCGGCTCGTGCTGACCACCTCCGGGTCGGCCCCGGTCGAGGTCTGGCGCTGGAAGCTGGAACCTGGCGAGGAATACCCCAGCCACCCCCACCAGACGGGCCTCGTGGAGACCGTCAGCGTCACCGCCGGACAAATGGTGCTCGTCGTCGACGGCACTGAGCATCCAGCCGAGGCCGGACAGACTGCCACCTTCGACGGCGACTCCCCCCGCACCTACCGCGGCTCGGGCACCGAAACCTGCCATCTGATCATGACCGTGCACATCTCACCCGGTCCTGGCGCCGCGAGCTGACCTGTGCAGTAGGGCGGCGACGGAGTAGCCGCATCCGTCACGCTCGGGCGGTGAGGTAGTGGGTCCAGCGTCGTTGGCGTACCTGGCCCACGTCTCCGCTGTGGCAAAGGCTGAGACCCGAACAGGTCGGCGACGACGATGGGCGGGAGCATGGTGACGGCCTCGATCATGGCGGTGTTCCTGGCGTTGAGGACCGGCAGGCCGTGCTGCCTGAGCAGGCTGCTCGCTCCAGGGAGTTGCGGGGCCGATGTCCTGTACGACGGCAGCCCCACGAGGTACACCCAGCCCGTTTCGGTCTGGCGCCGTCTCCACAGCCGCGCCGGGACCCCCTGCTCCGGGTGCCCCAGCACCGGGTCGGCGGGCAGCGCGACCAGCACCGGCACGGGGCCGGCTCGGCTGCGTCATCGGAAGAGGACGTCACGCTCCCTACCGTTCAGGAGCCGGAGGGACGCAGCCCGCGCGCAGGGACGGTCCCGTAATCACCGTGGCTGAAATGCTGCCCCTGCTGCTCGCCGACCGGCCGCTGAAGACTGTCGGCCTGGCGCTCGCCCCCGCGGCCGAGTCTGCCGCAGCATCGGGCGGCGTCCCCAGGAGCTCCGCCGTAGTGCCGATGGCGCTGGCCGTACCCGGAGCCCATCCAAAGCGCGAAGCCGGGCCGCCCGGCTGTCCGTGGCGCGCCAGGGCGGCCGGCACAGACCTGTTGTGCTGGCCGAAGCGGTCGGCCGCAGGGTCTGGGCGGCGAGTACGGCGTAGAGATCGAGCACCACCCATCGATCACCCCGTCTTGTCCCCTCCGCCTCCATCTAGCGCCCGCATACCGGCGGCCAGGTGCTGGCCGGCTCCAGGTCGGCCCCGGGCGTCGAGCCGTGGCAGGCCGTGTGCCGGCGGTCCGGGTGGAGCTGCGCTGTGGGGCCGGGATGTCTGTGCAACGGCTTGGGGAGCAATCGGCGTGAGCCGCCCGGCCGGGTTGTCGCAGCGGCAGGAGGCGGTCTTGCGGGTTGTTCGGGGGTGAATCGCCGAGCACGGCGAGGAGCGCTCGATCCCGGCAGATCGGTGCCAGAGCCGGCCTGTCCTGCACGAGATCGGTCGCCTACCAGCTCACGCGTTGCAACACGTGGTGAGTTGATCAAGCTGTGAGTAGAGAATGAAAATGAGCCCTCCCTTTCGGCCACGGCATTCACGCAAAATATCGAAGACCCGGAACGCCCCTTCGTTATTTTCGGACACCTCCTGGCCAGATACGAAGATTACTCCACACCTTGGCGGAGTAGGCTTCCAGCCCCCGCTCGCCGAGTGCATTAAATATGCAAATAGTCTGACAATGCGGGCGCGTGAATCGGGCAAGAGTGCCGATTGCCTCGGCGGGTTTTACCAAAGGCGCATATTGGTTCTAGCCATATGCCAATGGCGCTTCCATAAACTCGTTGATCTTCACATGAGTGCAATGTTTGTATTCAGGGGTTCCGCCCGGCGAGCCACCGGAAAGCGGAGAGAGGAATTCCGCTCCACGATTCGGTGCTCGTTTCTGGCCCAAAATTTGAGAGGAAGCAATGCGTAAGCTCACTCTTTCCCTCGGCCTTGCGGCCGTGTGCGCCACCAGCCTTGTCGCGATAGCCCCCGCCGCGACCGCCGCCGAAAGCGGCACGCAGGCATCTGTGTGCGTCACGCTCTGGCAGACCGCCGGCTGCAACGACGGGTCCCGTGCATTTTCGGGGAACGACTCGACTTCCGTCGGCAACAAGTGGTCGAACGGCGACTCGGTGAACGACGAAGCCAACTCCGGAAGGAACAACTGCAGCCACTGGTTCCACATGTACAAGGACGCGAACTACAACGGCCAGAGCTACAGCCTGCAGCCCGCCAGCGTGGACTCCGACTTCGGGAACAACAGCTTCTCGAACAAGGCCAGTTCCCTGAACGGCTTCCAGGGATCCTGCCCGCCTGGGGGTGCCGCTTCGTGGCACCCCCAGGCGGCATGTGGAACTTAAGGATGAATGCAGATGCGTCGGGGATATCTTTCATTCGTAGCCCTGGGGCTGCTCGCAGCCAGTTGCTCTGGTGGAGCCCGGGCGGACAATGGACCGGAAGGAGGTGTGCCTGCGCCGACCGCGGAGGCTAGGCGCATGGTCTTCCCGTTCGACTCCTACGAATTGTCCGATGACGAGATCATAACCACATACGACTCCACTGATGCCCTGGTTCGACCATGAATGCGAGAGAAGGGGCATAAGTGGGGGGTAATCAAGACACCTGAAAGTGCCCCTAGCTGGCGAAACCGACTCCATTTCGGGGTCATAGAGCCAGACGTCGCCAGTAGGTTTGGGTACCACGCACCCGCGGAACTCCTGTCGTCACCGGAGTACAGGAGCGTGGTCAGGCAGATGAACGGGCGGCTGGCAAGTCTGCCCAAGGACGCTGCTTCCGACGCTACGGGCTGCCAGGAGGAGGCCGGCCGGACACTGACACGTGGCGCAAAGGCTTCCTTCGCGAAGTTCAACGATCTGAAGTCGAGTACCTTCGACGCAGCCAAACGCGACCACGGCGTCCCAAAAGCTGCCGCCCGGTGGAGCACCTGCATGGAAGCGGCTGGGTTTGACTACGCAACCCCCTGGGATGGGGCGAAGAAGTGGGGAGCTGAGGGCGAGCCGGCAGAACGGGAAATTTCAACCGCAGTATCCGATGTCAAATGCAAGCAGAAGACCGGAATGGTTAAAATTTGGTTCTCAACTGAAAAAGCCTAGAGAAGGCCGAGATCGATAAGCGCAAGTCCTACTTCAACGGTTTGAAGGGCGCGAACGTGCGCTACTTGCGCAACGCCCGGGCGGTTCTTTCTACAAGATAGCTGATGTTTCGAGGGTGCCCTGCCAGGTGAGGCGATCTCTCGGCAAAATCCGGAACGGACACCAGTGGTATCCACCGCGTCGTCGACGACCGAACTGCCTGCCCAAAGAAAGAACACCAATACCGGCGGGTCGGGAGGGCTTCGCCCATTTTGGGAGCGGAATCGCGTACCCCTATCGGCCAGCCTTCTCGCCCTGCCCGCATACCTTCTATGGGCCGTATTCCTCGCCACCGGAGGCGGGGACCTTGCCGCACAAGTTTCCTGGACGCATTTTGTAGCCGACCATCCTGGATCTCCTTATAGCCTTGCCTGGTACGGGGGCGTCCATGTAGGAAATTACAGCGTCTTGGCCCCGCAACTGATGGCCCTGCTCGGCGTGCGAACCGTCACCGTGGCCTCAGGTATTGCCGCCTCATGGCTCGTAGGCTGCGTATTCGTACGCAGCGGCGTCCGCCACCCGATGTGGCCCACGCTCCTGGCAGCACTGTTCCTGTGGGGCAACGTCGCCTCGGGCCGGTCCACCTTCGCGCTGGGCGTCGCTCTGGCCTTGGCCTCGTGCTTGATGCTGATGGGGAATGGCACGCGCCTTGTCACGGTTGGTGTGTTCAGCACGCTGGCCACCATGGCCAGTCCGGTGGCAGGACTGTTCCTACTCGTATGCGGCGCGGGCTGGCTCCTTAATCGAGACGTTGGCAAAGCCCTCGTACTGTGCA
This sequence comes from Streptomyces sp. A1277, assembly GCF_004795015.1. Taxonomy (GTDB): domain Bacteria; phylum Actinomycetota; class Actinomycetes; order Streptomycetales; family Streptomycetaceae; genus Streptomyces. The sequence continues at coordinate 8,917 of NZ_SSBI01000069.1, read as the reverse complement.
CTCCACCCACTGCGGTAGTGGGTTTGACGACGTTGATCTTCCCCTTCAGCGGCGTGATGTCCATGTCCACGAGCGATCTGTGGAAGCCACTCCTCTTCAGCGTTCTACTCGCCGCGTTTGCGCCACCAGAGTGGCGGGTGCTCCGCTACAGCGCCGCGGTCTACACGCTCGGCGTCATCCTGTCAGCGTTGATCCCCACACCCGTGGGAGCCAACGTCGTCCGGCTGGCTGAAGTGTTTGGCGGCCCTGTGCTGCTCGCCGCAGTACTCGCCGGCAAGAATCGCCTGCTGCAAAAGGCGGCGCTCGCCGTTGCGCTCGTGATCTCCGCCCAGTGGGTCACGACACACACCATTCACGTGACGAAGATGTCTACACCGGTGCCGACGTGGGCCGCGGAAACACACGGTGTACTGGCGGCGCTGGACCGGCTGGGCGCAGACCGGACCCGCGTGGAAGTCGTGCCTGCGATCAACCACCGGGAGACCACCGTGCTTGGCCCCTACGTGAATCTCGCCCGCGGATGGAACCGTCAGGTTGACGTGGAGCGCGGTGCCCTCTTCTATGAGGGCCGGTTCTCCGCTACGAAGTACCGCTCCTGGCTCAACAACTGGGCAGTGAAGTACGTCGTTCTGCCGAACGGCGAGCCCGACTTCGCAGCGAAGGATGAGGCCGAACTCGTCAAGAGCGAGCCCAACTGGCTGAAGCCCGTGTGGCGTGACGCCGACTGGCAGATCTACGCAGTCAAGGACGCCCGCCCCATGGCCACCGGCACTGGTGCGTCTATGGTCAGCAGCGACAACGCCAAAGTCACCCTCCGCACCCGAAAACCGGGAACGGTAAGCCTGCGCATCGCCTACTCTCCTTGGCTGCGCACCAACGCCGGCTGTATCGAACGTGACGGCGAGTGGGTGCGCCTCAAGGCGCCGGGAGCTGGCCTATATGAAATCGACAGCTCCTACCTCGGCCCATGGCAGAGGCACTGCTAAGTAGGTGTTGTCGTACCGAACCTGAGGGCGGTGTTTTCGCTGGTCAGGGATAGGTTCGGTGCTCCCGTGGGAGAGGTGGCCTGTCGTGTCATCGTTCCTGGGGAGGCCGTGGGTGCCGTCGGTCGTGGGGTTGCTCGAACAGCGTGAGCTGGGTGCTCGGCGACGTGTGGACGAGTTGCGGGAGGAGGCCGACCGCGTCCAGGCCGAGCTTGTCGTGGCTGAGCGGGAATGGAAGGAGTGGGTCATCGCCCGCTCGCGGGTCGGCGGGGTGCTGGGTCCGGTGGCCGAGACCGAAGATCACTCCCGGACCGAACAGGCGATGCCGGCCCAGGAGCGGGCCGAGGAGGCGTCGTCGGTGTCGATGGCCGCGAAGCCGAAGTCGCAGGTTCCGGTGTGGCGCGAGGGGCTGGACACGTCGGTGCTGTCGATGGACCACCAGCGCATCCTGCGGGCCCTCACGAACCGGCATCGCCTCCATCAAGGGCCGCTGACCTGCCAGGAGATGGCCGTCTTGTTCGGCCTGGACACGGTGCCGTCGAAGGTGGAGGCGTTGCGGTCGAAGGCGAAACGCCTGGTCGCGCTGGGCTGGCTGGCCGAGTCGGCGCCGGGCCGGTTCACGCTCGCGCGGGGCGTGTGCGGGCCAGGCGGCGGGTCATGATCATGCTCATCGACCAGTAGACCATCGCCTCGGCGCTGCTGGTACCGCGTTCGAAGTCACGCGCCAGGCGGCGGCTTCGCATCAGGTGGGCGAAGAGCCGCTCGACGATCCACCGCTTGGGCAGCACCACGGAGCCGCGCATGTCGTCGCTGCGCTTTACGATCGCCAGGACCAGGGCGAACGCGGCCAGGCAGTGCTCGACGAGGCTGCCGGTGTAACCGCCGTCGGCCCAGACAGGTTCCAGGCGGTGGTGTGCGTCGGTCACCCGATCGAGCAGCACCTTCGCGGCGGCGCGGTCGCCGATGTCCGCGCTCGTGACCATCACGCCCAGCAGCAGGCCGAGGGTGTCGACCACGACGTGACGCTTGCGGCCGTTGATCAGCTTGCCACCGTCGAAGCCGCGGCTGTCGGCGCCGACGACGGCGTCCGCCTTGACGGACTGCGAGTCGATCACACCGGCCGTCGGCTCCACGTCGCGGCCCGCCTTCTGGCGGACCCGGCCGCGCAGCCGGTCGTGGAACTCCCTGACCAGCGCGTGGTCTCGCCAGCGGCGGAAGAACGCGTAGACCCGGTCCCACGGCGGGAGGTCGGCCAGCATGGCCCGCCACTTGATTCCGTTGTCCACGAGATAGCGGATCGCGTCCAGTATCGCCCGGTGGCAGTATGCCTCCGATTGCCCGCCCCGGCCCCGCATCCAGCCCGGCACCGGCAGCAGAGGCCGGACCACGGCCCACTCCGTGTCCGTCATGTCCGAGAGATATCTCCGAACACGTTCCGGGTGATCGGAGGCGTTCCCGAACCGGTGAGCGACGCAATCACACGTCGGTGCAGCCGAGTTGAACTCCACCGGCGTGAGCACGTACAACTGCGGCAACAGGGTCTCCTGGATCTCGGTTGGCTTCGCAACCCCGAGCTACCAAGAGGCCCTGCCTTCATGCCCACGGCCGGCCACGATCACCCGATCGAGACTCCCGTTCGACGCCCACATCTCACGATCGGAACGACAACAGCTACTCACACCCTCACAGCCTCACAGCTCACCTCGTCTACCTGGAAAAACGGCCTGTGAGCCTGCCAGCCTCACAGCGTGACACCGTGCGGGACCCGGGTCTGTCACTGTCCTTTGACAGCCGACGTTGGACCGGTTGCCAACGAAAAGTGGGACCGCTGGCTTGGGGCATCTGGCAGGTATGAGGCGTTGGTGGCTGTGGGTGGGTGTGCCAGTTGTCCTGGGGATCGCGGCGGGTGCCGCTACAACCCTGCTGACCGACAGAGACTGGGGCTCTGAGCTGGTAGCACGCTGCGTGATGTTCTCGGCTGTCTATGCGGTGATCAGGCCAGCGATGCTCCTACGACGCTCCGCTCGGGGAGAGGAACGGAAGCCGCCGACGGACAACGAAGACACCTCGCACGACCGGCGAAGGTAATTTCCAATAACCGCGGCGATCCAACTTCCGTGGCAAACGATCCAGGTTCGCTGTCACCGGACAGTCACGCTGATCCGCGACGGCGGGGCACGGGCCCCGCCCTACGACGTGAGGGGGCCGGGTGGCGGGGATCAGGATCGCCTGGAGCGCCGGTTCGGCGGCTGCCGCCCACCACGGTGAACGCCGGTAGTGGACTCGCATCGGGGCGCGTCGGCGTATTGGCGCGTGAGATTGTGCTCCCTGCTCCCCCAAAACGTGGGGTTTGCGCCCGTTGGCCGTATAGACGGGGCTGAACCGGAGATCACATGAGGCATGAAACTCATCTCTCTCACGAGCGCTCTGGCGGCAGCTGCGGCGCTGACGGCGCTGCTTCCCGCCCAGTCCGCATCCGCGGCGACCCGAGCCTGCTCGGACGCCACGTTCGAGTACAACAGCAACACCAACAAGGAGGTGCAGACACAGCGCTGCCTGCGCACCGAACACTACCAAGGCGGTGAGGCCGAACTCGCCCCGGAAGCCCTCACCCACTGGTGTAAGTACCTCGACAGCGACGGCGAGTGGCACAACGCCGCATCCTGCAGCGTCCAGGGCACCTACCGGCTAACCTCCCCCTCCGGCACCCGCTACACCGGCTCCTACCCGCAACTGGCCGACAGGAGGGTTCTGGTGGGCGAGGACTACCCCTGCGAAACCGGTACCTGGACCCTGCGCAACCAACTCATCTACACCCTGTACGTCCCCCGCTACGTCGGCAGCAGCGACGTCCGTGCGATCGGCGATGTCGAATCCCGCAAGCAGAGTCAGATCGACATCACGGACTGCTCCTGAACCACCTGCACGACACCCTCCTCGGCTGCAAGAGCGATCAGGTGTCCTGGACCTCCACCGGGGGTTTGCGCCCGGTCCCCGGCAGTTGCAATGCCGGGGACCGAGGCGTTGTCACTGGTGGGCTATCCGAGCCAGGCGATGGTGAGGACGGACAGGCGGCGCAGGGGCTGGTTGATCCAGTAGGTGAGGGAGAGCTGGCCGACGGAGGCGTGGCGGTGAGAACGTGCGCCTCGATTCTTCGAGTGCGGCCGCCCACTGCCGCTCGAAGGCCGGCACCCGCTGCGCGGCGCGCTGGTCGGCGCGCAGTGGGCGAGGAGCTCGGCCGGCGCCCCGGGGGCGGGGGCGTACGGCGTGAGGGGTGCGTGGTCGGGTTGGGCGCTCATCGGCCGGACCTCTTCTTGTGGAGTGCCCGCCCGCACACGGTCATGTCGTCGTCCGTTCCCCAGCCGCAGAAGGTGCCGAAGGGCACCTCGGCGGAGGTCATCGGAATCATTCCCTCCCAGTTCTTCCCGTGCTCGGCGCAGAGCAGGACGTCTGCGAGGTCCGGGTGACGGTAGGCCGCAATGGCGGTGTGAGGAGGAGCGGGGGCGGGCTGGGTGCTCATCGTGGCCTCCTGGAAGGGCGTCGTTTCACGGTACGCGCGCCGGATCGCCGTGGGTGCGGTCATGGGCAGATCCCTCCTACAAGGTGAGGGCGGCAGGAGGGCCGCCCCCGGCAGTTGCGATGCTGGGGCCCGGCCTTTGTGGTGTGCCGGCCGCAGTCAGGCGGCGGGGCTGAGGAGCAGGGCGTGGTAGCGGCCGGCGGCCAGGTGAACGGTGAGGGTGTCATCGTCGGCGGTGGCGGCCCGGTAGTCGGGGTGGGGCAGGAGCGCGGGGACGAAGACGTCGCGGAGCACGTCGGCGGCGGCGGGGGCGATGCCCTGCCACGTCGAACGCATCCTCATAGAGAACAGACCGAGCACACTTGTACGGTGCGGCCTCGAAAGAGCGAAAGCCTGTGCTTCCTCGTCCTCGCCGTGACGCGCGACCCCATGATCGGGGCGTCATACTTCTTCACGAAAGGAACCCGGACGGTGGCACACCGTAAGGTCTACCTGGCTGTTGGCAGGACACACACCCGGCTGTACCGCTTCGACCCCATCGACGGGGACGTCCGCGTCATCGACAATGTTGCGGCGTACGAAGCCGGCTATGCCGCTATGGGGGCGCGTTACCGCGGCGACGACAAGGAACCGCTGCTCCTGGCCGTCAGCGGCAACAAACTGATCACCATCGACCCGACGACAGGCACTCTGTCCGAGGACATCGTCGAGGGGCTCCCCGACGACCAGACGTGGTTCGACGGGGACACTGACGCAGACGGCAAGACCCTCCTCATCATGGGCGGTCCCGACAAACCGAGCTACACGATCGACACGGTGACGAAGAAAGCCACCCCGGGCCACCGCCCCGGAGGCGGCAGGTGGGACGACTTCTCCTCGCACCCCAGGAGCGGCTGGCTGCTCTCTGTGGAGGGAGACAACGGAGACCTGCTTCATGTCGACACCGACAAGGACCCGATGAAGACCGTTCTCAAGGAACAGGTCTTCCCTCCCGCTGAAGCCAGCCCTTCGGAGCACTCCCGCAAGTCCTACGCCGCCACGTTCTTCGACAACGAAGGGCACTTCTACACCATCGATTCCGCCGGCAACGTGAATACCCTCGACCTGACGGACGTCACCGTGCCGGACCGCGCACAACGCATCGGAGACGGCAAGATCCGCGTCGGCGACCTAGAGATCGTCAACGGCGCGGGCCGCATCACACCCCTGCCGATCCAGGCCAGCTACGACGAGATCCTGGTGACGAAGCGGGCCCTCACATCATGGGAGACCAGCAGCCCCGCAGGCAAGGTGTACAGCGTCGAGCTGACGCTCGCCACCACACCCAAGGACGGCGGCACGCCCCGCGACGTCAGAAAGTTCCGGATCTCCTTCGACCTGCCGACCGTGACCGGCGCGAAGGTCGAGGCATCCGGGGTCGTCGTTCTGTGCCAAGACGGCAAGGCGTATGTCGACTCCGACACCGACCAGCTGCTGCCCGCCGGGTCGTCGCGTCCTGTCTCCGTGCAGATCACCGTGCCCGGTGATCCCCAAAGACTCCCGGCAGAGTTCCCCCTGGCCGGGCTGAAAGCCACGCGGCTCGCCTGAGCCCACCCGGCGCCCTTCGAACGCCCCCGAACCGCTGTGCGGCCGGAGAACCCGCGCCCAGGGAGTTCCGTGCCGTGCCTGGGGCTGCCCGCTGATGCGGTCAGAGAGGCGGCAGAACTTGGTCAGGTCCTTCCGGAGCAGCCTCGGCGTACTCCGCGAAGCACGGATTGCCCAGCGCCAAGTCCGTGTGGGAGCCGTGTGCCGCGGCTGAGCACCGCTGCCTACACCCGGCTGGTTCGCCTCACCGATCCCGCCCCGGCCGCTACGTAGTTCGCCGGAGGAGCGCCCCGAAGATCCCAGGGCCTACACGCACACCAGTGCGATGCCGCAGCTCAGAACCCCCGGACATCGCACCCCAGTGCGTGTAGGGCCTGGGAGCGGTGCCGCTGGCCCCGGACAGCGAAGGACCCCGGGCCGCCCTGCGCCCGGGGTCCTGTCGCCGTTCTCACCGCCGCTGCTCACCAGTCGTCAGGCGCGCTGCTCACCCACGCGATCGGCTGGCCCTCGCCGTTGCGGCCCCAGTGCGGTTCCTCCACCGAGGTCTCGTGCCCGTCCGGCAGGACGCAGATCCGCCCCCAACGGCCGTGCTTGCCCCCACAGAGCCCAGCGAGCCCATTCGCGTCGCCTTCCGCTGGCCTGGTCGTAGCGGTCTGGAACGGCTGGAGACGGGCGCACAGCTCCGTGCCCAGCTCCGTCTCCGCCGCCTTCACCCGCTCCCGCGCCGCCTGCACGCCGGGGTCGGCCAGCACAGCGGTGATGACGTCCTCCGCCTCCGCGAAGGCCCCTGGTGCGCCCGTGCCGCCGCACGGCGTCCCGCACCCGCCGCTCCGCGGCCTCCTGGTCGTCCGCGCTCATCACGCCACCGCTCCTTCCTCTGTCGCCCACTCCAGCCCGAGGCCGGCCAACGTGGCTGTCCAGGGGCGGTTGTTCTGATCAGTGGGTGGTGGGCTGGCCTGGGCTGATCAGTTTGGTGTGGGTGGCGGTGGTGTTCCGGGTCGGGCTCTCAGTGTTTGGTGATGGGGGGCCGGGTTTCAGTTCTCTGAGCTGACACCTGCTGTTTCATCAGGTGGAGCGGGTGCCGGTCAGGTGTGGTCATGTTCCGGGTGTGTTGATCAGTTTCGTTGAGTGTTGGTATGTGGTCATCCAGTACAGGGCGGTGTCGATGTCGCGGGCGGTCCAGTTGCGGATGGGGTCTGGAGCGGCGGTCAGGAGCTGGTCGATCGCTTCTATATAGCGGCTGTAGCGGCCGGGTGCATGGCTGAGGGGGATGCCGAGGGTGCGCAGTCCGTTGTGGGCTCGGCGGTCGTAGACGGCCATGCGGTTTGGTGCGGCGGCTGTGAGGACGGCGGAGGCGAGGGCGTCACCGGTGCGGAAACCGGGTAGTGAGGCCAGCGCTGCTCGGCCGGCTCGCGCTGCCGGGCAGCGCTGAGAGAGGTGTTTCGGGCGGCGTCGCGGCCGCGGCGGTTGCGGCCGCGGAGGTTGCGCGGTGTACGTCAGCGTCCGCGAGCGTCATGAGACCTCATCCCTGACCAGCTGCGCCAGCGGAAGGATCTCCCAGCACCGCGTGCAGAAGCAGCCCACTATTCAGCCGTCTGAAGCAGCACCGCGGGAAGCTCGTCATTCCGGGCCCGGCAGAGGCGTCCGGTTGGAGTGAGGGATGAGGGCTTATGGATACCGACTCCGCGATGCACGTGTGGCGGATCGAACCCCGGGAGTACGCCCGGCAGGAGGCCAGGCGCGGTAGGAGGCACGCCTACGCGAGCCTTGACCCGGCGCGTACTGCGCTGATCGTGATCGACATGGTGCCGTTCTTCGTCGAGGCGAGCCCGTACGTGCGGGGCATCGTGCCGAACATCGGCCGCATCGCTGAAGCGCTGCGCATCGCCGGCGGCTTGGTCGCGTGGGTGCTGCCGGCGAACGAGGCGCCGCTCGGGAGGGTGAGTGGCGAGTTCTACGGTCCGGTCGTCAGTCAGACGTTCGCGGCGACCGGCGGTGAGGGGCCGCCGCGTTCGCGTGTGTGGCATGCCTTCGACGTCCGGCCGGAGGACCTGGTGGTGGAAAAGACTGCGTACAGCGCCTTCTTCCCCGGCCGCTGCGTGCTGCCGGAGCTGCTGGCGGAGCGCGAGATTGACACTGTCGTCATCACCGGTGCGCTCACGAACGTCTGCTGCGAGTCCTCGGCCCGGGACGCGGCCACCACTGGCCTGCGCGTGCTGATGGTGGCCGACGCGAATGCGGCTCGGTGCGACCGGGACCACAACGCCACCCTGCACACGATCTACCGGTCGTTCGGCGACGTCCGGACCACGGACGAGGTCCTGGACCTGATCGGCAATCGGACGCCCGGAACTGCCGAACCGCCACGGGCGGGTGCGTAAGAGGTGCCACCGGATCCGTGGGTGACGCGCAGCAGCGCTCTGGACCCCGGACCTCCAAGCTGAGTCAAGGTGCGGGAACGTGGTCAAGGGCCTCGCCGGGCCCGGCGGCCGCGGGTGTGCCCGCCCACGCGACGCCGAGGTCGGCGAGGGCGGCGAGCTGGTCGGCACCCAGCCGGTCGCGCCGGGAGCGGGTGTTGGACAGCCATACGCCCAGCTTGATGGTCACCGGTTCGGGTTGGTCGTTGACGGTGATCTCGACGGTGGCCGAGCGCGGTACGGGCCGATCCATGCCTTCCTGCTCGACCCACAGCGCCAAGGCCGCCAAGCCGCGCTGGAACGCGGCTTGGGCCTTGCTGCCGGCCTTCGCCGGGCCCCTGGCTGTGCGCGACGTCGCAGGGGCGGCCGACGATGCCGTTGCGCCCTGGATGCCGAGCTTGATGAGCTGGTCGCGC
>NZ_SSBI01000068.1 GCF_004795015.1 Streptomyces sp. A1277 | reverse complement strand
AGGAACGGACGCTTCCTTTGTACTCACCCCTGCGGGCTTTCCTCCGGGCGCTTCCCTTCGGTCTTGCGTTTCCGACTCTATCAGACTCTTTCGTGTCCGATTCCCGGTCGAAGCGGGCCGTGCTTTTCGCTTTCCAGTTCTTCGCTTTCGCGTTTCCCTTTCGGCGTGTCCACTACTTTAGCGGATTCTCCCGGTTACTCATAATCGAGTCAGTGGGACCGAATTCCGGCATGCCGAAATCCGCACCCTCTGGGGTGAGTCGTAAGTAGTGGTGTGGCCGCTCCGGGTAGGCGCGGCATGCGATCCGATGGACCGAACCAACTGCTGTGCCCGTGTCAAGCGACTCGGTCAACATTAGGTGCCCCGCATGGGCGAGTCAAGTTGACCTCCGGCGCGGCACGTGGGCGCGGTACGGGCTCACCGTCGGGTCGCCGTCGATCCAGTACCGCCAGGGGTGCACCGCCCCGTCGCCGCCCACGCCGGTACGCGGACCGTTGCGTACCTGGTCACGGGGTGGCGGGGTGCCGTGGAGCACGGACAGCTCGGCCCCCTCGTGGGCGATCGCATCGGTGCCGTCCAGCGCCCTGCCGATGTCCAGGGCCGTCGCCAGGCGGGCCGGCCCTTTGGCCAGTTCTCTGTCATTGCGGGCCGAAACTCGACGTTTACGCGTGAGGTCGGCGCCCTCGATGATCTCGCCGGCCCGGAGCAGCACCCCGCTCGCCCTGCCCTCGGGGCCGCACACCAGGTTCATGCAGTGCCACATCCCATACGTGAAGTAGACGTACGCGTGGCCGGGCGGTCCGTACATCGCGGTGTTGCGCCGGGTGCGGCCGCGGAAAGCGTGCGAGCCGGGGTCGATCTCGCCGGCGTACGCCTCCACCTCCGTGAGGCGCAGGGCGATCGGGCCGTCCGGGGTGCTGCGGACGAGAGTCCTGCCGAGGAGGTCGGGCGCCACCTCCAGGACGGGGCGGTCGAAGAAGTCCCGCGTCAGCGGCGTACGGTCCGGGCTGTCGATCATGGGGTTCGAGGTTAGCGGGAACCGACCACGAACGTCGCGCGTATGTAGGGGTCAGGACCTAGGAGGAGAGAACATGGGCTTCAAGCGGCTGCTCGCGAGCATGGGTGCCGGTGGCGCTTCGGTGGAGACGGAGCTCGCCGAGCTCAACGTCGTCCCGGGCGGCGTGGTGCAGGGAGAGGTGCGCATCCAGGGCGGGTCCGTGGACCAGCAGATCGAGGGGCTCTCCGTGGGTCTGCAGGCCCGGGTCGAGGTCGAGGGCCAGGACCAGGAGTACAAGCAGGACATCGAGTTCACCAAGCTGCGGCTCGGTGGCGCCTTCGGGGTGCGGGCCGGGGCGGTGCACGTCGTGCCGTTCGGTCTGGAGATCCCGTGGGAGACGCCGATCACCATGTTCGCGGGCCAGCACCTGCACGGGATGAACATCGGGGTGACCACCGAGCTGGAGATCGCGCGGGCGCTGGACTCCGGCGACCTCGACCCCGTCAACGTGCACCCGCTGCCGGCCCAGGAGGCCATCCTCGACGCCTTCGGCCGGCTGGGCTTCGGCTTCCGCAGCGCGGACATGGAGCGCGGCCACATCCGCGGCACGCGTCAGCGGCTGCCGTTCTACCAGGAGATCGAGTTCTACCCGCCGTCCCAGTACCGGGGGCTCAACCAGGTGGAGCTGTCGTTCGTCGCCGACGACCGCGAGATGGACGTCGTCCTGGAGATGGACAAGAAGGCGGGTCTCTTCAGCGAGGGCAGCGACTCGTACCGCGCCTTCAAGGTGGGGCTGCACAACTTCCACGAGACCGACTGGGCGGCATATCTGAACCAGTGGCTGGCCCAGGTCGGCGGTCAGCGCAACTGGCTCTAGGGTCGGTCGGAGGGAGAGATCTCCCGGGCAAGCAGAGAGAGCCGACAGAACCGACAGAGAGGTGCTGACGTGACCGAGCCGAAGAGGGCGCCGCTGCCGCACGACTTCCATCCCGAGGTCCCCTCGTTCACGGTGGTGAGCGAGGACATCGCCCCGGGGGCCGTGCTCGCGGACGCACAGGTGTACGCGGCCGGGAACACTTCGCCGCAGCTGCGGTGGGAGGGGTTCCCCGCGGAGACGAAGAGCTTCGCCGTGACGTGCTTCGACCCGGACGCCCCTACGGGCAGTGGGTTCTGGCACTGGGTGGTCTTCGACATCCCGGCGTCGGTCACGCAGCTCCCGGCGGGTGCGGGCAGCGGGAAGTTCGAGGGGCTGCCCGCCGGCGCCGTCCACGCCCGCAACGACTACGGGACGAAGGACTTCGGCGGCGCCGCCCCGCCGGCCGGGGAGAGCCACCGCTATGTGTTCACCGTGTACGCGGTGGACACCGAGAAGCTCGGTCCCGACAGTGACACCCCGCCCGCGGCGGTCGGTTTCAACCTGCGGTTCCACACCCTGGGCCGCGCCCAGTTGATCGCCGAATACGCGGAACCCGCCGAAACCGACTGAGACGAAATCCTCCTCAGCCGTTTGCCCTGCCCTGGTCCTGGAGAGATCAGGGCAGGGCGTTTTTAATGCGTTGTCCATCACGGCCCGCCCGGCCAGAGTTGATCCGGGCCTGCCAGGGGGCGGCCGGCACACGGGAGGTGGGCGGGATGCGGGACACGCTGGTTCTGAACGCGAGCTTCGAGCCGCTGTCGACGGTGACGCTGAATCGTGCGGTGGTGCTGATCCTGCAGGACAAGGCCGTCGTCGAGCAGTCGCACCCCGGTCTGCGGATGCGCGGGGCCGCCGTGGACATACCGGTGCCCCGGGTGATCAGACTCTGCCGGTACGTACGGGTGCCGTTCCGAAGACAGGCCCCGTGGTCCAGGAGGGGCGTGCTGGTCAGGGACCAGCACCGGTGCGCGTACTGCGGGAAGCGTGCGAGCACCGTCGACCACGTCGTGCCGCGGGCCCAGGGCGGGCAGGACACCTGGCTCAACACCGTGGCCTCGTGCGCCGAGGACAACCACCGCAAAGCGGCCCGTACGCCGGAGCAGGCGGGGATGCCGCTGCTGCGGCAGCCGTTCGTGCCCTCCCCGGCGGACGCGATGCTGCTGGCACTGGGGGCCGGTGACCGGTCGGCGCTGCCGGAGTGGCTGGCGCAGTCCGCGGCGTAGCCGCCGTACGCCCGACGACGTAACCGGGGCCCGTCTCCATGAGGAGGCGGGCCTCGGTCCGTCAGCGGAGGATCAGCTGGACGATGGCCGCCGTGCCGACCGTGACGATGAGGGCGCGCAGGAAGGCGGGGCTGAGCCGGCGGCCGACCTTGGCGCCGATCTGGCCGCCGAGCGCGGAGCCCACCGCGATCAGCACGACGGCCGTCCAGTCGAAGTCGGCGACGAAGAGGAAGAAGAGCGCGGCGATGCTGTTGACGACCGCGGCGAGGACGTTCTTCACGGCGTTGAGGCGCTGCATGGTGTCGTCCACCAGCATGCCCATCAGGGAGAGGTAGATGATCCCCTGAGCGGCGGTGAAGTAGCCGCCGTAGACGCTGGCGAGCGTCAGGCCGATGAAGAGCAGGGGCCCGCCGTCGGGGCGGGCCGGGGTGCCGGTGCGGGCGCGCCGGGACTGGACCGCTTTGCTGATGCGCGGTTGCAGGATGACCAGGACGAGGGCCAGGGCGACCAGGACCGGGACGATGGTCTCGAAGGCCGTGGAGGGCAGGGCCAGCAGCAGGGTGGCGCCGGTGAGGCCGCCGACGAGGGCGCCCACGGTGAGTTTGAGGACGCGGGGGCGCTGGCCCTCGAGTTCCTTGCGGTAGCCGATCGCGCCGCTGATGGAGCCGGGGATCAGGCCGAGTGCGTTGGAGACGGTGGCGGTGACCGGGGGCAGGCCGGTGGCGAGCAGCACGGGGAAGGTGATCAGCGTCCCCGAACCGACGATCGTGTTGATCGTGCCGGCGCTGATCCCCGCGGCGAAGACGGCGAGCATCTCCCAGATGGACATGGCAATCCCCCGTGCATGATCGGTGCTTGGTGCACCGAATCATGCACGGGGGGTGTGCACGTCAGTCGACCGGGGGTTCCTCGCGGCGCTCCTTGCCGGTGTTGAAGCCGGGTACGCCGGAGCCGAGGTTACCGAAGGCGCCGCTCAGGCCCTTGAGGGCGTCGCCGATCTCGCTGGGTACGATCCAGAGCTTGTTGGCGTCGCCCTCGGCGATCTTCGGCAGCATCTGGAGGTACTGGTACGACAGGAGCTTCTGGTCCGGGTCGCCGGCGTGGATGGACTCGAAGACCGTACGGATGGCCTGGGCCTCGCCCTCGGCGCGCAGGGCGGCGGCCTTGGCCTCACCCTCGGCGCGCAGGATCGCCGACTGCTTCTCGCCCTCGGCGGTGAGGATCGCGGACTGGCGGGTGCCCTCGGCCTGGAGGATGGCGGCGCGCTTGTCGCGGTCGGCGCGCATCTGCTTCTCCATCGAGTCCTGGATGGAGGTGGGCGGCTCGATCGCCTTGAGCTCGACGCGGTTGACGCGGATGCCCCATTTGCCGGTGGCCTCGTCGAGGACTCCGCGCAGGGCCGCGTTGATCTCCTCGCGGGAGGTGAGGGTCCGCTCCAGGTCCATGCCGCCGATGATGTTGCGCAGCGTGGTGACGGTGAGCTGTTCGATGGCCTGGATGTAGCTGGCGACCTCGTAGGTCGCGGCCCGGGCGTCGGTCACCTGGTAGTAGATGACGGTGTCGATGTTGACGACCAGGTTGTCCTGGGTGATCACGGGCTGCGGCGGGAAGGGCACGACCTGCTCGCGCAGGTCGATCCGGTTGCGGATCGAGTCGATGAACGGGACGACGATGTTCAGGCCCGCGTTCAGGGTGCGGGTGTACCGGCCGAAGCGCTCCACGATGGCGGCGCTGGCCTGGGGGATGACCTGGATCGTCTTGATCAGAGCGATGAAGACGAGCACCACCAGAATGATCAGGACGATGATGATCGGTTGCATCGTTTCCGTGCCCTTCGGTTGATGATCGTCATCGAGTCTGACAGAACACGCCTCGGTGTGGGGGCCGTTCGGTCACATGACGACGGCCGTCGCGCCGTCGATGTCGACGACATCGACCTGTTGGCCCGGTTCGAAGCTGAGACCGGCGTCGAGCGCGCGGGCCGACCAGATCTCCCCGGCCAGCTTGATGCGGCCGCCCCCGCCGTCCACGCGTTCCAGGACGACGGCCTGACGGCCCTTCAGGGCGTCGATTCCGGTGGCGTGTTGGGGCGCGCGGTCCCCGCGTTGCCGGCCGGCGATCACGCGCACGACGGCCGTCAGCGCCACCGAGACGATGACGAAGACCAGCACCTGGGCGACGATTCCGCCGCCGAGGGCCGCGACGACCGCGGCGGCGACCGCCCCCACGGCGAACATGCCGAACTCGGGCATCGCGGTGAGGACGAGCGGAATGCCCAGTCCTGCCGCACCGATCAGCCACCACACCCACGCGTCGATGTCCACGTGGTCATCGTAGGACCGCGGGCGCCTCCACCGACAGGGCGCAACCGGTCGGGTACGGCGGCGTCGCGGCGGCCGGGCCGCCGTAACGCGGCTCAGGCGAGCGGCAGTCCGCGCGCGGTGTAGCGGTCGCCCTGGTGCTCCACGACGAGGGGCAGGCCGAAGCAGAGGGAGAGGTTGCGGGAGGAGAGCTCGGTCTCCGTGGGGCCCGCGGCGAGCACCTTGCCCTGCCGGATCATCAGGACGTGGGTGAAGCCGGGGGCGATCTCCTCGACGTGGTGGGTCACCATGATCATGGAGGGGGCGTACGGGTCGCGGGCCAGCCGGCCGAGGCGCCGGACGAGGTCCTCGCGGCCGCCGAGGTCGAGACCGGCGGCGGGCTCGTCCAGGAGGAGCAGCTCGGGGTCGGTCATCATGGCGCGGGCGATCAGGGTGCGCTTGCGCTCGCCCTCGGAGAGGGTGCCGAACTTGCGGTCGAGGTACTCGGTCATGCCGAGCCGGTCTAGGAAGGCGCGGGCCCGGTCCTCGTCGACCTTGTCGTAGTTCTCGTTCCAGGTGGCGGTCATGCCGTAGGCGGCGGTGAGCACCGTCTGCAGGACCGTCTGGCGCCGGGGAAGCTTCTCGGCGAGGGCGACGCCCGCGATGCCGATGCGGGGGCGCAGGTCGAAGACGTCGGTGCCGACGCCGCCGAGCCGCTCACCGAGGACGGTGACGCTGCCCTTGGTCGGGAAGAGATAGCTGGACGCGATGTTCAGCAGGGTGGTCTTGCCGGCGCCGTTGGGGCCGAGGATGACCCAGCGCTCCCCCTCCTTGACCGACCAGGAGACGTCGTCCACCAGAGCGCGTCCGTCGCGGACCACGGATACGTCCACCAGCTCCAGTACATCGCTCATGAGCGCGTTGTCTCCCCATGCAGTGTCGAGATCGTCGCGTGCCTGTGGGCACAGCTCCCAGGGAAAACCTACGCCACCGCGGGAGTGCGGAGGGCGCTGGGCCCGTCGTCGCGCGGCAGACGGGGGTGCGGCGGGAGCTTCTAAGCTGTCGGCATGCTTTCGGAACCACGCTCAGGGCTGCTGGCCGCTTGGGGCAACGCGTTGCTCGCGGGGCTCGTGTCGCCGGACGACGCGGCGCTCGCCATCGTCGGACAGGACGCGGTGCACCGCGTCGAGGGGCTGCCCGGTGAGGCGGGTCCGGTCGGTCTCACGTTCGCGCTGGGGCGGCTGCGGTCGCTGGGGGTGAGCGGGTTCCGGGTCGCGCTGCCGGTGCCCGGGCATCCGCTGGGGCTGAGCGGTCCGGCCGATTTCAACGCCCGGGCGCTGGAGGCGGAGGAGGCCGTGGTCACCCACGGTGCGCCGTACGGGCTGGTGCCCGAGGTGCGCGAGGCGGGGCCGGCCGGGGATGTGCACGTGGAGGTGGTGTGGCACTGCCTGGCGGTGCGGGAGGCGCCGCCGGCCGATGTGCCGTCGCTGGGCGAGGCGGAACGGGAGCTGGCGGAGGCGCTTCGGGATGCGACGGCCGCGCTGTCCCGGCTGGACGTGGCCGGGTCGGGGCCGGTGGCCGAGGCGGCGGTGGACGCGTACCGGGCGCGGGCGGAGCGCGGGCGCGAGGTGCTGGCCCCGGGCTATCCGCCGCGGGCGGTACGGGTGCTGGAGCTGGCGCAGCGGGTCGGGCTGCTGGTCTCGGCGGCGTACGAGAACGGGCACGGCGGTGCGGTGAGCGCGTCGGAGATGGCGGCGCGGGGCGAGGCGTTGCGGCCGGTGGAGCGGGTGGCCCGGCGGGCGCAGGTGGCGGCGTACAACGCGTATGTGGAGGAGCGGGCCCGCTAGGGGCTGGGCACTCGCCGTCAGCCCGCGGCTCCGTGGCGGACGGCCCACAGGGCGGCCTGGGTGCGGTCGGAGAGGTCCAGTTTCATGAGGATGTTCGAGACGTGGGTCTTGACGGTCTTCTCGGACAGGACCAGGGCCCGGGCGATCTCCCGGTTGGACCGGCCGTCGGCGATCAGGCCCAGGACCTCGCGCTCGCGTTCGGTGAGGGTGCTCCCCCGGCCGGTGCCGGAGCCCGGCTCGTCCTGGGCCAGCAGCGCCCCGGCCACCTCGGGCTGGAGCAGGACGTGCCCGGCGTGCACCGAGCGGATGGCGCCGGCCAGCGCGTCGGGGTCGACGTCCTTGTACACGTAGCCGGAGGCGCCGGCGCGCAGGGCGGGGACGACCGTGCGCTGTTCGGTGAAGCTGGTGACGATCAGCACCTTGGCCGGGTTCTCCAGTTCGCGGAGCCGGCGCAGCGCCTCGATGCCGTCGGTGCCGGGCATCTTGACGTCCATCAGCACCACGTCGGGCCGCAGCTCCTCGGTCCTGGCCACGCCCTCGGCGCCGTCGGACGCCTCGCCGACGACCTCGATGTCGTCCTGGACCTCCAGGAACGTCCGCAGTCCGCGGCGGACCACCTGGTGGTCGTCCACCAGCAGCACCCTGATGATCGTGTCAGCCACCGGGTATCTCCATCTCGATCGTGGTGCCCTTGCCGGGCTCGGAGTCGACGGTGAGCCGGCCTCCTACGCCGCTCGCCCGGTCCCGTATGGATACCAGGCCCAGGTGCCGCCCGGCCTGGCGGGTGGCCGCGGGTTCGAAGCCCCGGCCGTCGTCGGTGATCCGCAGCACGGTGGAGCCGTCGCGGCGGGCGAGGGTGACGTCGACGTGTGCGGCGCCGGAGTGGCGCAGGGCGTTGTGCAGGGCCTCCTGGGAGACCCGCAG
The DNA here is from genome assembly GCF_004795015.1 of Streptomyces sp. A1277. Taxonomy (GTDB): domain Bacteria; phylum Actinomycetota; class Actinomycetes; order Streptomycetales; family Streptomycetaceae; genus Streptomyces. Next base: position 18,736 of record NZ_SSBI01000068.1, on the reverse strand, counting down.
CAGCGCCTCCTCCTGGGCGGCGGGCAGGGCGCGTACGCCGGCGCCGGTGAAGGTGACCCGGGCGGTGTGGGCCCGGTCCAGGACCTGGATCTGGGTGCGGAGGGTGGCGACGAGGCCGTCCTCGTCCAGGGCGGCCGGGCGCAGCTCGACGACGGCGGCGCGCAGTTCGTCCACGGCCTCGGCGGCCAGGGCGGCGACCTGCTGGAGCTCGCCCTTGGCGCGGGCGGGGTCCCGGTCGACCAGGGTGGCGGCGGCCTGGGCGGTGAGGCGCAGGGAGAAGAGCTTCTGGCTGACCGCGTCGTGCAGCTCGTGGGCGAGGCGTGAGCGCTCCTCGGCGATGGTGAGCTCGCGGCTGCGCTCGTAGAGCCGGGCGTTGGTGAGGGCGATCGCGGCGTGCTGGGCGAGGATCGACAGCAGTTCCTCGTCCTCGGCGGTGAAGCCGCAGCTGCCTTCGGGCTTGGGGCACCTCTTGTTGGCGAGGAAGAGCGCGCCGATGGTCTCCTCGCCGTCCCGGATGGGCAGGCCGAGGAAGTCGGACATGTCGGGGTGGGCGCTGGGCCAGCCCTCGAAGCGCGGGTCCTTGCGGACGTCGGCCAGCCGCTCGGGCTTCGCGCCGTGGAGCATCGCGGCGAGGATGCCGTGCTGCCGGGGCAGCGGGCCGATGGCCTTCCACTGCTCGTCGCTGACGCCGTCGACGACGAACTGGGCGAAGCCGCCGTGGTCGTCGGGGACCCCGAGGGCGGCGTATTCGGCGTCCAGGAGTTCGCGGGCCGAGGCGACGATCGTCTTCAGGACGTCCCGTACCTCCAGGTGGCGGCTCATGGCGAGCAGCGCGGCGCTCACGGCTGCGAGGCCCGACGGTGGGCGATGGCTCATGGCCTCACCGTACCGGCGGGTCTGGCCCCCCGTATCGGTCTGCGGGCGTCCCTGGCCGGGGCGGGAGGACTAGGACCAGCGGCCCGGACGCGGGGTGTGCACCGCCCTCCCCCGAACCCATTCGGAACATCACATTCCGCATTGCTGGCGCAACACATGGTGATTTCGTTACCCGCCCGATGTGAGGCCGCACATAGGGCCCACGTCACTTACGAAGCCGCCTAGTGGAGCAAAAAGGGCGATTTGGGTGGTGATGACCTGGGATGCCGTTGAGCGAACGGCCTGGTAATCCACTACCCGGCTTCGTACGTCACACCTTTGCCACAGCATTTTGCGGCCGCTAAGAATTGCTCTCGTCCCCGACGGAGATGCGTAGTCGCTCCCGTCTTCGTCCTCCGTGAGGACCCCCGCGAATTCGAAGAGGTAAGCCTGTATGTCCGCGTCCCGCATCACCGGCCGTCTCCGCCGCCTGAACAAGACCCAGAAGCTCTCCGCCGCCGGCGTCTCCGCCGTCGCCGCCGCTGCACTCTCCTTGTCCCTGGTGCCCGGTAACGCCGAGGCCGAGACCGAGCCCCAGGCACTCTCCGCTGCTCCGGTGATCTTCGACTCCGCCGGCTCCAAGCAGGTCAAGGCGATCCAGGACAGTGTCATCGAGCAGCACTCGACCGCCGAGAAGCTGGTCAAGGCCGCCGACGCCGCCAAGGCCAAGAAGGCCGCCGCGGTGAAGGAGAAGGCCGAGGCGAAGGCCAAGAAGGCCAAGCTGAAGAAGGCGAAGGCCAAGGCGCACGCCAAGGCCAAGGCCCGCAAGGCCGCCGCCTCGCGCGGCCACCAGGCCGCCGGCCGCTCGTCCGCCCGTACGCACCTCTTCGCCAACAACCTGGACGGCTGGATCAAGGAATCCCTGTCCATCATGAAGGCGAAGGGCATCCCGGGCACCTACGAGGGCCTGCACCGCAACATCATGCGCGAGTCCAGCGGCAACCCGAACGCCATCAACGACTGGGACATCAACGCGATCAACGGCGTGCCGTCGATCGGTCTGCTCCAGATCATCAAGCCGACGTTCGACTACTACCACGTCACCGGCACCCCGCACACCCAGTACGACCCGGTCGCCAACATCACCGCGTCGGCCAACTACGCCGCCGACAAGTACGGCTCGATCGACAACGTCAACAGCGCGTACTGATCCGCAGCGATCCGTACGCCGGCTGCACCATGCCGAAGGGCGGCACCCCGCGTGGGGTGCCGCCCTTCGGCGTGCGTACGGCCCGGTCTACTTGCGCATGACCTCGGGCTCGTGGCGGCGCAGCAGCCGCGCGACGGCGAAGCCGCAGATGACGCCGAGGAGGAGCAGCACCGAGATGTTGATCCCCCACTGTCCCGCCGAGTGCTCCCACAGCGGGTCCAGGTCCGTGGGGTTGTTCTGGTCCCACGGCGGCATGAGGTGGGCGAGGTCGAGCGTCGTACCGGCGCCCGCGATGGCCCAGCGGGACGGCATCAGCCAGGCGAACTGCTCCAGGCCGGGCGATCCGTACACCTGGAAGAGGATGCCGGTGAAGACGACCTGGACGATCGCGAACATGACCAGCAGCGGCATGGTCTTCTCGGAGGTCTTCACCAGTGAGGAGATGACCAGGCCGAACATCATCGAGGTGAAGCCGAGCGCGATGATCGTCAGGCAGATCTCGACGGCCGGCGGCATGATCAGGCCCTCGGCCGGCAGGTCGCGGGTGGCGAAGCCGATGCCGCAGATGATGACGCCCTGGATCGCGGTGATCACGCCGAGGACGATGACCTTGGACATCAGGTAGGCGGAGCGGGACAGGCCGGTGGCCCGTTCCCGTTCGTAGATGACGCGTTCCTTGATCAGTTCGCGTACGGAGTTGGCCGCGGCCGAGAAGGTCATGCCGATCACCAGGATCAGCATGATCGTTCCGGCGTCGCTGTTGAACTTGTGCGGCGGCCTGGGCGGGGCGAGGCCGTAGTCCGACGGGATGACCACGCTGACGACGCCGAGCACCGCCGGCAGGATCACCATGAGGCCCATGAAGCCCTTGTCGGAGGCGATCACCGAGACGTAGCGGCGCATCAGCGTCCACAGCTGCGTCCCCCAGCCCTGCGGCTTCGGCGGGCGCATCTGCTGCGGCGGCGGCATGTGCACGGACTGCACGGCGACGGCGTCGATGTCGGCGGCGTACATCTGGTAGTGCTGCGAACCGCGCCAGCGGCCCGACCAGTCGTAGTCGCGGTAGTTCTCGAACGCCGAGAAGACGTCGGCCCAGCTGGTGTAGCCGAAGAAGTTCAGTGCCTCGTCCGGCGGGCCGAAGTACGCCACGGCGCCGCCCGGCGCCATCACCAGGAGCTTGTCGCAGATGGCCAGCTCGGCCACCGAGTGCGTGACGACCAGGACGGTGCGGCCGTCGTCGGCCAGGCCGCGCAGCAGCTGCATGACGTCGCGGTCCATGCCCGGGTCGAGGCCGGAGGTCGGCTCGTCCAGGAAGATCAGCGACGGCTTGGTGAGCAGCTCCAGCGCCACGGAGACGCGCTTGCGCTGGCCGCCGGAGAGCGAGGTGACCTTCTTGTCCTTGTGGACGTCGAGCTTGAGCTCGGCGAGCACCTCGTGGATCCGGGCCTGGCGCTCGGCCTCGGTGGTGTCCGCGGGGAAGCGGAGCTTGGCCGCGTACTTCAGGGCGCGGGTGACGGTCAGTTCCTTGTGCAGGATGTCGTCCTGCGGGACCAGGCCGATGCGCTGGCGCAGCTCGGCGAACTGCTTGTAGAGGTTCCGGTTGTCGTAGAGGACGTCGCCCTGGTTGGCGGGCCGGTAGCCGGTGAGCGCCTTGAGCAGGGTGGACTTTCCGGAGCCGGACGGGCCGATGACCCCGATCAGCGACTTCTCCGGGACGCCGAAGGAGACGTCCTTGAGGATCTGCTTGCCGCCGTCGACCGTCACCGTGAGGTGGCGGGCCGCGAACGAGACCTCACCGGTGTCGACGAACTCTTCCAGCCGGTCGCCGACGAGCCGGAACGTCGAGTGACCGACGCCGACGATGTCGTTCGGGCCGATGAGCGCCGAGCCGGACTTGGAGAGCGGCTGACCGTTGACGTACGTGCCGTTGTGCGATCCGAGGTCACGGATCTCGAAGCGGCCGTCCGGGGTCGCGTGGAACTCGGCGTGGTGCCGGGAGACCTGGAGGTCGGAGACGACCAGCTCGTTCTCCAGGGCACGGCCGATCCGCATCACCCGGCCGAGGGCCAGCTGGTGGAACGTGGTCGGGCTGCGGTCCCCGTACACCGGAGGCGTCCCGGCCGGGCCGCCGGTGCCGGGACCGGGCGGGCCCGCCGCCATGCCCTGCTGCTGTGGCATGTGGGGCTGCTGGGGCTTGGGCTGCTGGGGCTGGGGCTGCTGCCACGCCTGCTGCGGCTGGGCCGGCTGCTGCCAGCCGGGGCCGCCCTGCCGGGCCTGGGGCGGCGGGGCCTGCTGCGGCTGGGCGGGCGCGGCGGCGGCCGCGGCGGCCTGCCCGCTGTACACGCCCGCGCCGCTGAGGCTGAGCCGGGGCCCGTCGGTGGCGTTGCCCAGGTTCACGGCGGAGCCGGCCGCGAGCTCCATCTGCTGGATCCGCTGACCGTGCACGTACGTGCCGTTGGTGCTGCCGTGGTCCTCTATGAACCAACTGCGCCCGTTCCAGCTGATCGTGGCGTGCCGCCACGACACCCTGGCGTCGTCGATCGTCATGTCGCCCTGCGGATCACGTCCCAGGGTGTACGACCTGGACGGATCGAGCGTCCAGGTCCTGCCATTCAATTCCAGTACGAGTTCCGGCACTCCGCGCCCCACTAGTTGTCCCCCGTGTTACCCCCGTTGCAGGGAGTCTAGGGATGCTGAACATCGTGGGGAACTATTCCAGGACCCGTCCCCGATTCGAAAGCCGGGCGCCGCAGGGTGACCTCACCGAGACCTGCACAGCGCGGCCGGAGGGACGGACCGGTGCGGGCGGGGCGTGCTGTCCGGCACTCGGGACGGGCTGCCGGGGGCGGCGCGCGGACCGATACGGTGGGAGGCACCATGAGCGCATCGCAGCCCCCTGAGTCCTCCCTGTCTCCTGAGCCTCCCGTGTCACCGCAGGGTCCGGACGTTCCGACCCTCCTCGTGAAGATCTTCGGGAAGGACCGCCCCGGGATCACCGCGGGCCTCTTCGACACCCTCGCCGCGTACTCGGTCGATGTCGTGGACATCGAGCAGGTCGTCACGCGTGGCCGTATCGTCCTGTGCGCGCTGGTCACCGCCCCCACCGCGGGCGGGACCACCGAGGGCGACCTGCGGGCCACCGTGCACAGCTGGGCCGACTCGCTGAAGCTCCAGGCGGAGATCATCTCCGGTACGGGCGACAACCGGCCGCGCGGTTACGGCCGTTCCCACGTCACGGTGCTCGGGCACCCGCTGACCGCGGAGTCGACCGCCGCCATAGCGGCCCGGATCACCTCGACCGGCGGGAACATCGACCGCATCTTCCGGCTGGCGAAGTATCCGGTCACGGCGGTCGAGTTCGCGGTGTCCGGTACGGGGACCGAGGAGCTGCGCTCCGCGCTGGCGCCGGAGGCCGCGGGCATCGGCGTGGACGTGGCGGTCGTCTCGGCCGGGCTGAGCCGCCGGGCGCAGCGGCTGGTGGTGATGGACGTCGACTCGACGCTGATCCAGGACGAGGTCATCGAGCTCTTCGCGGCCCACGCCGGGTGCGAGGCCGAGGTCGCCGAGGTGACCGAGCGGGCGATGCGGGGCGAGCTGGACTTCGAGCAGTCGCTGCACGCCCGGGTGGCGCTGCTGGCGGGGCTCGACGTGTCGGTGGTGGACAAGGTCCGCTCAGAGGTGCGGCTGACGCCGGGCGCCCGGACGCTGATCCGTACGCTGAAGCGGCTCGGCTACCAAGTGGGCGTGGTCTCGGGCGGGTTCACGCAGGTGACCGACGATCTGAAGGAGCGCCTGGGGCTCGACTTCGCCTCTGCCAACACGCTGGAGGTCGTGGACGGGAAGCTCACGGGCCGGGTGACCGGGGACATCGTGGACCGGGCGGGCAAGGCCCGGCTGCTGCGGCGCTTCGCCTCCGAGGCGGGGGTGCCGCTGGCGCAGACGGTGGCGATCGGTGACGGGGCCAATGACCTGGACATGCTGAACACGGCGGGGCTCGGGGTCGCCTTCAACGCCAAGCCGGTGGTCCGCGAGGCCGCGCACACGGCGGTGAACGTGCCGTTCCTGGACACCGTGCTCTATCTGCTCGGCGTCACCCGCGAGGAGGTCGAGGCGGCCGACGGCCTGGTCGAGTAGGCCCCGGTCCCCCGTCGGGGCACGGACAGGGCCCCGGCGCGCACCTCGCGGTGTGCGGCCGGGGCCCTGTGCGTACGCCTGGCGGGTCAGTCGTTGGGGGTCCAGTAGTCGGTGAGCCGGCCGACGCCCTGCTCCACGCTCTTCCAGGGGCCGGAGAACTCCACGACGGCGAATGCGGCGGTCGGGAAGCCGCCGCGGGTCAGGCGGGCGAGCGTGTCGCCCTCGCCGCTGCCGGAGAGTGCGTCGGCGAGCGCGTGCATGCCGGGGTTGTGGCCGATGACCAGCAGGTTGGCCACGTCGTCCGGGGTCTCGTTGATCAGAGCGATCAGTTCGCCGAGCGATGCCTCGTAGATCCGCTCCTCGTACACGGTCTTCGGACGCCGCGGCATCTCGTGCACGGCCAGCTTCCACGTCTCACGCGTTCTGGCGGCGGTCGAGCAGAGGGCCAGATCGAAGACGATCCCCGAATCGGCGAGTTTGCGGCCCGCCACGGGGGCGTCCGTGCGGCCGCGCTCGGCGAGGGGCCGCTCGTGGTCGGACTCCTGCGACCATTCCGCTTTGGCGTGTCTGAGAAGGACGATCCTGCGAGATGTATCGACGTTCATACACCTCAGCTTCGCATGAAATGTGCCAGCCGGCGCAGGGCGTTGGAGCCTTGCCCCCGGCGTCTTCCCGCCCCCGTGCGCCGGGCGTCAGCGGACCAGCAGCTCCACGATTCGCCGGAGCAACTGGCCGGTCGCCGAGTCGCCGGTGGCGGCGTGCGCCTGGCCCGGTCCGGCGATCAGGAGCAGGAGCGCGGCGAAGGCGACGGCGGGCAGCGCGATGGCCCACCACGGCAGCCGGACGTCCACGCCGCCGGAGTCCGGGTGGGTGGTCCGGGTGTGCGTACGGGCCGGCATGTCCGCCTCCGTGGGTGGTCGGTTCTGGTACTCAGAACCTACGGACGCGCGGGCGCCGCTCCCATCCGGCGACCCACCCACTTCACCCTGACCCTGGCCCCCTAGGGGACGGTGGGGCTAGCACCACCCCCGCCGCCGGGCGGGCGTCACGGGGAGGCGATGGAGGCGATGATTCCGACGACGACCGTGATCAGCAGCATCGCTCCGAAGACGAGGAGCAGCTTCTTCTGACCGTTCTGGGGATTCGGATCGAGCACAGGTGACATGGCCCCAGTCTCGCATCTCAGGATTCGTCCTCGATCGTCCGGTCCCGGCCGGCCAGGATGCCCGCGGCCATCTGCGGCACCATCAGGGCGGCCATCAGCGCGATGGGCAGCCCCCAGCCGCCGCTGTGCTGGTAGAGGACACCGACCAGGAGCGGGCCCGGGATCGAGATCAGGTAGCCGGTGGACTGGGCGAACGCGGACAGCCGGACCACGCCGGGGCCGCTGCGGGCCCGCATGCCGATCATGGTGAGGGCGAGCGGGAAGGCGCAGTTCGAGATGCCCAGGAGCAGCGCCCAGGCCCAGGCGCCGCCGGACGGGGCGAGGTAGAGGCCCGCGTAGCCGGTGAGCCCGCAGGCGCCGAGCACGACGACGATCGGGCCCTGGTTCTTCATCCGGGCGGCGACGCGCGGGATCACGAAGGCGAGCGGGACGCCCATGGCCATGGTGACCGCGAGCAGGACGCCCGCCGTGCCCGCGGAGACCCCGGCGTCGCGGAAGATCTGGGGCATCCAGCCCATGGTGATGTAGGCGGCGGTGGCCTGGAGGCCGAAGAAGCAGGCGAGGGCCCAGGCGGTGCGGCTGCGGGTGATCCGCAGGGCGGTGGCCTGCGGGCCCTCGGCCGCGGGCGCGCCCTGGTCGGCTGCGGGCTGCCCCCGGTCGCCGGCCCGGTCCCGTACGTGCGGGAGCCAGGGCAGGATCGCGGCGGCGGCCAGCACCGCCCAGATGCCGAGGCCGGCCTTCCAGCTGCCGCCCATGGCGTCGGTCAGGGGGACGGTCACGGCGGCGGCGAGCGAGGTGCCGAGGGCCAGGGCCATGGAGTAGAGCCCGGTCATGGAGCCGACCCGGTCGGGGAACCAGCGCTTGACGATCACCGGCATGAGGACGTTGCTGACGGCGATGCCCATGAGGGCCAGGGCGCTGGCGGCGAGGAAGCCGGCCGTGCCGCCGATCAGGGGCCGGATCACCAGGCCGGCGGTGATGGCGACCATGCCCGCGCAGACCACCGCACCGGGTCCGAAGCGGCGGGCGAGCCGGGGCGCCATGACGCCGAAGACCGCGAAGCACAGCGGCGGTACGGAGGTGAGGACACCGGCGACGCTGCCGCTCATGTGCAGCCCGTCCCGTACCTCTTCGAGGAGGGCGCCGAGGCTGGTGATGGCGGGGCGCAGGTTGAGCGCGGTGAGGACGAGTCCGATGACGACCAGGCGCAGGGTCCACGGCGAGGGGCCGGTCCGCGCGGCCGGGGCACCGGTGCGGGGGGCCGCCGGGGCGGCGGGGCGCAGGGTCCCGGTCACGGTCTGGGGAGGGGTTTCGTCGTCACGCATGGGCCCATCATAGAATCATGGGATGATTACTTGTCCATTCCGCCCGTCCCGCTGATTCCCTGAGAGGATCCGGGTCCCTGAGAAGTTGCGACCGAGGAGCACCATGGCGCTGACGTCCCCGCGGCGTTCGGCACTCGCCGACCAGGTGATTGCCCAGCTGAGGAACCAGATCACCACGGGTGAGTGGCCGGTGGGCTCACGCATCCCCACCGAGCCCGAGCTGGTCGGGCAGCTGGGAGTGGCGCGCAACACCGTCCGCGAGGCGGTCCGCGCGCTCGCGCACAACGGGCTGCTCGACATCCGGCAGGGCTCCGGCACGTACGTGGTGGCCACCAGCGAGCTGGCCGGGGTGATGCACCGCAGGTTCGCCTCGGCCGACCCGCGCCACATCGCGGAGCTGCGCTCGACGCTGGAGTCGTCCGCGGCGCGGCTGGCCGCCGTCCGGCGCACCGAGCGCGACCTGAAGCAGCTGGACGCGCTCATGCGGCGTCGGGAGGAGACCTGGGCCGCGGGGGACGCCGAGGCATTCGTGGCCGCCGACGCGACGCTGCACCTGGCCGTCGTCGCCGCCTCCCACAACGACGTGCTGACGGAGCTCTACGCGGACCTGGGGGATCTGCTGCGGGACTACCTGCGGGGCGACGTCGGCCAGGAGCTGCGGCCGGAGAACCACATGGACCACAGCCGGCTGGTCGAGGCGATCCGCGCGGGCGACGCGGAGACCGCGGCGACGGAGGCCGCGAGCCACGCGCTGACCTGCCTGGCGGACCGGGTCTAGGCCTTGGTCGCCGCGCTGTGGGTGACCCATGCCGAGCCGACCTCCTTCCAGCAGCGGTCGTCCAGGCGTACCGTCCGCCCCGGTCCGACCTCGACCGGCTCGGAGTCCGCGTCGACGTCCCACCAGCGGGCGCACTCGGTGTGCAGCTGGACCCGGTCGGCGGAGGGGTACGGGTTGTGGCAGTAGGCGATGACCCGGGAGCCGTGGACGGCCGTACGGCACTCGGCGCCGGAGGGTTCGGGGCGCGGCGCGGGGGGTGCGGCGCCGCCGGCGGCGCCGACGTGCCCGGCCGCGTACAGACCGGCCGGGACGAGCAGCGCGGCGACGGCCGCGCCGGACGCCAGCAGGGAGCGGGTTCGGTGATGTGTGCGACGCACAGCGATCTCCTCCCCTCGCCCGATCCCCACGCCTGACCGGAAGTCCGCTTCCTCCACATTCTGCGGTGGATCGGCCATCTTTTCGACCTGAGCGCCACCAGGCCGTGCGGGGCACGGAAAACGGCCGCGCACCGCCTCCGGGGAGGCGGCGCGCGGCCGGTGCGTACGGCGGAGCGGTCAGGCGCCCATCATGTGCACGCCGCTGTCGACGTGGATGATCTCGCCGGTCGTCCTCGGGAAGAAGTCCGAGAGCAGCGCGACGATGCCGCGGCCGGCCGGCTCCGGGTCCTTCATGTCCCAGGCCAGCGGCGCGCGGGTGTTCCACACGTCGGCGAGCCCGTCGAAGCCCGGAATGGACTTGGCGGCCATGGAGCCGAGCGGTCCGGCCGAGATCAGGTTGCAGCGGATGCCGTCCGGGCCCAGGTCACGGGCGAGGTAGCGGGAGGTCGCCTCCAGCGCGGCCTTGGCCGGGCCCATCCAGTCGTACTGCGGCCAGGCGAACTGCGCGTCGAAGGTGAGGCCGACGATCGAGCCGCCCTCGCTCATCAGCGGCTTGCACGCCATCGCGAGCGACTTCAGCGAGAACGCCGAGACGTGCATCGCCGTGGAGACCGACTCGAACGGGGTGTTCAGGAAGTTGCCGCCGAGCGCGTCCTGCGGCGCGAAGCCGATGGAGTGCACGACGCCGTCCAGCGAGCCCAGCTCGTCGCGCACCAGGCCGGCGAGGCGGTCCAGGTGCTCGGTGTTGGTCACGTCCAGCTCGATGACCTTGGCCGGCTTGGGCAGCTTCTTGGCGATGCGCTCGGTCAGCGTGGGCCGCGGGAAGGCGGTCAGGATGACCTCCGCGCCCTGCTCCTGGGCCACCTTGGCGGCGTGGAACGCGATGGACGACTCCATCAGCACCCCGGTGATGAGGATGCGCTTGCCGTCGAGAATTCCGCTCATGGTGATCAGTGACCCATGCCCAATCCGCCGTCAACGGGGATGACGGCTCCAGTGATGTACGACGCGTCGTCGGAGGCGAGGAACCGCACCGCTGCGGCGATCTCCTCGGGCCGCGCGTAACGCGCCAGCGGCACCTGGGCCACGATGCCCTTGCGCTGCTCCTCGGTGAGCACCTGCGTCATGTCGGTGTCGACGAAGCCGGGCGCGACGACGTTGCAGGTGATGTTCCGCGAACCGAGCTCGCGCGCCAGCGACCTGGCGAAGCCGACCAGACCGGCCTTCGAAGCGGCGTAGTTGGCCTGGCCCGCCGAGCCGAGGAGGCCGACGACCGAGGAGATGAGGACCACGCGGCCCTTCTTGGCGCGCAGCATGCCGCGGTTGGCGCGCTTGACGACCCGGAAGGTGCCGGTGAGGTTGGTGTCGAGTACGGACGTGAAGTCGTCCTCGGACATCCGCATCAGCAACTGGTCCTTGGTGATACCGGCGTTGGCGACCAGCACCTCCACGTTGCCGTGCTTCTCCTCGATCTCCTTGTAGCCCTGCTCCACCTGCTCCGCGTCGGTGATGTCGCAACGGACCGCGAGAACACCGGCCTCGGTGAGCGCCGCGGGCGGCTCGCCGGAACGGTAGGTGATCGCGACCTTGTCGCCGTGGTCGACGAAAGCGCGGGCGATGGCGAGGCCGATGCCCCGGTTTCCTCCGGTGACGAGAACCGAGCGGCTCAACGGATCACCCTTTCGATAGCGGTCTGGTACCTCGGAAACCTATCGGTACCGTCCGCGCCCCGGGGAATCGGCCCCTGACAGCGCCTTTGGCCGGGCACTGTCGGGTTCCTACAGTCCCGCGCCCGGCCCGCCCAGGGGAATTCGGCCGCGGCACGGCACGGGCCGTGCTTCACTGCCACGTAAACGATCCGTGGGTCTGTGACCGCGAAGGAGTGTGCCGCCCGTGCCCCATGAGGTAGATCAGTCGTTCCTGGCGCTCCCGCTACGGGCCCTCGCCGACGCGGCGCTGGCCCGCGCGCGGGCTCTCGGGGCGGCGCACGCCGACTTCCGCTTCGAGCGGGTGCGCAGTGCCACCTGGCGCCTCCGGGACGCCCGGCCCGCCGGAGGCTCCGACACCACCGACCTCGGCTACGCGGTCCGCGTCGTGCACGGCGGGGCCTGGGGGTTCGCCTCCGGTGTCGACCTGACGATGGACGCCGCGGCGCGGGTGGCCTCGCAGGCCGTGGCCATGGCGAAGCTGTCGGCGAAGGTGATCGCGGCGGCGGGCTCCGACGAGAGGGTGGAGCTGGCGGACGAGCCGGTGCACGGGGAGCGCACCTGGGTCTCGGCGTACGAGGTCGACCCCTTCGACGTACCCGCCGAGGAGAAGGCGGGGCTGCTCGCCGAGTGGAGCGCGCGGCTGCTGGCGGCCGAGGGCGTGGCGCATGTGGACGCCTCGCTGATGACCGTCCACGAGAACAAGTTCTACGCGGACACCGCGGGCACGGTCACCACGCAGCAGCGCGTCCGGCTGCATCCGCAGTTCAGCGCGGTGGCGGTGGACGCGGCGACCGGTGAGTTCGACTCGATGCGCACGATCGCGCCGCCGGTGGGGCGCGGCTGGGAGTACCTGACCGGGACCGGCTGGGACTGGAACGCGGAGCTGGAGCGCATCCCCGGGCTGCTCGCCGAGAAGATGCGGGCGCCGAGCGTCGAGGCCGGGACGTACGACCTGGTCGTCGACCCGTCCAATCTGTGGCTGACCATCCACGAGTCGATCGGCCACGCCACCGAGCTGGACCGGGCACTGGGGTACGAGGCGGCCTACGCCGGGACCTCGTTCGCCACGTTCGACCAGCTGGGGAAGCTGGCGTACGGCTCCCCCGTGATGAACGTGACGGGCGACCGCACCGCCGAGCACGGGCTCGCGACGATCGGCTACGACGACGAGGGCGTCGAGGCGCAGTCCTGGGACCTGGTCAAGGACGGGACGCTGGTGGGCTACCAGCTGGACCGCCGGATCGCGAAGCTGACGGGTCTGGGCCGGTCCAACGGATGCGCGTACGCGGACTCCCCCGGCCACGTCCCCGTGCAGCGCATGGCCAACGTGTCGCTCCAGCCGGACCCGGGCGGGCTCTCCACGGAGGACCTGATCGGCGGGGTGGAGCGCGGGATCTACGTGGTCGGGGACCGGTCGTGGTCCATCGACATGCAGCGCTACAACTTCCAGTTCACCGGGCAGCGGTTCTTCCGGATCGAGAACGGCAGGCTGGCCGGGCAGCTGCGCGATGTCGCCTACCAGGCGACGACGACGGACTTCTGGGGCTCGATGGAGAAGGTCGGCGGCCCGCAGACGTACGTCCTGGGCGGCGCCTTCAACTGCGGCAAGGCCCAGCCGGGCCAGACCGCGGCCGTCTCGCACGGCTGCCCCTCCGCCCTCTTCCGAGGCGTGAACATCCTCAACACGACGCAGGAGGCCGGGCGATGAACCGCAACCACCAAACCGGCCGGGGGTCCGGGGGTCGTCCCCCGGGGCAGCACAGTCTCAACACGCCGCAGGAGGCCGGGCGATGAGCCGCGTCAGCAAGCCGTACGAGATCGTCGAGCGCGCGCTCGAACTGTCCACCGCCGACGGCTGTGTGGTCATCGCGGACGAGGAGTCGTCGGCCAATCTGCGCTGGGCCGGCAACGCGCTCACGACGAACGGGGTGACCCGGGGCCGCACCCTGACCGTCATCGCCACGGTCGACGGCGCCGAGGGCACCGCCTCCGGTGTGGTGTCCCGGTCCGCCGTGACCGCCGCCGACCTGGAGCCGCTGGTCCGGGCCGCCGAGGCCGCCGCGCGCGGTGCCGGACCGGCCGAGGACGCCCAGCCGCTGGTCACCGGGGTGCCCGCGTCGCCCGACTTCACGGACGCGCCGGCCGAAACGGACTCGGACGTGTTCGCCGCGTTCGCCCCCGCCCTCGGCGACGCCTTCGCCCGGGCCCGCTCCGGCGGACGCGAGCTGTACGGCTTCGCCCACCACGAGATGACCTCCACCTACCTCGGCACCTCCACCGGGCTGCGGCTGCGCCACGACCAGCCGAACGGCACGCTGGAGCTGAACGCCAAGTCGCCCGACCGCTCCCGTTCGGCCTGGGCGGGCCGCTCCACGCGGGACTTCAAGGACGTCGACCCGGCCGAGCTGGACGCGGAGCTCGCGCAGCGGCTCGGCTGGGCGGAGCGCCGTGTCGAGCTGCCCGCCGGGCGGTACGAGACGCTGCTGCCGCCGACCGCCGTCGCCGACCTGCTGATCTACCAGCTCTGGTCCTCCACGGCCCGGGACGCCGCCGAGGGCCGGACGGTGTTCTCCAGGCCGGGCGGCGGCACCCGGCTCGGCGAGACGCTGTCCCCGCTGCCGCTGACCCTGCACAGCGACCCGCACGCCCCCGGCCTGGAGTCGGCGCCCTTCGTCATCGCCCACTCCTCCGGGGACGGCGGCTCGGTCTTCGACAACGGGCTGCCGCTGACCCGCACCGACTGGGTCGGGGACGGCCGGCTGGAGCGGCTGACGACGACCCGGCACACCGCGGGCCTGACCGGGCTGCCGCTCGCCCCGGCGATCGACAACCTGATCCTGGAGGGCGGCGGCGAGCGGTCGCTGGAGGAGATGGTGGCCGCGACGACCGGCCCGGCGCTGCTGCTGACCTGCCTGTGGTACATCCGGGAGGTGGACCCGGCGACGCTGCTGCTGACCGGGCTGACCCGGGACGGGGTCTACCTCGTCGAGAACGGCGAGGTGACCGGCGAGGTGAACAACTTCCGCTTCAACGAGTCTCCGGTCGACCTGCTGTCCCGGGCCACCGAGGCGGGGCGCACCGAGAAGACGCTGCCGCGCGAGTGGGGCGACTGGTTCACCCGGGCCGCCATGCCCGCGCTGCGCGTCCCGGACTTCAACATGAGCTCGGTCAGCCGGGGGGTGTGACCCGCCTAGACTGACTGTTGCTTTTCCCGACACATAGCTGAGGAGACACGGACCGTGACGGACATCGTCGACGAGCTGAAGTGGCGCGGGCTGTTCGCCCAGTCCACCGACGAGGACGCATTGCGCAAGGCTCTCGCGGACGGTCCGGTCACGTTCTATTGCGGCTACGACCCCACCGCGGCGAGTCTGCACGTCGGCCACCTGGTGCAGGTGCTCACCATGCGCCGGCTCCAGCAGGCCGGTCTGCGGCCGCTCGCCCTGGTGGGCGGGGCCACCGGTCAGATCGGTGACCCCCGGCCGACCGCCGAGCGCACGCTGAACGACCCGGAGACGGTCGCGCGGTGGGTGACCCGGCTGCGCTCGCAGATCGAGCCGTTCCTGTCCTTCGAGGGCGAGAACGCCGCGGTCATGGTGAACAACCTGGACTGGACCGCGGGCATGTCCGCGATCGAGTTCCTGCGGGACATCGGCAAGCACTTCCGGGTCAACAAGATGCTGACCAAGGACTCCATCGCCCGGCGGCTGGAGTCCGACGAGGGCATCAGCTACACCGAGTTCAGCTACCAGCTGCTCCAGAGCATGGACTTCCTGGAGCTGTACCGCCGCTACGGCTGCACCCTTCAGCAGGGCGGCAGCGACCAGTGGGGCAACCTCACCGCCGGTCTCGACCTGATCCACCGCCTGGAGCCGGGCGCCGAGGTGCACGCGCTCGCGACCCCGCTGATGACGAAGGCGGACGGCACCAAGTTCGGCAAGTCGGAGGGCGGGGCCGTCTGGCTCGACGCGGAGATGACGACGCCGTACGCGTTCTACCAGTTCTGGCTGAACGTGGACGACCGGGACATCTCGCGCTACATGCGCATCCTCAGCTTCCGGACCCCGGCCGAGCTGGAGGAGCTGGAGCAGCTCACCGAGGAGCGCCCGCAGGCGCGGACGGCGCAGCGCGCGCTGGCCGAGGAGCTGACGACGCTGGTGCACGGGGCGGACCAGTGCGCCGCGGTCGTCGCCGCGTCGAAGGCCCTGTTCGGCCAGGGGGAGCTGGGGGAGCTGGACGAGGCGACGCTGAGCGCCGCCCTGTCCGAGGTGCCGCACGCCGAGGTCACCGAGCTGGGCCCGCTGGTGGACCTGCTGGTGGAGGTCGGTCTCGCGCCGAGCAAGTCGGGTGCGCGGCGCACGGTCAAGGAGGGCGGCGCGTACGTGAACAACGCGAAGGTCCTCGACGGCGAGGCGGCGCCGGCCCGTGAGGAGCTGCTGCACGGGCGCTGGCTGGTGCTGCGCCGGGGCAAGAAGAACCTCGCGGCGATCGAGGTCACGGTCGGCTGAGCCGTACCTACCCCGTACCGGCATCGACGGCGGCCGGGCACGCATCACGCGTGCCCGGCCGCCGTCGTGCGGTTACCGGTGGCTCAGGTCCGCTGTTTGTTGCCCCGGAGCGAGGCCCACAACATGTCGCCGACCCCGACCACCACGATGGCGCCGATGAGCTGGAGCACATGGCGTGTCCAGTCGATGCCCTTGGTGTCGTTGACGCCGAGCCAGGTGGCGACCGCGTTTCCGAGGACACTGCCGATCATGCCGAAGATGACCGTCAACCAGAGCGGGATCCGCTGCTTGCCCGGGAGGATCGCCTTCGCGATCAGACCGAGCACCAGGCCCACGATGATTGCCCACAACCAGCCCATGCTGCCTCCTTGAGCGACGCGGTGTCGCGCATGTCCCGCCCAGTCTCGGCTCCGGGCGGGCGGGCCGCATGTCGGGCGGGTCCGTACGGGTATCGGGGGCGGGAGGCGGAATGTACGGATACGGCGTGCCCCGGTCTCGTACGCGCCGGGAGCCGGGCGTAGCGTGGGACCGGCCGGTGTCCGGGTCCGGGGAAGGTTGGTGGGGCGTGGTGCGCAAGCAGAGTGGCGGGGAGGTCTTCCGGATCACGGGGGCCCGGCAGGGGCTCGCGGAGGACGTGCGCGGCAGGCAGCGGCGGTATGTGATCTCGATGTCCGTGCGGACGGTGTCGGTGGTGGCCGCGACGCTCCTGTGGAACGTGGAGCGGCACATCGCGTTCGTGGCGCTCGGGCTGGGGCTGCTGCTGCCGTACGTAGCCGTCGTCATCGCCAACGCGGGTCGCGAGAACTCCCCCGCGCTGCCTTCGACCTTCGTTCTCCCGGCTCCGGCCCACCCGGCGCTGGACGCCGCTCCGGCGGCGGGCGCGGCGGGCGCCGCACCGCAGTCCGGACGCGCTTTCCGGTCTCCGGATGCGCAGGAGCACGACTGAGGCCACGACGGGCCCAAGCTCAAGAAAAGCTCAGATCAATCATGAAGTTTCAGTGCACTGCGACGGGGTGTGCGTGACATACTTTGAACGCGCTCCGCATCCCCCGTCGGAGCGACGGACCGACGCCGGGCAGCTCCCCCCGTGGCTGCCCGGCGTCGCCATGTCCCCGGCCGGGGGCGCGTCGGGCACCCTCTAGGGTTGAGTGTGTGAACTCCCCCGGATCCTTTGAAGCCTCCGCATCCCCCGAGGCAGCCGCCCCCGTCTGTTCGGCCAAGGGCTGCCGGGCCGACGCCGTGTGGGTGCTGGCCTGGAACAACCCGAAGCTTCACACGCCGGAGCGCCGTAAGACCTGGCTGGCCTGCGAGGAGCACCGGGAGCACCTGTCCTCGTTCCTCGGGGTGCGGGGTTTCCTCAAGGACGTGGTGACGCTGGCGGAGTGGGAGTCGCGGCCCCCGTCCGCGTGACCGGGCGGGCTCAGCCGCCGATGGCGGACATCGGGCGGTCGGGCTGGAGGAAGCTCGGGTCGTCAAGGCCGGATCCGGCCTTCTTGCCCCACATGGCGACCTTCCAGAGCCGGGCGATCTCCTCGTCCGGGGCGTCCGAGCGCAGCGCTGTGCGCAGGTCGGTCTCCTCGCGGGCGAACAGGCAGGTGCGCACCTGTCCGTCGGCGGTGAGCCGGGTGCGGTCGCAGGCCCGGCAGAACGGGCGGGTGACGGAGGCGATGACGCCGACCCGGTGCGGCCCGCCGTCGACGGTCCAGCGCTCGGCGGGGGCGGAACCGCGGTCGGTGTCGCCCTCCGGGGCGAGGTCGAAGCGGGTGCGCAGCGAGCGGAGGATGTCGCCCGCGGTGATCATGCCCTCGCGCTTCCAGCCGTGCTGGGCGTCGAGCGGCATCTGCTCGATGAAGCGGAGTTCGTAGCCGTGTTCCACGGCCCAGGCGAGCAGGTCGGGGGCCTCGTCGTCGTTGAGTCCCGGCATCAGGACGGTGTTGACCTTGACGGGGGTGAGCCCGGCCTCGCGGGCGGCTTCCAGGCCCGCCAGCACGTCGTGGTGCCGGTCGCGGCGGGTGAGGGTCTTGAAGACGTCGGGGCGCAGCGTGTCGAGGGAGACGTTGACCCGGTCGAGACCGGCGTCCTTGAGCGCGGCGGCGGTCCGCTTCAGCCCGATGCCGTTGGTGGTGAGGGACATCTTGGGGCGGGGGTCGAGGGCGGCGCAGCGCTGGACGATGGAGACGAGTCCGGGGCGCAGCAGCGGCTCGCCGCCGGTGAAGCGGACGTCCGTGATGCCGAGCCGGGTGACGGCGATGCCCACGAGCCGGACGATCTCGTCGTCGCTGAGCAGGTCGGGCTTGGCGAGCCACTGCAGGCCCTCTTCGGGCATGCAGTAGGTGCAGCGCAGGTTGCACCGGTCGGTGAGTGAGACGCGCAGATCGGTGGCGACCCGGTCGTAGGTGTCGATGAGCATGGTGGCCCCCTCCCCCGGTGACTTCCCGGTCGCGGTAGCTGACTCTTTCGAGCCTACGCGAGACCGGTGACGGCACGGGGGGAGCGTTTGGCACGAGGTGCGGCGGGGCCGCGTCGTAGGACTCTACGACGCGGCCTCGTGCGGCGGGGCCGACGCCGGATGGACTCGGGCTCTCAGTGGGCGCCGATGCCGGTGAGGGACTTGACCTCCAGTTCGGCGTACTTGCCCCGGTCGGGCTCCTCCTTGGACAGCAGGGAGCCGATCC
>NZ_SSBI01000067.1 GCF_004795015.1 Streptomyces sp. A1277 | reverse complement strand
AACCGAAGAACGTGGAAAAGCTGGGCAAACCAGCAGATACCACCTGCCCACACTCAGCCACCCACACAGAACCAACTCAACAACCGGGCAGGAGAACATCCTCAAACCGCCTCGGCGGATCAAGGCTTAGCCTAAGGGCGCGCCCGGCGATCCGCCGCCCAAAGAGGGCACGGGCTGCCGTGAAGCTTCCCCTTGATCGTGGACACCTGGAGACTGGGACCTGAGGTTCCAGAGGAAGTAGCACCAGGTGGGAAACAAGTACACGAAGCGGTATACCGAGGAGTGAACCGTTCCGGCCGACCGTGGTGCTCGACGTCAAGGCGTACACGGCGCAGCGCGTCACGTACGACCTGAGCGTCGAGGGCCTGCACACGTACCACGTGGGCGCCGGTGACGCCGCGGTGCTGGCGCACAACATAAACAATCCGGTCGCGTGCACCGTCAGCGGACGGCATGACGTTTATGACATCCCCGGAGGTTCCTCGGGCGGCCACGGAGCCGGTGAGACCATTCCGCCGGCGCTGCTCGGGAGCTACGACATCGGCGTGAATGCGAGCCCCGGCTCCACACCGTCTCGAATCACGTCTGGGTCGACTCGGCGGAGCATGGCCGGTCAGGGACGACGCTCCAAAAGGCACCAAGGAGAGCGCGAATCCCTCAAAGCCGTACTGGCCGGAGTGGAGCGGATCGAATCTGGCGAGGTGAATATCGAGACGGCTGTCGGCACCTACGCGGAAGTCGGATATGAGGTCACCGAAAATCTCAGCGAGTTCCTGAAGAACTACGGTGAGATCGTAGTCGGCCGGACATATTCTGCAACAGGCGAGAAAATGGTGCTCACCGTCGCTCTCGAGGAGGAAGCCATGGACGTCTATCCGCCGAATGGTCGCAGCTATTCCAGGCGGCTGGGCATGCGGGCGGTTCCGATCGGGATCGCCTTGGAGACCGAGGAGAACGTCCTGTTGCTGGAGAACGGTGACATCGTGTTTGCCGGCGACGCCGACATCCAGCGCATCGGACCCGGCTTCGAAGAAGCAGTGAAGGCGTTTGTCTCCAGCAGCTGGGACAAGACCTTCTCCTGATCGCGAGGTGCCCGTCTTCAGGGCGCTTCGGTTGGAGCGCGGGCTATGACCACGCATGCCCCTGGGGGCCACAGGCAGCAGCCTGTGGCCCCCAGGCCGTTCAAGGAGACGCATGTCCCGCACCACCCCGGTGCCGCCTCCGCGTGGAGGGCGGCGGGTGGGGGCGAGGCCATTAACAGCCCCCCTCGGGCGCGAACTGCCGTCCCAGTTCCTTGCGATGCCAGAGGGCGTCCCGCTGACGCGGGTCGCCGCGCGTCGGCGGTCGGTGACCGCCGCCCGCTCCTGTCTGCCGCCCCGCTGGCGACGGCCGCCGACCACTCGGCGCGCAGAGCCCGGGAGCGTAGGCCGGACCACCAATCGGAAGCCCCGGTCCAACCGCTCGGCAGCAGACTGGCCGGGCACCTGAGAGGCCGCCCGGCGGGCTCGCGCCGTCCCGGACGCCCATGCTTGCTGCCTGGCCGGGGCCGTGACGATGGAGATAACCGGGCTGATGCCGGTGCGGGGTCGAGCGAGACACACGTGGCGGGTGGTCGGTCGGGGTGCCCGCCCAGTACCACCGGCGCGGTGCCGTGCGCCGCAGCGTCCGGATCCCGGATCCGCGCCGCGCCGCCACGTCTGGTACGAGGCCGGCACAGACCAGGCAACCGCCTCGGCACGTGTGGCGGATCTCAGCCCTGGAGGCTGAGCTGCGGCGGGTGTGTGAAGTCCGCCCGGCACAGGAAGACGTTCATGGAGCCCCAGCGGCCCACGGTGACTTGAGTGGGCGTGTTGGCATCCATGTCCTGCGACGCCGCCCGGTCCTCCGACGGAATCCAGCTGCGGCTGCCGCCGTCCCACTCCTTGCTCGCCACCGTCACCAGAAGGTCCGTCCGAGCCCCGCACGAGCAGAGCACGTCGGCGCGGCCCGTCCCGTGCCAAGAAGCGAATCCGCCGGCTTTCCAGCCGGGTGCGACCGACAGGTCGGACCGGTAGAGGATCGAGTCCTCATCCAGGTCGTCCTCGTCGCCCTCCCACGCGTCAATGCGCTCCCGCAGTTCGTCCGGGAGCAACTCGATGTCCGCATGCTCGACGACCTGCTCGGGGTCGAGTGTGCACAGCGCGGGCACGTATCCCTCAGAACCAACCACTTCGGGTTCCGGCTGAGCCGCCAGAACGTCACCAACCTCGGAGGACCGGCGCCAGATCAGAGTGACAGCGGGCTCATGGCGGCCGTGATGCGCATCGAACGGGCACCACAGGATCTGAAGCAGATCGTGATCGGCCGGGCCTCCGAGGTCGGGTACGTCCCGCCGGAACAACTGGGCCACCGCAAGAAGGGGAATCGGGTCCGTGTCTCCGAGCGAGGGGGCATGGCGCCCCCGCTTGAGTGATCGCAGCAGGTCGCCCTCCTCATCCGTGGGGCCAGGACGTTGGCCTGGGGCGGGAACCCGGCTCCACGCCTCGGCGAGGACACGACGGCGCAGCCGCACGTCCGCCGTCCGCTCCCCGTACCCCCGCCGGTGCCGCTCCGTACAGACGGGCCAAGGCTCGTCCGCCGGCCAGAGGAGCAGCCCTCCCACTGAGCTGTCTCCGGCCTTGGGCGCACCCGGGCGCGGGTGCAGTCGCGTCGCGGTGCGTCGATAGACCGCGAGGTCCGGGAAGACCCTCTCGATGTCGATCGGACGTGACGGGGTGGTGCGGGACATGCGTCTCCTTGAACGGCCGGGGGGCCACAGGCTACTGCCTGTGGCCCCCCGGATTCATGCGAGGTTGCGCCTGGTCGTCACCGTCCTGTGCGCACCCCCGAGGCCGGATTCTCCAACCACCCGCTGAGCTCGAATCCTCTGTTCCCGTGAGCCGAGAACTTCAGCGCGATGGGAATCGGGTTTCCTCCGGGTGCGTAGACAGGTGTTGTCGAGTACTGCACCGTTTCGCCCGCCTTGACGGCTGCGTAGATCGGCCCCTCGACAATGTCTCGCATCCAGGGTGTGTTCACTGGGTCCTGGGTGAGAGTCACCAGATTCCGCTTCGCCAGAGCTCCCTTTCCGGCACCGCCGAGCCGGCCGGCGAGCAGATGCCCGCGCGCCTCGTTGAACGAGGTTCCGTTGCCCCGCCAGCCCGGCGGCGAGCTCTTGCCGGCCTCCGAGCCCGTATGCCACCGTCGCCGTGCTCACGGACGCCATCCGCACTGCCGCGCCGCGCGCCCGCATCTCCGTCGACTCCGCCGCAGTCGGGGAACGCGAACTTGGCTGGGGCCAACAGCTCGACGTACGCGAGATCGCCGCCTTCGGCACCGACGCCGAATTCAGCGATCAGGCCGTGGCCGCCTATGTGGCGAAGTACGCCACCAAGTCCGCCGACGCGTCCGGGACTCTCGACCGCGCCCTGTTCTGCCGTCCCTGCCAGGGACGCGGCGCCACCGTGCTGCCCCACGGAACGCCGCTCCCCTGCACCGCCTGCGACGGCACCGGACAGGCCCGGCCGCTGCCCCGCCTCGCCGTCGCGCGGCACGTGAGGCAGATGATCCACACCTGCTGGGAACTGGGCAAGCTGCCGGAGTTCGCCCACCTCAAGCTCTGGAAGTGGGCGCACATGCTCGGCTTCCGGGGCCACTTCTCCACCAAGTCCCGCAGCTACTCCACCACCCTCGGCGCACTGCGCGACGCCCGCCGCGCCTGGCGCACCGAACAGGCCCGCACCCACACGGGCCTGCCCGAGCCGGACTCGACGACCACGCTCGTCGTCGGTCGGTGGGACTACCTGGGCTCGGGCTACAGCCCCGGCGCCGCGCTCCTCGCGGCCGGCGTGTGGCACCGCAAGGAACTGGAACGGCAGTTCATCGCGGAAGGGGGCTGCTGCTGATCTCGCCCCCGCCCACCGTCCTCCGCACGGAGGCGGCACCGGCGCTGGATCTGCTCACGGTGCCCCAGGTGATGGCCCGCCTCCAGCTCGGCCGCTCCGCCGTCTACGACCTGCTCCGCACCGGCCAGCTCACCTCGATCACCCTCGGCCGCGCCCGCCGCATCCCCACCCACGCACTCACCGACTTCATCCGCACCCGCCTCGAACAGGAAGCCGCCTGATGACCACACCCCGCGACACCCCCGCCTCCCGCCGCATCCGCGCCAACGGCGACGGCACCGTCTCCCAGCGCAAGGACAGCCGCTGGGAGGCCGCCGGATACGTCCTCGCCCCCGGCAACACCCGCCGCCGCGTCCGCGTCTACGGCACCAGCCGCAAGGAAGCCCTCGCCAAGCTCACCGAGAAGATCGCCAACAGCAACCGCGGCCTCCCCATCCCGTCCGCTCAGGGCAGCCTGGCCGCGTACCTGACGTACTGGCTGGAGGCCGTTGCCGTCCACCACCTCCGCGAGAACACCCACACCCGCTACGCCGCCTGCGTGAACAACTACCTCATCCCCGGTCTGGGCAAGAAGAAGCTCACCAAGCTCACCGCCAAAGACGTCCGCACCTGGCTCAACCAACTCCGCACCACCTGCCAGTGCTGTGCCCGCAACATCGATGCCGGCCGCAATCAACCCCGTTGCTGCGCCACCGGAACATGCTGCTCCAAGCGGCTCTCGCCGCTGACGCTGACCTACATCCACTCCGTACTCAAGTCCGCCCTGGAACACGCCGTGCGCGAGGAGGAGATCCCGCGCAATGTCGCCCGCAACGTCCGCACCGGCACCCCACGGCCCCGGCGTTTCGAACCCCTCACCACCGACGAAGCCCGCCGGCTCCTCACCGCCGCGCAAGGTCACCGGCTGCACGCGCTGTTCGTACTCGCCCTCCACACCGGACTCCGCAAGGGCGAACTCCTCGGCCTGCGCTGGGAAGACCTCGACCTCGACGCAGGCACCGCCGCCATCCGCCGCACCCTTCAGCGAACCGCCACAGGCGGGCTCACCACGCTGCCCACCAAGACGCGGGCCTCCGAGCGCCGCATCGCCCTCACCACCCGCTGCCGCCAGTCACTGAAGCTCCACCACGAACAGCAGCAGCGCGAGCGTGAGGCCGCGGGCACGACGTGGCTGCACGGCGGGCACGTGTTCACTACGGTGCAGGGCGGGCCGATCGACCCGACCAACCTCACCCGCGCCTTCCTCACGCTCCTTCGCAAGGCCAGCCTGCGCCGCATCCGCTTCCACGACCTCCGCCATTCGACTGCGACCCTGCTCCTGGAGCAGGGCGTCGAACTCGTCGTGATCAAGGAGCTCCTCGGCCACGCCCACATCGGCGTCACCGCCACCGTCTACGCCCACGTGAGGCTCCGCCTCCAGCGAGACGCTATCGACGCCCTCTGCAGCGCGCTCGACGGCCCGACGAACACCGGGACAGGCAACGCCGACGGCGACGAACCGCCGCCCTGCGCCGCCCTCGTCCGCTGACGTTGCCGTCAACTACTGCCGTCACCCCACGCAGAAGCCCCGCCAGGACACGCCTGACGGGGCTTCAACTATGCTACCGATAACCAGTGTGACGGTTGCGGAATCGAGCGAAGAGGTTACGCCTCACTTCCCGCTGATCAGTCTTCATCGAGAAGACCAATGGCTTCCGGAAGCCCCAGAATTACCCTCCTGCGCTCCGGGTTCTCTTCCAGTTCGGCGCACTCAAGAACCAGGGAAGTAACTTCCCGACGCCCCTCTTCCGAGAGATCACGAAACAGGGCGGCAGCAGGTTCGAAAATGTCCGTCGCGACATCCGGATCAATATCTTCGTCGTCCGTCAAGTCGATCGAGACGACGAGGCTTACGAATGCGCGAACCAGGACCTTGTTGACATCCATCAGGGCACGACCCTCACTCGAATGTTGGTGATCAGGAGGCCGCCGAGGACTTTTCGAGCCCGCGCGGCCTCAGCCGCAGTGGGGACTTCCCACCGGCCGCTGTAACCGTTCTGCTCAAGCGCCAGAGATTGATTCATGGCTTGTCGGTATGTCTTGTTGAAGGTTGTGACGCTCACCTTTCGGTCGATCATCACGCCGTTGGCCGCATCAAACCCATCGAATTTGATCTGAGACAGGCGATTCCCGCCAGCCTTGTAGTACTGCAACGCCGGGGCCACGCCAGCCCTGGAACCCGCCGCCCCGGCATCATAAGCCCGCGCTGCGGAACTCATATTTGCGTTCTCGTTGACCCAATCGACGCTGCCATCGCAGTTGTGAACGAGGATCGGCGTGGCCCCCGCCAGCACATAGTACGTGTGCTACGCGGTACCCCTCTACCTGCTTCTTCGCTGGTCAGCGTGGGTTTCGGGTTCCGCTGGTGTCCGTGGTTGTGCGTAGAAATCCGTGGGCGTTGCCGTCGCTACTGCCGTCAGGGGCGCGGGCAGCGGGACCGTTCACTGCCACGCGCCGGGTTCGGCGCGGAGGGTGGCGCGGGTCGTGCGCCGATAGAAATCGTGGCCGGTCTGGGCGCAGTGCTCGGCGATCCAGCGCGTCAGCTCCTCCTCGGCGTGAAGTTCGCCGGAGGTGGCGCCGCAGTCGTGGTCTTCTCCGGTGACGCAGATGGCCTCGAAGGTAGGCAGGGTCATCGGGTCCACCACGGCGGTCACGCGGTACTCGCGGAAGCGGTAGCGCCTGCGGACCGGGGTTCCGGTGCGTGCGGAGTCAGACATGCTCGGCCGCCTCCTCCTGCGGGTCCGGGATGCGCTGTCCTCGCGATTCGGCCACCCGGAGCGCGTCCGTCAGTGCCTCGGCCAGTCGGCTGGCCAGCCAGCGGTACTCGGTGGCCGACAGGACTCGTGCACCGGGGGCCAGGGCTTCGCGGGCGTGCTCAAGCAGTTCCTCGCCCATGCCGAGTTGGACGGCTTCGATGCTGTCGGCGAGTGTGGACAGGTAGCCCCTGCCGTCGGTGCTGAGGTAGCAGGGGTTGCCGTCGGGGGTGGTCCAGGGGAGTAAGCGGGGGCCGGCCACGCCTGCCGCCGCGTCGTAAAGTTCCCGGCGCCGCATGCGGTCCGCGTCGCTCCTGGGTTTGGTCACCGTGCACCCCCGGCTGGGTCGCTGATAGGGACACGGTGACCGTAGGAGCTGACTGACTGTCACTCCATGTATGAGCCAGCGCAGTTTGCGACGCAGAGTGTGCGAAGTGCTGCGCTGCGTGGTAGCTATCCGACGACGCCCAGGTAGGAGGCCATGTCGCGCATTTCGGCGGTGAGGGTGCGCTTGCGCTTCTTCAGGATCTCCTGCATGGTCTCGGCGGCCACGTGCTGGTGCCTGAGCCACTGAGGGGATGCTCGGCGCACTCCGCTCAGCTCGTCCATCGCTGCGGTCAGGTCGCCGGTGCGGGCGTGGGCGCGTGCGACGTCCATGCGGTGGCGGTTCCAGTTGTCGTCACTCGGCCGCCCGGTGCTCTTCCATGCCTTGGGTGACAGGGCGTCCTCGCCGGCCCTGCGTACGACGGTACGCGCGTCCCCTACGACCATGGCGTCCTCGACGCCTTTCATGCCGACGGTCAGCGGACCGAAGGTCGTCCAGTGCCGGAAGAACGAGCCGGTGTGCTCGCGTCCCACCGCTGATGCCGCTGTGGTGGCCATGCGGTGGTAGTGGCGGGCCTCCTGGGGGCGGTTGTTTCGGCCTGCGGCAGCCGCAGCCCGTAGTGCCAGCCAGCCCCATGCCGCGCATTCGTCGGTGGTGGCCCTGGACAGCCTCGGCTCGATCGTGTCGGCGGTCTGGGCGGCGAGGGTTTCTGCCTCGTCCAGTCGGCCCTGGCGCAGGAGCAGCCAGCACATGCCGATCACGCCGGATGCTGCGCTGAGGGTGTCTGCGGCACGGCGGGCGTCGGTGATCGCCCCGGCCAGGGCGGTGTAGCCGAGGTCGTACTGCCGGACCTGCGTCAAATACCGTCCGGCCAGTTGCAGGGCTTCCGCTCGGGCCAGAAGCGCCTGCCGGTGCTCTTCGCCACTGTCGTAGTAGGCGACCGCACTGTTGGCGTCCCGTAGGAGGCCAGGGAGTTGGGAGGCGACGCTCTTGTAGCTGTCGGAGTGGTACAGCACCGCGCCGTCATGCACCGCCCGGCGGAAGCGACGTACGTTCGGCTCTTCCTCCCCGGCCTCGCCGCCCGCATCGGCCAGCCCGACCGGCGGAGTCAGGGCGGCCCGCAGCTCGATGAGGTTGACGCGGTTCCTGTCTTCGGTATTACGCACCGGGTGCGGAGCGTCCGGAGCCAGCAGCATTGCCGTGGTCACCTCCAGCGCGCGGGCCAGGGTGTGCAGCGTCTCCATGCGGACCGTTCCACCCTGCTCCACCTTGCGCACCGTACCCGGCGACACGCCTGCGGCGTGGGCCAGTTCCTCCTGACTCATCCCGGCCCGACGCCGGTACTT
Organism: Streptomyces sp. A1277; assembly: GCF_004795015.1. Taxonomy (GTDB): domain Bacteria; phylum Actinomycetota; class Actinomycetes; order Streptomycetales; family Streptomycetaceae; genus Streptomyces. Next base: position 19,461 of record NZ_SSBI01000067.1, on the reverse strand, counting down.
GCGGACGTTGTCCGCCAGCTCCGTGAGTTCCGTAGCCATCCGCTCACCACCTCCAGCGCCACGGTACGCCGGACGGGCGCATCAACCGGTGGCTATCCGGCAGATACCCGCCACAGAGCGATCACCACCCCGAGCCGGGCCTCGCTCCGGCAGAACCGCCGCCTGAGCGGGTGGGGTCCCTCGTCGGTCGGGCAGCTTCGCCGGACCAGGGTTCCCCGGGGGCCGCCAAGGCTCACCCCGTGACGCGTGCGCTCGGCCTTGGCGGCCCCCGGGGGTTCCTGGTACGCCTCCGGTGACCGGACGGCGCGGGACCCCACCCGCGACCCGACCGCACACCACGACGAAGCCGCACCCGACACACGGCCCCCACTCCCCTCGGAGGGAGGGCCGGGGTCTGGGGCAGCGCCCCAGAAGGCTTCGCTGTCTGGGCTGTTGCGCGCCCGGACCGGCGGGGCCGACGGCAAGCGGGGCGGAGACAGGAGCGGGCGGCGGCCCCGCAGGGCCGGAGCGCGCGCGGGCCGCGACAGCGGGCCGCCTTGATCAAGTAAAGAAACTCTGAACAGCTCACCCGCTGGTCAAGCTGCCCGGTCGATGGTCAGGTCCGCTGTTGCCGGCGCTTCTTCGATTCGGCCAGCGCGGTGTTCAGCTTCTCGCTCGGCGACATGTCCGGCTCGGCGTCGTCGTCATGCAGGGGTGGCAGGAACAGGCCGCGTCGGCTCTTCTCCCGCTTGACCTTCCGCCGCTCGCCGTAAAGCCGCTGATGCTCCTCCCGCACCACGTCCCATCGCCGGTCCAGCTCTGCTTCCCGCGCCAGCAGCTCCTCGTCGCTGAGGTCGGCGAACTCGGTGGCGGCAGCACGCGCCTCGCGGGCGATCTCATCGCGCAGCAGGTAGTTCGTGATCGTCCCGTGGTGCTTGCCCGGCTCCGGTTCCTGGCGCACGAAAACACCGCGCCCCTTTACCGCGTACACCAGCCCGTCCTGCTTGAGGCGGCGATAGGCGTTCTGCGCGGTGGAGTTGGCGACTTTGGACCGCTCTTGGATCTCCCGGGCGGGAGGGAGCTGGGAGCCCGGAGGGTAGGTGCCTTCCAGGATCTCCCGGCGGAGGATGTCGGCGACCTGGGCGTACGGCGGTCGGGGATCACCGTTGTAGATGACGTCGACCGGCCAGTCCGGCCCCTCGGTGTCGGTTTCCTCATGATCGCCGCCGGCCTCTTCGGTGCTCCCGCCGACGGAGTCGCTGACGTAGCTGCCCCGGCCGAGCTGGGAGTAGACCAAGCCTTCCTGCTTGAGCACGCGCAGGGCGTTCTGGACGGTGGAGCTGGATACGCCGAACCGATCACCCAGCACGTTGGCCGAGGGCAGGCGCTCGCCGGAGCGGTACTCGCCGTTCAGGATCGCGTCCCGAAGGGCCTCGGCGGCCTGGAGGTACGGCGGGCCTCACCCAGAAGGCCGCCCGCGCCGTGCTGCGGATCTCCTTCGCCAAGGTCGCCGAATACCAGAAACGCGGCCTGCTCCACTTCCACGCCGTCATCCGGCTCGACGGCCCCGATGGCAACACCACGCCCCCACCCGCGTCTGCGACCGTCGCCGTGCTCACGGACGCCATCCGGGCTGCAGCCCTCCGTGTCCGAGTGGCCGTCGCGTCGGATGCGATCGGGGAGCGCGAACTCACCTGGGGCACACAGCTCGACGTGCGCGAGATCGCCGCCTTCGGCACCGACGCCGAACTCACCGACCAGGCCGTGGCCGCCTACGTGGCCAAGTACGCCACCAAGTCCGCCGACGCCTCCGACACCCTTGACCACGCCCTGTTCTGCCGCCCGTGCCAGGGACGCGGTGCCACTCTCCTGCCCCACGGAACCCCGCTCCCCTGCACCGCCTGCGACGGCACCGGACAAGCCCGGCCCCTGCCTCGCCTCGCCGTCCCCCGCCACGTCCGGCAGATGATCCGCACCTGCTGGGAGCTGGGCAGGCTGCCGGAATTCACCGGCCTCAAGCTCTGGAAGTGGGCGCACATGCTCGGCTTCCGGGGCCACTTCTCCACCAAATCCCGCAGCTACTCCACCACCCTAGGCGCGCTGCGCGAAGTCCGCCGCGCCTGGCGCACCCAACAGGCCCGCGCCCACGCCGGCCTGCCCGAACCCGACCCGACCACCACTCTCGTCATCGGCCACTGGACCTACCTCGGCTCGGGCTACAGCCCCGGCGCGACCCTCCTCGCCGCGGGTGTCCGGCACCGCAAAGAACTGGAACGGCAGTTCACGGCCGAAGGAGGCTGCTGATGACCTCGCCCCTACTCGCCGCTCTCCGCACAGAGAGGGCTCCGGCGCTGGATCTGCTCACGGTGCCCCAGGTCATGGCCCGCCTCCAGCTCGGCCGCTCCGCCGTCTACGACCTGCTCCGCACCGGCCAGCTCACCTCGATCACCCTCGGCCGCGCCCGCCGCATCCCCACCCACGCCCTGACCGACTTCATCCGTGCCCGCCTCGAACAGGAAGCCGCCGCCTGATGACCACGCCGCGCCCCGCCTCGTCCCGCCGCACCCGATCCCGCGCCAACGGCGACGGAACCGTCTACCAGCGCAAAGACAGCCGTTGGGAAGCCGCCGGATACGTCCTCGCCCCCGGCAACACCCGCAAGCGCGTCCGCGTCTACGGCACCACCCGCAAGGAAGCCCTCGCCAAGCTCACCGAGAAGATCGCCGCCAGCAACCTTGGTTTGCCCGTCGCGGCGGCCGACAGCACCGTCAGCACGTATCTGACGTACTGGCTGAACGGCGTCGCCGTACACCAGGTACGGGAGAACACCCACACCCGATACGCCGCCTGTGTCCGCCTCCATCTCAACCCCGGCCTCGGCACCAAGAAGCTCGCCCGCCTCACCGCCCGCGACGTCCGCACCTTCCTCTACCGCCTCCGCATCACCTGCCAGTGCTGCACCCAGGGACGCGACACCGACCGGCGCTCCTGCTGCACCATCGGCCAGCGCTGCAACAAGCGGCTCTCCCCGCTGACCGTGACCTACGTCCACTCGGTCCTCAAGTCCGCCCTGGAGCACGCCGTCCGCGAAGACGACCTGCCCCGCAACGTCGCCCGCAACGTCAAGACCCCCGCACCCCGCCCCCGGCGCTTCAAGCCCTTCACCGCAAGCGAGGCCCGGCCGTTCCTCCACGCAGCCATCAGCGACCGGCTCCACGCCCTGTACGAACTCGCCCTGCGCACCGGACTCCGCAAGGGCGAACTCCTCGGCCTGCACTGGGAAGACCTCGACCTCAACACGGGAACCGCCGCCATCCACCGTTCCCTCCAGCGCACCCGTACCCGTGGCCTGACCGTCCTGCACACCAAGACACGCACCTCCGAACGCCGCATCGTCCTCCCCACCGAATGCGTCAACTCCCTGAAGACTCACCGGGAACAGCAGGAGGAAGCACGCCGGGCCGCAGGGACGGGCTGATCGGACAACGGACTCGTGTTCACCACCCTCACTGGCGGCCCTCTCGAACCTGCCAACCTCACCCGCAGCTTCAGCCGACTCCTCAACCGGGCCGGGCTCCGCCGCATCCGGTTCCACGGCCTCCGGCACTCGACCGCCACCCTGCTTCTGGAACAGGGCGTCGACCTCGTCGTGATCAAGGAGTTGTTGGGGCACGCCCACATCGGCGTCACCGCCGGCGTCTACGCCCACGTCCGACTCCGCCTCCAGCGCCAGGCCATCAACACCCTCGGCAACGCCCTCAGCCCCACCGGCAACGACCCCAACGACCCACCCGCCATAGCCGTCGTCCGCTGACGTTGCCGTCACCGTTGCCGTCAAACCCCTAACGCCCCCCTCTTCAGGTTGCGCAGGAAGGGGCGTCACGCGCTCTCTCAGCTTGGTTCCCGATCGCAATTCGCGGACCGTATTCGGCTCCGCGTTACCTACTCAGGCAATTCCGAATCTTGCCGCTTGGCCGCCTGGCTGCGAACAACGATTGGAGACCAGTGAGAACGCCCCGCCGATTCCCCGGCGGGGCGTTCTCACTGGTTCTGTACTTAGCTTGACGGAATCGTCACGACCGTCACTTGTCCATCCATTAGGCATTCGATGAGCACCGAACCGCCAAGCGGGTGGATCCAGAAGTGCGGCCCGGCGTCCAGGATGTCCCGCGCATGTCGCACCGCAACATCCGCAGGCATGGTCACGGCCGGCATCAGATAGTTGCCCCAGATGACGGCGATCCGCTCACCCCGCTGTACGTACGAGGAGAGCAGTTCCGCCGCCATCCTCGTCCAGTGCTCCTCATCGTCCCACCAGAGGCGGTCTTCGAACGGAGTTGACTCGAAGTCGATCACGTCGCCGGTAGCAGCCGGAAATCTGCTCAGCGTCGCTGCCGCCAGCGCGCGGTTCTCGGCGAGATCCAGCTTCATCACCTGCCGGCCGTCATCGTCGCGGGGGTCATTCATGAAGTCCGGAAGGTATTCCGGATGACTCCCATAAGAACTACCGTCGGTCATACGTTCCGCCTCAACCACGTCGAAATACCCCCGCGCCCGCCAGGGAACCTTATCGCCCATTTTCGAACCGACGCACCCTTACCCGTCATCACATTGATGTGCGGGCCGATTCGGTCGTCGGTATCCAGGCGGAACGACCTGTATTCCCCACCGCTGGTCGCGGTGAACCCGGTATCCCTACCGAAGGTGTCGACCGCAGACTCCATCGTCCCCTGCCGACGCTGCCACGAACCGGTGTCGATGGGCCCCACGGTGTCCAGGGCCTGGTTTCTGGCCTGTTCGAACGAGTCCGCGTCCAGGACAACCTCGCTGCGGGGCTTTGCCGGGTCGCACCTGCAAAGATCGGAGTGTCCGGGTTGCGATCCGCCACAGTTGTGAACCAGGACCGGCGTGGCCCCCGCCAGCACATAGTACGTGTGCAGGCCGTCCACGGTGAGGTCGAAGGTGACCGTGTTGTCGCTGTACTGCCGGTTACCCCGGACGACGGCGGGCTCGCCGTTCCCTGTCTGGAGCTTGTCGCCCCACTTCAGGTCCCTTGCCCTCGTCCAGGACTTCGACGTGGAGTCGTAAATCTGATGGAGAGCGGTGGTGTTGAGCGTCTTCTGCCCGTCCTTGGTCGCCACCGTCAGCGCCACGTAATCACGGTCGTGCGTGGTCACATGCACCTTGGTGACTTTGTGAGCCTCCTTCTTCTTCTTGCCCGGTTCGGCCGTCAGCACGTAGTCCCCGGCCTTGACCTGCGAGATCGGCTTGGCCACGCCATTCGCCAGGACCACGGGTGTTACACCGGTGAAGCTGTGGCAGCCACCGCCGCTGAGCTTGCCGGCCGCGGCGCCGAAGACGCCGCCGGTCCCCGCACCGATGGCGGTGGCTTTCGCGGCGCCGGAGACGCTGCAGCCCTCTTCGCTGACGGCGCAGGAGACGCCGTAGCCGACGGCGCCTTCGGCGGCTCCGCCGGCGGCGCCCAGGACTGCGCCGTTGAGGGCCTTGCCGCCGACACCGGCGAGGAGACGGCCCACCGGGGCGGCGAGCCTGACGCCGACCGCGCCGCCGACGGCGCCCGTGACGGCTCCCACGCCGACCGCAGTCGCGAAACCGGCCAGGGTCTTGGGGCCGTCACTCAAGGCGTAGCCGACCGCGTTCGCGGCAGCGCCCGCGAGCATGCCGCAACCGACCGCTCCGACGCCCCACGTCGCCGCTGTGCACCCGGCGAACACCGCCACACCGACCGCGACGGAAGCGATCGTGGAGGCGTGCTGCTTCACGAAGTTGGCTGTGGCCTTCGCCGCCTTCTTGACGGCCTTACCGACCTTCTTGGCGGCCTTCACCACCTTGTGGGCCACACTCTTGACGGCCTTGGCGACCTTGCGGACGGTCTTCTTGACCTGCTTGACGACCTTGTGGACGTATTTCTTTACGCGCTTGTACGTGCGCTTGACGTATCTCTTGACCTTTTTGACGCTGTCGGCCACGTAGTGCACGGCTTTCCGCACCACACGCTTGGCCTTCTTGACGACCTTCTTGACCGCCTTCTTGATCTTCTTGGCGGCGGCCTTGACCTTCTTCGCGGCCTTCTTGACGGCCGTCTTGGTCTTCTTGTAGGCCGACTTGACGACCTTCTTGACCTTCTTCTTGACCTTCTTGATGGCCTTGTCGACGAAGCTCGGCCAGTGACCCGTCGGGTCCGTCGCCGTCATCGGGTTCTGGTCCGCGTACGCGTAACGGTTCGCGGACACCGACGTCGGCAGCGGGTTCATGCCCACGGTGTCGCGGCTGTTGAACTGGCCGGTCTCCGGTGAGTACCAGCGCGCCGCCATGTTGACCTTGGCGGTCTCCGGGTCCGTCCACCCCGACTGGTAGCCGAGGTGCCCGACCATGCCGGTCGACTGCTCGACCTTCCCGAACGGGGAGTACGTCGTCGAGCCGGACAGCGCCTCGCCGTCCGCGGTGAACTGGCCCACCACGTCGTCGTGGATGTCGGTCAGCGCGAGCACCGAGCCGATCGCCGACTTGATGCCCATCAGCGAACCGTCGACGTTGCGGCTGTACGACGTACCGCCGTCCGACGCCACGTCGTTGCCTGCCCCGCTGTACGCGAAGTCGTACACGGTGCCGCCCTGGCCGTCATTGGCCTTCAGCGTGCGGTCCAGACCGTCGTAGGTGTAGGTCCGCTCGCCCTCGCTGATGACGCGGTTGAAGGCGTCCGCCTTCACCGAGGTCTGCACACCGCCCTCGTCCGTGACCGAACTCATCGTGCCGCGCGCGGTGTACTTGTACGTGCTCTGCCCGTCCGAGGTGAGACGGTTGCGGGCGTCGTACGTGTAGGTGTCACCGCCCACGCGGGTCCGGTTGCCGGACGCGTCGTAGCCGTACTGCTCGGTCGTGCTCCCGTTGTTCCAGGACGACAGGCGGTTCGCCCAGTCGTACGTGTACGTGTTCGTGGCGGCCCCTGCGACACCCGTCGTCGTCTTCGACGTCTCGTTGCCGTTGAGGTCGTAACCGTACGTGAACGACGCCAGGGACTTGCCCGTCGGTGACGTCAGCTTGTCGGTGGTGAGCTGGCCCAGGGAGTCGTAGGAGAAGTCACGCCGCCCCTTGCCCTGGCCGTACTCGATCGACGTGACGTTGGACTCGGTGTCGTAGCCGTACGTCATCGACGTCCCGCTCGCCCCGTCCACCGCCGTCTTCAGCCGGCCCGCCGTGTCGTACCCGAAGGTCGACGTGCCCGACGCGTCCTTGCGCGAGGTCATCGCGCCGTTGCCGTCGTAGGTGAAGGACGAGGAGCCGGAGGGGCCGTTCGCCGAGAGGAGCAGACCGCGGTCGTCGTAGGAGAAGGTGTTCTTCTCCTCGTCCGCACCCGCCACCGAGGTGACCTGGTCGTCCTCGTCATAGGTGTAGGTGTGGTCGGTGGTCTCCGCCTCCGCGCCCGTGCCGTGCTGGCGGACCAGCCGGCTCCGGTCGTCGTACTCGTTGCTGACGACGACCCCGCCCGGGGAGCGCTGCTCCTTGGGCCGGCCCGCGGCGTCGTAGATCATCGTGAACGTACGGTCCGCGAGGTCCGGATGCGCCGGGGTGGACGGTTCGATCTCCTTCTCCGCCATGCCCCACGTGTTGTAGGTGGTGAGGAAGGCGTTGCCGCGCCCGTCGGTGAAGCGCGTGCGGTTGCCCGCCGCGTCGTAGCCGAAGGTCGTGGTGATCGACTCGGTCGCCGAGACCGGCTGGACCGCCTTGGTGATCAGGCCCGTCGCATCGCTCGTGAGCGTGACGGTGTGGCCCCGGTAGTCGGTCACCGACGTCGGGTTGCCCGCACGGTCGTAGGTGGAGCTGCTGGTGCGCAGCACCTTGCCCGTCGCGTCCAGGTCCTTCGTGGCGGTGAGCTGGCCGTAGCCGTCGTAGGTGTTGGCGGTGCTGGTGCCGTCGGCGTCCACCGACGTGAGCGGCCGGCCGTCCATGTCGTACGTGAAGCGGCTGGTGGCGCCCGCGGCGTCGGTCACCTCCGTCGTCTCGCCGAGGACGTTGTACTTGTAGGACTCGCTCACGCCGGTCGGGCTGACCGTGCGGGAGAGTTCACCTCCGGGTGCCTTGTACTCGTTGATGGAGGTGTACGCCCGCTCGGTGGGCTGGCGCACGATGTCGGTGTCCGTGACCGGACGGCCGAGGTAGTCCCAGGTGGTCTCCTGGCGGGCGCCGCCGGGCCGGGTGGCCGACAGCTGGTCGCCGTTGGCGGTGTACGTGTACCGCGTCGTGGCGCCGCCGGGCTCCCTGACCGAGGCCAGGTCGCCGAGCTGGGTGTAGGTGTACTCGGTGCGCTTGCCCAGCGGGTCGACCTCGGCGGTGACCTGGCCGAGCTTGTTGTACTCGTTCCAGGTCGCGGCCGTGATCGGGGCCGAGGCCCCCGGCGGGGTGTAGTTCGGCATCGTCGTCGAGGACTCCTGGCCCTCGGCGTCGTACGCGGTCGTGACCACGTTGCCCCGCGGGTCGGAGGACTCGGTCTCCTCACCGAAGGTGTTGTAGCCGGTCATCGACACCGGCCGGACGGTCACCGCGGCGCCGCCTCCGGTCTCGCTGCTGACGGCGGGCTCCGTGACGCTGGTCTGCTGACCTGCCTCGTCGTAGCCGTAGTCGGTCGTGACTCCGTTCTCGTCGGTCATGGCCAGCGGCAGTCCGCGCTGGTCCAGCCGCCAGGTGCTGGTGCGCACGGAGCTGCCCGCGGCCGGCAGGGTGCCGCCCTTGACCGCGGCCACCTGGGTGGCGGTCAGCGCCTCGCCGTAGATCTGGATGTCGCTGAGCGAGCCGTTGGTGTTCTCGCCGTAGGCGCCGTCGTACAGCCTCCGCCCGATCTGGACGGCGCCGGTGGCGTCCCAGGGGGTGGTGAAGGCGGCGGGGGTCCCGGACAGTACGCCGTTGACGTACAGCCGGATCTGCGCGGCCTCCTGGTCGTACACACCGGCCAGGTGCGTCCAGGTGCCGGCGGTCGCGGCCGCGGTCCCGGAGCTGCTCCGCACGATGGTGGGCTTCACGACGTCCGCGCTGTGGCGGTTGAACGTCCAGCCGTACGCCGTGGAGTAGTACAGCTGGAATCCGCTGGCCTGCTTCCCGTCCTGGGCGAGGAAGGTGCCGTTGGCCGCGGTGGAGTTCAGCTTGACCCAGGCGGAGACGGTGAAGGACCCGCCGGTGTTGACCACCGCGCCCTTCGTCTGGCCGTAGGCGTTCGCCGTGCCGTCGAAGACGGCGGCGCCGCCGCGCTCGGTGGAGCGGGTGACCCCGCTGCCGAAGGTGGCGGTGCTGTTGCCGCCGGAGGAGTCCGCGGCCGTGGGACCGCTGGTCTCGGCCATCTTCCAGCGGGCCACCGGTGCGGTGGTGCCGTCGTGGACGGTGGATCCGGTGACGTTGCCGAGGTTGTCGTAGAGCGTGTCCTCGGTGCTGGTACGGCCGTTGGCCGGGTCGAGGTCGGTCTCCGATACGACGTTGTCGTCCGGGTCGTAGCTCACCTTCGTGGTCCGGGCGAGCCCGCCCGGGTCCAGGACCGAGGACGTGGTGCGGTCGGAGGCGTCCACGGTGAACGTGGAGACCGTCTGGCCGTCGTTGGTGACCTGCTTGGTCAGGTTGCCGGCCGCGTCGTAGGTGTTGGCCTCCTCGGTGAAGGAGAGGCCGTTGGCCGGGTCCTTGCGCACCACCGAGGCGGCGAGGCCGTCGTCGGTGTACGTGTACGCCGTGACGTGGCCCATCGCGTCGGTGATCGACGCGAGGCGGCCCGCCGGATCGTAGGCGCGGGACTCCTGCACGAGGGTCGTGGGCGACGACGGGTGCGCCGGATCGCCCGTGTAGTTCAGCAGGTTGGTGGTGAGGGGCCTGCCCTCGCCGTCGAAGGTGTAGGTGTTGACGTTGCCGGCCGGGTCGGTCTCCTTGACCTTGTTGCCGTACACGTCGTACTCGAACGACGTGGTGTCGCCGCCCGGGTCGGTCCTCGACGCCATGCGGTTGTACGCGTCGTACGTGATCGAGGTGGCGCGGGAGGCGTCACCGCCGGTCAGGTCGGCGATCGTCTGCGAGAGGACGTTGCCGTCGGCGTCGTAGACCGTGGTGGTCCGCCCGGTGTGCACGGCGCCGGTGACCCGGTTGGTGACCGGTGGGTCGGTCTCGGTGAGGACCTGGTCGTCCTTGTCGTACGTCAGGGTCGTGGTGAGGCCGGCCGGCTGGGCGTCCGTCACCTCGGTCCTGGTCAGCTGACGCCCGAGGTTGTCGTAGGTGCTCCTCTCCTTCGCCCCGTTGGCGTCGGTGATCTCGGCGACGTCACCGTTGGCGAAGTAGGAGTACGCGGTCTTCCGGCCGCCCGGGGTGACCACCTCGGCGACCAGTCCGGCCGGCGCCTTCGCGGTGCCGCCCTCCGCCGCCGGGGTGGTGGCGGTGGTGTACGTGGTGGTGGCGGTCCGCCCCTTGGGGTGGCCCGGCACCGGGGGCGTCGTCACCGAGGTGAGGTTGCCCGCCGTGTCGTACGCGTAGCTGGTCAGGTAGGTGTTGTCCGTCGGGCCCGAGGATCGGCCGTCGCGCTCGGTGAGCACCAGGTCGTTGCGCGGGTCCATCGGCGGGAACGCCGTGGTCGAGTCCGGGTAGTACGTGTAGTAGTCGGTGGCGCACTTGCCCGCGGCCGTGTCCTGGCACATGGTCTGGGAGACCGTGTTGCCGCGGATGTCGTGTCCGGTGATCGAGCGGTTGCCGTTGGCGTCGGTCACGGTGCGCAGGAAGCCCGCCGTGTCGTAGCCGTACGTGGTGCGCTTGCCGTTGGTGTCGATCGCGGTGAGCAGACGGTTGCCCATCTCCGCGTCGTACACGTAGGTGAGTGTCTTCTCCTTGGGGTCGGTGAGCTTCACCGTCCGCACCGGGGCGACGCCCGAGGACGCCTTGTACGCCGACCAGTGCTGCTCGACCTGCTCCTCGGTGAGCCCGCCCGCGTGCACGGCGACCTCGGCGATGGAACCGGTGAAGTAGCTGACGTCGGCGGGCGCGTTGTTCCAGCCCTTGGCGAAGCCCGCGCCGACGAAGGTGCGGGTGTTCGTCTGGTCGTTGGGGGCGCCGGTGAAGTCGGCCTGCTTGACGCCGTCCACGTACAGGGTCTGCTTGGTGCCGGTCGCGGAGAGCACCGCGTGGTGCCAGGCGTTGTTGTCGACCTTGGCCTTGGAGCCGAAGTCGGTGCCGGCCGAACCCGCCGCGCTGTACCAGTGGCCGCGCAGCTTGCCGTCGGCGCCGACGTAGAGGACGGGGTTGATGGGACCGCTCGCCCCGGCCGCGTCGTTCACCGCCTTGGCCTGGTCGGCGACGAGCACCCCGGGTTTGGCGGTCTTGAACCACAGCTCGACGGAGCGGTCGCCCTTGTGCCAGGTGCCGTACGGGATCTCCGCGTACGAACTGGTGCCGTTGAACTGCGCCGCCGTGACATCACCGGCACCGAACGGACCGGCCACGCCCTGGGTGACGCTGTTGTACGTACCGAAACCGGTGTGCAGCTCGTTGGCGGCCTGCGCCGCGCCCTGGGTGTCGTCCAGGCGCCAGTAGCCGGCCGGTGCCGACCCCATCACCGAGGAGCGGTAGACCTGGGACGAGCCGGTGACGGTGGCGGGGTTCAGCTTCCAGGTTCCGCCGTCGCCGTCGGTGGCCTGGACGACCAGGTCGTCGGTGGTGCCGTAGGTGACGGCCGACTGGGTCTTGCCGCCCGGCGTGGTGATCTTGTTGAGCAGTCCCGCGGACCGGGTGGCCGCACGGTACTGCGCGGTGATGACCGACGGGTCGAGCGCCTCGGTGTAGACGGCGACCTCGGCGATCTGTCCGGAGTAGTGCCCCAGCTTGTCGGAGGCGTTCATGGCCGGCCAGCCGTCGGTGTTCACCCCGGCGCCGAAGGAGATGTAGGGCTGCTCCCAGTCGTTGATGGTGCCGGCCAGGCTGCCCTGCTTGGCACCGTCGAGGTAGAGCGTCTGGGTGGTCGCCGCTCCGGTGAGAGCCACGTTGTGCCACTTGCCGTCCGTGACGGTGGCCGTGGAGGCGATCGTGGTCATGCACCCCGGAGACATGGCGAGGCAGCCCCGCAGCTTGCCGTCCGTGCCGACGTACACCGCCGGGGTGTTCTTCTTCGTGTTCGCGACCGGGTCGGCGTCACTGAGCGGCTTGTCCCCGTAGTAGAAGAGGACACCGCCCGCCTTCGTGGTCTTGAACCACAGCGACACCGTCGTGTACGAGGGCGTGGCGCCGGGGGCGCTCGGGATCTCGACGTACGACGTGGTGCCGTTGAAGGTGGCGGCCTTCTGCGTGGAGCCGGTCAGCGGACCGGTCCCGCCGAGGGTCACGTTGCGGTAGAGGCCGTTGAACTTGCCCTGGTTGAGGTCGACCGTGTCGCTCGCGACCGTGCCGCTGGTCTCCCCGAGCCGCCAGTACGCGAACGGGTCCGCGTCCATGACGGTGGTGCGGTAGTGGTTGCCCGTGGCGTAGCCGTAGACCGTGCACTTGGTGGGGTCGGCGGGCGGGCAGACCTTGGTGAGCTGGTCACCGGTGTAGCCGTAGTTCCAGACCTGGGCGGTGCTCGCGTCCCCGGCCTTGGCGGGGTCCGTGGTCACGGTCGACACGTGCGGGGCGGTGGCCCCGGTGGGCGTCTGCCAGGCGAAGGTCAGCGACCGGTTGGACGTGGTGTTGGTGACCTTGCTGAGCTTGCCGCTCGTGTAGGTGAAGGTCTCCGTCCGGTTCGCGTAGTCCTTGATGGAGGAGATCGCGAACGCGCCGGTCCGGCCGGGCACCGCCTGCTGGAAGCCGTAGGCGGTGAAGTCCTTGTCGGTCAGCGTGTATCCGCCGCCCGACGCGGCCGCCGCCAGCCTGGCGTACCGTCCCATCGGCGGCACGAAGGTGCCGTCGGCGTTGCGGCCGAAGGCGACCTGCTCGCCGCCCGGGTAGGTGATCACGACGCTCGTGAGTGTGCCGGCGCCGTCCTTCACCTCCACGGCCGTCATGTCGGTGACCGTCGCCCAGCCGGCGCCGAAGGCACCGTCGGTGCGCGGGTCACGGCTGTTGTACGAGCGCTCCACCGACAGCGACGGGCCGACGACCTCGACCTCGGCGTCGGTGTCCTCGGTGGTGTAGTTGGCGTCGCTCGGGTCGAACTCGTGGCCGTCGGTGTTCTGGGAGAGGCCCGAGGTGACCGGCGGCTGTGGCACCGCGGTGGCGAAGCGGCTCGCGGAGTACATCACCGAGGCGTAGCCGTCGGTGACGCTGACGTACCAGTCGTAGTTCTTGCTCCACTTGAGCTTGCCGGCGGGTATCTTCCAGCTGCTCTTGCTGATCACCCCGGACGTGGCGACGGGCGTGGTGCTGTCGCTGTCCGCGTCGTACACCTCGAAGGCGTACGTCAGGGCGGCCATCGGCCACTTGTCGGCGTCGCTCGCGTAGACCAGCAGCTCGGGCTGGAGCGTGTTCGACTGGTGGTTGACCGGCGGGTACTGGGCGTTGATCTGCGGCGCCTTGTTGGCCGTGTAGGTCAGGTCCAGTGCGGGCCGGAAGGCCGCCGTGGTGCTGTTGTCGGAGTGGAACTTCTTCCAGTGCAGCCCGTCGCCGGTCGGCGCGGTCAGGGCCAGGCCGTAGTTGGCGCTCCCGGTGGCGATGCCGTCGAACCATCCGGTGGACAGCTTGACCGGCATCTTCGTGCCGACGCTCAGGGAGTTGGCGCTGTTGCTGCAGGAGGCCCCGGGGGCGACCGTGGCAGTGCCGATCGCGGCACCGTACGCCGGGCCGGGGTAGGAGGTGACACCGGCCGGGGTCCAGGACTTGGTGACCGGGTGCACCGAGAACGGCTCGGCGGTGCAGGTCGCGGACCAGATCGCGTACACGTTCAAAGTGGCGGCGGTGACCCGCTGGCCCTTGAGCGTGGTGCCCAGCGAGGAGAACTGGAGGAACGAGTTCGCCTTGTTGGTGCCGGAGTCGTAGCTGCCGACCTTGATCTGGTTCTCGGTGGAGTGGTCACCACCGATGGTGTTCTGCGCGTACGTCGTGTTGCCGGCGGTGATCGTCGGGTCCACGGTGACGGGGTAGGCCCGGGCGGGGTCGTCCAGCCAGTCGCGGTCGGCGGTCAGCCGCAAGGCGGGCTTGCCGTCGGCGGTGGTCAGTTCGTAGGCCACCGCGCGGGATATCGCCGCGTCGCCGGAGCGGGGGTCGATCCGTGAGTCCTCCATGAAGGCGTGGGGAATGGTGGCCGTCACCTCCCCGTCCCCGTCGGTGAACTCCACGTCGCCGTTGTCCGCGATGCGCGGCGTGAGCCCCTGGGCATCGAGGGGGAACAGCCACGAGTTGGGGGCGTCGGCCGACCGCAGGACCAGCCGCTCCTTGAACCCCTCGGTGAGCGGGGACAGCAGCAGGTCGGTGTCCGGCAGCACGTCGGCGTACGTCGCCGTGTTGTCGGCGTCGACGGTGGCGACGGCCTTCTTCGCTCCGCGGAGCGAGTAGGCGAGGCTACGGCCCGTACCGAAGTCGACGGAGGCGAGCTGCTGGTCGCCGGCGTCCGGGGCGAATTCGACGTCGAGGGAGTTGGCGGCCTGCTGGAGGCGGCCGTCCTTGTTCCGCGTCAGGTCGGTGTCGATCGGCTTCCAGGCGCCGTCGGCGCCCTTGAAGTTGGACCGGCCCGCGTAGTGGCGGACGGTGGTCGATCCGTCGGCGTTGACGAAGTAGTCCGAGGTCGCCGTGGACTTCTTCGCGTTCCGTCTACTGGTCTTCGCGTCGAAGCTCTTGGCATTGCCGGCGGCCGGGTCGGTGACCGTCTTGCCGGGGCGTTCGTCGGCGCGGGTGTAGGCGTCGAGTTCACCCTTGCCCTTGCCGGCGCGGTGGCCGACCGCGGTCCTGCTGCTGGTCTGGTCCGCGGTGGCGGTGTGGCTCTTGCCGCGCGCGGTGCCGTTCTCCTGCTCGGGGGTGTGCAGGGGGGACTCGTCCAGCCACTCCCACAGCCCGGACAACGACATCTTCGGCATCGAGAGCGCCGGCAGGGTCTCACCTGTGGCGGACGCGGTCTCGGTCGTGAGCATGCAGGAGAGCGAGACGAGTACGGCAATTGCCGTACCTCGTGCCCTGCGTCGCCCGACGGGGCCTGGGGGGAACAACGATGATGGTCTTCGCCATCGAGCACGCATCGGGGCAGCTTTCTCTTCACAAGACCTACATATGGCCTCGCGAGGTTGCCCCATAAACCGACACGAGATCTACCCATTCCCGGGTGATCTTGTGCGATGTTTATCTCACCGCGCGTTTCGCACCACGTCGCTTACTGCTGCACGGTGTTGACGGCCCGTCGGACGACTTTCGCGACCTCGTCCGGCACCCCGTCGCCCGGTGCGACCACCGTGAGGTTTCCGGGTTGCGCGCCCCGGCTCTCCCCCTCGGATCCGACCACCACGAACCGCGTCCGCGGATGGCTGCCCGCCGCCTTGCGCACGGTCTCCGTCTGGGCCTGGCCGGTGGCCAGCACGATTTCGCAGTCCCGCTGGATCAGGCCGTTCAGATGCGGCAGCGCGTTCGCCGCTGTCTGCGCCCCCATGACCGGGACATGGGTGACCCGGGCCCGCGTGTCTCCGGAAGCCGCCTCCATGCCCTGCCAGACGGCGGCGGGAGTGCCCGCCTTGATGCCGTCCTCGCCGGTGAGCAGGCACGCGTCCACATCCCGGTACTGGCGCGCCCTGGCATCCGGCGGGCCCGCCGCTTCGTCCTCACCGCCGAACACCCACACGGCAACGAGGGCGCAGACGACCAGCAGCACCCCGCCCCCCATCCAGCCGCCACGACGCCCGCGCAACAGGGCCGACGCCTGCTCGATGAGCAGCCGCACGCGAGGCAGGCGGCGCCCGGGTGCGGGCGTCCTGCCCCGCCAGGCACGCCGGGTCCTCACACCGCGCCTTCCGCGCCGGGGCGGGGCATCCGCCACGGGACCCCGGCGAACAAGGCGTGCGCCGCGGCCCCCAGCGTGGTCACCAGCACCAGCAGCAGGTCGGCGGCGAACTCGGCCCCGCGCGTCTCCTCCGGGGTCAGCGCCGCCCAGAGCACCCAGGCAACATTGGCGGCCGCGAAGCCGGCCAGCGCCGCCCAGTCACCGGCCCGCCGGCGCCGGGCGGCGATGACGAGCGAGGGCACGAAGGAGAGCATGCCCAGCGTGACCACGGGGACCGCGGCCAGCAGGACGCCAGGGGCCGCCGTCATCACCGTCGTGAGCAATGAACGCGGACCCGGCTCGACAGTGTGGGGCACAGCAGGCTTCACGCTGTGTTCCTTACGGGAGCGACGCGGGCGGCCCGGCGCGCAGCGGCTCGGACCGTTCGCACAGACGCCCGATGGATTCGGACGCCGCAGCGTACACCATTCCTTCACAGCTCCGGCACAGCGGGCTCAACCCCCGCACAGCTCCAGCATGACCTTCTTGTCCGCGGTGGTGACCGGGAGTTCGTACTTCAGTGACACCTGCGCGAACCGCAGCGCGTACGCGCACCGCACCGGCTTGTACGGCGGGAGCCAGGTCGCGGGGCCGGAGTCGCGCTTGGCGTTGTTGGCCGGGCCGTCCACCGGGATGAGGTTGAGCGGGTCGTTGGCGATCTGCTGCCGCTTGGCCTCGTTCCAGCGGGCGGCGCCCATCTGCCAGTCGTACGACAGCGGCATGACGTGGTCGATCTGCACCTTGGTGGCCTGCTGCTTGCGCCACTCGATGCTCTTGCCGGTGTACGGGTCCTTGAGGGTCATGGAGACGACCACGCAGTCCGAGCCGGACCGGAACGCGACGTCCTTGCCGTCGCGGGCGAGCAGGTCGTTGCGGGTGTCGCAGCCGTTGCGGGACAGCGGGATGCCGTCCACGGAGTCCTTCCACGCATAGCCGAACTTGTCCCGCTCGTAACCCGTCTTGGGGCCGCGCCCCTTGGTGGCGACCTTCTCGATGACCTTGCGGGCCGCCGCCCGGTCCGCGTCCGAGGTGAGGGGCGCGAGGCCCGGCTTCGTACCGTCGGCGTTGTCCAGCGGGCTGGCACCGAAACCGGTGACGGACTGGCCGCCGCCGTCAGCGGCGCCGCCGGAGCGGTCGGCGCCCGAGGTGACCTGGTCGGGGTCACAACCATTCAGGGCCAGCGCGGCCGTCACGGCCAGGGCGGGCACCATCAACCGAGACACGCGGAGGGATATCACTCGTAGCCGTCCTGACGGGGAGAAAGCCGAACCAACCAGGGGATCCTACGGATGTCTTCCCCGCCAGGGGCGGTTCAAGGCCACCGTTCACCGCCGATGCGGTCCGGATCACACCTTTCCGATGCCGAGCGTCGTCTCGGACGGCAGCAGCCCGGATCCGATGGCCGCCACCCACAGCGGCCCCAACAGCGCGACGAGCCGCTCCCGTTCAGCCTCGCCGAGCACCCGCCACGGGCCGGCCGCCGCCTCGTCGGTACGCCGCTCGACCTCGGCCCGCAGGGCGCGGCCGGCCTCGGTCGCCGTACCGGCCGCCGCCACCAGCCCCCGCTTCTCCAGCCGCCGGAGCCCGTCCTGCCACTCGTCCTCGCTCCATCCCCGGCTGGCGAACACCTCGGGGCGGGCGGCCCCGATCGCCGCGAAGGAGACCAGCGACTCGACGGGGTCCAGCCCGGCGTGCACGAGCGCCGCGAGGTGGCCGTCGCCCCGGTGTTCGCGCAGGACGGTCGCCGCGTGCCAGAGGGCGAGGTGGGGTTCGTCCGGCCAGGGCAGCGCGGCGTTGGCCGCGGCGAGCGGCCGGTCCGCCGTGTCGGCGGCCTCCGCCACGCGCCGCAGCAGTGCGGCGGCCTCGGCGGTTCCCGGCGCGGCGGCCTCCTCGCCCAGCAGCGTCCGGTACGCGCGGTCGACGGCACGTCCGCGGGCGTCGAGCACCGCGTCCGACGAGGCGACGGACCAGATGCCCGGAACGTGGGCGCCCACCATGCGCGGGCTGAAGCTGTAGAAGGTCTCGCCGACCTGCCCCGCCCCGGCCTCCCCGAGCGGCGCCGCCCGCCAGGCGAAGTAGCTCGGCCAGCGCTCGTCGACGGCGTACCCGAGGGCCGCGGCCTCCTCGAATGCCTCCGGGGCGTAGTAGAGAACAGCGTGCAGGGGCTCCAGCAGGTGCCACATCTGCCGTACGCGGCCCAGCTCCTCGGACATGTCTCCGCCTTCCGCGACGCACTCGCCATCTAGCCATCTAGCCATCTAGCCATCTAGCCACTGCCAAGATTGAGCTCCAGAGTGCGCCCCTGCGGCAAACTTGTCAATGACTAGATCGCGCGTACCCTGCTGTTCATGACCAGTGACCGCCCCTACCACCACGGCGACCTGCGGCGGGCCGTCCTCACCGCCGCCCTCGACGTCATCCGCACCGAGGGCCCCGCCGCGCTGAGCCTGCGCGACCTGGCCCGCCGGGCCGGCGTCTCCCACGCCGCCCCCGCCCACCACTTCAAGGACCGCACGGGCCTGCTCACCGCCATCGCCGCCGAGGGCTACACCCTCTTCGCCGACGCCCTGGCCGGGGCGCCGGACCTCCGCGAGCGGGGCGTGGCGTACGTACGGTTCGCGGCGGCGCACCCGGCGCACTTCCAGGTGATGTTCCAGCCGGACCTCTGCCGCGACGACGACCCGGATCTCCTTGCAGCGAAGGACCGCGCCACGGCCGAACTCCGCGCGGGCGTCGCCACCCTCGCCCCCACCGACGCTCCCCGCCTCACGGGCATCGCCGCCTGGTCCCTCGCCCATGGCTTCGCCACCCTGCTCCTCAGCGGCAATCTGGACGCGGCGGTGGGCGGCCGCGACCCGGAGGAGGTGTTCCGGTCACTGACGGGGCTGCTGTTCACGCCGGACGGGGGGTAGGGGCGGGGGGCCCCGGGCACGTGGGCCTATTCGGCCGTGAACTCGTACTGCACCTCGTACAGATGTCCCGCCTTCACCATGACGGTTGCCTCGACGGGCAGCTCGTCGTCGCTGTAGACGACGCGCAGTGTACGCAGCACCGGCAGCCCTCCGGGCAGGCGCAGCGCCTGGTACTGATCCTGAGTGGGGACTCGGGCGGACACCCGGTCAACGCTGAGCCGGGGCGGATACCCCAGCTCCGCCAGCAGGGTCGGAGTACCGCCCGGGATCCTGCGGCGTACCGTCATCGCCGTACCACTGACGATGCCCAACGGGTAGTAGGAGGCCACGAGTTCGGCTGGCTCGTCGTCGATCACGAGCAGTTGGCGCCGCAGGAGCGCGAGCCCGCCCGCCGGGAGCCGCAGCGCCTCCGCGACATCTGCGGGTGGCCGGGTCTCGGCCACTTCGAGCAGCGTGCTGTGGGCGCGGGAGCCGTCCTTAGCCTTGATCCGCCGAGGCGGTTTGAGGATGTTCTCCTGCCCGGTTGTTGAGTTGGTTCTGTGTGGGTGGCTGAGTGTGGGCAGGTGGTATCTGCTGGTTTGCCCAGCTTTTCCACGTTCTTCGGTT
>NZ_SSBI01000066.1 GCF_004795015.1 Streptomyces sp. A1277 | reverse complement strand
CTCAAGGAACGGACGCTTCCTTTGTACTCACCCCTGCGGGCTTTCCTCCGGGCGCTTCCCTTCGGTCTTGCGTTTCCGACTCTATCAGACTCTTTCGTGTCCGATTCCCGGTCGAAGCGGGCCGTGCCTTTTCGCTTTCCAGTTCTTCGCTTTCGCGTTTCCCTTTCCGGCGAGTCCGACTCTATCAGATCCTTTCGGGCCTGATTCCCAGTCAGTGGGGCTTGTCCTCGCGGCTGTTGGGCCGTTCCGACGAGTGAGACATTAGCGGAATCCAGGGCCCCGACGCTAATCGGGGTCGCGTTCCTTCGAACGCGGATTCCTCATTTCGCACATGCGCACACCAAGACATGCGACAGCTGTCGCGTGCTTGTTGTGGTTACTGCGGAATGGCTGTCCGGGGACCGACCGGAGTCGGCGCTCACGTCGGACAACTCGGAGCACACTACGGACGTGCGGGGGCCGTGTCAACCCCCGGCTTGACCGGGGGCTGCGGGCCGGGTCAGCCGTTGCCGGAAGCGAGCTCGCGGCTGCGGTCGCGGGCCGCTTCGAGGGCGGCGATGAGGGCGGCACGTACGCCGTGGTTCTCCAGTTCGCGGATGGCGCTGATGGTGGTGCCGGCCGGGCTGGTGACCGCCTCGCGGAGCTTGACCGGGTGCTCACCGCTGTCCCGGAGCATCACGGCGGCACCGATCGCGGCCTGGACGATGAGGTCGTGGGCCTGGGCGCGGGGCAGCCCGAGCAGGATGCCGGCGTCCGTCATCGCCTCGACGAGGAAGTAGAAGTACGCGGGGCCCGAGCCGGACAGGGCGGTGGCCGCGTCCTGCTGGGACTCCGGAACGCGCAGGGTCTTGCCCACCCCGCCGAAGATCGCCTCGGCCGTGGCGAGGTGCTCGGTGGTGGCGTGGCTGCCCGCCGAGATGACGGACATGCCCTCGTCGACCAGGACCGGGGTGTTCGGCATGACGCGGACGACCGGGGTTCCGGCGCTGAGGCGGTCCTCGATGAAGGCGGTCGTGATGCCGGCCGCAGCGCTGATGACCAGGCGGTCGGCGTTCAGGTGCGGGGCCAGTTCGTCCAGCAGGCGGCCCATGTCCTGGGGCTTGACCGCCAGGATGAGGATGTCGGCACGCTCGGCGGCCTGGGCGTTGGTGACCGCGTCGACCCCGTAGCGGTCGCGCAGTTCGGCGGCCCGGTCCGAGCGGCGTGCGGTGACCAGCAGGTTCGCCGGGCGCCAGCCGGCCCGGATCATGCCGCTGAGCAGCGCCTCGCCGATCTTGCCGGTGCCGAGGACTGCAACTGTCTGGGTCATGCCGTTCACCCTCCGGGCGGTGCTCGCTGTGCACGGTGCTCAGTGCTCGTCGGCGCCATCCTCGCACCGCCCCGGCGGACCGCATCGTCAGGTGGTGCGGCGGCGGAGGGTGGCCGCGCCGAGGGCCAGGACGAGCAGGGCGCAGCCCGCCACGATCAGCACGTCGCGGACGAAGTCGCCGGTGACGTCGGCGTGGTGGAGGACCTGGTTCATGCCGTCCACGGCGTACGACATGGGCAGGACGTCCGAGACGGCCTCCAGGAACGGGGCCATCCGGTCGCGCGGGACGAACAGGCCGCAGAGCAGCAGCTGCGGGAAGATCACGGCCGGCATGAACTGGACCGCCTGGAACTCGGAGGCCGCGAACGCCGAGACGAACAGCCCGAGCGCCGTGCCGAGCAGGGCGTCGAGCAGGGCGACCAGGAGCAGCAGCCACGGCGACCCGGTGACGTCCAGGCCGAGGGCCCACACCGACAGGGCGGTGGCCAGGAGGGACTGGAGGACGGCGACGGCCCCGAAGGCGAGCGCGTAACCGGCGATCAGGTCGCCCTTGCCGAGCGGCATGGCGAGCAGGCGCTCCAGGGTGCCGGAGGTGCGTTCGCGCAGGGTGGCGATCGAGGTCACCAGGAACATCGTGATCAGCGGGAAGATGCCGAGCAGCGAGGCCCCGATCGAGTCGAAGGTCTGCGGGCTGCCGTCGAAGACGTACCGCAGCAGCGTGATCATGAGGACCGGGATCAGCAGGAGCAGCGCGACCGTACGGGGGTCGTGGGTGAGCTGGCGCAGGACGCGGGCGGTGGTGGCGAGGGTGCGGGTCGCGCTCAGGGGCGCGGTGCGGGTGGGTGCCGGGGTGCTCATCGGGCGTTCTCCCTGCGGGTGGCGGCCGCCTCGACCAGGTGGAGGAACGCCTCTTCGACGGTGTCGGTGCCGGCGGCGGTGCGCAGCGCCTGCGGGGTGTCGTCGGCGAGGAGTTCGCCCTCGCGCATCAGGAGGAGCCGGTGGCAGCGCTCGGCCTCGTCCATGACGTGGGAGGAGATGAGGAGCGTGGTGCCGCGTTCGGCGGCGAGGGCGTGGAAGAGGTGCCACAGGTCGCGGCGCAGGACAGGGTCGAGGCCGACGGTCGGTTCGTCGAGGACGAGCAGGTCGGGGGTGCAGAGCAGGGCGACGGCGAGCGAGACGCGGGTGCGCTGGCCGCCCGAGAGGGTGCCGGCCAGGGCACCTTCGTGGCTGGTCAGGTCCACTTCGGTGAGCGCACGGGTGACGGCGTCGCGGCGGGTGTCGTGGTGCCCGCGGCCCGGCTGGAGGATCGCCGCGAAGTAGTCGAGGTTCTGTCGGACGGTGAGGTCGGTGTAGACGGAGGGCGCCTGGGTGACGTACCCGACGCGGGGGCGGAGGGCGGGGTGGCCGGCGGGGCGGCCCAGGACGCGGAGGGTGCCGGTGACCTTGGCCTGGGTGCCGACGACGGCGCGCAGCAGGGTGGATTTGCCGCAGCCGGAGGGCCCGAGGAGGCCGGTGATCCTGCCGGGTTCGACGGTGAAGTCGAGGCCGCTCAGGACGGTGCGGCTGCCTCGTTGGACGGTGAGGCCACGGGCCTCGACGGCGACGCCCGAAGAATTCATCATGTGATGAATATTGTTCCGGCCGGGCGCCGCCGTCAAGGGACGGGCGGGGCCGGCTCAGCGCACGGCCACGCTCAGCTCGACGACGTACGCCTCCTCGACCGTGCCGTCAGGGAGATCCGACGCGAGCCGGGCCCGCTCCTCGGCGAGGAACTGCCGGGCCGCGTCGTCGCCGATGGTCAGGAACGCGGAGTGGCTGCCCAGGTTGTCGATGTGGACGGCGAGGGGGACGCGCCGGGTCCACGGGATGCGCCGGTGCGCGAAGTCGAGGTCCGGCGGCAGGTCGCGGTCCTGTACGGCCGAGCCGTGGGCGCTGCGGTCGTCGGCACGCGCCTCGACGCGGAAGAAGCGGCGGAGCCGCGCGTCCTGGTCGGCGGCCCACGGGACGGTGTGGTCCGCGACGTTCCACCAGAGGGCGAGCGCGCCGCCCGGCCGCAGGACGCGCCGGGCCTCGGCGGCCGAGCGGGCCGGGTCGGTCCAGTGCCAGGACTGGGCGTAGGTGATCAGGTCGGCGGAGGCGGACGCGAAGGGCAGCCGGTTGCCGTCTCCGCGCACGAGCGGGACGTCCGGAAGGCCCCGGCGCAGTTCGGCGGCCATGCCGGGCCCGGGTTCGACGGCGACGACCCGGGCGCCGCGGTCGTGGAGGCGGCGGGTCGAGATGCCGGTGCCCGCGCCCACGTCGAGGGTGCGGGCTCCTCGCAGGGGGCGGCCGGCGAGGTCCTCGACCGCGTCGAGAAGCGCGTCCGGGTAGCCGGGGCGGGCGGCGGCGTACTGGGCGGCGGCCCGGTCGAACGACAGGGCGCGCGAAGGTGCGGACAAGTGGTTCGCGGTGGTGTCCGGAGACTGTGTCGCGGTCATGGGGGTCATCGTGCCCCCGCACAGGGACGCAGTCAGCCGCGACGGCCCTTCTTCCTGCGGGCCGCCGGGTTGCCGGTGCGGGCCGAGCGGCGCTTCGCGTACCGGGCCAGGGCCTCCTCGTACTCCGTACGCCTCAGCTTCTCGCCCGGTGCCTCGGTGAACGTGCGGAAGAAGTACGCGAGCAGCGAGCCGACGAAGCCGATGGCCTTCAGGCCGCGCAGCGTCTCCTCGCGGGCCGGGTCGGCCGGGCGGCGGCCGAAGCCCTCCCAGGTCTTGCGGAAGGCGATCGCGCTGCAGATGGCGAACATCAGGACCACCAGCACGTTGACGAAGCCGCCGATGTCGGCGATCTCCAGGCCCTGGTAGGCGAAGCGCAGCACGAAGCAGGAGGCGACGGCGGCGGCGAGCGATCCGATGGCGGCCCCGGCGCGGCGGAGCCCGTAGTGGCCGTCGTGGGCGACCCAGGTGGTGCCGAAGAAGCGAAGGGGCTCGGGCTGCGGGCCCTGCCCGGTCGCGGGGGCGCCGGCGGACGCCGCCGCGGGCTCGGACGGGCCGGAAGCCGTGCCGGGAGCCGTGCCGTCGGGGGACTCGCTGTTCTCGCTCACGAGGTCGAGTATCCCAAAGCCGGGGACGGTCCCGGCGCGAGGTGAGCGCGGCCCCCGCCGGGGAGGGGGCCGCGCACCGTGGTTCAGCCCAGCTTCGAGACGTCGCGGACGGCGCCGCGGTCCGCGCTCGTCGCCATCGCCGCGTACGCGCGCAGCGCGGCCGAGACCTTGCGCTCACGGTTCTTCGGCGCGTAGACGCCGTTCAGCGCCTCGCGGCGGGTGGCCAGCTCGGCCTCGGGGACGAGCAGGTCGATCGAGCGGTTGGGGATGTCGATCCGGATGCGGTCGCCGTCCTCGACGAGCGCGATCGTGCCGCCGGACGCCGCCTCGGGCGAGGCGTGGCCGATGGACAGGCCCGACGTACCGCCGGAGAAGCGGCCGTCCGTGACAAGGGCGCAGCTCTTGCCCAGGCCCCGGCCCTTCAGGAACGAGGTCGGGTAGAGCATCTCCTGCATGCCGGGGCCGCCGCGCGGGCCCTCGTAGCGGATGACGACGACGTCGCCGTGCGTGATCTCCTTGCGGAGGATCTTGTCGACGGCCTCCTCCTGGGACTCGCAGACGACCGCCGGGCCCTCGAAGGTCCAGATCGACTCGTCCACGCCGGCCGTCTTCACGACGCAGCCGTCCACGGCGATGTTCCCCTTGAGGACCGCGAGGCCGCCGTCCTCGGAGTACGCGTGGGCCACGTCCCGGATGCAGCCGCCGGCCGCGTCCAGGTCGAGGGTGTCCCAGCGCTCCGACTGCGAGAAGGCGGTCGCGGAGCGCACGCAGCCGGGGGCCGCGTGCCACAGCTCGACGGCCTCGGGCGACGGCGAGCCGCCGCGCACGTCCCAGTTCTTCAGCCACTCGCCGAGGGAGTCGGAGTGCACCGCGTGCACGTCCTCGTTGAGCAGCCCGCCCCGGTGCATCTCGCCGAGCAGGGCGGGGATGCCGCCGGCCCGGTGCACGTCCTCCATGTAGTACGTGCCGCCGGGGGCCACGTTGGGGGCGACCTTCGAGAGGCACGGGACGCGGCGCGAGACCTCGTTGATGTCGTCGAGGTCGTAGTCCAGCTCGGCCTCCTGCGCGGCGGCGAGCAGGTGCAGGATCGTGTTGGTGGAGCCGCCCATCGCGATGTCCAGCGCCATGGCGTTCTCGAACGCGGCGCGGGTGCCGATGGAGCGCGGCAGGACCGTCTCGTCGTCCTGCTCGTAGTAGCGCCTGGTGATCTCCACGACCGTGCGGCCGGCCTCCTCGTACAGCGCCTTGCGGGCGGTGTGCGTGGCGAGGACCGAGCCGTTGCCGGGGAGGGAGAGGCCGAGGGCCTCGGTCAGGCAGTTCATCGAGTTGGCCGTGAACATGCCGGAACAGCTGCCGCAGGTGGGGCAGGCGTTCTCCTCGATACGGAGGATGTCCTCGTCGGAGATGCTCTCGTCGACGGCGTCGCTGATCGCGTTGACCAGGTCCAGCTTGCGGACGGTGCCGTCGACCAGGGTGGCCTTGCCGGCCTCCATCGGGCCGCCGGAGACGAAGACGGTCGGGATGTTCAGGCGCATCGCGGCCATCAGCATGCCCGGGGTGATCTTGTCGCAGTTCGAGATGCAGATCAGGGCGTCGGCGCAGTGGGCCTCGACCATGTACTCGACGCTGTCGGCGATGAGGTCGCGGGAGGGCAGGCTGTAGAGCATGCCGCCGTGGCCCATGGCGATGCCGTCGTCCACCGCGATGGTGTTGAACTCGCGGGGCACCGCGCCCGCGGCCTTGATCGCCTCGGAGACGATGCGGCCGACGGGGGCGAGGTGGGTGTGGCCGGGGACGAACTCGGTGAAGGAGTTGGCGACGGCGATGATCGGCTTGCCGATGTCCTCGCTCGCTACGCCGGAGGCCCGCATGAGGGCTCGGGCGCCGGCCATGTTGCGGCCGTGGGTGACAGTGCGGGACCTCAGCGTGGGCATCGTCTCTCGCTCCTTCTGCGTTGAAGACTGTTCTTGAGCGTACGCCCTTGGTGCCAGGATGTGGACGTGGTGTCCGGTATGCGGGATGGTTGTTCGGGGGGCGGACGGGGGTGCGGTGGGGTGGGGGTTGCCGTGCGCCTGCGGCGGGCCTTGTCCCCTACCCGCCCCTTCCCGTGACCGGGGCTCCGCCCCGGGCCCCGCTCCTCAAACGCCGGAGGGGCTGGGAACAACGCCGGAGGGACGGGAAGGGGCTCAAGCGCCGGAGGGGCTGGGAACAACGCCGGAGGGACGGGAAGGGGCTCAAGCGCCGGAGAAGCTGGGTTTCGGGGGCGGAGCGGCTGGGATCGAGGCCGGCGGGGCTGGACCCGGGCTTCAAGGGGCCAGGTACGTCTGCAACGTCGGGGCTACCGTTCTGATGATCTTTTCCGGATCCGTCGATGCCAGGGGTTCCGCCTTCACCACGTAGCGCAGCATCGCGATGCCCACCATGTGTGACGCGGCCAGTTCGGCGCGGAACGTGGCGTCCGGGACGTTCAGCTGGGAGGCGATGCGGCTGAGGAGGCGGGTCAGGACGAAGTGGCGCAGGACGTCGGCGGCTGCCTCGTGGGTGACGGCCGAGCGGAGGACGGCCAGGAGCGGGGCGCGGGAGGCCGGGTTCTCCCAGACGGCGATGAAGTAGCGGGCCAGGCGCTCGCCGACGTCCTGGGTGTCGCCGTCCAGGATCTCGGGGACCACCAGGGCGGGCTCGAAGGACAGCTCGATGGCGGCGGCGAAGACCTCGTCCTTGGTACCGAAGTAGTGGTGGACCAGCGCCGAGTCCACCCCGGCCGCTCGTGCGATGCCCCGCACCGACGCCTTGTCGTAGCCGCGCTCGGCGAACTGTGCGCGGGCGGCCTCCAGGATGCGGCTGCGGGCGTCCGGGCCGGAGTCCGCGGCGGTGCGGGAGGGGCGGCCGCGGCGCCTGGGGGCCGGGCCCGGCGCGTCCGGGGTCATCGGCGGGGGGCCTGCTCGGAGGAGGGCGAGGACGAGGCGAGGTGCAGGCGGGTGAAGGCGAGCGCCTCGGCCAGATCGGCCTCGCGTTCGGCCGCGGACATCGCGCGGCGGGTGTTGACCTCGATGACCACGTGGCCGTCGAAGCCCGAACGGGCCAGCCGCTCCAGCAGTTCGGCGCAGGGCTGGTCGCCCCGGCCGGGCACCAGGTGCTCGTCCTTGTTGGAGCCCTTGCCGTCGGCGAGGTGGACGTGGGCCAGCCGGTCGCCCATCCGCTCGGCCATGGCCAGGCCGTCCGTGCGCGCGGTCGCGGTGTGCGACAGGTCGACGGTGAAGTGGCGGTAGTCGTCGTTCGTGACGTCCCAGTCGGGGGCGTACGCGAGCATCTCGCGGTCCCGGTAGCGCCACGGGTACATGTTCTCGACCGCGAACCGTACGTCCGTCTCGTCCGCCATCCGCCAGATCCCGGTGACGAAGTCCCGGGCGTAGTTGCGTTGCCAGCGGAACGGGGGGTGCACGACGACCGTCGACGCGCCGAGCTTCTCGGCGGCGGCGCGCGCCCGCTGGAGCTTGACCCACGGATCGGTGGACCAGACCCGCTGGGTGATCAGCAGACAGGGCGCGTGCACGGCGAGTACCGGCACCTGGTGGTAGTCGGAGAGCCGGCGCAGGGCCTCGATGTCCTGGCTGACCGGGTCGGTCCAGACCATGACCTCGACGCCGTCGTACCCCAGGCGCGCGGCGATCTCGAAGGCCGTCGCCGTCGACTCCGGATAGACCGAGGCCGTCGACAGGGCGACCTTCGCATCCGGGACGCGCACCACTGGTTCTGCCACGCAGACAGCGTACGGGCACCGGTGCGCCCCGCCGAGGGAGTGCGGCGGAAAGTGAGAAGGGCCATGGCCTCCGGCGCCTCGGCCGTCAGTTCGGGGCGGCGTCCTTCTCGGACGGCAGGTGGTCCAGGCGGCGCAGGATCACGCCCTCGCGCAGCGCCCAGGGGCAGATCTCCAGCTCGTCCACGTCCAGCAGGTCCATCGCGCCCTCCGCGACCAGCGCCCCGGCCAGCAGCTGGGCGGCCCGGCCCTCGGAGACGCCGGGGAGGGTCCCGCGCTCCTCGGCCGTCATGGCGGCCAGCTTGGGCACCCACTCCTCCAGCGCCTTGCGGCTGAGGGTGCGCTGTACGTCCTGGCCGTCGCCGGAGCGCACCGCGCCCGCGATCCTGGCGAGCTGCTTGAACGTCTTGGAGGTGGCCACGACGTGGTCCGGGCGGCCGATGCGGGTGAAGTCGCCGACGGAACGGGCGATGCGCGCCCGTACGTGCCGGCGCAGCGCCTTCACCTCGGCCGGGTCCGGCGGGTCGCCCGGCAGCCAGCCGGCGGTGAGGCGCCCGGCGCCGAGCGGCAGCGACACGGCGGCGGCCGGTTCCTCGTCCATGCCGTAGGCGATCTCCAGCGAGCCGCCGCCGATGTCCAGGACCAGCAGTTTGCCCGCCGACCAGCCGAACCAGCGGCGCGCGGCGAGGAAGGTGAGCCGGGCCTCCTCCGTGCCGCTGAGGACCGTGAGGTCGACGCCCGTCTCGTCCCGTATCCGCTCCAGCACCTGGTCGGCGTTGCTCGCCTCCCGTACGGCCGAGGTGGCGAAGGCGAGGACGTCCTCGCAGCCCTTGTCCTCGGCGGCTTCGAGCGCGCCCGCGATGGTCCTGACCAGGCGGTCCACGCCGAGCGGGCCGATCGCCCCGTCCTGGTCGAGGAGTTCGGCGAGGCGGAGTTCCGCCTTGTGCGAGTGCGCGGGCAGCGGGCGGGCTCCGGGGTGTGCGTCCACCACCAGCAGATGAACCGTGTTCGACCCCACGTCGAGGACTCCGAGTCTCATACGGGGAACGCTACTGCGGGCGGCCCGCTTACTCTGGGCGCGTGCCAAAGACGAAAAAGGCGAAGCCGGGCAAAGCCACGAAGAAGCAGGACACCGAGCCGGACATCAAGCACGCCGAGAAGGTGGAGATGCGGGTGCCGGCCACGGCGGAGCCCGACCCGTCCGACGAGAAGGGGCTCGACTTCGCCCGCGCCTGGGTGGAGTTCCCCGACCCCGCCGACGACGAGCAGGTCTTCCGCTGCGACCTGACCTGGCTGACGTCCAGGTGGACCTGCGTCTTCGGCAGCGGCTGCCAGGGCATCCAGGCGGGCCGCGCGGACGACGGATGCTGCACGCTGGGCGCCCATTTCTCGGACGAGGACGACGAGAAGCGCGTGGCCGGCCATGTCGCGCGGCTCACGCCCGACCTGTGGCAGTTCCACGACGTGGGTGCGGAGTCGGGCTGGACGCAGACCGACGAGGACGGGGACCGCCAGACGCGGCGCTGGCAGGGCTCCTGCATCTTCCAGAACCGTCCCGGCTTCCCGGCGGGCGCCGGCTGCTCGCTGCACATCCTGGCGCTGCGGGAGGGCAAGGAGCCGCTGGAGACCAAGCCGGACGTGTGCTGGCAGCTGCCGGTGCGGCGTACGTACGAGTGGATCGACCGGCCCGACGACACGCGCGTGCTCCAGGTGTCGATCGGCGAGTACGACCGGCGGGGCTGGGGTCCCGGCGGCCACGACCTGCACTGGTGGTGCACCTCGGCGACCTCCGCGCACGGGGCCGGGGAGCCGGTGTACGTGTCCTACCGGCCGGAGCTGATCGAGCTGATGGGCAAGGAGGGGTACGACCGGCTGACCGAGCTGTGCGAGCAGCGGCTGTCCTCGCTGCTGCCGATGGCCCCGCATCCGGCGGACCCCGCGTAGTAGTCATCCCGGCCGGTCGGCACTGTCAGTCCGCGCGGGGCGGGGTGCTCGGGCCCTTCGGCGGGGCGGGCGGGCCCGAGGAGCCGGTGGGGTCCGGCGTGGGGTCCGGGCTCGGCTCGCCCGGGTCCGTCGGGGTCGGGTCCGTCGGGTCGGGCGTCGGCTCGGAGGGCTCCGGCGAGGACGGGGCCGGGACCGGCGGGCGCGGGTGGAGGCTGCCGTGCGGGCGGCCGGGGCGCGGCGTGGCCCCGGGGGACGGCGCCTTGGCCCCGTATCCGTGTATGGCGACGACCGCGCCCGAGGGGGCGAGGGTGATGTGGGCGGTCCAGGGGCCCGCGGGCTCGCGGGCGTGGTCCACGAGGGCGCGGATCGTGACACTGCCCCCGGCGGCGAGCTTCCCGGAGGAACGGCTCAGGCGCACCCAGGACTGTCCGGTGGCCGCCGACCAGGAGACCGGGCCGGCCTTCGACGCGGTCAGGGTGAGCAGGGTCGTGGAGCCGGAGGTGCGGGTTTCGACGGTGAGCCGGCCCTCGCCGTGCCCGGTGGTGTCCCGGCCCGGGTCCGGGCCCGCGCTGATGATCTCGGCCGAGACGTCCGGAAGGCTCTCCCCGTCCGTGAAGCGGGAGCCGGAGTCGGGGCGGGCGTTGCCGGCGTTCTCGTACGGGGCGTACGGGGTCTGTGATGCGCCGGTGTCCGCGTCGGCGGCGCTGACCGCCGAGCCGTCGCGCCCCTCGCCGGTGAGCGGCGCGCCCCGGTAGGCGGACCACAGGGCGATGACCGGGGCGGCGACGACGGTGGCGACGACCGTCGTCGTCATGACCCGGGAACGCAGCCGGTCCCGGCGGGCGGCGTGGTCCTTCGGGTCCATGGGGAAGCCCGTCCGGTCGAAACGCGGAGTGGCGGACCGATTCTTCTGATGCTTCTGCGCCTGGAGCATGGCCACGTAGGCGGAGGGGCGCGGCGCCTCCACCACCGCCAGAACGGCGGCCGGCGTGACGGTCTTCCCGGGCCAGGGCCCCTCGGCCCCGGCCCGCTCGGCGGCCCGGCGGCAGCGCGGGCAGTCGTCCACGTGCCGTACGAGCTCGCGGCGCAGGGTGGCGGAGAGCAGCGCGCGGTGGTCGCCGGTGAGCCGGCCGGCCGTGGGGCAGTTGCCCGTCTCCACGACGGCCAGGGCGGCCCGGGTGCGCTCCACCTCGCAGGCGGCTCCGGCCAGCAGCTCCCGGGCGCTCGTGGCGTCCAGCCCGAGGACGGCGGCGACCGCGCGCGGCGACAGCCCGTGCCGTACGGCCAGTTCCAGCGCCTCGCGCTGCTCGGGGGTGGTGCCCGCCGCCTCGGGCCAGGCCAGCCGAGCCAGCTCGCGGCGGTGCGCCTCGGCGGCGGCGGGCGTCTCCGGCTCGCCGGGGGCGGGGGCCTTCGGGGCGGGGGCCTTCGGCGCGGGGGCGGGGGCGGGCTGTGCGGTGTGGGGCGTGCGCCGGGTGGTACGCCCTGCCGGGGCGGCCGGGGTGTGGCGGTCCTCGTCGCCGGGCCCGCGGTGCGCCCGGGGGGCCTCGGGGCGGCGGTGGGCGCGGCGGCCCCGCTTCTGCTCGGCGAGCCGGCGCAGACACGTCCACCGGGCCAGGGCGTACAGCCAGGTTTTACGTTCCTCCTCGTCGGCCGGGCAGCGGCTGCCCTGGCGCTCGGCGAGGGCCAGGACGCCGCCGAGCGCCTCGGTGGCGGCGTCGTGGTCGCACAGGACGGAGAGGCAGTAGGTGAACAGGCCGTCGAGGTGCGGCTCGTAGCGGGCGGGCGGCTGCTTCGGCGAGGAGTGCGAGGAGTGGGGCGCGCGGTGCTGTCCCCGGTGTGCGCCGGGGGTGTTCGTCGGGGTCTCCAGCCTGCTGCTCGTCACCTTGCGACCGTAGGCAGGGCGGGGCGGGCCCCTCGCACTCCTTGAGTAGATTTAACCCTTTCGGATGAACGTATCGCGCGATAATGGACAGGAATCTCCGATTCCGCCCCCTGCGCCGATCGAGGATGCCGGGGCTCCCGCACCGCGCCCGGCACGGCTGTCAGACCCCACCTATACGGTGGCGCCATGGCTGCCCGTACGAAATCCGCGAAGGACCGGCCGTCCTACCGCTGCACCGAATGCGGCTGGACCACCGCGAAGTGGCTCGGGCGCTGCCCCGAGTGCCAGGCGTGGGGGACGGTCGAGGAGTTCGGCGGCGCCCCCGCCGTGCGGACCACGGCGGCGGGCCGCGTCTCCACCGCCGCGGTGCCCATCGGCCAGGTCGACAGCCGGCAGGCCACCGCGCGCTCCACCGGCGTCGGCGAGCTGGACCGGGTGCTGGGCGGCGGTCTGGTGCCCGGTGCCGTCGTGCTGCTCGCGGGCGAGCCGGGCGTCGGCAAGTCCACGCTGCTGCTCGACGTGGCGGCCAAGGCGGCGAGCGAGGACCACCGCACGCTGTACGTCACCGCGGAGGAGTCCGCGAGCCAGGTCCGGATGCGGGCCGACCGCATCCGGGCGATCAACGACCACCTGTACCTCGCGGCGGAGACGGATCTGTCGGCGGTCCTGGGCCACCTCGACGCGGTCAAGCCGTCGCTGCTCGTCCTGGACTCGGTGCAGACGGTCGCCTCCCCCGAGATCGACGGCGCGCCCGGCGGGATGGCGCAGGTCCGCGAGGTCGCCGGGGCGCTGATCCGGGCCTCCAAGGAGCGCGGCATGTCGACGCTGCTGGTCGGCCATGTCACCAAGGACGGTGCGATCGCCGGGCCCCGGCTGCTGGAGCACCTGGTGGACGTGGTGCTCTCCTTCGAGGGGGACCGCCACGCCCGGCTGCGCCTGGTCCGCGGCGTCAAGAACCGGTACGGGGCGACCGACGAGGTCGGCTGCTTCGAGCTGCACGACGAGGGCATCACGGGCCTGGCCGATCCGTCCGGCCTCTTCCTCACCCGCCGCGACGAGCCGGTGCCCGGCACCTGCCTGACCGTGACCCTGGAGGGCAAGCGGCCGCTGGTCGCCGAGGTGCAGGCGCTCACGGTGGACTCCCAGATCCCCTCGCCCCGGCGCACCACGTCCGGCCTTGAGACCTCCCGGGTGTCGATGATGCTCGCGGTCCTGGAGCAGCGCGGCAGGATCAGCTCGCTGGGCAAGCGGGACATCTACAGCGCGACGGTGGGCGGTGTGAAGCTGTCCGAGCCGGCCGCGGACCTGGCCATCGCGCTGGCGCTTGCCAGCGCGGCGAGCGACACACCGCTGCCGAAGAACCTGGTGGCGATCGGCGAGGTGGGTCTCGCGGGCGAGGTCAGACGGGTCACCGGGGTCCAGCGGCGGCTGTCCGAGGCGCACCGCCTGGGCTTCACGCACGCCCTGGTCCCGACCGATCCGGGCAAGGTCCCGGCCGGTATGAAGGTCACGGAAGTGGCCAACATGGGCGACGCGCTCAGAGCGCTCCCGCGCCGGTCCCGTGCACAGGCCCCCCGGGAGGACGACGCGCGCCGGTAGACTTTGCCCTGGTCTCGCCCGTCCGTACGAACGGTACGAGGGACGCAGGAGGTGTGTCAGACACCCCCTGGGTCCTTCGATTGGATCCGGCCTGCTCCGAGCGACAGGCCCCGAGGGCACCGCAAACCTGTGACCGGAGGAGTGCAGTGGCAGCCAGCGACCGGGCAGCATCGCCCGGAAAGTCCGGCCAAACCACCGGTAACGAGGCGCTGATGCGCGCCTCGTTGAGCGCCGTCGCGCCCGGAATGGGCCTGCGGGACGGCCTGGAACGCATTCTCCGCGGCAACACCGGTGGTCTGATCGTGCTCGGCATGGACAAGACCGTCGAATCGATGTGCACCGGCGGCTTCGTGCTGGACGTGGAGTTCACCGCGACCCGGCTGCGCGAGCTGGCCAAGCTCGACGGGGCGCTCATCCTCGACAAGGACATGACCAAGATCCTGCGGGCCGGGGTGCAGCTGGTCCCGGACGCCTCCATCCCCACCGAGGAGACGGGCACCCGCCACCGCACGGCGGACCGGGTCTCCAAGCAGTGCAACTTCCCGGTGGTCTCGGTCTCGCAGTCGATGCGCCTGATCGCGCTGTACGTGAACGGGGAGCGCCGGGTCCTGGAGGAGTCGGCGGCGATCCTGTCCCGCGCCAACCAGGCCCTCGCGACCCTGGAGCGGTACAAGCTGCGGCTGGACGAGGTCGCCGGGACGCTCTCCGCGCTGGAGATCGAGGACCTGGTGACCGTCCGGGACGTGACGGCGGTCGCCCAGCGCCTGGAGATGGTCCGGCGGATCGCGACGGAGATCGCCGAGTACGTGGTGGAGCTGGGCACCGACGGCCGGCTGCTCTCGCTCCAGCTGGACGAGTTGATCGCGGGCGTCGAGCCGGAGCGCGAGCTGGTCGTGCGCGACTACGTGCCGGAGCCGACCGCGAAGCGCTCGCGCACGGTGGCGGAGGCGCTCACCGAGCTGGACTCGCTGACCCACACCGAGCTGCTCGAACTCCCGGTCGTGGCAAGGGCGCTGGGCTACAGCGGCTCGCCGGAGACGCTGGACTCGGCGGTGTCGCCGCGCGGCTTCCGGCTGCTGGCGAAGGTCCCGCGGCTGCCCGGCGCGATCATCGACCGGCTCGTGGAGCACTTCGGCGGGCTGCAGAAGCTGCTCGCGGCGAGCGTGGACGACCTCCAGACGGTCGACGGGGTCGGCGAGGCACGGGCGCGCAGCGTGCGCGAGGGCCTGTCCCGGCTGGCCGAGTCGTCCATCCTCGAACGGTACGTGTAGGGCCTGCCGGACGCGTGGGCGTCGGCAGGCCCCTCGGCGGTCTACGGGCACCGGTCCACGGGCACCGGTCCACGGGCGCCGGCGGGCTGCGGCCCCGGCCCCCGACTCCCGGCCCCTCTGGCTCCCCGACCCCCCAGCTCCCCGGCTCAGTCCTTCGCGAGGACGAACGAGGCGCGCTGCACGGGCTCGCCCGGCGCCTTGGCCTCCACCAGATACGTGCCGGGCCCGGCCTTTCCGGCGGGCGGCGTCGCGCACTTGGGGGCGCTCTTGGCGCGGTCCCACTCGACGGTGTGCACGACGGTCGCCCCGGCCGGCACCTTCAGCAGCACGGCCTGCGGCTTGCGCGGGCAGTCCTTGGACGACCAGACCTCGTCGTCGTCCTCGCCCGCCTCGGTGATGGTGAACACCGCGCTCTTCGGGCCGAAGTCGGCCTTGCAGGCGGTGGACGAGGTGTTGGTGGCCAGCAGCCGGAACTTCGGCTTCTCGTCGGGCCCGTAGCTGAGTTCGGTCTTCAGGGTCAACTGGAGTGCGGCGGGCTTGCAGTCGGGGAGCGGGGAGCTTGCCGGGACCTGCTGTCCGACGACCGCTCCGCCGCCCGAGGCGCCGCCCGAACCGGAGGACGAGCCGGAACCGACGTCCTGGCCACCGCCGTTGTCGTCGTTCGCACCGGAGCCGCCGCCCGTACCGCCGGAGCCCCCGTCCGAACTGCCGTCGCCGCCGCCGTCGCTGCCGCCGGAACCGTCCGACTCGCCGCTTCCGCCGGGCTGTTCACTGATCGCCGGCCCGGAACCGGAGGGTCCGGGGGTGATCGAACCGACCGGACCGGAGCTGGGCGCCTTGGAGTCGTCGTCGTGGTTCCCCTTGCCGCCACCGGAGGTGACGGCCCATGCGATCAGCAACGCGAGCAGGACGACCAGCGCCGCCGCCACCGCCCTCCGTCGCCAGTAGATGGTGGAGGGTAGCGGCCCGATCGGATTACGCAGAGATCCCACGGCGCAAACTGTACGAGAGATCGGGCCCAACTCCCGCCCCACCCGCCGCCTTGATCCCCAAGTTTTGCGGATCATCATCCCGCAAGGGCCCGTTCGCCCTCCCGGGCGACACCGGACAACCGAAGGTGACGTGACGGTCACGCTCGGTCAGCGCCGCCGGTTCGGGGCATTCCGGCGATGGGGCCAGTTGCCGCAACGGCTCGCGGGGCGTGGGGCCAGTTGCCGGAACGCGGACGCCGTGGAGCTGGGGACAGACGGGTGGCGTTATCACTCCATGGGCTCGTTCGCGGCGTGACACCCCCGTGCCCGTGACCCCTCTGGGCCCTTCCGTGTCAGGATCGACGGTGCGATGACTGCCACGACTGCGACACAGACGCCCCCCGCCTCCCTCCACGCCCCCGTCATCGGGTGGTTCGACCAGCATGCCCGCGATCTGCCCTGGCGCCGCCCCGAAGCGGGTGCCTGGGGCGTGATGGTGAGCGAGTTCATGCTGCAGCAGACCCCCGTCAGCCGGGTCCTCCCGGTGTACGAGCAGTGGCTGGCCCGCTGGCCGCGCCCCGCCGACCTCGCGGCCGAGCCGCCCGGCGAGGCGGTCCGCGCCTGGGGCCGGCTCGGCTACCCGCGCCGGGCCCTGCGCCTGCACGGGGCCGCCCAGGCGATAACGGAACGCCACGGCGGCGACGTACCGAGCGAGCACGCCCAGCTCCTCGCCCTGCCCGGCATCGGCGAGTACACGGCGGCGGCCGTGGCCTCGTTCGCCTACCGGCAGCGGCACGCCGTCCTCGACACCAACGTCCGCCGGGTCTTCGCCCGGGCCGCGCTCGGCATCCAGTACCCGCCGAACGCGACGACCGCCGCCGAACGCAGGCTCGCCCGGGAGCTGCTGCCCGACGAGGACGAGCGGGCGGCCCGCTGGGCGGCGGCCACCATGGAGCTCGGCGCCCTCGTCTGCACCGCGAAGAACGAGGACTGCACGCGCTGCCCGATCGCACAGCAGTGCGCCTGGCGGCTCGCCGGGAAGCCCGCGCACCAGGGGCCGCCGCGCCGCGGCCAGACCTACGCCGGCACGGACCGGCAGGTGCGCGGCAGGCTCCTGGCGGTGCTGCGCGACGCGGTCGGCCCGGTGGGGCAGGCGGCGCTCGACGCGGTGTGGGACGAGCCGGTGCAGCGGGCCCGCGCGCTGGACGGGCTGGTGGCCGACGGTCTGGTCGAGCCGCTGGCCGGCGGCCGGTACCGGCTGCCGCTGACCTGACGGACCGGGCCCGCCCTCCCCCGTGTACACATACGCGGGGGAGGGCGGGCCCGTTCGCGTCGGTCCCTCCCCGGGCCCTTTGTCCGGGCTGTCCCCGCACTGTTACACAACCGATGGCCAGCCGTGCGCCCGCCTACGGCTGCTCCGCACAGCCCCGTGACAACCACTCCGTAGCGTCTGCGACGTCAGCCGATGACCAGCGGCCGGCAGCGGTACGAAGCGGTTCTACGGGGTTCCACGGGGATGGAGGCGGTTGTGATGGCGCAGGGCGAGGTGCTCGGCTTTGAGGAGTACGTGCGGACCCGGCAGGAGGCGCTGCTGCGCAGCGCGCGCCGGCTCGTCCCCGACCCCGTGGACGCCCAGGACCTGCTGCAGACCGCCCTGGCCCGCACCTACGGCCGCTGGGACCGCATCGAGGACAAGTCCCTCGCCGACGCCTATCTGCGCCGCGTCATGATCAACACCCGGACCGAGTGGTGGCGGGCGCGCAAGCTGGACGAGGTCCCCACCGAGCAGCTGCCCGACGCGAGCGTCGAGGACGGCACCGAGCAGCGCGCCGACCGCGCCCTGCTGATGGACATCCTCGGCGTGCTGGCTCCCAAGCAGCGCAGCGTCGTCGTGCTGCGACACTGGGAGCAGATGAGCACGGAGGAGACGGCGGCGGCGCTCGGCATGTCGGCCGGTACGGTGAAGAGCACGCTGCACCGTGCGCTGGCGCGGCTGCGCCAGGAGCTGGAGAACAGGGAAGCGGCGAGTCGGGAGACCCGGATCGCCGAAGAGCGGGGGCGGGAGCGGTGCGCGGCCTGACAGGCAGCGGTGACGACGGCACGGTCACCGGCAAAACGGGCGGGGACACGGACGGCGGCGCCGACAGGCGGCTGCTGTCCGGCTGGGCGGCGGGCAGCACGGCTCTGGCCGGGCTCGCCGTCTTCGGGCTGTTCGTGGCCAGTTGCTCCACCGGCGGCACCGGCACCCGGGACGAGGGCCCGGCGGGCACCCAGCCGGTCGCCCGGATCACCCCCAGCTCGACGCAGCACTCCACGGCGCGGCCGGCCCCCCGGGTGGACGCGGTGGCGCTGCTCAAGGCGGACCCGAAGGTGAGCGGGCGCGTCCGGCTGGACCTGAAGCCGTGCACCCGTGACGAGTACCCGGTGGACACCTCCTACGGCTCGCTCACCGACGCCCCGTCCTCCGATGTCGTGGTGAACGTCATGACCTGCGGCGACTCGGTGGGGGTCGGTACGTACGTCTACCGGCCGCGCTCCGACGGCACGTACGAGAACGTCTTCATGGTCGAGCAGCCCGCGGTGTACGGCACCATCGACCGCGGGGACCTGGTGGTGACGACGCAGGTGTACGGGAAGAAGGACGCGGTCGCCTACCCCTCGGGCGAGGAAGTGATCACGTACCACTGGGCGAGCGGCCGGTTCAACGAGGAGGACCGGGTGCGCAACGACTTCAACCGAGCCGTGGGCGCGGGCGACGGAGACCTTCCCGAGCCCACGGAACCGCCGAAGAACTGAGAGCTTTCCGATGGCCGAGACCCATGTGCTGTTCGTCGAGGACGACGACGTCATCCGCGAGGCCACCCAGCTGGCGCTGGAACGGGACGGCTTCGCGGTCACCGCGGTGCCCGACGGGCTGACCGGCCTCGCGTCCTTCCGGGCGGACCGCCCCGACATCGCCCTGCTCGACGTGATGGTGCCCGGCCTGGACGGGGTCAGCCTCTGCCGCCGCATCCGGGATGAGTCGACGGTGCCCGTGATCATGCTGTCGGCGCGGGCCGACTCGATCGACGTGGTGCTCGGCCTGGAGGCCGGGGCCGACGACTACGTCACCAAGCCGTTCGACGGCGCGGTCCTGGTCGCCCGGATCAGGGCGGTGCTGCGCCGCTTCGGCCATGCCTCGGGCGGCCGGTCCGGCGGCGGGGAGGCGGAACCGGCGGCCGAGGGCGGGGTGCTGGTCTTCGGGGACCTGGAGGTCGACACCGAGGGGATGGAGGTCCGCAAGGGCGGCGAGCAGGTGGCGCTGACCCCGACCGAGATGCGGCTCCTCCTGGAGTTCTCATCGGCGCCCGGCACGGTGCTCTCCCGCGACAAGCTGCTGGAGCGGGTCTGGGACTACGGCTGGGGCGGCGACACCCGGGTCGTGGACGTCCATGTGCAGCGGCTGCGGACGAAGATCGGGCAGGACCGGATCGAGACGGTCCGCGGCTTCGGCTACAAGCTCCGGGCATGAGGCGCCCCGCCCTGCGGACAGGGGTCCGCTGGAAGATCAGCATCGCGATCGCGGC
The DNA here is from genome assembly GCF_004795015.1 of Streptomyces sp. A1277. Taxonomy (GTDB): domain Bacteria; phylum Actinomycetota; class Actinomycetes; order Streptomycetales; family Streptomycetaceae; genus Streptomyces. The sequence continues at coordinate 15,069 of NZ_SSBI01000066.1, read as the reverse complement.
GGTCGGCGCGCTGATCGCGGTCGCGCTGAGCCTGGTCGTGCACAACGCGGCCCGGGTCTCGATGCTGGAGAACGCCCGCGAGGTCCAGCTGGAGCGGCTGACCTACGCCCAGCTGCTGTACGAGGCGAAGAAGACGAAGAAGGCCGATCCCCGGTTCGGGGCGAAGCTCAACGATCCGACGATGCCGAAGAGCCTGCGCCAGGAGACCCGGCGCAACCGGCGGGCCACACACGTCGAGGACGCCGGCGGGGTGCCCGACGTCTGGGCGGCCGTGCCGGTGGGCAACGGCAACGTGCTGTCGCTGCACACCCGGTTCGCGGACCGCTCGACGACGATCTTGAGTGATCTGGACCGGGCCCTGATCATCGGTTCGGTATCGGTGGTCCTCGGCGGCTCCGCGCTGGGCGTGCTGATCGGCGGCCAGCTCTCGCGCCGGCTGCGCAAGGCGGCGGCCGCGGCCGGGAAGGTCGCCCAGGGCAACACGGACGTCCGGGTCAGGGAGGCGGTCGGCGGTGTCGTGCGGGACGAGACCGATGAGCTGGCCGGTGCGGTGGACGCGCTGACCGACGCGCTGAACGAGCGGATCGAGGCCGAGCGCCGGGTCACCGCGGACATCGCGCACGAGCTGCGCACCCCGGTGACCGGGCTGCTGACGGCCGCCGAGCTGCTGCCGCCGGGCCGCCCCACCGAGCTGGTGCGCGACCGGGCGCAGGCGATGCGCACGCTGGTCGAGGACGTGCTGGAGGTGGCCCGGCTGGACAGCGCGTCGGAGCGGGCCGAGCTCCAGGAGATCGCGCTCGGCGAGTTCGTCGGCCGCCGGGTGGCGCTGCTGGACCCGCAGGTGCGGGTCCAGGTGGTCCACGATTCGTGGGTCAGCACCGATCCGCGCCGCCTCGAACGCATCCTGGGCAACCTGCTGGGCAACGCGGCCAAGCACGGCTCGACCCCGGTCGAGGTCACGGTCGAGGGCCGGGTGGTCCGGGTCCGCGACCACGGGCCCGGGTTCCCGGCGGCGCTGCTGCGGGAGGGGCCGAGCCGGTTCCGTACCGGATCGTCCGACCGGGCCGGGCACGGGCACGGGCTGGGGCTGACGATCGCGGCCGGGCAGGCCCGGGTGCTCGGGGCCCGGCTGACCTTCCGCAACGCCGCCCCCGAGGGCGCGGCCCAGGGCAGCGGCGGGGCGGTCGCGGTGCTGTGGCTGCCCGAGCACGCCCCGACCGACACCGGCAGCTACCCGATGCTCCAGTTCGCCGAGCAGCGCACCCCGGAGCCGGGCGCCGGCAAGAAGGTCCAGGGCGGATGACACGGGCGAGGGCCCCGGCGTGTGTGCCCCGGCGCCCTCGCGTACGTCCGTGTGCGCGGCCGGTCAGATCTCCGCGACGGCCGGGGCGGACTCCGGTCCGGTGCCTCGCAGCGGGACCTCCTTGACGAACAGGGAGGCCACCACCGCGACGAGCCCGACCGACGCGCCCACCAGGAAGGCGAGGTGCGTGCCGGAGGAGACCGCGTACTCGTACGCCTCGCGCACCGGCACCGGCAGCTTGGCCAGGCTCGCCGCGTCCAGCTGGGCGGAGCGGGCGGTGGCCCCGCCGCCGCCGCGCGACGCCATCTCGTCCTGCACCCGGCCGGTGAACAGCGCGCCCATGATGGCGACGCCGAAGGAGCTGCCGAGCGTACGGAAGAGGGTGGTGGAGGAGGAGGCGACGCCCATGTCCTTCAGCTCGACACTGTTCTGCGCGACGAGCATCGTGATCTGCATGAGGAAGCCCATGCCGGCGCCGAGGACGGCCATGTAGAGGCCGGAGGTGAAGCGGGTGGTGCCGGTGTCCATCTGGGCGAGCAGGAAGAGGCCGGTGACCATCAGGATCGAGCCCACGATGGGGAAGATCTTGTACTTGCCGGTGCTGGTGGTGATCCGGCCCGCGACGAGCGAGACGACCATCATCGCCAGCAGCATCGGCAGGAGCAGGAGTCCGGAGTTGGTCGCGGAGGCGCCCTGGACGGACTGCTGGAACAGCGGCAGGAAGAGCACCGCGCCGAACATCACGAAGCCCGCCATGAAGCCGACCACGGACATCAGCGTGAAGTTGAGGTTGCGGAATATGTGGAGCGGGATGATCGGCTCGGCGGCCTTCGTCTCGACGAAGAGGAAGCCGGCCAGCGCGGCCACGCCGATCGCGATGAGCTCCATGATGACCGCGGAGTTCCAGTCGTACTCGGAACCGCCCCAGGTGGTGACCAGCACGATCGCGGTGATGCCGATGGTCAGCAGCGCGGCGCCGAGGTAGTCGACGTTCCGCTTCGTGCGCTCCCGCTTGGGCAGGTGCAGCACAGTGGTGATCATGATCAGCGCGACCGCGCCCAGCGGCAGGTTGATGTAGAAGCTCCAGCGCCAGCCGAGGTGGTCGGTGATGGTGCCGCCGACCAGCGGTCCGCCGATCATGGCGATGGCCATGACGCCGGCCATCATGCCCTGGTACTTGCCGCGCTCGCGGGGCGGCACGAGGTCGCCGATGATCGCCATGACGCCGACCATCAGGCCGCCGGCGCCGAGGCCCTGGACGGCCCGGAAGCCGATGAGCTGGCCCATGTCCTGGGCCATGCCGCTGAGGACCGAGCCGATCAGGAAGATCACGATGGACGTGAGGAAGATGCCCTTGCGCCCGTACATGTCGCCGAGCTTGCCCCAGATGGGGGTGGAGGCGGCGGTGGCGAGGGTGTATGCGGTGACGACCCAGGAGAGGTGTTCGAGGCCGCCGAGGTCGCCGACGATGGTCGGCATCGCGGTGCCGACGATCAGGTTGTCGAGCATCGCCAGCAGCATGGCGATCATCAGGGCGAGGACCACCACCCGGACGCTGCGCTGCGGCGGTGCCGGTTTCTCCGCCTTCGCGGCCGGTGGGCCTTCCGCCTTCCCGTCCGCCGTCTTCATCAGGTCCGCCATCTTCCCCAACTCCCCAGATCCCCTGTTCACCGGGCCTCTTACTTGCCGCCCGGCTAGTTGACTACACTGAGGGAAAGTAACCCCGTAACTAGCCGGGCGTCAAGTAAGTTTCATTGGGAGAGCACCATGGGCAGCACGCCGCAGCCGCGTCGGGGGAACACCCGTCAGCGCATCCAGGACGTCGCTCTGGGACTCTTCGCCGAGCAGGGTTACGAGAAGACCTCGCTGCGGGAGATCGCCGAGAAGCTGGACGTCACCAAGGCGGCGCTGTACTACCACTTCAAGACGAAGGAAGACATCCTCGTCAGCATCTTCGAGGACCTCAACAAGCCGGTCGAGGACCTGATCACCTGGGGCGAGACGCAGCCGCGCACCCTGGAGACGAAGAAGGAGATCCTCCGCCGCTACAGCGAGGCACTGGCCCGCTCCGCCCCGCTCTTCCGCTTCATGCAGGAGAACCAGGCGACGGTACGCGACCTGAGCATCGGCGACACGATCAAGCACCGGGTGCTCGGCCTGGTGGACCTCATCAAGGACCCCGACGCGGCGCTCACCGACCAGGTGCGGTGCTTCAGCGCGCTCTTCACCATGCACGCCGGCATGATCGCGCTGAAAGACGTCAACGGCGACCCCGAGGAGAAGCGCGAGGCCGCTCTCGAAGTCGCCGTCGAACTGGTCACCCGGGCCCACGACCCGGCCGCTCCCCGGTAGCCGGGGGCGGTGTCACGGCCGGATCAGACCGTGATGCCGACCTTGTGCAGGAAGTTGACCGGGTTGACCGCCGAACCGTAGTTCGGGGTGGTCCGGATCTCGAAGTGCAGGTGCGGGCCGCTGGAGTTGCCGGTGTTGCCGGACAGGGCGATCTTCTGGCCCTTCTTCACGTGCTGGCCGATGTGCACATCGATCTGCGACAGGTGCGCGTACTGCGAGTACGTGCCGTTGCCGTGCGAGATCACGATGGCGTTGCCGTACGCGGGACCGTCGCCGCCGCCGTTGGGGCCGGCCTTCACGATGGTGCCGGTGTGCGCGGCCTCGACCTTGGTGCCGATCGGCACGGCGAAGTCCTGGCCGGAGTGCTTGTGCGCCCAGCGGCTGCCGTCGTTACCGAAGCTCGCGCTGAGCTGGTAGTGGCTGACCGGGGTCTCCCAGGGGAGCTTCGCGGCCCGCTTGGCGGCGGCCTTCTTCTCGGCGGCCGCCTTCTTCTTCGCCGCGGCCTTCTTCTTCGCGGCCTCGGCCTTCTTCTCGGCCGTGTGCTTGGCCGCCGCCTTGCCCTGCGCGGTCGCCTGCTGGGCGACCGAGTCGGCGGTGGCGGTGGTCACCAGGCTCGTGGCCCGGGGGGCGTCCGCAGTGCCGGCCGCGAACGCAGCGCCCGCACCGAGAACCATCGACGTACCCAGGCCGGCTGCCACCACGGCGCCACGAACGCGGGACACGGACGGGCGGCGGGACTGGAACGTAACGCGCTTCGACATAAGCGGAAAACCTCCGGAGATGACTGGACCCGGCGGTGCGCCGGGCTGGCCATACCTTGGTAACCCGCACCCCCGCCGGTGCTCAAACACCCCATCTACGAATAAAAGCCGTAGTAAGAGCCCCGGGAATTCACTGCGCGGCCCCCTGCGGGGCGCCCCTCCGGACGCCTCCGGAAGTCCCTCACCGGAACAGGTTCAAGTCCAGTTCCAAACCGCCCCGACCGGACATAGCCCCATGGTCCGGGCAGCCGGCTCCCCCCGTGCCGAGGGTCCGCCCGCCGCAGGGTCCGAAGACCCCCGGCGGAGGGGGCCCCATTGCTCCTAAGGCGGCTAGTAGGCCCCAAAAGCCCTGTGCGCCTTGTCACCGGCGGTGGGACCGAAGGCCGTCCGTTTCGGGACCTTCGGCCCGGTGCCGGCCGCTACCCCACGGGCAGCGCCGTCGCCTTCTTGCCGTGCAGCGCCGTCGCCTTCTTGCCGTGCAGCGCCACGAGCTGCTCGCCCGAAAAACCCGCCCCGGGCAGGGCGCCCGAAGCGGGGCCGGACTAACGAGCGGTTTTCGGTTAACGCGCGTAGCGAACGCGTCCGGAACGTTCCTGTGACGCCGCCGGCACCGTGTCCGCAGCGCGAAAAAGGAGCGGCCCCGGCCGGTCGAAACCGGTCCGGGGCCGCCCCTTGTCGACGCTCGGGCGCTACTGCCGGGAGGGGCAGAGAGCGCCTGTCACGCTTCCTTCGTCATGTTCGGGCCGGCGCCGCCTGCCGCCTGCTCGATCGGGGGGACGTCGGGCAGAGCCGACTTCTCCTCGCCGCGGAAGGTGAACTTCTGCTCCTCACCCTCGCCCTCGCTGCCGACGACCACGATGTGGCCGGGGCGCAGCTCGCCGAAGAGGATCTTCTCGGAGAGGATGTCCTCGATCTCGCGCTGGATCGTCCGGCGCAGCGGCCGGGCGCCCATCACGGGGTCGTAGCCCTTCTTCGCGAGCAGCTTCTTGGCGTCCGTGCTGAGCTCGATGCCCATGTCACGGTCCTTCAGCCGCTCGTCCACCTTCGCGACCATCAGGTCGACGATCTCGATGATGTCTTCCTGGCTGAGCTGGTGGAAGACGACCGTGTCGTCGACACGGTTGAGGAACTCGGGCCGGAAGTGCTGCTTGAGCTCTTCGTTGACCTTGACCTTCATCCGCTCGTAGTTCGTCTTCACGTCGCCCTGGGCGGCGAAGCCCAGGTTGAAGCCCTTGGAGATGTCCCGGGTCCCGAGGTTGGTCGTCATGATGATGACCGTGTTCTTGAAGTCCACGACCCGGCCCTGGGAGTCGGTCAGGCGACCGTCCTCCAGGATCTGGAGCAGGGAGTTGAAGATGTCGGGGTGGGCCTTCTCGACCTCGTCGAACAGGACGACGGAGAACGGCTTGCGGCGCACCTTCTCGGTGAGCTGCCCGCCCTCCTCGTAGCCCACGTAGCCGGGGGGCGAACCGAAGAGGCGCGAGACCGTGTGCTTCTCGCTGAACTCCGACATGTCGAGGGAGATCAGCGCGTCCTCGTCGCCGAAGAGGAACTCGGCGAGCGTCTTGGACAGCTCGGTCTTACCGACACCGGACGGGCCGGCGAAGATGAACGAGCCGCCGGGGCGCTTCGGGTCCTTCAGACCGGCCCGCGTACGGCGGATCGCCTGCGAGAGGGCCTTGATGGCGTCCTTCTGGCCGATGACGCGCTTGTGGAGCTCGTCCTCCATGCGCAGCAGACGGGAGGACTCCTCCTCCGTCAGCTTGAAGACCGGGATGCCGGTGGCGGTGGCGAGGACCTCGGCGATGAGCTCGCCGTCCACCTCGGCCACGACGTCCATGTCGCCGGCCTTCCACTCCTTCTCGCGCTTGGTCTTCGCCGCCAGCAGCTGCTTCTCCTTGTCGCGGAGAGAGGCCGCCTTCTCGAAGTCCTGGGAGTCGATCGCCGACTCCTTGTCGCGGCGCACGCCCGCGATCTTCTCGTCGAACTCGCGGAGGTCCGGCGGCGCGGTCATCCGGCGGATGCGCATCCGGGAACCGGCCTCGTCGATCAGGTCGATCGCCTTGTCCGGCAGGAAGCGGTCCGAGATGTAGCGGTCGGCCAGCGTCGCGGCCTGGACCAGCGCCTCGTCCGTGATGGACACGCGGTGGTGGGCCTCGTAGCGGTCGCGCAGGCCCTTGAGGATCTCGATGGTGTGCGGCAGCGACGGCTCCGCGACCTGGATGGGCTGGAAGCGGCGCTCGAGAGCGGCGTCCTTCTCCAGGTGCTTGCGGTACTCGTCGAGCGTGGTGGCACCGATGGTCTGCAGCTCGCCTCGCGCCAGCATGGGCTTGAGGATGCTCGCGGCGTCGATCGCGCCCTCGGCGGCGCCCGCACCCACCAGGGTGTGGAGCTCGTCGATGAACAGGATGATGTCGCCGCGGGTGCGGATCTCCTTGAGGACCTTCTTCAGGCGCTCCTCGAAGTCACCGCGGTAGCGGGAGCCGGCGACCAGCGCGCCGAGGTCCAGGGTGTAGAGGTGCTTGTCCTTGAGGGTCTCGGGCACCTCGCCCTTGACGATGGCCTGCGCCAGGCCCTCGACGACCGCCGTCTTGCCGACGCCGGGCTCGCCGATGAGGACCGGGTTGTTCTTCGTACGGCGGGACAGCACCTGCATGACCCGCTCGATCTCCTTCTCGCGCCCGATGACCGGGTCGAGCTTGGATTCGCGAGCGGCCTGCGTGAGGTTGCGGCCGAACTGGTCGAGCACCAGCGACGTGGAGGGCGTGCCCTCCGCGGGGCCGCCCGCGGTGGCCGCCTCCTTGCCGCCCGAGTAGCCGGACAGCAGCTGGATGACCTGCTGGCGCACCCGGTTCAGGTCGGCTCCCAGCTTCACGAGGACCTGGGCGGCGACGCCCTCGCCCTCGCGGATGAGGCCGAGCAGGATGTGCTCCGTGCCGATGTAGTTGTGGCCGAGCTGGAGGGCCTCGCGGAGCGACAGCTCCAGGACCTTCTTGGCTCGGGGCGTGAAGGGGATGTGGCCGGACGGGGCCTGCTGGCCCTGGCCGATGATCTCCTCCACCTGCTGGCGGACCGCCTCGAGCGAAATCCCGAGGCTCTCCAGGGCCTTAGCGGCGACACCCTCACCCTCGTGGATCAGGCCCAGGAGGATGTGCTCGGTGCCGATGTAGTTGTGGTTGAGCATCCGGGCTTCTTCCTGAGCCAGGACGACAACCCGCCGCGCGCGGTCGGTGAACCTCTCGAACATCGTTAATCGCTCCTCAGAGCGGTCAGGCAGTAAGGGGTCGGTCCCCTCCCTGTCCTTCCGCAGCTTAGTCCCGCAAGCGGGGACCGCTCATTTCAACTGCCGACACCCGGCCTTGCTTCCTGGGGGATCCCCGCCCCGAACGCCGACAACTGCTCCAACCCGATGGTGCGAGACGATGTTCCCGCAGGCCAGACAGATAGCCCAGTCGCCAGTACGCCGATGGCGAACGTGAGACGTCCATGACGTGCGTGTCGCCCCTCCCACTAGGGATGTCTTACCCGCAATTACAGACAGTCCATGCGGCGTACGCGGGTTCCCTCCGCTACGGGCGAACATCTTCGTACTCCTGAATGCGCCCGTACGCCCCCAACTCGGACACCCTATGCGTTCGCGCGTCAACCCTGCGTAACCCCAAAGGCGTATCGGGAGTTCTTCCGGCATGGCCCTCACCGTCCCGCCGCCCCGCGTCCCGCCGTCCGCCGAGGGCAAGGGCGGTGCCCGGGGGGAGCCGTGGGACGGGTGGGCCCGGTGGTACGAGCAGGAGCTCGGCTGGGCCACGACGGGCGGTTCGCCGGTGCGGCTGCTGACCGGGCTGCGGTTCGACGCGCTCGTGGTCCCCGCCGTCGCCGGTCACGCGGCACTGCGGCGGGTGGGCCGGACGGGTCCGGTGGCGCTCATGGGGCTGCGGATGAGCCTGCTGGTGGCGCCGGGGAGTGCGGAGGAGCTGCCCGGGCTGCTCGACTGGCTGGAGTGGGGCGGGGTCGCGCTGTCGCTGACCGCGCTGGGAGCGGGCGGGCGGATCACCGCACCGCCGCCGCCGGGCCGGCCGGTGCCGCCGGGGACCGCCTCCTGGCTGCGGCCCCCCAGGTCATCGCTCGAACTGGACGAAGCGCCGGTTCTCCCGGCTTTCTCCGGCTTCGGGAGCAGGGGTGGGGATACTCCCGATCTCGTCCGGCTCGTGGACGCCGTGGCGACGGAATGCCACCGGGTTCGGTTGACGCGGGCCCGTGCGGGCCTGTTCCCCGATGAGCCGGCCGCTCAGCCGTTGGCCTTCTCGTAGGCTTCGCGGATCTCCGCGGGGACGCGGCCGCGGTCATTCACGCTGTGGCCGTTCTCGCGGGCCCACTTGCGGATCTCGGCGGTGTCCTTGTTGCCGCCGGAGACCGCACGGCCCTTGCCGCGACCCGACGCCGCGCGGCCACCGGTGCGACGGCCGTTCTTGGCGTAGGGCTCGAGAAGGGAACGCAGCTTGTCCGCGTTGCTGGTGGTGAGGTCGATCTCGTACGTCTTGCCGTCCAGCGCGAACGTCACCGTCTCGTCCGCCTCGCCACCGTCGAGGTCGTCAACAAGAAGGACCTGAACCTTCTGTGCCACCGGATTTCCTTTCATCGAAAAATGGAGTACGCGGAAAGGAAACCGCTTTTCCCCGGAAAACACAAACCCTCGGGAGAGGTTCAGCAGCACAAGTGGACGGGAAACATGCGCGATTCGGACATAGGGCTCGCCTTCTTCCCGCGGTCACAGGTGCAGAAGCATCCGGCTGTTGCCCAAGGTGTTCGGCTTCACTCGTTCGAGACCCAGGAACTCCGCGACTCCCTCGTCATAGGAACGCAGCAGCTCACTGTAGACATCTCCGTCGACCGGCGTCTCTCCGATCTCCACGAAGCCGTGCTTCGCGAAGAAGTCGACTTCGAAGGTGAGACAGAAAACCCGGCGGACCCCGAGCCAGCGGGCGGTCTGCAACAACTTGTCCAGGACTTGATGCCCCACTCCGGCGCCCTTGAGACTGTGATCGACGGCGAGAGTGCGGACTTCGGCGAGGTCTTCCCACATCACGTGCAGTGCGCCGCAGCCGATGACCCGGGCGTCCTCGTCGCGTTCGGCGATCCAGAACTCCTGGATGTCCTCGTAAAGCGTCACCGTGGCTTTGTCGAGGAGGATGCCTTCGCGCACGTAGCCGTCGAGGAGACGCCGGACCGCCGGCACATCGCTCGTGCGTGCGCGCCGGACGGTGATGGCCACGTTTATAGCAGACGGTACGGTCCGGAAATCGGTTTGCGGAAGCTCTGAGGACATACCCAGACGCTATCGTCCGGTCTCCGGCTCCGCGTCATCGACCGCTTCCCCGGCTTCGGCCGCCGGCGCCGGGGCGTCCTCGGGAAGTACGGGCTGAACGATCCGCATCGCGTCCCGCAGAGCCTCGCGCTGCTCGGCCGACATCATCCCGAAGAACGCGACGAGCGCGGCCGCGGGGTTGTCGCTGCGCGACCAGGCTTCGTTCATCAGGGCGGCCGCGTATGCGGCGCGGGTGGAGACGGCCGTATATCGATAAGCGCGGCCCTCCACTTCGCGGCGGACCCAGCCCTTCTGATGGAGATTGTCCATTACCGTCATGACGGTGGTGTAGGCGATGGACCGCTCCTGCTGAAGGTCCTCCAGGACTTCCCGCACAGTGACCGGACGGTTCCATTCCCAGACCCGTGTCATCACGGCGTCTTCCAGCTCTCCCAATTGACGGGGCACAGCGTCACCTTAGTGCGAGATGTCTGGAATGCGTAGTTATTTACACAGCAAAAGGGCGTACAGCTCCTCGGGAGCCGTACGCCCTTTCGTACGAGCGCGCGCCGCGCGGGGCCGCGGAGGGGTCAGGCCCCTTCGGCCCGCGGAGTCTGCTGGGCGGACTCGGCGCGGCTGAGCGCCGCGTCCACGGCCGCGTCCTCCTTGGCCTTGTTGGGGCCGCCCTGGCTCTTGACGATCGTCACGACCAGGCCGATGAAGAAGACGGCCATCACCACGGGGGGCACGAGCGCGGATACGTAGTCCATGGGTCCAGAGTAGCGAGCCCGCCCCGGACCGCCGGAGAGGCCCTACCCGGCGGCGCGCTGCGCGGGCCGGGGGGCGGGCCGGCGGGGCGGGAAGACCTCCGAGGGCTTCGGCGCCGGACGCTCGGAGGGCGGAACCGGGCGGGCCGGGGCCGGCGGGGTCTTGGGCTTGTCCGGCTCCGCGGCGCGCCCGCCGGGCAGCGCGAGCAGCCGGCTGCGGGGCGCGGGTGCGGTCGCGGGCACGGCCCGTCCGGCGAGCCGGGCGCGCACCGAGCGCTCCGCGATCACCTGGCAGCGCTCCAGGAGGGCTGCGGCGAGAGGGCCGCCGCGCAGGGCGCGCAGGGCGGCCAGGTCCTCGGGGCGGGGGTCGTAGCCGGCGGCCAGGGCGTCCTGGAGGAGTTCCAGGTAGCCGCTGAGGGAGCCGGGGAGGGCGTCGCGGTAGCGGGCGAGGTCGGCGAGGAGGAAGGCGCGCAGCCGTCCCGCCTCGCCGACCACCTCGTCCACGCTGCCCGCCAGCCGCAGGCAGTCCTGGACATCCTCGTCGGGCAGGGGCGCGGGGTGCAGGGCGAAGGCGAGGGCGCGTCGGAGCACTCGCAGCTCGTCCGCGCTGAACGCCATACCGCCGCGTGATCCGTAGGGCGTGGGCATAACGCGACAATACGTGCTAAGGGGACAAAATCCTCTTAACTGGTCGTCGGTGGCGCGGCGGCTCCGGGAGCCGCCGCGCGGGGAACCGCCGGTCGGGGCCGGATTCCTACAGACGCGACACGTTGCGCTCGTACACCAGGCGCAGCCCGATGAGGGTGAGCCAGGGCTCGTGCTCGTCGATGGCGGAGGACTCGTTCAGCACCATCGGAGCAAGGCCGCCCGTCGCGATGACGGTGACGTCGTCCGGGTCGGCCGCCAGCTCCTTCTTCATCCGGGCCACGACCCCGTCGACCTGGCCGGCGAAGCCGTAGATGATGCCCGCCTGCATGGCCTCTACGGTGTTCTTGCCGATGACGCTGCGCGGCCTGGCCAGCTCGATCTTGCGCAGCTGGGCGCCCTTGACGCCGAGCGCCTCGACCGAGATCTCTATGCCGGGCGCGATGACGCCGCCGGTGTACTCGCCCCGGGCGGAGACCGCGTCGAACGTGGTGGCCGTACCGAAGTCCACGACGATCGCCGGGCCCCCGTACAGGTCGACGGCGGCGACCGCGTTGATGATGCGGTCCGCGCCGACCTCCTTCGGGTTGTCCATGAGGATCGGCACCCCGGTCTTGATGCCCGGCTCGACCAGCACGGCCGGGACGTCGCCGTAGTAGCGGCGGGTCACCTCGCGCAGCTCGTGCAGGACGGCCGGGACGGTGGAGCAGATCGCGATGCCCTCGATGCCGTCGCCCAGCTCCATGCCGAGCAGCGGGTGCATGCCCATCAGGCCCTGGAGCAGCACCGCGAGCTCGTCGGCGGTGCGGCGGGCGTCGGTGGAGATCCGCCAGTGCTCGACGATCTCCTCGCCGTCGAACAGGCCGAGGACGGTGTGGGTGTTCCCGACGTCGATGGTGAGCAGCATCAGGCGCCGGCCCCGTCGGTGTCGCGGAAGTCCAGGCCGATGTCCAGGATCGGCGAGGAGTGGGTCAGCGCGCCGACGGCCAGGTAGTCCACGCCGGCCTCCGCGTAGGCGCGGGCCGAGTCGAGGGAGAGCCGTCCGGAGGACTCCAGGACCGCGCGCCCGCCGACCAGGGCGACCGCCTCGGCGGTCTCGGCCGGGGTGAAGTTGTCCAGCAGGATCAGGTCGGCGCCCGCGTCCAGCACCTCGGTGACCTGCGCCATCGTGTCGACCTCGACCTCGATCGGCACGTCCGGGAACGCGTCCCTCACCCGCTTGAACGCCTCGGCCACCCCGCCGGCCGCGACGACGTGGTTGTCCTTGACCAGCGCGGCGTCGGAGAGCGAGAACCGGTGGTTGACGCCGCCGCCGCAGCGCACCGCGTACTTCTCCAGGGCGCGCAGGCCCGGCGTCGTCTTGCGTGTGTCGCGGACCTCGGCCTTCGTGCCCTCCAGCACATCGGCCCAGGCGCGGGTCGCGGTGGCGATGCCGGAGAGGCGGCAGAGCAGGTTGAGGGCGCTGCGCTCGCCGGTGAGGAGGTCGCGGGTGCGGGTGGTGACGGTCAGCAGCTTCTGGCCGGGGGCGACGCGGTCGCCGTCCTCGACGTGGCGCTCGACCTCGAACTCGGAGGTGCAGACGATCGACAGGACCGCCTCCGCCACGCGCAGACCGGCCACCACACCCGCCTCGCGGGCGGTGAAGTCACCGGTGGCCATGGCGTCCTCGGCGACGGTGGCCACGGTCGTGACGTCCACCCCGCCGTCCAGGTCCTCCGCGATGGCCAGGTGGGCGATGTCCTCGACCTGGATGGGGTCCAGGCCCGCTTCGGCCAGCAGTTCGGCGAGCGCGGGGTCGAGCCCGCACTCCTCGTAGTCCTCGTCGCCGCCGCAGCCGCAGGCGTCCCCGCAGCCGTCCGCGACAGGTGCGGGCGCGCCGACCCGGATCAGCGGTACGTCCACGGGAGTGGGGCGCGGATTCTCTTCGGGCGTGCTCACGGTTACGGCTCCTCGGGAGTGGGGTGGGTGGTGCTCGTCGCTGCGCAGTCTGCTGCCCCGGAAGCGTCCACGGGCCCGAACGCCTCGGTATCCGTCCGACGGAGGACGAGGCTGCGGTCGGGGGTGAGCCGGACGACGATGTGGCGGCGCCAGTGCTCGTCGTCGCGCTCGGGCCGGTCCTCGCGCCAGTGGCAGCCGCGGGTCTCCTCGCGCTGCCGGGCGGCGGCGACCAGGACCCGGGAGACCAGGAGCAGGTTGGTGGCCTCCCACGCCTCGACCCCGGGTTCGGCGGTCTTCGGCTCGGCTCCCCCGGCCTGCAGGTAGGCGCTGCGGTGCAGGTCCTCCAGCTCGTCGGCGGCCGTGGTGAGGCTGGTCGCGGAGCGCAGCACTCCGGCGCCGCGCGTCATGATGCGCTGGATCGTGGCCCGGGTCTCGGGGGCCAGGAGCGGGGAGGCCACGGGCGCCTTGTCGACGGCCTCGCCCGCGCGGGGGCGCTCGGCGACGATGTCGGCCGCGATGCGCTCGGCGAAGACGAGTCCTTCGAGCAGCGAGTTGGACGCGAGCCGGTTCGCCCCGTGCACCCCGGTGCAGGCGACCTCGCCGCAGGCGTAAAGGCCCGGCACGGTCGTGCGGCCCCGCAGGTCGGTGCGGACGCCGCCGGAGGCGTAGTGCGCGGCCGGTGCCACCGGGATCGGCTCGGTGACCGGGTCGATGCCGTGGGCCCGGCAGGCGGCCAGGATGGTCGGGAAGCGCTGCTCCCACATCTCGGCCCCGAAGTGGCGGGCGTCGAGATACATGTGCTCGGTGCCGTGCAGCTGCATCTGGCGGGTGATGCCCTTGGCGACGATGTCGCGCGGGGCCAGCTCCGCCAGTTCGTGCTGCCCGAGCATGAAGCGCGTCCCGTGCGCGTCCACGAGATGGGCGCCCTCGCCCCGTACCGCCTCCGAGACCAGGGGCTGCTGGCCCTCGGAGCCGGCGCCGAGGAAGAGGACGGTGGGGTGGAACTGGACGAACTCCAGGTCCGAGACCTCCGCCCCGGCCCGCAGCGCCAGCGCCACGCCGTCGCCGGTGGAGACCGAGGGGTTGGTGGTGGCGGAGAAGACCTGGCCCATGCCGCCGGTGGCCAGGACCACGGCCGGGGCGTTGACCGCGCCGACGCCGTCGTGCTGGCCCTCGCCCATGACGTGCAGGGTGACGCCCGCGGTACGGCCTTCGGCATCGGTGAGCAGGTCGAGCACGAGGGCGTTCTCGACGGTGTGCAGGGCGGCCTCTCGGACCGCCTCGACCAGGGCGCGGGAGATCTCCGCGCCGGTCGCGTCGCCGCCCGCGTGGGCGATGCGGCGGCGGTGGTGGCCGCCTTCGCGGGTCAGCGCGATGGAGCCGTCCTCGGCGGTGTCGAAGTGGGCGCCGGTCCCGATGAGCCGGCGCACCGCGTCCGGGCCCTCGGTGACCAGGGCCCGTACGGCCGCCTCGTCGCAGAGGCCGGCGCCGGCGACCAGGGTGTCGTCCAGGTGCTGTTCGGGGGTGTCGCCCTCGCCGAGCGCCGCGGCGATGCCGCCCTGGGCCCAGCGGGTCGAGCCGTCGTCCAGGCGGGCCTTGGTCACGACGACGGTGGCGAGGCCCGCCGCCGCGCAGCGCAGGGCGGTGGTGAGACCGGCGACACCGGAGCCGACGACCACGACATCGGCGTCGATGGCCCAGCCGGGTGCGGGGGCGGTCAGCCGTATTCCGGTCACGGGGTGGCTCCGAGGGTCAGGGGGATGTTGTCGATGAGCCGGGTCGCGCCGACCCGGGCGGCGACGGCGAGGATCGCTTCGCCCGCCGTGCGGTCGTCGGGGATCTCGGTGAAGTCGGCCGGGTCCACGAGCGCCACGTAGTCCAGGTCGAGCGGCGGGCTCGCGGCCCCCGCCTCCTCCAGGACCGTGCGGGCCGCGGCGCGCACGGCGGCGGGTCCGGCGTCCGGGCGGGCCCGGGCCACCGCCTGGGCGTCGGCCGCGAGGC
>NZ_SSBI01000065.1 GCF_004795015.1 Streptomyces sp. A1277 | reverse complement strand
TGATTGGTTAAGGCTCCCAGTAGACGACTGGGTTGATAGGCCAGATGTGGAAGCCCGGTAACGGGTGGAGCTGACTGGTACTAATAGGCCGAGGGCTTGTCCTCAGTTGCTCGCGTCCACTGTGTTGTTCCCGGGTTGCGAACAGTCGCACCGGTTGAACAGCTTCACTACTTAATTGAAAAGTGTGCTTGTTCGCTTGAACCCGATGGGGTTTCGGTGGTCATTGCGTTAGGGAAACGCCCGGTTACATTCCGAACCCGGAAGCTAAGCCTTTCAGCGCCGATGGTACTGCAGGGGGGACCCTGTGGGAGAGTAGGACGCCGCCGAACAATCTTTGAAGGACCCTTGGTCCCAGCGTTCAACGCTGGGACCAAGGGTCCTTTTTGTTTTGCCGAAGCGCGTCGGATGACCGGCTGCGCAAGAATGTCTGTAGTACCCCGATGACAGGAGCCCCACCGATGTCCACCAACTCTCCCGACGATCGTTCGGAGCGCGAGCCGCGTCGCCGGGACGGCGGTGACCGGGGCGGTTTCGGCGGCGGCCGTGACGACCGTTCGCGTGGTCCGCGCCGGGACAACGACCGCAACGACCGCGGTGGATTCCGCCGTGACGACAGCCGGCCCACGACCGGCGGCGGTGGCGGCTTCCGCCGCGACGACCGCGACCGGGACCGTGCGCCGCGTCGGGACGACAGCCGTGGTGGTGGCTCGTCGGGCGGTGGTTTCCGTCGTGATGACCGTGGGGGTAACTCCGGCGGTGGTTTCCGGCGTGATGACCGTGGCGGTGGTTTCGACAACCGTGGTGGTGGGTTCCGTCGTGATGACCGTGCGCCGCGTCGTGAGGACGACCGTGGTGGTCGGCCGGGTGGTTTCGACCGCCGCGATGACCGCCGGGACGACCGGCGTGACGATCGGCCGCGTGGACCGCGTCGGGATGACGACAACCGTGGCGGCGGCTTCCGCCGTGACGACCGGCCCTCCGGTGGCGGTTTTCGCCGTGACGACAGCCGTGGGGGCTCCTCCGGTGGCGGCTTCCGGCGCGACGACAGCCGTGGTGGTGGCTCGTCGGGCGGTGGTTTCCGTCGTGATGACCGTGGCGGTGGTTTCGACAACCGTGGTGGTGGGTTCCGTCGTGATGACCGTGCGCCGCGTCGTGAGGACGACCGTGGTGGTCGGCCGGGCGGTTTCGACCGCCGCGATGACCGCCGGGACGACCGGCGTGACGATCGGCCGCGTGGACCGCGTCGGGATGACGACCGTGGTGGTCGGCCGGGCGGTTTCGACCGCCGCGATGACCGCCGGGACGACCGGCGTGACGATCGGCCGCGTGGACCGCGTCGGGATGACGACAACCGTGGCGGCGGCTTCCGCCGTGACGACCGGCCCTCCGGTGGCGGTTTTCGCCGTGACGACAGCCGTGGCGGCTCCTCCGGCGGTGGCTTCCGTCGTGACGACCGGCGCGATGACAACCGTGGTGGCGGTTACAGCGGTGGCGGCGGCGGCTTCCGCCGTGACGACCGGGACCGCGACCGCGCCCCGCGTCGTGAGGACGACCGTGGCGGGCGTCCCGGCGGCTACGAGCGCCGCGACGACCGGCGTGACGACCGGCGTGACGACCGCCCCCGCGGTCCCCGCCGCGAGGACAGCCGGCCGGGCACGGGTAGCGGGTTCCGCCGCGACGACCGGGACCGCGACCGTGGCCCGCGCCGTGACGACAACCGGGGCGGCGGCTACCGCGGCCGCGACGACCGGGACCGTGGCGGTTACCGCGGCCGGGACGACCGGGGTGGCCGTTCGGGCGGGTACGAGCGCCGGGACGACCGGGACCGCGAGCCCATCAAGCGGCTGCCCATCCCGGACGAGGTCACCGGTCACGAGATCGACCCGGATGTCCGGCAGGAGCTGCTGAGCCTGCCGAAGACCCTGGCCGAGGACGTGGCGAGGAACCTGGTCATGGTGGCCCGGCTCATCGACGAGGACCCCGAGCAGGCGTACGCGTACTCGCGCATCGCCCTGCGGCTGGCCTCGCGCGTCGCCGCCGTCCGTGAGGCCGCCGGCTTCGCCGCCTACGCGACCCAGAAGTACGCGGAGGCGCTGGCCGAGTTCCGGGCCTCCCGGCGGATGACCGGGTCCGTGGAGCTTTGGCCGGTCATGGCCGACTGCGAGCGCGGCCTCGGCCGGCCCGAGAAGGCCATGGCGATGGCCGGTGAGCCCGAGGTGCAGAAGCTGGACAAGGCCGGACAGGTCGAGATGCGTCTCGTGGCCGCCGGAGCCCGCCGGGACATGGGGCAGATCGACGCCGCCATCGTGACGCTGCAGAGCCCCGAGCTGGCATCGAGCGCCGTGCACCCGTGGACGCCCCGGCTGCGCTACGCCTACGCCGACGCGCTGCTCGCGGCGGGCCGCGAGGACGAGGCGCGCGAGTGGTTCGGCAAGGCCCTTGAGGCCGACAAGGACGGCGCCACGGACGCGTCGGACCGCCTCGCCGAGCTGGACGGCGTCGAGTTCGTCGACGCCCTCGTCGAGGATGAGGACGAGCACGCCACCGAGCCGCCCGTCGAGGCAGACACGGACAGCGCCGACGCGGAGAGCGTCGACGCCGACGCCGGCGACGCCACCGACGAGGACGGTCCGTCCAAGGCGTAAGGCATGACATGGAGAAGAGGGCGGCGCCCGCGAGTGCCGCCCTCTTCTCCATTCGCGTACGCGCTCAGCCGAGAGCGAGGCTGCGCAGGACCAGGCCCGTGGCCGGCTTCGGGCCGAAGGACGTCGACTTGCGGGGCATGGTGACGCCCTGCCGGGCCAGGTCCCGGACGAGTTCCTCGCGTACCGGATGCATCAGCACCGCCGTCGAGCCGTTCCGTTCGGCTTGCTCTACCGCGGCCGCGGTGTCGTGGATGTAGGCGATGTGCGACGGGTCGTCCGGGATCCGCCAGACATGGTCGAGCAGCGCCGTGTGCAGGACCGTCGCGTCCAGGGTGCGCCAGGCGGCCGGGCGGTCCGCCGGAACCGTACGGGTGAGCAGCGCCTCGTCCGGCCGGTCGACCAGATGGAAGCCGCCGTCGCCCGCCAGCAGGAAGGCGTTCCCCTCGGTGGCAGCGGCGGCCAGAGCGTCCAGAGCGCGGGGGAGCGGCCCCTCGACCTCGCGTACGCGGAACAGGCCGGACAGCGCGGCCAGCGCGTCCGGGACGGGCAGGCCGTGCAGCAGCCGGTGGATGGAGCGGACCCGGAGCGGGTAGCGGGCCGTGTCGACCAGAAGGACCAGGCCGAAGTCCCAGGGGCCCGGATCGGCGTGCTCCTGCTGGAGCCTGAGGTAGGTGGCCCAGCGGTGGTGGCCGTCCGCGATCAGCGCCTGGTGCCGGAGCAGGTCCGCCTCGATCTCCGCGCGGTCGGCGGGATCGGTGACCGCCCACAGCCGGTGGCGGAAGCCGTCCTCCGTGGTCGTGGCGAGCAACGGCGGGCGCTCGACGGTCCGCTCGATGACGGCGGTCGCACCCGTGGCCGCCTCCCCGTCGCTGCGGTACGTCAGCAGCAGCGGCTCCAGATGGGCCGCGGTGGTGCGCATCAGGTCGGCCCGGTCCTCGACGACATGCGCCATCACGTCCTCGTGCGGGAGCACCACGCCTT
The DNA here is from genome assembly GCF_004795015.1 of Streptomyces sp. A1277. Classification (GTDB taxonomy): domain Bacteria; phylum Actinomycetota; class Actinomycetes; order Streptomycetales; family Streptomycetaceae; genus Streptomyces. Next base: position 33,898 of record NZ_SSBI01000065.1, on the reverse strand, counting down.
CGGCGGGACCGGAGAGCGCGAGGGCGCCGACGACGCCCCGCTGCAGGATCTCGTCGTTCCGCTGCTCGTACACGTACAGGGCGGGCTCCGATTCGGGGGCGAGTATGCCCTCGGCGAGCCAGCTGTCCAGGGTGGCGGCGGCCTGTTCGTTGCGGGCGGTGACGGTGTCGGCCTGGGGCAGGATCAGCCGCACGATGTTGTGCGGGTCCGCCGATTCCAGGTGGAGCAGCCCGTCGGGGCGTACGACGACGTCGTACGGGGGCGAGGTCACCGCGGCGAGACTGCCGACCCGCTCGGGGACGTAGCGCAGTCCACGGAACGGAATCAGACGCAGTCCCTGCTCCGCCGTGCCTCGTGTGTTCATTTCTGCATCGTATGTGCGGTACGGGGATACGCGATGATCGGGGGAGAAGCAGGCGATGAGGAGCGCGCGATATGAGTCAGGCGAGCAGGACCCGTCCGAGCGGCAGCAGCACCGCGTTGAGCGAGGCGTACGACACGGCGCTGCTCGACCTCGACGGGGTGGTGTACGCGGGCGGGCTGGCGATCAGACACGCGGTCGAGGCGCTCGGCACGGCGCGGGACGGCGGGATGCACCTGGCGTACGTCACCAACAACGCGCTGCGCACCCCGGCCGCCGTCGCGCAGCACCTCACCGAACTGGGCGTCCCGGCCGAGCCCACCGACGTGATCACCTCGGCGCAGGCCGTGGCCCGGCTCGTCGCCGACCAGCTGCCGGCCGGGGCGCGGGTGCTGGTGATCGGCGGCGAGGGGCTGCAAGTCGCCCTGCGTGAACGCGGGCTCGAACCGGTGGAGTCGGCGGACGACGACCCGGTCGCGGTGGTGCAGGGGTACGGAGGGCCGGACCTGGCGTGGGGCCGGTTCGCCGAGGCGTCGTACGCGATCAACCGCGGGCTGCCGTGGTTCGCGTCCAACACCGACCTGACGATTCCGGGCGCCCGGGGGATCGCGCCGGGCAACGGGGCAGCCGTCGAGGTCGTCCGGATCGCGACCGGTGCCGAGCCGCAGGTGGCGGGGAAGCCGCTCCCGCCGATGCACCGCGAGACCGTGCTGCGGACCGGGGCCGAACGGCCGCTCGTGGTCGGCGACCGGCTCGACACGGACATCGAGGGCGCGTTCAACGGGGGCGTCGACTCACTGCTCGTGCTCACCGGGGTCACGGACGCGGCGCAGTTGGTGGCCGCCGCGCCCGAGCACCGGCCGACGTACATCGACGCGGACCTGCGCGGCCTGCTCACCGGGCAGCCCGAGGTGACGCCGGCGGGCGAGAACTTCGGCTGCGGCGGCTGGACGGCGTCCGCCCGGGACGGCCGGCTCGTGGTGGACGGCGAAGGCGACGCGCTCGACGGGCTGCGGGCGCTGTGCGCGGCGGCCTGGTCGCACGCCGGTGACGGGGTGTGCGAGCTGGACGCGGAGAAGGCCGTGGCCCGGCTCGGGCTGTAGGAGCGGCCCGCGTGGCGGGCGGGCCGACCGAGAGCGCAGGTGGCCGGCGGCGAGCGGGCCGAGGCGCAGGGCCGGCGGCGAGCGGGCCGAAGGCGCAGGGTCGGCGGCGAGCGGGCCGAAAGGGCAGGTGGCCGGGGGAGGGCCGGGCCGGGGGCCCGGGAGGCTGGGTAGGCTAACCTAACCGAGTGTTGGTTGAAAGTCCCCCGGATTCCAGTCCCGGCCCGATAGCCGCGCCGGACAAGGCCGCCGCCCCCCGCAGGCGTCACGCGGCGCGAGCGGCGGGGCTCCTGGTGGCCGTGGCCGTCCTCGTGCTGGTGTGCTTCGCGAGCATCGCGATCGGTGCCAAGGCGCTGCCCCTCTCCGACGTGTGGCACGGCCTGTTCCACTACGCGGGCAGCGGCGACGACGTCCTCGTACGCAAGGTGCGCATTCCGCGCACCCTGCTCGGGCTGCTCGTCGGCGCCGCGCTCGGGCTCGCCGGGGCGGTGATGCAGGCGCTGACCCGCAACCCCCTCGCGGAGCCCGGCATCCTCGGCGTCAACGCTGGTGCGTCGGCCGCCGTCGTCTCCGCCATCAGCTTCTTCGGTGTGACCTCGCTGACCGGTTACGTCTGGTTCGCCTTCGCCGGTGCCGCGATCGTGTCGGTGGCCGTGTACTTCCTCGGCGGCAGCCGCTCCGCCACCCCCGTGCGCCTCGCGCTCGCCGGGACGGCCGTCACCGCCGCGCTGTACGGGTACGTCAACGCCGTACAGCTGCTGGACTCGGCGGCGCTGGACCGGCTGCGGTTCTGGACGGTCGGCTCGCTGGCCTCCGCGAACACCGAGACGGTCGGCAAGGTGTGGCCGTTCATCGCGCTGGGCGTGCTGCTGACCGCGTTCATCGCGCGCCCGCTCAACGCCCTGGAGATGGGCGACGACACGGCGCGGGCGCTCGGCGCCCACCTCACCCGGACCCGCTTCCTCGCGATGCTCGCCGTCACCCTGCTGTGCGGGGCGGCCACCGCCGCGTGCGGGCCGATCGTCTTCATCGGGCTGATGATCCCGCACCTGGTGCGCGCCCTCACCGGGCCCGACCTGCGGTGGATCCTGCCGTACGCGGCCGTGCTCTCCCCGGTGCTCCTGCTCGGCGCGGACGTGGTCGGCCGGGTCATCGCCCGCCCGTCCGAACTCCAGGTCGGCATCGTCACGGCGCTGATCGGCGGGCCCGTCTTCATCCACCTCGTACGACGCAAGAGGATGTCCCAGCTGTGAAGGCCACGACCACGAAGGGGTCGGCGCGCGGCGGCCGTCCGGTGCGCGCCGTGCGCACACCCGGCGGGTACTCGTTCCGGATGAACGTCCGGGCGGCCCTGGTGATCCTGCTCCTGGCCGTCGTCGCGGCCGGGGCCGCGGTCGTCCTCATCGGCAGCGGCGACTTCTCGATGACGCCCGGCGAGGTCGTCACCACGCTCTTCGGCCACGGCACCTTCCAGCAGGAGTTCATCGTCACGGACCTGCGGCTGCCGCGGGTGCTCGTCGGACTCCTCGTCGGCGCGGCGCTCGGGGCCGGCGGCGCCGTCTTCCAGACCATCTCCCGCAACCCGCTCGGCAGCCCCGACGTCCTCGGCTTCGGCCAGGGCGCCACGGTCGGCGCGCTCACCGTGATCGTCCTGTTCCAGGGCAGCGCGGCGGCGGTCTCGGCCGGGGCGGTCACCGGCGGCCTGCTGACCGGTGTCGCCGTCTACCTGCTCGCCTGGAAGCGCGGCGTGCACGGCTTCCGGCTCGTCCTGGTCGGCATCGGCGCGGCCGCGATGCTGACCGCCGCGACCCAGTACCTGATCACCAAGGCCGACCTGGTCGACGCGACGCGTGCCGTCGTCTGGATGACCGGCTCCCTCGACGGCCGGGACTGGGCGCAGGTCTGGCCCCTGCTCGTCGTCTGCGCCGTGCTGCTCCCGCTGGTGTACGGGCACGGGCCGGCCCTGCGGGTCATGGAGATGGGCGACGACGCCGCGTACGCGCTCGGCGTGCGGGTCGAACGCACCCGCCTCCTCCTCATGGGCTCCGCCGTCCTGCTCGTCGCCGTCGCCACGGCCGCCGCCGGACCCATCGCGTTCATCTCGCTGAGCGCCCCCCAGCTGGCGCGCCGGCTCACCCGCTCCACGGGCCCCAACCTGGTGGCCGCGACCGTCATGGGCGCGGCGCTGCTGCTCGTCGCCGACTGGATCGCGCTCGACGCGTTCGGAGACCGGCAGCTGCCCGTCGGCGTCGTCACCGGGGTGCTGGGCGGCTGCTACCTGGTGTGGCTCCTGGTGACCGAGCGCAAGGCGGGCCGCATATGAAGGCCGCCGCCGAGCCCGCCGCCTCTGCCGAGCCCGCCGCCTCTGCCCAGCCGGCCGCCGCCGCCGTCCCCGCCGCCTCTGCCGGCCCCATCGAACCGTCCGACCCCCGGAGTACGACCATGCAGCGCCTCACCGCGGACAAGGTGACCCTCGGATACGACCAGCGGGTCATCGCGGAGAACCTCTCGGTCGAGATACCCGACCACTCGTTCACCGTGATCGTCGGCCCCAACGCCTGCGGCAAGTCGACCTTGCTGCGGGCGCTCTCGCGGATGCTGAAGCCGAGCCGCGGGCAGGTGCTGCTGGACGGGCAGTCGATCCACGGCCTGCCCGCGAGGAAGGTCGCGAAGACCCTGGGCCTGCTGCCCCAGTCCTCGATCGCACCGGACGGCATCACCGTCGCGGACCTCGTGGCCCGGGGACGCTACCCGCACCAGGGGCTGCTGCGGCAGTGGTCGCCCGAGGACGAACGCGTGGTCGAGGAGTCGATGGCGTCGACCGGCGTCGGTGAACTCGCCGATCGCTATGTCGATGAATTGTCCGGCGGTCAGCGCCAGCGGGTCTGGATCGCGATGGCCCTCGCCCAGCAGACGCCGCTGCTGCTCCTGGACGAGCCGACGACGTACCTCGACATCCAGCACCAGATCGACGTCCTCGACCTGTGCGCCGAACTGCACGAGACGCAGGGGCGCACGCTGGTGGCCGTCCTGCACGACCTGAACCACGCGGCGCGCTACGCCACGCATCTCATCGCGATGCGGGGCGGGGAGGTCGTCGCGGAGGGGGCGCCCGGGGAGATCGTCACCGCGGAACTGGTGGAGCGGGTGTTCGGGCTGCGGTGCCAGGTGATCTCCGATCCGGAGACGGGGACGCCGTTGGTGGTGCCGGCCGCGCGGGCGCGCGGAGCGCGCGGGTCTCTGGCGGTGTGACCCTGGCCCCCCGGCCCTGGCTCTGTCCTCAAGCACCGGACGGGCTGGGTTTTGCCGGCTGGTGTGGTTTTGCCCGCTGGGCTCCAAGACGTCCTCAAGCGCCGGACGGGCTCGATGGGGTGCGGCTACAGCAGTGACTTCAGTTTCAGCAGGTCCCGGAAGCCGGCCTCCAGGCGGACTCGGCCCGCTGCCCACGCCTTCGCGAAGTTCAGGTCGCCGTTCACCATGGCGACCAGGTCGTCGCCGGTCATCGCGAGGCGGATCTCGGCCTTGTCGCGGGGTGGGCCCTCCAGCGTGTCCAGGACCTGGATGCGGCCGCCGGAGAGGCGTCCGGTGAACGTGATGTCCAGGTCCTTGATGTGGCAGCTGAGCGAGCGGTCCAGGCCGGCCGCGCGGCGCACGCCGCCGTCGGCCCCCGCGAGGTTGTCGGAAAGTCTGTCGAGTGCGCTGCGGCACTCCGCCATGGTCGCCATCGTGATCGACGGTACCCCAGCCCCACGCGGTAGCGTTTCCCGCATGAGCGACCCGATGCCCGATCCCGAGACGGGCGCCCCGCCGGAGCCGGCCGAGCCCGCGGGGCCCGCGCCGCTCGGTGTCGTACGGGCCCCGACCGGCAACGTCGGAGTGGACGTCCTGCTGGAGCGGCTGGCCGATGCCGACCACCTGTCGGCGGACGGACACACCGAGGTGTACGAGGATGTACACCGGGGCCTGCGCGAGGCGCTGAGCGCGCTGGACGCCGGGCCCGCACCCGCACCGGTACCCGCACCGATGCCCTCGTACAACCACAGGAGCTGAACCGAACGTGGCAGGAGTCGCCCGTCGCCGTCTGGACGCCGAGCTGGTACGCCGGAAGCTGGCCCGCTCGCGCGAGCACGCGAGCCAGCTGATCGCGGCGGGCCGGGTGACCGTCGGCGGCAACACCGCGACCAAACCGGCCACCCAGGTCGAGACCAGCGCCGCCGTCGTCGTCACCAAGGACGACAGCGACCCCGAGTACGTCTCGCGCGGCGGCCACAAGCTCGCGGGCGCCCTCGCCGCCTTCGTCCCGCTCGGGCTCGAGGTCGAGGGGCGGCGGGTGCTGGACGCCGGGGCGTCGACCGGCGGGTTCACCGATGTGCTGCTGCGCGCCGGGGCCGCCCGCGTCGTCGCCGTGGACGTGGGCTACGGGCAGCTCGCCTGGTCGCTCCAGTCCGACGCGCGCGTCACCGTCAAGGACCGCACCAACGTGCGCGAACTGACCCTGGAGGCGATCGACGGCGAGCCGGTGGACCTGGTGGTGGGCGACCTGTCGTTCATCCCGCTCGGGCTCGTCCTGCCGGCCCTGGTCCGCTGCGCCGCCCCCGACGCCGACCTGGTCCTCATGGTCAAACCGCAGTTCGAGGTCGGCAAGGAACGCCTCGGCAGCGGTGGCGTGGTGCGCAGCCCCGAACTGCGCGCCGAGGCGGTACGCGAGGTGGCCCGCCGGGCGTGGGCGCTGGGCCTGGGGGTCCGGGGCGTGACGGCGAGCCCGCTGCCCGGGCCGTCGGGGAACGTCGAGTACTTTCTTTGGCTGCGGGCCGGAGCACCTGAACTGGATCCCGCGGATGTCGACCGTGCAGTGGCGGAGGGGCCTCGTTGACGACGAATGCGGCACGTACAGTCTTCCTTTTGGCGCACACCGGCCGCCCGGCCGCGATCCGCAGCGCCGAACTCGTGGTGCAGGGCCTGCTCCGCAACGGCCTGGGCGTACGGGTCCTGGCGACGGAGGCGGCCGACCTGCCGCTGCCGGCGTCCGTCGAGACCGTCACCGACGCCACGCCCGAGGTGCTGAACGGCTGCGAGCTCCTGATCGTGCTGGGCGGCGACGGAACCCTGCTGCGCGGCGCCGAACTCTCGCGCGCCTCCGGGGTGCCGATGCTCGGCGTCAACCTCGGCCGGGTCGGCTTCCTCGCGGAGGCCGAGCGCGACGACCTCGACAAGGTCGTCGACCGGGTCGTCACCCGGGCGTACACGGTCGAGGAGCGCATGACGATCGACGTCCTGGTGCACAGCAACGGCGACGTCGTCCACACCGACTGGGCGCTCAACGAGGCGGCCGTGCAGAAGGTGTCGCCCGAGCGGATGCTCGAAGTGGTCCTGGAGATCGACGGCCGCCCGGTGACCGGCTTCGGCTGCGACGGCATCGTGTGCGCGACGCCCACCGGCTCGACCGCGTACGCCTTCTCGGCCGGCGGCCCCGTCGTCTGGCCCGAGGTCGAGGCGCTGCTCATGGTCCCGATCAGCGCCCACGCGCTCTTCGCCAAGCCGCTGGTGACGTCGCCGACCTCGGTGCTCGCCGTCGAGGTCCAGCCGCACACCCCGCACGGGGTGCTGTGGTGCGACGGGCGCAGGACCGTCGAGCTGCCCTCGGGGGCGCGGGTCGAGGTGCGGCGCGGTGCCGTGCCGGTACGGCTGGCCCGGCTGCACCAGGCGTCCTTCACGGACCGGCTGGTCGCCAAGTTCGCCCTGCCGGTGTCGGGGTGGCGGGGCGCGCCCCACTGACCCCGGGCGGGCCGGACGATCCGGCGTCCCGGCCGTGGCCCGTGTGCACGCGGGCCGGGAAACCTCGTATGGTCATGTCCGTGTTGGAGGAGATGCGGATACGGTCGCTCGGGGTCATCGACGACGCGGTGGTGGAGCTGTCACCCGGTTTCACCGCGGTGACGGGCGAGACCGGCGCCGGCAAGACCATGGTCGTCACCAGCCTGGGGCTGCTGCTCGGCGGGCGCGCCGACCCCGCCCTGGTGCGGATCGGCGCCAAGGCCGCGGTCGTCGAGGGCCGGATCACGGTGGCCGAGGGCGACGCGGTGGCGGTCCGGGCCGAGGAGGCCGGGGCCGAGGTCGAGGACGGTGCGCTGCTCATCAGCCGTACCGTCTCCGCCGAAGGGCGCTCCCGGGCGCACCTCGGCGGCAGATCCGTGCCGGTGGGCGTGCTGTCCGAGCTGGCCGACGAACTCGTCGCCGTGCACGGCCAGACCGATCAGCAGGGCCTCCTCAAGCCGGCCCGGCAGCGCCAGGCCCTCGACCGGTACGCGGGCGACGGCGTCGCCGTGCCCCTGGCCAAGTACGCGGCGGCCTACCGGCGGCTGCGGGACGTCGCCGGGGAGCTGGACGAGCTGACGACGCGGGCCCGCGAGCGCGCCCAGGAAGCCGACCTGCTGCGCTTCGGGCTGAACGAGATCGCCGCCGTCGAACCGCTGCCCGGCGAGGACGCGGAGCTGGCCGCCGAGGCCCAGCGCCTCGGCCACGCCGACGCCCTGGCCTCCGCCGCCGCCCTCGCGCACACCGCGCTGGCCGGCAACCCGGAGGACCCGGAGGCCGTCGACGCGACGACCGTCGTGGCCGCCGCCGCGCAGGCACTCGACGGGGTGCGCTCGCACGACCCGGCGCTCGCCGCGCTGGCCGACCGGGTCGGGGAGATCTCCATCCTGCTCGCCGACGTCTCGGGCGAACTGTCCGGGTACGCGGACCAGCTGGACGCCGACCCGCTGCGGCTCGCCGCCGTCGAGGAGCGGCGCGCGGCGCTCACCGGCCTCACCCGCAAGTACGGCGCGGACATCACCGCCGTGCTGGCCTGGGCGCAGGAGGGCGCGGACCGGCTGACCGAGCTGGAGGGCGACGACGACCGGATCGGCGAGCTCACCGCGGAGCGGGACGCGCTGCGCGCCGAACTCTCCGGCCTCGGGCAGGCGTTGACCGACGCCCGGACGGCGGCCGCCGCGTCCTTCGCCGAAGCGGTGACCGAGGAGCTGGCGTCGCTCGCCATGCCGCACGCCCGGGTGTCCTTCGACATCCGGCAGACCGACGCGGCGGACGAGGCATCCGGCATCGGGATCGGCGGCCGCGACGTGGCCTACGGGCCGTCCGGCGCCGACGAGGTCGAGCTGCTTTTGGCCCCGCACCCCGGTGCCCAGCCCCGGCCGATCGCCAAGGGCGCTTCGGGCGGTGAGCTGTCCCGGGTGATGCTCGCCGTCGAGGTGGTGTTCGCGGGCTCCGACCCCGTACCCACCTACCTCTTCGACGAGGTCGACGCGGGGGTCGGCGGCAAGGCGGCCGTCGAGGTCGGGCGGCGCCTGGCGAAGCTCGCCAGGTCGGCCCAGGTCGTGGTCGTCACACACCTGCCCCAGGTGGCCGCGTTCGCCGACCGGCAGCTGCTGGTCGAGAAGACCGTGGACGGCTCGGTGACCAGCAGCGGGGTCACCGTCCTGGAGGGCGAGGACCGGGTACGGGAACTGTCCCGGATGCTCGCCGGCCAGGAGGACTCCGAGACGGCCCGCGCCCACGCGGAGGAACTGCTCGCGACCGCCCGCGCCGACGGGTAGGGGGAGCCACGGCCGGGGCCGCACCGCGACCCCGGCCGCCGCACCCGGCGTACGCCCCGGCCGCCGCACCCGGCGTACGGATGTCGCAACCGACGTGCGCGCGCCTGCCCCACGTACGGATGACGCAATCGACGTACGCGCGCCTGTCCCACGTACGGATGACACACCCCGCGTACGGGTGTCGTGGCGCCGCACACACTTTCACCCGTGCGGGTGGTGTGGGGTGCCCGGTTTGTCGCGATGAGCACCGGAGTAGCGGTTCCGTCGTGCCGGAACGTGCGTACGGACTGGCATCCTTGGCGTGTTCATACCCCTGAATCGGGAGCCCCGGGAGCCAATCACGTGTCACAGCTGCGTGCGGTCCAAGTGCTCGGCGGCGGCAGTGCCGGCAGCAGCGCCCATGTCGGCTCGCTGGCCGCCGGACTGGTCGCCCGAGGCGTGCGGGTCACCGTCTGCGCGCCGGCCGCACTGGACCGCGCCCACGACTTCTCCGCCGCGGGCGCCCACTTCGCGCCCGTGCCCCGGCGCAGCGACCCCGCCGCCGTCGCCGCGCTGCGCGCCGCCTGCGCCGGTGCGGACGTCGTCCACGCGCACGGCCTGCACGCCGCCGTCCGGGCCGCGCTCGCGCTCGGCGGGCGGCGCGTACCGCTGGTCGTCACCTGGCACACCCGGGCCCACGCCGAAGGCGCCCGCCGCCGGCTGCTGCACCTGCTGGAGCGAAAGGCGGCGCGTACGGCAACCGTTGTGCTCGCCACCTCCTCCGACCTGGTCGACCGGGCGCGCAGCCGGGGCGCCCGCGACGCCCGGCTCGCACCCGTGTCCGCACCGCTGCCGCGCCTGCCCGCCGCACCGCCCTCCGACAAGGTGCGGGCCGAACTGGGGGCGGTGGGGCGTCCGTTGATCGTCGCGGTGGGCAGCCTCGTCCCGCATCACGGCTACGGCACACTGCTCGACGCGGCAGCCGCGTGGCGCGGGCTCGACCCCGTACCGCTGCTGGTCGTCGTCGGTGAGGGGCGGGAGCGGGCGGCCCTGCGGCGGCGGATCACGGCCGATGACCTGCCCGTCGAGCTGCTCGGCAGCCGGTCCGACGCCTCCGCGCTCCTGGCCGCCGCCGATGTGGCGGTCCTGCCCAGCCGCTGGGAGTCCCGCTCGACGGTGGCCCAGGAGGCGCTGCGGGCCGGGGTGCCCCTGGTCGCCACGGCGGTCGGCGGAACGCCCGAACTCGTGGGCGACGCGGCGGTCCTCGTGCCGTACGCGGATGCCGACGCGCTGTCCGGGGCCGTGGCCCGGCTGCTCGGCGACCCGGCCGAACGGGCCCGGCTGGCCGCCGATGGCCTCCGGCAGGCGGCGAGTTGGCCGAGCGAGGACGACACGATCGCCCAGGTGCTCTGCGTCTACGACGAGTTGGTCCAGCCCCTCGGCCGCTGAGCGGCCGAGGCGGCCGTTGACAGCGCCCGTACCGGCTGCGATCTTGAAAATCCGTGTCGGACGGACCGGTCCGGGCAGCGGGGAGGGCATGTGCGCGAGGACGCTCAGCCGTACGGCGACTGGGAGGCTGCCGTGAGGCTGCCGTGAGCGAGCTGCCCGGACCGCTGGTCACCACCGACTGGCTCGCCGCGCACCTCGGCGCCCCCGGACTGCTGGTGCTCGACGCCTCGGTCGGCGCGCACCGGGGCGCCGGCCGGCGGATCGCGGGCGCCCGGCCCTTCGACATCGACGGCGCGCTCTCGGACCCCGCCGACCCGCTGCCGCACACCATGCCGGACGCCGGCCGGTTCACCGACGAGCTGCGCGCTGGGCCTCGATGACGGGGACACCGTCGTCGTCTACGACGGCGTCGGCATCTACTCCAGTGCCCGGGCCTGGTGGATGCGGCGGGCGATGGGCTTCGACCGGGCCGCCGTCCTCGCTGGCGGCCTGCCCGCATGGAGGGCCGCCGGCCTGCCCGTGGATGAGGGCGCGCCCGGGGCCGCCGCCGGGCCCGGCGACTTCACGGCCCGGCCCCGCCCCGGACTCGTCGTGGGCGCCGACGCGGTGGCGGACGAGCTGGGTGACCCGGGGGCCGTGGTGTTCGACGCCAGGACCCGGGGCCGGTTCGCCGGTACGGAGCCCGAGCCGCGTGCCGGGCTGCCCGGCGGCCACATGCCGGGAGCCGTGAACCTGCCCTTCGGCGAGATCCAGGACGGGGGCCGGATGCGGTCCCCGGCCGAGCTGCGCACCGCCTTCTCCGCCCTGGCCGGCGGCCGGGAGCGGTTGTACTTCAGCTGCGGGTCGGGCGTGACCGCCTGCGTGCCGGCGCTGGGCGCCGAGCCGGCCGGCTACCGCGGGCCGGCCGTCTACGACGGGTCCTGGAGCGAGTGGGGACTGGCCTCCGGGAGCCGCCCGGTCGTGACGGGCCCCGGGCAGGGCTGAGCCGGGCAGGACCGGGACGGGCAGGACCGGGACGGGCAGGACCGGGACGGGGTGGTCGGGGTACGCCGGAGCCCGGCGCCCCCCGACCGGAGCCCGGCGCCCCCCGACCGGAGCCCGGCGCCCCCCGACCGGAGCCCGGCGCCCCCCGACCGGAGCCCGGCGTCAGCCCACGTAGGCCCCGCTCGCGGTCAGCCGCAGGGCCGTGTCGATCAGCGGCACGTGGCTGAACGCCTGCGGGAAGTTGCCCACCTGGCGCTGCCGGCGCGCGTCCCACTCCTCGGCCAGCAGGCCCAGGTCGTTGCGCAGGGAGAGCAGCTTCTCGAAGAGCCGGCGGGCCTCGTCGACCCGGCCGATCATCGCCAGGTCGTCCGCCAGCCAGAACGAGCAGGCCAGGAACGCGCCCTCGTCGCCCTCCAGGCCGTCCACGCCCGCGTCGTCGCCCGCGGTGGGGTAGCGGAGCACGAAGCCGTCCTCCGTGGACAGCTCCCGTTGGATCGCCTCGATCGTGCCGATGACCCGCTTGTCGTCGGGCGGCAGGAAGCCCATCTGCGGGATCAGCAGCAGGGAGGCGTCCAGCTCCTTCGACCCGTACGACTGGGTGAAGGTGTTGCGCTCGGGGTCGTAGCCCCGCTCGCAGACGTCGCGGTGGATGTCGTCGCGCAGGCCGCGCAACCGCTCCAGCGGTCCTTCCGCGTCGCCGGACTCGATGAGCTTGATCGTCCGGTCCACGGCGACCCAGGCCATCACCTTGGAGTGCACGAAGTGCCGGCGCGGCCCGCGCACCTCCCAGATGCCCTCGTCCGGTTCGCCCCAGTGCTTCTCCAGGTATTCGATCAGCTTGAGCTGGAGCCCGGTGGCGTAGTCGTTGCGGGCCAGGCCCGTCATGTGCGCGAGGTGCAGCGCCTCGGTGACCTCGCCGTACACATCCAGCTGGAGCTGGCCCGCGGCCCCGTTGCCGACCCGGACCGGGGCGGAGTTCTCGTAGCCCGGCAGCCACTCCAGCTCGGCCTCGCCCAGCTCCCGTTCGCCCGCGATCCCGTACATGATCTGCAGGTTCTCCGGGTCGCCGGCGACCGCCCGCAGCAGCCACTCGCGCCAGGCGCGGGCCTCCTCGCGGTAGCCGGTGCGCAGCAGCGAGGACAGGGTGATCGCGGCGTCGCGCAGCCAGGTGTAGCGGTAGTCCCAGTTGCGGGAGCCGCCGAGGTCCTCGGGCAGCGAGGTGGTCGGCGCGGCGACGATGCCGCCGGTCGGCGCGTACGTCAGGGCCTTCAGCGTGATCAGCGAACGGACCACGGCCTCGCGGTAGGGCCCGTGGTACGTACACTGCTCGACCCACTCGCGCCAGAAGTCCGCGGTCGCCTCCAGAGAGCCCTCCGGGTCCGCGAGCGCGGGCGGCTCGTGGTGCGAGGGCTGCCAGCTGATGGTGAACGCGATCCGGTCACCGGGGGCGACGGTGAAGTCGGAGTACGTGGTCAGGTTCTCGCCGTAGGTGTCGGCCGTGGTGTCCAGCCAGACCGAGTCCGGCCCGGCGACGGCGACCGTACGGGTGTCCACCTTGTGCACCCAGGGAGTGACCCGCCCGTAGCTGAACCGCATCCGCAGCTCCGAGCGCATCGGCACCCGGCCGCTGACGCCCTCCACGATCCGGATGAGCTGCGGCGCACCGTCGCGCGGCGGCATGAAGTCGGTCACTCTGACCGTGCCGCGTGGCGTGTCCCACTCCGATTCGAGGATCAGTGAGTCCCCGCGGTAGCGGCGGCGGTCCGCCGAGGGCGGCTCCGCGCCCTCGGGGCGGGCCGGCCCCAGGCGCCAGAACCCGTGTTCCTCGGTGCCCAGCAGCCCCGCGAAAACGGCGTGTGAATCGAAGCGGGGCAGGCACAGCCAGTCGGCTGTGCCGTCCCGGCAGACCAGGGCGGCGGTCTGCATGTCTCCGATGAGTGCGTAATCCTCGATGCGCCCGGCCACGTGCATCTCCAGTCGAACGGCCATGTCGCCCCGTGGGGCGCTTACTGCGGGTCAAGAGGTCGTTGCAAGGGGTTGTTGTGGGGGGACCTGCGAGCTCCTACCTCGCCCGAGCGAGTGTCCGAGCAGGATACGACGCACCTGGGGGGTCCGCGCGCCCCTCTCGCGAACTGGGCTGAGCCGATCGAGTGGGGGACGAGTGGCGCGAGGGAATCGCGGGCGCTCACGCGCCGGGTGGCCGGAAGCGGTCTCCCCCTGTCGCTGTTACCCTGGTAGCCCGTGGACCGGTGGTCGTCGGCGAGAGCAGACGAGGCCCCCGAACCGCAGCGACGGCATCTCCGGAATCTCCGGACGGCAACGCCGGCACGCACCTCACGATCGCGACCACGGGAGCCCCCTTTGGCTATGCAGCCCACATCCACGACGACCAAGCACATCTTCGTCACCGGGGGTGTCGCCTCTTCCCTCGGCAAGGGTCTGACTGCCTCCAGCCTCGGCGCCCTGCTCAAGGCGCGCGGTCTCCGGGTCACCATGCAGAAGCTCGACCCGTACCTGAACGTCGACCCCGGCACGATGAACCCGTTCCAGCACGGCGAGGTCTTCGTGACCAACGACGGCGCGGAGACGGACCTCGACATCGGCCACTACGAGCGCTTCCTCGACGTGGACCTCGACGGCTCGGCCAACGTCACCACCGGCCAGGTGTACTCGCAGGTCATCGCCAAGGAGCGGCGCGGCGAGTACCTCGGCGACACCGTGCAGGTCATCCCGCACATCACCAACGAGATCAAGCACCGCATCCGCCGGATGGCCACCGACGACGTCGACGTGGTCATCACCGAGGTCGGCGGCACGGTCGGCGACATCGAGTCGCTGCCGTTCCTGGAGACCGTCCGCCAGGTCCGCCACGAGGTCGGCCGGGACAACGTCTTCGTCGTGCACATCTCGCTGCTGCCCTACATCGGCCCCTCCGGCGAGCTCAAGACGAAGCCCACCCAGCACTCCGTGGCCGCCCTGCGCAACATCGGTATCCAGCCGGACGCCATCGTGCTGCGCGCCGACCGCGACGTGCCCACCGCCATCAAGCGCAAGATCTCGCTGATGTGCGACGTGGACGAGGCCGCCGTGGTGGCCTGCGTGGACGCCAAGTCGATCTACGACATCCCCAAGGTGCTGCACACCGAGGGCCTGGACGCCTACGTCGTGCGCAAGCTCGACCTGCCGTTCCGCGACGTCGACTGGACCACCTGGGACGACCTGCTGGACCGCGTCCACAACCCCGACCACGAGGTCACCGTCGCCCTGGTCGGCAAGTACATCGACCTGCCCGACGCCTACCTCTCGGTCACCGAGGCCATCCGGGCCGGCGGCTTCGCCAACAAGGCCCGCGTCAAGGTCGAGTGGGTCGCCTCCGACGACTGCAAGACCCCGGCCGGCGCGCAGAAGGCCCTCGCCGGTGTCGACGCGGTCTGCATCCCCGGCGGCTTCGGCGAGCGCGGCGTGATCGGCAAGGTCGGCGCCATCCAGTACGCCCGCGAGAACAAGGTCCCGTTGCTCGGCCTCTGCCTGGGCCTGCAGTGCATCGTGATCGAGGCGGCGCGCAACCTCGCCGAGATCCCCGACGCCAACTCCACCGAGTTCGACGCGGCCACCTCCCACCCGGTCATCTCGACCATGGAGGAGCAGCTCGCGTACGTCGAGGGCGCGGGCGACCTGGGCGGCACCATGCGGCTCGGCCTGTACCCGGCGAAGCTCGCCGAGGGCTCGCTCGTGCGCGAGGCGTACGACGACCAGCCGTACGTGGAGGAGCGCCACCGCCACCGCTACGAGGTCAACAACGCCTACCGCGCCGAGCTGGAGAAGAAGGCCGGACTGGTCTTCTCCGGCACCTCCCCGGACAACAAGCTCGTCGAGTACGTCGAGTACCCGCGCGAGGTCCACCCCTACCTGGTCGCCACCCAGGCGCACCCGGAGCTGCGCTCCCGCCCGACCCGCCCGCACCCGCTCTTCGCCGGGCTGGTGAAGGCCGCCGTCGCGCGCAAGACGGGCGCCGCCGAGGCCACGCCGGGCAAGTAACGGCACCTGCGCAGGCGATACGGTTGACCGGGGCGCGCGTCCGGACCAGGACGCGGGCCCCGGTCAGCCGTTTTTCGTGGGAGGACGCAGATGGGTTTCCAGGACACGCCCGAGGAATGGCGGGTCACCTCGACCGCGACCCCGTTCCGGGGCAAAAAGACCAGCGTCCGCACCGATGAGGTCGAGATGCCCGACGGCTCGGTCGCGCACCGCGACTACCAGGTCCACCCCGGCTCGGTCGCCGTGCTCGCGCTGGACGACGAGGGCCGCGTCCTCGTGCTGCGCCAGTACCGCCACCCGGTGCGCCACAAGCTGTGGGAGATCCCGGCCGGGCTGCTCGACGTACCCGGCGAGAACCCGCTGCACGCCGCTCAGCGCGAGCTGTACGAGGAGGCGTACGTCAGGGCCGAGGACTGGCGGGTGCTGACCGACATCTACACCTCGCCCGGCGGCTCCGACGAAGCCGTACGGATCTTCCTCGCCCGGGGCGTCTCCGAGGCAGTCGGCGAGCGCTTCGAGGCAGCCGAGGAGGAGGCCGACATGGAGCTGGCCCGGGTGCCGCTCCGGGACCTGGTGCGCGGCGCGCTCGCCGGGGAGCTGCACAACAGCTGCCTGGTCGTGGGCGTGCTCTCGCTGGCCGCGGTCCTCGCGGGCGACGGCGCCGACGCGCTGCGGCCCGCCGACGCACCCTGGCCGGCCCGCCCCTTCGAGGCATGACGGCCCCTCGTCACTCTCACGCAGCCCCCAATCGTAAGAGATGCTGATCCGATCGGGGGATGTTCGGGTCGCGCTCCACCCGGTTCGCCCAGCCGCCTGAACTACGCTCTGAATGCCCTGACCGGAGTCCCGGCGGGCGACGCGTGCAGCGAAGTGGAGCGTGGCCCGTGACGGATCAGGCGGTGGACACCAGCGGCCCGGCCGAGGCAGCGGGGACCGAGGAGCCTGCCGCCTGCGAACCGGCCCGATTCTTCGGCCGCGAACGCGAGTTGAAGGAACTGCGCGACGACATCGAGCGCGCCGGACTCGACACCATGGCCGGCCGCCGCAGCGCCCGCGCCCGGGTCCTCCTGATCGCCGGCCGCCCCGGTTCCGGCCGCACCGCACTGGCCGAGGAGCTCACCCGCCGGCTCCTGGCCACCGGCGACTACCCCGACGGGCTGCTCCGCGTCCGGCTCACCGAGAGCGGCGGCACCCCCGTCCCCCCCGAACGGGCCGCCCGCGACCTCCTGGGCCGGCTCGGCGTGGCCGGACCGCCCGGCGCCGACGCGGACGAACTGTCCGGGATGGTCCGCGAAGCCCTCGCCGCACGCCGGGTCCTGCTCCTGCTGGACGACGCCCCGGACGCCGAGCAGGTCGATCCGCTGCTCCCGGACAACCCCGACTGTCTGGTCGTCGCCACCTCCCAGGGCCCGCTGACGGGCATCCCCGGCGTCCGGCCCTGCACCATCGGCGGCCTGGACGCGGGCTCCGCCGTCCAGCTGCTCGGCCGCGCCATCGGCCAGGTCAGGATCACCGTCGACCCGCTGACCGCCCAGACGCTGGCCGAGGAGTGCGGCGGTCAGCCGGCCGCGCTGGTCATGATCGGGGGCTGGCTCGCCGCCCGCCCGACCGCCTCCGTGGCCGACGCCCGGCGGCAGCTGCGCGAACTGCCGGACGACCCCGAGCAGCCCGCCGGCACCCGCCCGCTGACCCGCGCCTTCCGCCTCGTCCACGACTCGCTGCCGCCCACCGCCGCCCGGATACTGCGGCTGCTCTCCCTCGCCCCCGCCGGGCTCGCCGACGCCCACACCGCCTCAGCGCTGGCCGGCTGCTCCGTCTCGGCGGCCCGGACCACCCTCGACGACTTCGTCACCCTGGGCC
This sequence comes from Streptomyces sp. A1277, assembly GCF_004795015.1. Lineage (GTDB taxonomy): Bacteria > Actinomycetota > Actinomycetes > Streptomycetales > Streptomycetaceae > Streptomyces. The sequence continues at coordinate 16,532 of NZ_SSBI01000065.1, read as the reverse complement.
TGCTGCGCGGCGACGGCGCCGACGAGCCGCAGTACGAGGTGCCGGGCTGCCTCGCCGGGCTGCTGCGGGCGCTCCTGGAGGACCGGGACCGGCCGGCCGAGATCCAGCTGGCCCGCGCCCGGATGCTGGAGCGCACCGTGCGGCTGCTCCAGTCCTGCCGGGCGGTCACCGACCCCGAGGGCTCCCCGTCCCGGCGCAAGCTCGCCGGACTCCCGCGCTCGCTGCGCTTCCCGCACCCCGAGGCGGCCGCCGCCTGGCTGCGCGTCCGCAGGCCCGCGCTGCTCGCGTCCGCACGGATCGCCGTGGAGGACGGCGAACTCGACACGCTCGCGCGCCGGCTGGTGGCCGCGCTGGTCCGCGCGCTGGCCGTGCACGAGGGCACCGACGCGGCCGCGCCCGAGCTCTACGCCCTGCACGGGCTGGTGCTGGCCGTCGCCGAGCGGCGCGACCTGCCCCGCGAGCGGGCGGCGGCCCTGCTCAACCTCGCCGACCTGGACGCCGGTACCGGCCGGACCGAGGAGGCGCTTGCCCGCTACCGCGAGGCGCTGGACGCCGGGCGCGCGGCGAAGGACCCGTACGCCACCGGGCGGGCCATGGAATCGGTGGGCGGCGCCTACGTCGAGCTGGGGGACTACCACCGGGCCTCCGACTGGTACGGCCGGGCGCTCGCCCAGCGCCTCACCCAGGGCGACCGGGCCGACGCGGCGCGGCTGTACGGGCGGCTCGGCACCGTCCACACCTACGCCGGGCGGTACGGGGAGGCGCTGCGCAACTGGCGGGCCGCCGCGGCCGGCCACCGCAGGCTCGGCGACCTGCCCGCCCAGGCGCGGGCGCTCAGCGAGATGGCCCGGGTCCAGGAGTACGCGGGCCGGCCGCAGGAGTCGCTGCGGACCTGCCGGGAGGCGGTGGAGTGGGCTCGGCGGGCCAAGGACGTACGGCTGCAGGCCGCGCTGGAACTCCGGCTCGCCGACACCCTCGACCGCCTCGGCGACCCGGCGGCGGCCGGGCTGCACCGGGGTGCGGCCGACAGATTGCTGGGCAAGGAGAGCGCGACCTACGAAACCCGCAGTGCATCGACTAAAAGTTAATGCTTTGTAAGGCTAGACAGCGGGAAGCCCTTCATTAGACTGGCACTACCGCGTCAGTTCGCGGTGTCTCCCTACGTGATGCATCTACCCTTAAATGTGTCACTATGCCCGGATTACCCTCTGAGCCAAGGACCGTGATCGACGTGAAGGTCGGCATCCCCCGCGAAGTCAAGAACAACGAGTTCCGCGTGGCGATCACGCCCGCCGGCGTGCATGAGCTGGTCCGCCACGGCCACCAGGTCGTCGTGGAGCGGAGCGCCGGAGCGGGCTCCTCGATCACGGATGAGGAATACGTCGCGGCCGGGGCGGAGATCCTGCCCACGGCCGACGAGGTCTGGGCCGCCGCCGACCTGCTGCTCAAGGTCAAGGAGCCGGTCGCCGAGGAGTACCACCGCCTCCGCAAGGGCCAGACCCTCTTCACGTACCTGCACCTCGCCGCCTCCCGCGCCTGCACGGACGCGCTGCTGGAGTCCGGCACCACGGCCATCGCCTACGAGACCGTCGAGACGTCGAACCGCGCCCTGCCGCTGCTCGCCCCGATGTCCGAGGTCGCGGGCCGGCTGGCCCCGCAGGTCGGCGCGTACCACCTGATGCGCTCGGCCGGCGGCCGCGGCGTGCTGCCCGGCGGTGTCCCCGGCACGGCGGCCGGCCGCGCGGTCGTCATCGGCGGCGGCGTCTCCGGCTGGAACGCGACCCAGATCGCCGTTGGTCTCGGCTTCCACGTCACGCTGCTCGACAAGGACATCAACAAGCTCCGCGAGGCCGACCGCATCTTCGGCACCAAGGTGCAGACGGTCGTCTCCAACGCCTTCGAGCTGGAGAAGGCCGTCGTCGAGGCGGACCTCGTCGTCGGGGCCGTACTGATCCCCGGGGCCAAGGCCCCGAAGCTGGTCACCAACGAGCTCGTCGCCAAGATGAAGCCCGGAAGTGTACTTGTCGACATTGCAATTGATCAGGGCGGTTGCTTCGAGGACTCCCACCCGACGACGCACGCCGAGCCGACCTTCATGGTCCACGACTCGGTCTTCTACTGCGTCGCGAACATGCCCGGCGCGGTGCCCAACACCTCGACGTACGCCCTCACCAACGCGACGCTGCCCTACATCCTGGAGCTCGCGAACCGGGGCTGGGCGGACGCGCTGCGCCGGGACGCCGCGCTCGCCAAGGGCCTCAACACCCATGACGGGCAGGTCGTTTACCGCGAGGTGGCCGAGGCACACGGCCTTGAGCACGTCGAACTGAGCACCCTCATCGGCTGACGGGTCAACCGCCTCCGTCAACTCCGTGCGCCCGGCCGGACCTTGCCGCCAAGGTCCGGCCGGACGCATGCGGGCCCGCGCACACCCCCGGGCGACTCGTCTCGAACGTAACCCTTCAACCGTTTCGTACACCTGCGAAAAGTGCGCCCGGAGGGTTGCGCGCCCTTGACAGCGGGGCGTTCGATTGCCGACACAACGGGCCGGGTCCGGTGGATTGTGTTGCTGCGAACCGGTGACACGCCATAGAGTCGCCAATCGTCGGCATGGTGCCACGCTGACCTATCGATAAGTTTCCTGGTCACGTCCAAGGAGGTAAGACGACTTGTGAATGAGTCGACAATTACTCCCGGGGGTGTTCAACCAGGGATGCCTGCACGGGGCCAGAGCCCGAACGGGCTGGAGGCTGTCGGCTCCGTCGCTGTCCGCACCTTCGCCACCCACCAGCACATGACGACAGCCCCTCAGATGATGGACGGCCTACACGTGAACGCCATGGCCGGCAACGAGAGTGGCCGGGACACCGCCCCCCTCGCCGACTTCGACGAATCGCCCCAGGGGCACTTCTACGACCCCGACGCCGAGTACGAGCCCGACCCGGAGTACGCGGCCACCCTCGCGCCCGACGCCGCACGGCAGCGCCGCGAGCGGATCGGCCCGACCGGCCGGCCCCTGCCCTACTTCCCGATCCCGGGTCCGCTGACCGACCACGGCCCCGCGAAGATCATCGCGATGTGCAACCAGAAGGGCGGCGTCGGCAAGACCACGTCGACCATCAACCTGGGCGCCGCACTCGCCGAGTACGGACGACGCGTCCTGCTCGTGGACTTCGACCCGCAGGGCGCCCTCTCGGTCGGCCTCGGCGTCAACCCGATGGAGCTCGACCTCACCGTCTACAACCTGCTCATGGAGCGGGGCATGGCGGCCGACGAGGTCCTGCTCAAGACCGCGGTCCCCAACATGGACCTGCTCCCCAGCAACATCGACCTGTCCGCCGCCGAGGTGCAGCTCGTCAGCGAGGTGGCCCGCGAGTCCACACTCCAGCGCGCCCTGAAGCCGCTGATGGCCGACTACGACTACATCGTGATCGACTGTCAGCCCTCGCTCGGCCTGCTCACCGTGAACGCGCTGACCGCCGCGCACAAGGTGATAGTGCCGCTCGAGTGCGAGTTCTTCGCGCTGCGCGGTGTGGCGCTGCTCACGGAGACCATCGAGAAGGTCCAGGAACGGCTCAACCCCGAGCTGGAGCTCGACGGCATCCTCGCCACCATGTACGACTCCCGCACGGTGCACAGCCGCGAGGTCCTGGCGCGCGTGGTCGAGGCATTCGACGACCACGTCTACCACACGGTCATCGGGCGCACGGTCCGCTTCCCGGAGACCACGGTCGCCGGTGAGCCCATCACCACCTACGCCTCCAACTCGGTCGGTGCCGCCGCCTATCGCCAGCTCGCCAGGGAGGTGCTCGCCCGGTGTCACGCCGAGTGAGTCTGCCCGGGGCCGACGAACTGTTCCGTACGACCGGGGGGATGGGGCTGCAGTCCTCGTCGCCCGCAGAGCGGAGGCGCAAGGCGAACGGCGAGGCCAGGGTGCCGGCTCCCGCCGGTGAGAACGACCCCGGGACCGAGACGCCGGGGGACGGCACCCAGGAGTCCGCGGCCGCGCCCGCGCGCCAGGAGCACTCCGCGGCCGACGCCGCCGACGCGGGCGACTCGCGCACCCGGGGCGCAGAGAACGACCCGGTCGCGGCCGCCGCCCGGGCCGGGCGGCGCCCGCAGCCCGCCGCGCAGGAGCCGGTCCCGGCCCCCGTCGTGCAGCAGCAGCGCAGACGCGGTGGCGGACGCGGGGCGAACCGCCGGCCCAGCGGCCGGGAGCGGCACGACGAGAAGATCACGGTCTACGTCTCCGCCGAGGAGCTGATGGACCTCGAACACGCGCGCCTCGTCCTGCGCGGCGAGCACGGCCTCGCGGTCGACCGCGGCCGGATCGTCCGCGAGGCGGTCGCCGTCGTCCTGGCGGACCTGGAGTCGCGCGGCGACGCGAGCATCCTCGTACGGCGGCTGCGCGGCCGCTGACCGGTGCGGCGCCGGTAGCCTGCCCGGGAGGGCCCACCGCCGTACGGGCGGTCCGGCCCCTCCCGTACGGGCCGCCGCCGCCCGTGTCCCGCCGCACCCTGGATCTCCATGCCGACACCCGACGAGCCCGCCCGCACCGCCCGCCGCCCCCTGGGCCGCGGGCCGGGGGCGGGGGCCGTGCCCGTGGAGACGCCTTACGAGGCTCCGGTGCCCGATGAGGCGCCTGTGGCCCAGGAGGTGCTTGTGGCCCGCGAGGCGCCTGTGGCCCGCGAGGTCCCCGAGGCGTCCGGGGGAGCCCCCGCCCCCGAGGACGGCCGTTTCACCGTGCGGCTGGCGAACTTCGAGGGGCCCTTCGACCTGCTGCTCCAGCTGATCTCCAAGCACAAGCTGGACGTGACCGAGGTCGCACTGTCGAAGGTCACCGACGAGTTCATGGCCCACATCCGGGCGATGGGCCCGGACTGGGACCTGGACCAGACGACCGAGTTCCTGGTGGTCGCCGCGACCCTGCTCGACCTGAAGGCCGCCCGGCTGCTGCCGGCGGCCGAGGTGGAGGACGAGGCGGACCTCGCGCTCCTGGAGGCCAGGGACCTGCTCTTCGCGCGCCTGCTCCAGTACCGCGCGTACAAGCGGATCGCGGACATCTTCAGCGGCCGCCTCGAAGCGGAGGGCCGCCGCTTCCCGCGTACCGTCGGTCTGGAACCGCACCACGCCGAGCTGCTGCCGGACGTCGTCATCAGCATCGGGGCGGAGGGGTTCGCCAGGCTGGCCGTGAAGGCGATGCAGCCGAAGCCCCGGCTGCAGGTCTACGTCGACCACATCCACGCCCCGCTGGTCAGCGTGCGCGAGCAGGCGGGGATCGTGGTGGCGCGGGTGCGCGAGGCGGGGGAGATCAGCTTCCGGGCGCTGACCGAGGACGCACCGGACACCCTCACCGTCGTCGCCCGCTTCCTCGCCCTGCTGGAGCTCTACCGGGAGAAGGCCGTGGCCCTGGACCAGGACGTGGCGCTCGGCGAGCTGATGGTGCGCTGGGCGGGCGAGGCGGGGGCCGAGCCCACCGTGACGGACGAGTTCGACCAGGAAACCCAGGAGACCCAGGAAACCCAGGAAACCCAGGAGACCCAGGAAGACCAGGAGACCCAGGAAGCCCCGGAACCCCGGGCAGCCCCGGAGACCGACGAGGCACAGGACGTGCCGGAAGCCCCGCAGGATGTGATGCCATGAGCGAGCAGGACCCCACCGGCTCCGCCGTCGCCGGCCTCGGCCTCAAGCCCGCCCTGGAGGCCGTCCTCATGGTCGTGGACGAGCCCGCCACCGAGGAACACCTCGCCAAGGTGCTGGAGCGGCCCAGGCGGGCCGTCGCCGCCGCGCTGCGGGAGCTGGCCGACGAGTACACCGCGCAGCGCCGCGGCTTCGACCTCAGGCCGGTCGCGGGCGGCTGGCGGTTCTACACCCGCCCCGAGTACGCGGCGGCCGTCGAGGGCTTCGTCCTGGACGGCCAGCACGCCCGGCTGACCCAGGCCGCGCTGGAGACCCTGGCGGTCGTCGCGTACCGCCAGCCGGTGAGCCGGTCGCGGGTCTCAGCGGTGCGCGGAGTGAACTGTGACGGGGTCATGCGGACCCTGTTGCAGAGGGGCCTGGTCGAGGATGCGGGCACGGAACCCGAAACAGGTGCGATCCTGTACAGGACGACGAACTACTTTCTGGAGCGGATGGGCCTGCGTGGCCTGGATGAGCTCCCGGAGCTCGCGCCCTTCCTCCCCGAGGCGGACGCGATCGAGGCCGAGACGCTAGAGGGTGTGCCGTCGTTCGATCCGGACGCACCGGACACCCCGGATACTCACGCAGACGACAAGACGGATTTTTGATGCGAAGCAGTGGCAGGAACAGCGGAAGCGGCAGCGGTAGCAACGGCGGCGGCAGGAGCGGCGGCGCCAGGGGCGCTGCCGGCGGCGGCAGGAGCAGCAGGAACAACACCGGCAGCGGCAGGAACAGCAACCCGAACCCCCGGCTCCCCGGCTCCGAGCGCGACGACAAGCAGGAGCAGCGCCCCCGCCGGCCCCGCCCCGAGGAGCGACGCTACGACGTGGGCAACGACAAGCCCGGCGGCGACGGCGGCACCCGCAAGGGCCGCGGCGCGGCCGCTCGCGGCGGCGCCAAGGGCGGCCCGAAGAGCCCGCAGAGCGGCTCCCGGAGCAGCGGCCGGCGCACCCCGTACGGCGCCCCGGCCCGCCCGCGCGAGCTGGATGCCAAGATCGAGCAGCGCAACCGCGACCGGTACGCCAACAAGCCCGAGATCAAGACGCCCAAGACCCACCCGGGCGCCGAGCAGGAGGGCGAGCGGCTGCAGAAGGTGCTCGCCCGGGCCGGCATGGGCTCGCGCCGCGCGTGCGAGGAGCTGATCGAGCAGGCACGCGTCGAGGTGAACGGCGAGATCGTCGTCGAGCAGGGCATGCGCGTCGATGTGCACAAGGACGAGATCAAGGTCGACGGGCTGACCGTCGCGACCCAGTCGTACCTGTTCTTCGCGCTGAACAAGCCGGCCGGTGTCGTCTCCTCCATGGAGGACCCGGACGGCCGCCAGTGCCTCGGTGACTACGTCACCAACCGTGAGACGCGTCTCTTCCACGTCGGCCGGCTGGACACCGAGACCGAGGGCATCATCATGCTCACCAACCACGGCGAGCTGGCCCACCGTCTCACCCACCCCAAGTACGGCGTGAAGAAGACCTACCTGGCCGCCATCCAGGGCCCGCTCCCGCGCGACCTGGGCAAGCGGCTGAAGGACGGCATCCAGCTGGAGGACGGGTACGCCCGCGCCGACCACTTCCGCGTCGTGGAGAACACCGGCAAGAACTACCTGGTCGAGGTGACCCTGCACGAGGGCCGCAAGCACATCGTGCGCCGGATGCTGGCCGAGGCGGGCTTCCCCGTCGACCGGCTCGTGCGCACGGGCTTCGGGCCGATCGCGCTGGGCGACCAGAAGTCGGGCTGGCTGCGCCGGCTCACCAACACCGAGGTGGGCATGCTCATGCGCGAGGTCGGCCTGTAACCCTCGTCCCCATATCGCTCACGGCCCGCGGCCGGTCCCCGATCCCGGAGTTTTCCGGAAGGGACCTGCCGCGGGCCTTTCGCATGCCCGGGTGACCCTTTATAGTCACAGTGACTATTAAGGAGGCGGGCGTGAGTCTCGCGGACATACTCGATCCCCTGCAGCAACCCCTGGTGACGGTCCTGGACACCCCGGTCAGCTGGACCGAGGTGCTGGGTTTCGGCAGCGGGGCGCTGTGCGTCTGGCTCGTGGCCCGCCAGCACCTCGCCAACTGGCCGATCGGCATCGCCAACAACCTCTTCTTCATCCTGCTGTTCACCCAGTCCGGCCTGTACGCCGACGCCGGACTCCAGATCGTCTTCATCGCCCTCGCCGCGTACGGCTGGTGGACCTGGACCCACGGGGGTGGACCAGGGACGGACGGGCTGCCGGTGCGGCGCACGACGCGCACCGAGTGGACCGGGCTGCTCGCGGCGGGGGCGGTGGGGACCGTCGCGCTGACCGTCCTGCTCGACCGGGCGACCGACTCGACGGTCCCGTTCTGGGACGCCCTGACCACCGCGCTGTCACTGGCGGCGACCTACGGGCAGTGCCGCAAGCTGGTCGAGTCGTGGTGGCTGTGGATCGCCGCCGACGTCGTGTACATCCCGCTGTACGCGTACAAGGAGCTCTACCTGACCTCGCTGCTGTACGTCGGCTTCCTGACGCTGTGCCTGATCGGCCTGCGCAACTGGCGGCGCGACCTCGCCGCCCCCACCCCGCGACCCGCGAAGGCCCTGGCATGAAACGCTTCCCGCACGGACTGGTGCTCGGCAAGTTCTACCCGCCGCACGCCGGCCACCACCACCTCGTCCGCACCGCCCGGGCCCGCTGCGAACGGCTGACCGTACTGGTCTGCGCCGCCTCGGTGGAGTCCGTACCGCTCGCGGACCGGGTCGCCTGGATGCGGGCGGCACACCCCGACGTGACGGTGGTGGGCGCCATGGACGACACCCGCATGGACCTGCACGACCCGGCGATCTGGGACGCCCACATGGCGGTCTTCACCGGGGCGGTGCCCGAGCGGGTGGACGCCGTCTTCACCTCCGAGCCGTACGGGGACGAGCTGGCCCGCCGCTTCGGCGCCGAGTCCGTCTGCGTCGACCCCGGCCGCACCGCCCACCCGGTCTCCGGCACCGCCGTCCGCGCGGACCCGGCCGGCTGCTGGGACTTCCTCGAAGCACCGGTCCGGGCGGCGCTCGCCCGCCGCGTCGTCGTGCTCGGCGCCGAGTCCACCGGCACGACCACGCTGGCCCGCGCGCTGGCCGCCCACTACCGGCGGCGCGGCGGGGTCTGGGCGCGGACCGGGTACGTGGCCGAGTACGGGCGCGAGTTCAGCGAGGAGAAGCTCGCCGCGCTGCGCGCCCGGTGGCCCCGGGCCCAGTGGGAGGACGTCACCTTCACCACCCACGACTTCCCGCTGATCGCCGAGGTCCAGAACGCCCGCGAGGAGGAGGCGGCAGGCGCCGGCTCCCCGGTGCTCGTCTGCGACACCGACTCCTTCGCCACGACCGTCTGGCACGAGCGGTACGTCGGCGGCCGCAACCCCCTGGTCGAGCGGATCGCGGACCGGGCCGCCCACCACCTGTGGCTGCTCACCGACCACGAGGGCGTCGCCTTCGAGGACGACGGGCTGCGCGACGGCGAAGAGCTGCGGCCCTGGATGACCGACCGGTTCCGGGCCGAACTCACCCGTACCGGAAGGCCGTTCATCGAACTGGCCGGCAGCCGCGAGGAACGCCTGGCCCGCGCCGTCGAGGCCGTCGACGCGCTGCTCGCCGAGGGCTGGGACTTCGCCGCGCCCCTCCCGGAGCACCGATGAGCGCCGTCGCCCCCGAGGGCTACGACCCGCACGCCTTCGAACCGTTCGCCGTCACCGTCGACCTGGCCGTCTTCACGGTCCGCGACTCCCGGCTGCACGTCCTGCTCGTCGAACGCGGCGAGGACCCGTACAAGGGCCACTGGGCGCTGCCCGGCGGCTTCGTCCTGCCCCGCGAGTCCGCCGGCTCGGCGGCCCGCCGCGAACTGGCCGAGGAGACCGGGCTGAGCGGCGACACCGTCGCGGGCCTCCACCTGGAACAGCTGCGCACCTACAGCGACCCGGACCGCGACCCCCGGATGCGCGTCGTCTCCGTCGCCTACACCGCCCTCGTCCCCGACCTGCCCGAACCACGCGGCGGCGGCGACGCGGCGGGTGCCCGATGGTGGGACACCGCCCGCACCGGCCCGCTCGCCTTCGACCACGACCACATCCTCACCGACGCCCGCGACCGCATCGGCGCCAAGCTCGAATACACCTGCCTGGCCACCGCCTTCTGCCCGCCCCCCTTCACCCTGGGCGAGCTCCAGCAGGTCTACGAGACGGTCTGGGGCGTCGAGCTGGACCGCCCCAACTTCCGCCGCAAGGTCCTCGCCACCCCCGGCTTCGTCCGGCCCGCCGAAGGGGCACCGCGCCGCACCGGCGGGCGCGGGAAACCGGCCGCCCTCTACCGGGCCGGCGACGCCACCGCACTGCACCCCCCGCTGCTGCGACCGGAAGGACGTCAGGCATGACCACCACCCGTACGAAGGGGGCCGCGACCGGCGCGCTGACCGGGCTCGCGCTCGGCGACGCGCTGGGGTTTCCCACCGAGTTCAACGACGTGCCGTCGATCCTCGCCAAGTGCGGGCCCTGGCGGGAGATGGAGCTGCCGACGCCGGCCTTCGTCACCGACGACACCCAGATGACCCTGGCCCTGGGCCGGGGCCTGCGCACCGCCATGGTCCGGGGCCCGCTCACCGGGCTGCGGCTGGCGCGCCCGGTGCGCGAGGAGTACGTCGACTGGTACCACTCGCCCGACAACAACCGCGCCCCCGGCCGCACCTGTCTGGAAGCCTGCCACCTCCTCGACGGCGACCGCGTCTGGCAGGAGGCGAGCCGGACCGGCTCCAAGGGCTGCGGCGCCAACATGCGCGTCGCGCCCGTCGGACTCGCCCCCGGCCTCAGCGACGAGCAGCGCGCCGGAGCCGCCCAGCTCCAGTCGGCCCTGACCCACGGCCACCCGACCGCGCTCGCCGCCTCAGACCTGACGGCCCACGCGGTGTACCTGCTCGCCCAGGGCACCGAACCGCTGGGCCTGATCGGCCAACTCCGCTCGTACGCCTGCGAGAACCGCGAGCGCTACCTCGACCGGTGGCTCGGCGCCCTGTGGCGCCACACGCACGACGCCTCGCCCGAGGCGTTCATCAGCCGGGGCTGGGACGAGTGCCTGGCCGCCCTGGACACCGTCCAGGACGCCCTGCGCGACCCCTCGCCGGAGACCGACCCGTGCGAGCGGACCGGGGACGGCTGGATCGCCGAGGAAGCCCTCGCCACCGCCCTGCACTGCTTCCTGCTCTTCCCGGACGAACCCGTCACCGCCCTGCGCCGGGCCGCCTGCACCCGCGGCGACTCGGACTCGATCGCCTGCCTGGCCGGCGCGCTGGCCGGCGCACACCTGGGCCCCGACGCCTGGCCGGCCGCATGGGTGGAGCGCATCGAGTACCGGGACGAGCTGCTGGAGCTCGGGGCGCTCTGGGACGCCTGAGCCGTCCTCAGCCGGCCGAGGCGGACGCCCGGCGCGTGCGGACCAGGAAGTCTTCGACGCGTGCCCGGTCCGGCTCGGGCGGCAGGGGGGACGCGGTGGTCGCCTCGTCGTTCTCGGTGGTGAGGCGGGTCATGCGGCGTTCCACCTCGGGTCAGGAGACCTCGCCCCGCCTGACCGCGAGCAGGTCCTCGCGGGCCTCGCCGACCTTGATGTCCAGGACGCCGGTGCGCAGCAGGTCCCGGCAGCTCGCCAGCAGGCGCAGCAGGTGCATGGCGTGCTTCCAGCGCGGGGCGCCGTACTGGCGGACGTCCGCCTCCAGCCTGCGGCGCTGGGCCACGGCATAGCGTACGAACGAGTCGTGCGCCCGCCGGGAGAGGAACGCCCCGCGCAGCGCGAGCAGCTCGCGGCCGGTGGCGTCGACGTGGTCCACGAGCGGCGAGTGCAGACACTCCAGCACGTTCGGGTTGGCGCGCAGGGCCAGCTCGCAGAAGCGTTCCAGCTCCCAGGAGAACTGCTCGTCGGCCGGGCCCTCGATGTGCGTGGGCGGCTTCTCGAAGCGCCAGAACAACGGGGTGGGCGCCAGGAAGACACCCCGGCGGTCGGTGTCGCTGTCCTCCGTGGCGAGACCGAAGGCGCGCGACCCCATCACACAGGAGTAGACCGTGTGGCGGCGTACCAGGTCCTCGTCGGTCGGCGTGATCATGCCGGGAGGCTACGCGAGGACCGGGCGCGGGCGCGTCTCATAAAAAGGGCGGGCGGGCACGGGATCCCGCCGTCCCTCTACGCTGATCGCAAACGTACGAAGAGGGACGAGCGAGGAGCATGACGTGGCGGTACGAGCGGTCCGTGGAGCCGTCCAGCTGGAGCGGGACGAGGCCGGGCACATGGGTGAGCAGGTCAGCGCCCTGCTCACCGCCGTCCTGGAACGCAACGAGCTCGTCGCGGACGACCTGATCAGCATCTGGTTCACGGCCACCCCCGACCTGCACAGCGACTTCCCGGCCGCCGCCGCACGCGGCATCGGCATCGTGGACGTACCGCTGATCTGCGCCCAGGAGCTGGACATCGAGGGCGCCATGCCCCGGGTGGTCCGCATCCTCGTCCACGTCGAGACGTACCTGTCCAGGGCCGAGATCAGCCACGTCTACCTCGGCGCCACCGCCGCCCTGCGCAAGGACATCGCCCAGTGAGGACCGCCGTCGTCATCGGAACCGGCCTCGTCGGCACCTCCGCGGCCCTCGCCCTGGCGAGCCGCGGCATCACCGTCCACCTGGTCGACCGGGACCCCGAGTCGGCCAGGACCGCCGCCGCGCTCGGCGCCGGTACGGACGGCCCCGCCGAGGGCCCCGTCGACCTGGCCGTCGTCGCCGTACCGCCCGCCCGCACCGCGACCGTGCTCGCCGCCGCGATGCGCGACGGCGTCGCCCGGGGCTACCTCGACGTCGCCAGCGTCAAGGGCGGCCCGCGCCGCGAGCTGGAGGCGATGGGGGCAGACCTCTCCCCGTACATCGGCACGCACCCCATGGCCGGCAAGGAGCGCTCCGGACCGCTCGCCGCCACCGCCGACCTCTTCGAGGGACGCCCCTGGGTGCTCACCCCGACCCGGGACACCGACACCGAGGTGCTGAACCTCGCGCTCGAACTGATCGCGCTCTGCCGCGCCGTCCCGGTCGTCATGGACGCCGACGCCCACGACCGGGCCGTCGCCCTCGTCTCCCACACCCCGCAGCTGATCTCGTCCATGGTCGCCGCCCGGCTGGAGGAGGCCGACGAGAGCGCTGTGCGCCTGTGCGGGCAGGGGATCAGGGACGTCACCAGGATCGCGGCCTCCGACCCGCGGATGTGGGTGGAGATCCTGTCCGCCAACCCCGGACCCGTCGCCGACGTCCTCGCCGGGGTCGCCGCCGACCTGGACGAGACCGTCGCCGCGCTGCGCGGGCTCCAGTCCGCCGACGAGGGCGAGCGGCGCGCGGGCACCGAGGGCATCCAGGACGTCCTGCGCCGGGGCAACGCGGGCCGGGTCCGGGTGCCCGGCAAGCACGGCGCCGGCCCCGCCGCGTACGAGGTCGTGGCCGTCCTCATCAGCGACCGCCCCGGCGAACTGGCCGCGATCTTCGCCGACGCGGGCCGGTCCGGGACCAACATCGAGGACGTGCGCATCGAGCACGCCACCGGCCAGCAGGCGGGCCTCGTCCAGCTCATGGTCGAACCCAGCGCCGCCCCCGCCCTCGCCGCCGCGCTCCGGGAGCGGGGCTGGTCGATCCGGCAGTAGCCCCCGGTCGCACGGTTGTCCACAGGGGTGGTCGGACCCGTCCCGGCACTCGGTAACCTTGTGCGGGGCGGGTTCACGCGTCCCGTCCAGCCCGCCCCGAGCACCAGGAAGGTGTCCACCACCGTGGAAACCGTAAGCGCCGCCGTCCGGACCGCCCCGGCCGCGGTGATCGTCGCCATCGACGGCCCCTCCGGCACCGGCAAGTCCAGCACCTCCAAGGCCGTCGCCGCCCAGCTCGGCCTCAGCTACCTGGACACCGGCGCCCAGTACCGCGCCATCACCTGGTGGATGCTGAACAACGGCATCGACGTGCAGGACGCCGCCCAGGTGGCGACCGCCGCCGCCAAGCCGGTCATCGTCTCCGGCACCGACCCGGCCGCCCCCACGATCACCGTCGACGGCGAGGACGCCTCCGGCCCGATCCGCACCCAGGAGGTCACCTCCAAGGTCAGCGCCGTCAGCGCCGTCCCCGAGGTGCGCACCCGGATCACCGAGCTCCAGCGCACCATCGCCGCCGGCGCGGAGAAGGGCATCGTGGTCGAGGGCCGCGACATCGGCACCACCGTGCTGCCCGACGCCGACCTCAAGATCTTCCTCACCGCGTCGCCGGAGGCCCGCGCCGCCCGCCGCAGCGGCGAGGTCAAGGGCTCCGATCTCGCCGCCACCAAGGAGGCGCTGATCAAGCGGGACGCCGCCGACTCCGGCCGCAAGACCTCGCCGCTCGCCAAGGCGGACGACGCGGTCGAGGTGGACACCACCGAGCTGACGCTCCAGCAGGTTATCGAGTGCGTCGTCACCCTCGTCGGGGAGAAGCGGGCCGCGAAGTGACCGATGCCACGGGCGCGGCATCGCCGCGCGGTGCGGCGGTCGGGCGCGGCATCGGGATCGGGCTGATGTACGGGCTCTTCAGGCCCCGTGTCCTCGGCGCCTGGCGGATCCCCGCCTCCGGACCCGTCATACTCGCGGTGAACCACTCGCACAACATCGACGGGCCGATGCTGATGGGCACCGCGCCCCGGCCCGTCCACTTCCTGATCAAGAAAGAGGCGTTCGTCGGCCCCCTGGACCCGTTCCTGCGCGGAATCGGCCAGCTGAAGGTGGACCGTACGACCGCCGACCGCACCGCCATCACCCGCGCGCTGGGCGTGCTGGAGGACGGCGGGGTGCTCGGGATCTTCCCCGAGGGCACCCGGGGCGACGGAGACTTCGCCTCGCTGCGCGCCGGGCTCGCGTACTTCGCGCTGCGCAGCGGGGCGCCGATCGTGCCCGTGGCAGTCCTGGGAAGCACCGAGCGCCGCGGACGGTTGATATCGGCACTGCCGCCGCTGCGCAGCCGTGTCGACATCGTCTTCGGAGAGCCCTTCGAAGCCGGTGACCGAAGCGGGCGGCGTACGCGCAAGGCGCTGGACGAGGCCACGCTGCGCATCCGGGCCCGGCTGACCGGCCACCTGGAGCACGCCGGGCGCCTCACCGGGCGCACCGGGTAAGACTTGAGTAGTGGAGCGCGCGCTGCGTGGTCCATCGATGATGATGCAAAGAGGAACGGACTTCATGAACGACCAGATTCACTCCGGCGGCTCGGACCACGAGCACGGAGAGCTTGGCGATGCCGAGTACGCGGAGTTCATGGAGCTCGCCGCGCAGGAGGGGTTCGACCCCGAGGACGTCGAGGGTGCGATCGGTGAGGCCGGTCACGGACCGCTTCCCGTCCTCGCCGTCGTCGGCCGCCCGAACGTCGGCAAGTCGACCCTCGTGAACCGGATCATCGGCCGCCGCGAGGCCGTCGTCCAGGACAAGCCGGGCGTCACCCGCGACCGCGTCACCTACGAGGCCGAGTGGGCGGGCCGCCGCTTCAAGGTCGTCGACACCGGCGGCTGGGAGCAGGACGTCCTCGGCCTGGACGCCTCCGTGGCCGCCCAGGCGGAGTACGCGATCGAGACGGCCGACGCGGTGGTCTTCGTGGTGGACTCCACCGTCGGCGCCACCGACACCGACGAGGCCGTCGTCAAGCTGCTGCGCCGGGCCGGCAAGCCCGTCGTGCTGTGCGCCAACAAGGTCGACGGGCAGAGCGGCGAGGCCGACGCCACCGCCCTGTGGTCGCTCGGCCTGGGCCAGCCGCACCCGGTCTCCTCGCTGCACGGCCGCGGCACCGGCGACATGCTGGACGCCGTGCTGGAGGCCCTTCCCGAGGCACCCGCCCAGACCTTCGGCACGGCCGTCGGCGGCCCCCGCCGCATCGCCCTGATCGGCCGCCCGAACGTCGGCAAGTCCTCCCTGCTGAACAAGGTGGCGAACGAGGACCGCGTCGTCGTCAACGAGCTGGCGGGCACCACCCGCGACCCGGTGGACGAGCTGATCGAGCTCGGCGGCGTCACCTGGAAGTTCATCGACACGGCCGGTATCCGGCGCCGGGTCCACCTCCAGGAGGGCGCCGACTACTACGCCTCGCTGCGCACCGCCGCCGCCCTGGAGAAGGCGGAGGTCGCGGTGATCCTGATCGACGCCAGCGAGTCGATCAGCGTCCAGGACCAGCGCATCGTCACCATGGCCGTGGAGGCGGGCCGCGCCGTCGTGCTCGCCTTCAACAAGTGGGACACCCTGGACGAGGAGCGCCGCTACTACCTGGAGCGCGAGATCGAGACGGAGCTCGCGCAGGTCGAGTGGGCCCCCCGGGTCAACGTCTCGGCCCTCACCGGCCGCCACATGGAGAAGCTGGTCCCGGCGATCGAGACCGCGCTCGACGGCTGGGAGACCCGCGTCCCCACGGGCCGGCTGAACGCCTTCCTCGGCGAGATCGTCGCCGCCCACCCGCACCCGGTCCGCGGCGGCAAGCAGCCCCGCATCCTCTTCGGCACCCAGGCGGGCACCAAGCCGCCGCGCTTCGTGCTCTTCGCCTCCGGCTTCCTGGAGCACGGCTACCGGCGCTTCGTGGAGCGCCGCCTGCGCGAGGAGTTCGGCTTCGAGGGCACCCCGATCCACATCTCGGTGCGGGTCCGCGAGAAGCGCGGCCGCAAGAAGTAGCCGCCCGGGGCCCCGGCCCCGCGTGCGCATGCGACGCAGCCCCGGACCGCTCGGTCACCGAGCGGTCCGGGGCTGCGTCGTGCGGGCGGTCAGGCGTCCCGCGAGCCCGGCGGCAGCGCCGCGGGCCGGCCGCGCCCCGCGTGCCGTCCCACCCGCTGAGATC